>JBJESQ010000043.1:77061-78579 GCA_051882875.1 Lentihominibacter sp. | reverse complement strand
ACAGCCTCTCATATTGCCATAGCCAGACTGTCTTGGTCAGGTTGGAATAGCCATGTTATAATAGTCGACATCTGCCCCGACGCAATAGTCAAACAATTTCTTTTATGGTAAAATAGAGCCATGAGCTACAGAGTGAAACTTAACATATTCGAAGGCCCCTTCGATCTTCTGGTGTATCTCATTGAGCATGCCAGAATGAGCATTTACGACATAAGGGTCTCGGAGATTACAACTCAATATATGTCATACATAGAACAGATGCAGGAGGCAGAGGTAACCCCGGCATCTGAGTTTATGGTGCTGGCGGCAGAGCTCCTGGAACTGAAATCCAAGATGCTTCTTCCGAGAAAGCCGGTGACGGAGGACAACGAGTCCGGCTATGAGGATCCCAGAACGGAGCTGGTGGAGAAGCTGAAGGAATACAAGAAATACAAGGCTGTATCCGAAATGCTCAGGCAGCGTCACACTCTGGCGGCTGCGTCCATCGAGAAGCCCCAGGAGGATCTGGCTGAGTACACCGGAGAACCGGATGAGTACCTGCTTCTCGACGCCGAAAGCTTCAGGAAAGCCTTTGAGGCATTTCTGCGAAAGAAGAAAAAGCTTGAGGAAATCAAGGCTCATCATATCAGAAGCGAGAAACAGAAGGTAACAACGGAGCTTCGCATGAGCAATATCCGCAGCTATTTCAAAAACAGGCCAATAGGCCACCGGGTGGATTTCGAAGAGCTGGTGGAGAAGAAGGGAGACAAATACGACATCTCCGTAACCTTCTCATCGGTTCTGGAAATGATGAAGCAGAGAACGCTGGACGCAGAGCAGAATAAACTTTTCGGCAGCATTAAGGTGTACGCCACCGAGCACCTGAAGGACGAAACCGAAACGGCAACCGAAACAGCAACCGAAACAGCAACCGAAACAGCTGGCAGAAACACAGGGGAGACAGAAACCAATGGCGAACAAGACAATTAAATCGGCAATTGAATCAATGATGTTTGTCTGGGGAGAGCCCCTGAACATCAAGGACATGGCAGACATATTCGGAGTTGACAGAAACGAGGTCTACGACTGCTGCAAAGAGCTCCAGACCGAGTACGAGCAGGAGGGCAGGGGCATCGTAATAAGAGAGGTGAACAAGTGCTTCCAGTTTGTGACCAGGAAAGAGAATCTGGACTTTATCGAGAGGCTCTGCACCCCGGTAAGAAAGAGAAGACTCTCCCAGTCGGCCCTGGAAACCCTGGCCATCGTGGCCTACAGACAGCCGGTAACCAAGAGCGAAATAGAATCAATCAGAGGTATCAGGTGTGACAGGGTTATGGAAGGACTCATGGAAAAGAACCTCATAGCCCAGGTGGGACGGGCCGAAACAGTGGGTCGACCTATTCTCTACGGAACCACCGACGAATTCCTGAAGCAGTTCGAATTCGAATCACTGAAGGATCTGCCGCCTATCGAGGACATTGAAGGGGTGATTTTTGAAGAAGAGGAACCTCCGGTAATCGAGGGAGTCGCAGGGCAGAT
>JBJESQ010000043.1:72542-76961 GCA_051882875.1 Lentihominibacter sp. | reverse complement strand
GCATCCTCACGTGTATCAAAAAATTCAACATGAACAAGCTCCACGGGAGTTCTTGATTTAGTATATTTAGCGCCTTTGCCGGCATTGTGTGCGGCAAGGCGCTTTGTTATGTCATTTGTCCAGCCGGTATACAGGGTGTTGTCACTGCACCGGAGCATATAGGTGCAGGGTCTGCCGGCATTCTTGTTATCCATAATGTATCGCCCCAATACGTTACTTCCCGGGCTGCCAGCCTCTAAGAATTTCGATTTCCCGTTTGTAGCCCTCAAAGTCATTTGGGGTTTCCAGAATACATGGAAGTCCCTTGAGCTTCGGATGATTGATAAAACGGCCGATGGTGTCAAGACCCAGCTGGCCATCGCCGATTTTCTCATGGCGGTCCTTATGGGAGCCCGGCGGATTTTTGCTGTCGTTAATGTGGAGAGCCTTGAGACGATCAAGCCCCACAACTCTGTCAAACTCATCAAGAACTCCGTCGAGATTGCCGATGATGTCATAGCCGGCATCGCTCACATGGCAGGAGTCCATGCACACTCCCACCTTGTCCTTAAGCTTTACCCCGTCGATAATTGCAGCAAGCTCAGAGAAATTGCCTCCAATCTCGGAGCCTTTGCCCGCCATGGTTTCAAGAAGCACGATTGTGGTCTGATCAGGAGTCAGAATCTCATTGAGAAGTGATGTAATCATCTCGATTCCCTTCTCAACCCCCTGACCCACGTGACTGCCGGGATGAAAATTGTAGTAGTTCCCCGGCAGGTGCTCCATTCGCTTCAGGTCGTCACCCATGCAGAATGCGGCAAACTCCCGGACGTGGTCCTTGTCGCTGCAGGGGTTCAGGGTGTATGGAGCATGGGCCACCAGCTTGCCGAAACCGGATTGCCTGAGAAGGTCAGCCAGAGCCTTTGCATCAGCCGGATCAATGTCTTTGGCCTTGCCTCCCCGGGGATTTCTCGTGAAAAAAGCGAAGGTGTTTGCCCCCGCCGCGATGGCCTCCCTGCCCATGGCCTCGAAGCCGTTGACAGAGGAAAGATGATAACCAAGGTAGAGCATTAAATCTCTCCTGCCTTTGCTTTCCTGAGGGCCTGGCACAGCTGATCCGCGCAGGATGTCTTCTTGAAGCCGCAGGTGTTCCCCTCCAGCTTGCTGCATATCTCATCCACGGTCCAGCCGTCCACCAGAGCTGATATGGCCTTAAGGTTGCCGTTGCAGCCTCCTGTAAATTCGATGTTCTTAACCACATCCCCTTCAAGTTCAAAATCCAGCTTCATTGGGCAGATGCCCTGCGGGAAGTATTCGTGTTTCATGATTTGCTAATTCCTTTCTATATGGTAAAATCATTATAACATACTACATTGAGTGAATGAAAAGAGGATAACATGAAAAAACGAATTAAACTTATAGCAGCAACAGCAGCCATGGTGCTTTTGCTTGCCACGGGTGTGATACTCATAACCGGCTGCGGAGGCAGCGGAACAACGGCTTCAGAGCCTGAGACTGTCATTAATCCGATTACGGGTCTTGAAGCGGAGGAGGCTCTGCCTGCCAGACCTGTTCAGGTTTCGATTCCCAATGCCCCGGACGGAGCAGTTCCCCAGACGGGAATCGCCGAGGCGGACATAATATACGAAATTCCTGTTGAGGGTCAGTTCACAAGACTTCAGGCCATTTACTACTCGGAATTTCCTGAGAAGGTTGGACCTATCAGAAGCGTCAGATACTATTTCGTTGACATAGCCAGAGAGTACAAGGCCGCCCATGTGGGATACGGCTGGGGCAAGAAGGCACACAGCTACATGGAAAGCTGCGGAATCTACCACATAAACGGCATGCAGGATACGGATCTCTTCTACAGATCCGAAGAGAAGCAGGCCCCTAACGATGCCTTCATCGACTGGTCAACAATACAGGAAAGAGCAGATGAGGAGGGCTGGTTCGAAGAGGAGCAGACGATAAAGCCATGGAAATTCAGAGACGACCAGTGGCGTGAGGAGCAAAAGCAGGCCATCTCAGATGCGAAGGCTACAATCGAGGCGCTTGGAGAATCAGAGGATTTCGAGGATGCCAGAGAGGTGTCTAAGGCTCAGAACATTCTGGATCAGCAGGAGAAGGCTGTAAACATCAGAGTGAACGCCAACATGGCTTCCCTGAATACAAGCACCTGCACATATGATGAGGAGACCGGAACCTACAAGAGATACTGGTTCGGTGAGGACTATATTGACGCGGCAACAGGAGAACCTCTGGAGTTCGCGAACATCCTTGTTCAGTATGTTCAAAGCAATACCATGAAGGACTCAGAAACAGGCCTTGATGACGAAAAGGGCAGACTTGAGATTGATTTCAATTCAAAGGGCCAGGCGCTGCTGTTTACCGAGGGCAAGGTTGTGAAGGGAACATGGAGCAAGAAGGATCCCGACGGCAGAACAGTATTTAAAGACAAGAACGGCAAGCAGTTCCGATTCACACCGGGCAAGACATGGGTATACGTTGTTGACCAGAACATGAACTGCGCATATGAATAAGGAGTGCCCGGAAATGACAAACACATCGGAAAAAATGATTGCAGGAATACCAAGGGTCAGTCTCGGCTTCTTTCCCACGCCTTTGCACAGGCTTGGCAATCTGTCCGAGGAGCTGGGGGTGAACCTCTGGATTAAGAGAGACGATTTCACAGGAAGAAATCAGTTCGGAGGAAACAAAACCAGGAAGCTTGAATTCCTCATGGGGCGGGCTTTGGAGCTTGGTGCGAAGAGTGTTGTCACCTACGGAGCCACCCAGTCGAATCACGTGATGCAGACAGTGTGGGCGGCGAAGAGATGCGGCATCAAACCAATAGCATACCTTGCCGCCATGGTAAAGCCTGACATGAATGACCTTAAGGGCAACATGCTCCTGGACAGCATTTACGGGGCAGAGCTTCATGTGGTTGAGCCGATGGAAGGAGAGTCCTTTGATGACACAGAAAGGAGATCCTTTGTTCTTGGGGCGGAGAAGGTTGCGGAGCTCAACGCATCCGGCATTCCCTGCTACGACATTCCTATGGGCGGAGCAAACGAATACGGAACCCTGGGTTATGTGAACTGCATGGTTGAGCTGGCGGCACAGCTACCTGAGGATTTCAGCCCGAAATACCTGTATCACGCCACAGGCTCAGGTGGAACCATGGCGGGAATCGCCGCAGGCCGGAAGCTTACGGGACTGGATATTGAAGTTCATTCCATGATGACACTGCCGATGGAAGATACAGGGGGATATGCTGAAGCGGCAGCGGAGCTTGCCAACAGGGCGCTGGCTCTTCTGGATAACTCCGGACAGCTGCCGGTTGTTACCGGTGAGGATTTCATTGTGGACAACCGCCATACGGGACCTGATTACGAGGTGCCAAGCGAAGAGGGCTCCGAGGCCATAAAGCTTCTGGCTCGCAGGGAGGGAATCCTGGTGGATCCTGTTTACACGGGGAAGGCCTTTGCAGGAATGCTGGCCGATATCAGAAGCGGCGCAGTTCCGCAGGGAAGCGATGTTCTGTTCCTGCACACAGGGGGGACAACTGTCCTGTTCGCAGAACGTGAAATATTAGGAGATATTTTTTAGAGTTAATTGAAGAAGAGAGGGATTTTTATGGGAATACCAATAACGGAGAGAAGCATAGCACTGTCAATTGTTTTCACAATCATCACATGCGGAATATACGGTCTTTACTGGCTTTACAAGCTGGCGGAAGAGACGGATCTTGTTTTGGGAACACGCTCGGAGGCAAGCCCGGCAATGGTTGTTGTTTTTTCTATAATCACCTGCGGCATATACAACATCTACTGGTGTTACAAGCAGGGCAGCAAGTTTGAGGAATACGGCAGATATACGGGAAGAAACGACGCCGAGTCCTGGTCTGTGATGATGCTGGTTCTGGCGCTTGTTAATTACTTCTGCGGTGTTACTATGCTTATCGCATACGCACTTATGCAGGACAAGATTAACAATATTGTCAGATTCAACAATCAGGGAAATCCGTATGATCAGGGCGGAGCATATGCAAACAGCGACAACATTAACGGATAGGACACGCAGGCTGAGACGGCTTATCATAACCCTGTCAGGCTTGCTGGCTGCAGGGCTTCTGTACACGGGAATTGTACTGAAATTTCATGTGGGCATTTGCTGTCCATTTGAGAGACTGACGGGGCTTCAGTGCCCCGGATGCGGAATCAGCGGAATGTTTCTGAACATGCTTCAGGGGGATTTCGAGGAGGCCTTCCGGTGCAATCCTGTGACCTTCTGCATGATGCCGGCACTGCTGGCTCTGGCGGGGTATCTCATGTACAGATATGTCAGCTTCGGAGATCAGAAGATTCCTAAGTGGATGAACACCGCATTAATTGCAGTGGCGGTATTGTATCTGATATGGGGCGTGATAAGGAATAT
>JBJESQ010000043.1:0-72442 GCA_051882875.1 Lentihominibacter sp. | reverse complement strand
CCGCATTAATTGCAGTGGCGGTATTGTATCTGATATGGGGCGTGATAAGGAATATGCCGAGCCTGTTTGTATAGAACTGGAGGCCTGTTTATATAGAACTGGAGGATGAAATGAATCAAGAGAATAACAATTATGAACCTACACCGGGATTCAGACCTGTTGCACCTGACCCGGCGGGTACAGATAACAGCAAGGCGCTGTCCATTGCTGCCGCTGTTGGATTTTTCGTGACGGCGGCAATAAGTCTGTATCTCGCGGTGACGAGCTTCATGGGCTTTATTGAGGCCCTTGAGTATGGCGGAGGATTTTATGCGTCAGCATCCCTCCTGTGGGTGCCTATTTACCTGATAGTAGCTGCAGGATGCGTTATCACCGGCCTGTATATTATCATGGAAATGAACAAAATAATCGGGGCAATCGGTCCTGCTGCGATAGCGGTGGGCTGCCTGCTTTCGATTATACTTGAAGGCTATATAGTTGTAATCTACCAGTCACCGGCATACCTTGGAATCATGGCAGGGTTCCTGCTTTATGCTGCAGCAGCGGTGCTGCTTGCCATATGCATTTTCACCGGAAACAGGAAACTTCTCGGTGCCGGCAGATACATTATCATGGCCCTGGCACTGCTGGCGTTTATTGTTCTCCTGGTGAGATACATAACCTTCTGGACCGGCTATTACAGCTTCGGTTACTATGGGGGCGCATCATATTTCAGCATGTACGGCGGGAAAACTCTTGGAGATATTGGCCTGTCTCTGGGCTTCATACTGACGGCACAGCTTCTTTCCCAGAAGCCTGAGCGTTATTTGCCGAAGGCTGCCCCGAGCAGCGCTGCGGCATACATGTATGTTCAGCAGCCGGCTCCGGAGCACAGTACCCGGTATGTGCCGGATCCCGTGTACGGAATAATCGCAAATGCCAGAGTCTTCGGCATACTGTCCATTGTGGGTGCATTCATAGTATCGATTGCGGGACTCATCCTGGGCATAGTGGGAATGAACAAGGTTAAGAATCTTGCCGTACCGCCTGAAATGGAGTACGAAAGACAAAAAGCCTATAATCTTAACAAAATAGGCTTCATACTCTCCATAGTATTTATAGGTCTTTCGATTCTGCTGGCTATCCTTGCCGGATGCATTTCGGCAGCGACGGCAGTCTACTCCTTCTGATTGGCGAACTTCATAGCAAGCATTACTGCGCCCATGTCCGGTTCGGACATGGGCTCTTTGTATTCCATGCCCTTTGAAGCCAGCAGCTCGCTAAAAGGCTCGGTGACAGGACTTCCCATCCTGAAAACCCCTCCGGTGCCGCTGCATGGCACGATTTCCGATCTGTCAAATCCCAGCCGGTCATAGAGTGCGAAGGCGAAATCCGCAAGCTGTACCGCTGCCTCCTTCAGTATTGCCTTCCCATGGGGGTCTCCGGCATTGCAAAGCTCCAGAGCCAGAGGTGCCAGTGAGGCGATTTTCGTTCTGTCCAGATTCCATTGACCCACTACCCTCGTCACAATTTCGTCGTCGGTGTTAAGCTCCAGGGCGCGGCGCACTTCCTCGTAAAGCAGGGTTCGGGCATCCCGGCCGTCGCTCTGGCGCTGGAATTCCTTAAGGAGGCTCCAGCTTATCCAGTAGCCGCTTCCCTCGTCACCGCCCATCACATGGTGCCAGCCGCCGCACCTTGCGAAGTCGCCTCGGCTGTTTCTGCCGCAGCCCACTGATCCGGTGCCTGCAATTATATTGATTCCCGGAGTGTCCCCCAGAGCCCCCGCCAGAGCGTTTTCGCAGTCGTTGCCCACCCTGGATGGAATCCCCCCCAGTCCCTTCTTTATCGCATCGCCTATTAGCGGTGCATCTGCAGCCACATCTCCGTACCCTGCACATCCCGCAAATGCAAAGGCAATATCCTTCGTTTCAATGTGCCTGCCTCCGGCGGTCACCTTCCTAAGACCGCTGCTTATTACCTCCTGCAGACCATCAAAGCCCACCTGAAGATAGTGGCATCCGGGCCCCGTGTATTCACTGACCTTGTTTAAGCTTTCGTCACAGAGGGTGAACTTTGTCTTCGTTCCGCCTCCGTCAATTCCAAGATAATATTTCATGTATCTATTGTAATATCGCCAGCGCCCTGCCGGGTACGGATTTTTCAGCAAAAATTGTCCAAAAGCTGTATTTTTGCTGAAACAATGGGAAATAATGGAAAATAATGACAGACTATACCTGGTGTGGGAGTCATGAGCAGACAGGCAGCCTAGGGTTTTTCAGCAAAAAAACCTGCAAGTGCCTGTTCCTGCTGAAAGACAGAAGAGGTTTTTCAGCAAAACCTTCGAAAATCCCTGTTTTTTGCTGAAAAATCCGTACCTGAACAGCCTCCTTGCCTTTGCATGTGATAATATAGATAAAAAGGAGACGAACTGTGAAACACACTGAAGACGACAGGATGATTGCGTCGCTGCCGGATTTCGCGCGGGGGACATTTTCCCTGGGAAAGAGGGGGCCGAAGCTCTATTACAGGCAGGGCGAAGATTATGAGGAAATATTGAAGAACAATCGCGAATATCTGGCCGGGATGGGAGCCGCGCCGGAGGAACTGGTGACGGTGAACCAGAAGCATACCGCCAGGGTTTATGCGGTGACAGGTGATAGGGCGCCGGGGAACACCTCCGCCGGCGGGACTGCTGCGGAATCCGACACCGGAGGGAATGGCTACGACCTGAAGCGGGAGAGGATTCCGGAAACAGACGGGCTGGTAACGAATATCCCCGGAATAGTACTGGGGGTTTATGTGGCTGACTGCTCGGCAGTTTTTCTGGCAGATCCGGAGAGCAGGTCTGTGGGCCTTTGCCATGCAGGCCGACGAGGGGCGCTGAACAGAATCTGCCGGGAGACGGTGAGACAAATGCAGGAAAACTTCGGGGCGGAACCGGATAACATCCATGCCTGGATTTCGCCATGCATATGCAGCAGCTGCTACGAAATAGGACCGGAGGTGGTGGAGGAAACGAGAAGGCTCTGGGGCGAGAAGGCGGACATGGTTCTCATAAGAAATCCGGAAACCGGGCGCATGCACTTTGACCTGAAAAAAGCAAACAGAATTGTATTGGAAGAGGCGGGGCTGAAGGCTTCGAATATTATTGCTGCGCCTGAATGCACCTGCTGCAGCAGAGATGTGTTTTATTCCTATCGAGGTGACGGCGGGATTATAAGTGAGATGGCCGCATACCTGACGATAAAGAGATAAAGAAAAAGAGATGAGGAAATAATGGGACGAAGGACAGACAAAACCAATGTAATGAGAATTCTTGATCAGAAAAAGGCAAAGTACGAGGCTCATTCCTATGAAAGCACAGGAGCCATCAGCGGCAATGAAGTGGCGGCGGCTCTGGGGCAGGACGAAAGGCAGGTTTTCAAAACCCTTGTGGCATCGGGGCATACCGGGCAGCATTACGTATTCATGGTGCCCGTCACCGGCGGACTTGATTTGAAGAAGGCCGCAAAGGCTGCCGGGGAGAAGAGCATTATAATGATAAAGGAAAAAGAGCTGCTTCCCCTTACGGGCTATGTTCACGGAGGGTGCAGCCCCATCGGAATGAAAAAACCCTTCCCCACATTTGTGGACAGCACCGCAGCTGATTACGAAACGATAATGTTCAGCGCCGGCAAAATAGGATACCAGGTTCAGATGGGAATCGGGGAGCTTGCCAAGGCAGTCAGCTTTACACTGGCAGATCTGAGGACAGATGACTGAGGATTGGAAACTTGAGTACTGAAAAGGAGGCACATATGGCATCAATAGTATACGATTATTTCGGAGGATTATACATTAACCTTACAAACAAATGCCCCAATGCATGCAGGTTCTGCATCAGAAATTATACCGACTCCCTTGGGGATGCTGACAGCCTTGTGCTGGAGAAGGACCCCTCGGTTGAAGAGGTGAAGGCAGAGCTCAGGCGGTGGGATGTAAGCCGCTATGATGAAGTTGTCTTCTGCGGCTACGGCGAACCAACCGAAAGGCTCAAGGACCTGCTGGAGCTGGCGGTATTCATCAAGGCATCCTGGGGCAAGCCTGTTCGAATCAATACCAACGGGCTGGCCGATCTGATCTGGGGCGAAGACACGGCACCCTGGCTCAAAGGCAAAATCGACATGGTTTCCATCAGCCTCAACGAGGCGGACCGGGACAAGTATTACGAGCTCTGCATGCCCCGGTTCGGGCGCGAGTCCTACGACGCAATTCTGAAGTACATCCGGGACGTGAAGCAGTACGTACCTCAGGTAACGGTTTCCGTGGTCAGCTCTGCAATCTCCGGGGAATCTCTGGACAGGTGCCGTGCAAAGGCAGCAGAGCTTGGCGTGGACTTCAAGATGAGATAGCAGCGGGCTGACTGCTGCTATGCAGCCGCCCTGACTGCGGCGCTTTGCTGCAGCAACTGAAATTCAATGAAGAAAACTGCAACAACAGGGAAGACAACCTGTTAACAACCCATTTACATACGTGCCAATACGTGTTACAATTTAGAAAAGGCGCGTATTATGAAAGTATCAGAGATTATCAGATTATTGAAGAAAAACGGTTGCGAACTTGTCTTGCATGGAGCAAAACATGATATATGGCATAGCCCGATTACCGGCTGTGATTTTACGGTATCAAGACACAAGTCAAAGGAGCTGCCAACTGGAACAGCCGATTCTATTCTGAAATCAGCAGGAATTGAGAAAAGGGGTAATAAACGATGAAATATGTATATCCGGCAGTATTCAAAAAGGAAATAACAAATGATGGCCGAATATCCTACGGAGTTTCGTTTCCTGATATACAGGGATGTGTAACTTGTGGAGATGATCTTCCGGATGCGATTGCAATGGCAGAGGATGCGCTGGCAATGATGCTTTATTCCAAGGAAAGCAAAGGCGAGCTTATACCTGAAGCATCTGAAATAGGATGGATTAATCCGGAGAAAAATGAATTTGTGAGCTATGTCGCCTGCGACACTTTGGAGTACCATCGAAGAAATAGTAAGAAATCAGTTAAGAAGACACTGACAATTCCTGAGTGGCTTAACGAAGAAGCCGTTGCCAGAAATATAAACTTCTCCAAGGTGCTGCAGGAGGGCTTGAAGAGTAAGCTTGGCATACTGTAAGTGCCTGACAATCAAAGGCCCCAATGCAGTCTGCTGCCCAGCAGCAGGTTCCCAAGTCGGCCTGCAGTTCCGCAGCTGCCCCGACGGCGGCGTCTTGCTGCAGCAATTGAAATTCTCGCTGATTTGCTTCAACATCCGGGAATCACATCACAATAGCAGAATAAAAGGAAAAAGGTGGTAATACCGCCTTTTTTGTTGTATAATGCCTATATCTATAAGTACCATAAGTATAAGATGGCGCGTATTGTTTGGGATAGAAAGCAGGGGGACAAAATCAAATGGAAGTAGCAATGGCTATAGCCGTAATTGCTGCAGGACTGTTCATAGCACTGGGTGTTTTCTTTATCATATGCTCTCTCAAAAGCATCAAAAGCTCACAGAAGAATGAGACGAGGATAAAGGGTCTTGAGGACAGCCTGGATAACATGGAAAAACTAATATCGGAGCGGACGAATTATCTGGCGGCGAAGCTTGAAGAAAGCAGCCCAGTCAGAGCTGTTGAGGCTCCGCCGGAGAATACACGGGAATGCGCAGAGCAAGTCAGCGCGGCAAGGGAGCTTGACGAGATATCACTGGAGGATCTCTTTGATGACGATTTCGAAGACTGGCTCATGGAGGAGGTCGCTGAGACGCAGGAGCCGGAGCCTGAGCCAATGCCGGCACCGGAGCCTGAGCCAGTAAGGCCGGCACCGAAATCGGAGCCGGCACCGGTAACAGCTTATCCGCCGTCAAACCATCATATGGGATATGATGTAGGAAAGAGCGGCAGGAAATATACAGCCTCTGAACTGGAAGATCTGATCAGGGCGTAATACTAGTTGATAAACTAGAGGAGGATAGAATGTATTGTAATAAGTGCGGAAAACAAATAGCCGAGGGATCAATGTTCTGCAATTTCTGCGGAGCACCGGTTGAGGTCCCTGTTGAACCGGCAGCAAAGGAAGCGCCGGCTGAGGAGCCTGCAGCGCGAGATACCGGAAAACCTGTTTTTGAAGAATTCGACTGGAATGTCAACGATTATCCAAGTCAGGACAAAATAACAAAAACAGAGGACATTGACTTCGACTGGAACGCAGATCCGAATGATGTCAAAGACAGATTTACAAGAGGTCTTTCTACGGAAGAAAAGGCCGAGGTTGCTGCCGGAGCAGAGCTTTCTGTAGAGGATTTGATGCCTTCAAAGCCGCAGCCTGCGGCAGCGGTGCAGTCTTTGTGGTCAGACAATACCGCAGAACCGGCAAAGGAAAGTCCGGCTTCGGAAATAGAGAAATTCTACACCTTTAACAGCAAAAATGAAGAATTCCAGAAGCTTCTGGACAGAGAATACGATAAAATCAGAACGGGAAATCCGATTGGACAGGAGCAGTCAGTTGCCGAAAAGACAGCTGATCAGAAGTTCGAAGAGAGACCTAAAGATAATTCTATGGAAGCGTTTCTGGAGAGAGAAGGCGCTGTCAGATCCTATGAGCCGAAGGCCTTCGAATCTGATGTGCTGCAGAGAATAGAAGCTCAGGAGCGTGCTAAGGAACAGGCACGCCTGGAGGAAGAAGCCAGAGAGAAAGCTCTTGAGGAAGCAAGGCTTAAGGCTGAGGAAGAAATGAGAATTGCCGAGGAAGCCCGCCGCAAGGCAGAGGCGGAAGCCAGAGAGGCAGCTATAGCAGAGGCCAGAGCCAGAGCTGAGGAAGAAGCCAGAGAAAGGGCTGTTGCAGAAGCAAAGGCAAAGGCCGAGGAGCTGGCAAGACAGGCAGAGGAAGAGGCGAAACGCGCCGAAGAAGAAATGAGAATCAGAGCTCTGGAGGAAGAAAAAATCAGAGCTGAAGAAGAAGCCAGAAGAAAAGCAGAAGAGGAAGAACAGAGACTGAAAGCTGAAGCTGAATACAGAGCGCAGCAGGAGGCTCAGAAGATAAAAGAACAGAGAGAAGCCAGAATGGCTGCCCTGGAAGCCGAAAGACGGGCTAAGGAAGCCGAAAGACGCAGCAATGAAGAGGCAAGCATCAGAGAGAGGCTGGCAGCCGAACAGGACAACCTTGCAAGACAGGCAAACTCTGCCGCTGCAGCCGAAGAGGTTCGTACGGCTCTTGCACAGACAGCAAGGATGAAGGCAGAGGAAGAGGCAAAGATTAAAGCGGAAATCGCCAAGCTCAAGGGCGAGTTTTCACCGAGGCAGGTACCGGCAGAGCCGGCGCCTGTACCTGAAATGACGGCAGCTCCTGCAGCATCTGCAGCTCCGGAAGTTCCGGCTGCAGCGGCAGTCTCTGAAGAACCGGCAGTTGTTGAGGCACCTGCCGCATCGGCAGCAGCTGCGAAAGCTCCGGACCCGGCCGTTGACGCCAAGCTGGAGGGAGACAGAAGAGCACATCAGGCACATCGCGACAACCTGAGCGAAATGGCCAGAGCCAGAGCGGAATTCCTGGCAGAATTCGGACTTGACAATGAGAAAAAAGCACCTGCCGGGGAGCCGATACCGTCAACTGTGGAGGAACTGCTGGGCGAGAAGCCGGTTACGGGAAGAAATACAATGCTGGACAACAGCGAGCTGGTACAGACCAGAACTGTAGATAAGGCGGCAGTACTGGCAGGACTGGGAACCACAGTAAAAATCAGCAAGAGCGAGCTGAAAGAAATAGAAGATTCGCTTCAGGAGATACCGTCCGCACCGGCAGAACCTGATTTGAAGCTTAAATCAGAAGATGCAACAGTTGAGGATTTGCTGAACAGATTCGAAGAAACCTCAGCAGAGGAAATTCAGAAATCTGAACAGGATGCTCCGGCACCTGCAGCAGAGACACAGCAGACTGAAGACGCCTTAACATCCGAAGGCGGCTTCGCGCCAAAGGAAGAGCCTGCTCTGAAGCCGGCTGCGGGAACAAACGAAGCCCTGAAGCCGGGCCTTGAGGATACAATGGTAATGCCGGCTGCTGAAACCGGAGAGGATGAATTACCGGGCAGCTTCGACAGCTACGGTGAAAAGGAAGCCGCGGAGTTTAAGCGCCGTCAGGAAGAGGACGCTGCAAAGGCAATGGACAGCTTCTACGGAGGAATCGAGGATGATTTCACAGGGGCCGGTGAACAGAAATTTGCAGGAGAGGATTACAGAGACGGTTCTGATGACGCAGAGAATGAAGTCAGAGAAAAGGGCGGTGCAGGCCGTATTGTTCTCAAGATTCTCCTTGTTATCCTTATCGTAATATTTGCCGTTGAGCTGGCAGGAATCGGAATCAAGTTCCTGGCACCAAACAGCGGTGCAGCTGAGTTTATCGACAATCAGCTGAACAAAGTCATTCATCTTATTACCGGAAGCGAAACAGACTACTCAATTCCGGGAACAGATTATGAAGTATAGTTAAAAAAGGAGGTTATTCGCTTTGGAGGCAACTGAAAAGAAAAAGAAAAAAGTGGGAGCGAAGGGGATAATTATTGTTGCCCTGGCAATAATATTGTTGTTTGTCGTGCTCATTAACTGGCTGACAGACCTCATGTGGTTCAAGGATCTGGGTTATCTGTCAGTATTCTTTACCAAGCTGTTTACCCAGCTGAAGGTGGGAATTCCGACGTTTGTTGTGATAACGTTCCTGACCTATGTTTACCTGAAGTTCATTAAGAAGGGCTACAACAACAAGGTTGAGTCAGATGAAATACCTGACAACAGGAAGCTGAACCTAATAACATGGGGACTGGCAGGCGTGGTAGGTGCGCTCTCTGCGTACTTTGCAGTGACAAGACTCTGGTTCCAGACGCTGCAGTTTACCAACAGCTCGGACTTTGACATCAAAGATCCACTGTACAACATAGACATATCATTCTATGTGTTCAAGCTGAACTTTGTTGAAGAGCTGAATCAGATAGTGATAATGCTTATCGTTATCTTCGCACTGCTTACATTCGTGTACTATTCCATTCTTATGTCTATGAGAACTCCGAGAGTCTTCGAGGAGGTTGAGGAGGAGACTGAATCGGAATACGCAGAAGCGGCAGATGACGACTATGAATATGAAGAAGACAGATACACCGGTGAAGGCGGCGGTCGTCCTGTAGATGACAATCCTTTCAGTGAGATCAATGAGATGTTCGGCAAATTTGCCAAGCAGTTCGGCGGCGGCAGAGGAAATGCCGGCGGATTCGGCGGCAAAAAGAAAAAACCGAAGAAGCAGCTGGACAACAGGAATCTCATGATGATTGTCCATATTGCCGAGAAGCAGCTGATAATTGTAGCGGTGCTCTTCTTCCTGATGATAGGTGTCTACTTCCTGCTGAAGCAGTTTGACCTGCTCTTCGGAAGTACAGGTGCTGTTTACGGTGCAGGTTTCACAGATGTAAACGTCACGATGTGGATGTACAGGGTTCTCATTGTTCTGGCGGTGATTTCCGCAATTACAGTCGCAATCGGAATCTCAAAGAAAAAGCTTAAGGTGGCAGTAATCTGCCCTGCAATCATGGTGGCTGTAGGCATCCTTGGAACAGGTGTGGGACTGGTTGTCCAGAACTTCATCGTAGCACCTGATGAAATCAACAAGGAAAGCAAATATCTCGAAAGAAACATAGAGTACACCCAGTATGCATACGGGCTGGACGGCGTTGATGTGAAGGCCTTCAAGGCCACAGAGGACCTCAGCGGAGAAGACATAGCCAATAATGATGAAACAATTTCGAACATCAGAATCAACGACTATGCTCCGGCAATGAAGTTCTACAATCAGACTCAGTCAATAAGACAGTACTACGAATTCAATGATGTTGACGTTGACAGATACACCATCGACGGCGACTACACTCAGACATTCCTCTCAGCCAGAGAAATCGACGAGGAAAAGATAAGCAGTACGTGGCTGAACAAGCATCTCAAGTATACACACGGCTACGGAATCACTCTCTCCAGAGTAGATAAGATTACTGCAAGCGGTCAGCCTGATATGCTTATCGACAGCATTCCGCCTGAATCATCAGTGGATATCGAAGTAACTAGACCTGAGATTTACTTCGGCGAGTTGACGAACGACTATGTTCTGGTTAATACAGACGAAGAGGAATTCGACTATCCTGACGGAAACAGCAACAAGTACTGTAAGTATAAGGCAGATTCCGGAATCAGCCTGAATCCGCTTACAAGACTCATGTTCTCCGTAAGAGAGAAGTCCCTTAAGATGCTGGTATCGGGAAATATCAACAGCGATTCCAGAATACTGATTAACAGAAATATCGAACAGAGAGTCAAGGAAATCATGCCTTACCTGGATTACGACAGCGATCCTTACATGGTAACGGATGGAGGCAAGCTCTACTGGATTATCGATGCCTACACAGCAACCAACAGATATCCATACTCCGAGCCGTACAGCGAGGATACAGATGTTAACTATGTGAGAAACTCCATCAAGGTTGTAATCGACGCATACACAGGGGACACCGACTACTACATCGTGGACGACAGCGACCCTATCGCACAGACATTCAAGAGCATATATCCGAAGCTCTTTAAGGACTTTGAGGAAATGCCTGAGGGTCTGAAGTCTCACATCAGATATCCGGGAACTCTCCTGAACATTCAGGCGCAGATATACCAGAGATATCACATGAACGATGTCAAGGTATTCTATCAGAACGAGGACCTGTGGCAGATTGCTTCGGAAATCTACGGAACTGAAGAACAGCCTATGACGCCGAACTACTACATCATGAAGCTTCCTGGTGAAGAGAGCGCAGAATTTGTGAACTCAATTCCGTTCACTCCGAAGGACAAGAAGAATCTGATGGGTCTGCTGGTGGCACGCAACGACGGTGACAATTACGGCAAGCTGGTTCTGTATCAGATGCCAAAGAGCAAGATTGTTTACGGTCCAATGCAGGTTGAAGCTCAGATAGACCAGAACACCGAGATTTCCAAGGAATTCTCACTGTGGAGTTCTTCAGGCTCCAAGTACAGCAGAGGAAACCTCTTCGTCATACCGATCGAAGATTCACTCCTCTATGTAGAACCTGTATATCTGGAAGCTACCAACTCAAGTATTCCGGAAGTTAAGAGAGTAATTGTAGTATACGGTGATAACATCGCATACGAGGCAACTCTGGCAGAAGCTCTGACCAGCATGTTCGGTGAGGGCTCCGCAAACGGAGGAAGCAAGGAGGAAACAGGCAGCAAGGATAACAGCAGCGCAGGAAGCACAGGAATGTCAAAGACAGAACTGGCAGAAGCAGCCCAGGGCGCATATGAAAACGCCCAGGATGCTCTGAAGGACGGAGACTGGTCATCGTATGGCAAATACATGGATGAACTGGAAGGTTACCTGAACAAGCTGGCTAAATAAAGTAGAAAATTTAAGGAATATGAGAAGATGACAGGGGTGCTATTCCTTGTCATCTTTTCGTGATAATGGGAGGCATTGCAAATGCTAAATTACGATCTGGACAAAATGCTGTTTACCATTCCCCCGGAGGCACACAGCGAGAAGGAACTAAGAAAAATACTTACGGCTCACCCGGAGGTGAAATTCGTTTCCGTGGTGGGAATAGATGTAGGCGGACATGATACTGATGAGAAGATACCGGTAAATGAATTTCTGCAGGATATTGAGGGGTTTCTCACAGGCGGAGTCCAGACAGACGGCTCTTCAGTAGTGCTTCCCGGAATTGCGGATCTGAACAACGGCAAGGTTGACATAATCCCCGACAGGACAGTTAACTGGTTCGTTGATCACAACTTCAAATACAGAGATCCCGATACGGATTTGCCGGTGGGCACGCTGAGAATTCCATCCTCACTGGTTCACAATGACTCAGACCGTGTAGGTTCAAGAGTGATACTTCGAGATGCCATATACAACTTCAAGCAGGATCTTATGGAACTGCTGAGAGACAATCCGTATGTTTTTGAATATATGGAAATTGACAGTGCTGATGATATCGAGAGGCTTGATGTTACCGCAGCTACAGAGCTGGAATTCTGGGTTAAGACACCTGATGACGATGCAGACAGAGAACAGCTGTCAACGGCCCAGATGCTGAAGGAACAGTACTGGAAGAGAACCACCGGACCGGTCAGGACGGCCCTTGAAGAGGTTCTGCTGGTTTTGGATAAGTACGGCTTCGAGATGGAAATGGGCCACAAGGAAGTAGGTGGAGTCAAGGCTAAGTTTGGAAACTCCGGAAACTACGACCATGTAATGGAGCAGCTTGAGATTGACTGGAAATACTCCTCGGCGATTCAGGCGGCAGATAATGAAAATCAGATAAAGTATGTTGTAAGGGATGTTTTCAGAACCTATGGTCTGGATGTAACCTTTATGGCAAAGCCTATAGAAGGTGTAGCAGGAAGCGGAGAGCATACCCACATGGGTGTAGCAGCGAAGCTGAAGGACGGCAGAACCGTTAACCTGTTCAGCCATAAGGATCCGGAGAATCAGTTCCTGAACCCGATAGGCTTCGGAGCTCTCATGGGACTCCTTAAAAACTACGACGTAATCAATCCGTTTGTAAGCTCATCAAACGATTCATTTAACAGACAAAAACCGGGTTATGAAGCTCCTATCTGCTGTGTAACATCCCTTGGCCACGACGCCAGAATGCCGTCAAGAAACAGAACGGTACTGGTGGGACTGGTGAGAGAGGTAGGAAACCCGCTAGCAACAAGATTTGAGCTCAGATCTCCAAATCCTCAGAGCAACACATACCTGGTGCTGGCTGCATCCTATATGGCAATGCTGGACGGCATAAAGGCGGCTCTGGAGGCAGGGAAGACACCTGAGGAGCTGGAGAAATCCGTATCCAAGGAATACGGACAGGAGGACTTCTATCTTGAAAAGGATAGAATATACAGAAGCGAGAAAAATATTTTTGACCATTACACTGAAGAGGAGAGAGACCGATTCTTCGGGAAAGCTCCTAAAACGGTGTGGGAAAACATCAGTGTCTTCGACAGAAATCCCGAAAAGCTGGACATTTTCAGAAGGGATGATGTGATGACTGACATGGCGCTGATGTCATACAGAGAGGCGGTACTGGATCAGTGGATGATGGAGCTGAAGAACAGAATTGTGCCTGAAACAATGGACATTCTGAGGCTTTGCACCAGAGCCCACGGAGAGGAAGAAAGCGCGGATTACGACAGACACTTCTGGGGTAAGATTGTCAAGATGAGAAATTATCTGGGCAAAAACACTCTGGAGGAAACCTGCCTGCTGACCCGCATAGTTAATGCCATAGATGCCAGACACTATCAGGAGGCATCAGACCTGCAGATCGAAATGCAGGAGAAGATTGAAGAGCTTAGAGAGCTTTATATTACTTACAGGAAGAATCTGTTTTAGAGAGGCGAAGACATGTTAGATATCAAGAGAATAAGAGAAGACTTTGAAGGGGTTAAGAAGGCTGTAGAATCCAGGGGAAAGGGAGATTTTGGAATCGGAAACATTCAGAAATACGATCTGGAGAGAAGAGAGATTCTTGCCAGAGTTGAGCAGATGAAGAATGAGCAGAAGACAAAGTCAAAGCAGATTCCTGTCATGAAGAAGAACGGAGAGGACACAACTCAGCTCATGGCAGATATGAAGAAGCTCTCAGATGAAATCAAAGAGCTGGATGCCAGGGTAAGCGAGGCGGAGGCAAATCTGAAGGAGGCTCTGCTGAATGTTCCGAACACACCTCACAAGGACGTTCCCATCGGCGTTGACGACAGCGATAATGTTGAAATGAGAAGATGGGGCGAACCTACGGAATTCGATTTTGAAGCAAAGGCCCACTGGGACATTGGAGAAGACCTGGACATTCTCGACTTCGAGAGAGCTGCCAAGATTGCAGGCGCCAGATTCACCGTTTACAAAGGTCTGGGTGCCAGACTCGAAAGAGCCGTTATCAACTTCATGCTGGATCTTCACACCGAGGAACAGGGTTATACTGAAATACTGCCGCCGTTTATGGTTAACAGAGCAGCCATGACGGGAACGGGACAGCTGCCGAAGTTTGAAGAGGACATGTTCTACATTCCTCAGAAGGATTTCTTCCTGATTCCGACGGCAGAGGTGCCTGTAACGAATCTATATGATGACGAAATCCTGTCTGCAGACCAGCTGCCGATTTATCATACGGCGTATACTCCTTGCTTCAGAGCAGAGGCGGGAAGTGCCGGCAGAGATACCAGAGGACTCATCAGACAGCACCAGTTCCAGAAGGTTGAAATGGTCAAGTTCGTCAAGCCTGAGGGCTCATACGATGAACTGGAGAAGCTCACCGACGATGCAGAGGAAGTGCTCCGGAGGCTTAATATTCCTTATAGAGTCGTTAGACTTTCCACGGGAGATCTGGGCTTCTCATCGGCGATGACCTACGATGTGGAAGTATGGATGCCAAGCTACGGCAGATATGTTGAAATATCCTCCTGCTCCAACTTCGAAAGCTATCAGGCAAGACGTGCCAACATAAGATTCAGACCTGAGGAGAAGGGCAAGCCTGAATTCGTTCATACTCTTAATGGATCGGGACTGGCAGTGGGCAGAACCGTTGCCGCAATCCTGGAGAACTATCAGCAGCCTGACGGCAGCGTTATTATTCCTGAGGTTCTGAGACCGTACATGGGAACTGACAGAATCGCAGCTAAATAGATAAGGAAGGTATCTTTTGAGAAATTTCTACAGAAAACACAGAAAGCTCTTCAGCGCAGTGGTGATTGCTTTTGCATTTGCCGCTGCTGCCGGGGTAACCTTCGGGGTAATGGTGAAGCCCTATGCTGTGTATGCAGACGGCACAAAGGTTGAAGATCCCTATATAGTCTCCGCCGACGGGAAAGAGCTGTTTATCGTTGAGGATGAAGAGACTGCCGGGAAGGTCATTCGCCGGGTTATGGAGAATTACGTTCCCGAGGGAGGCGACATTGATTGCATTCATATTGAGGAAGAGCTGAAAATTGAAGATAAAACCCTATTTGTTGGGGTGGAGCCGCCAAGGGTTCTCACTGAAGATGAAGCGGTGGAAAAGGTGCTGGAGGAGAACGACACTGACAAGCCCATGATGCATGTCACCACCACATCAATGGTGGAGGACATTGAGCCTGTAGAGCCGGAGGTTGTTTACGAGAAGACCGACGAGCTCTTTGAGGGAAACACCGAGCTTAAAACAGAGGGAACAGACGGCAAGATGATAGTCACAAGTGAAGTGACAATGACCAACGGGGAAGAATCGTCAAAGGAGCCGGTGAAGGAAAAGATAATCCAGGAGCCGGAGAATACTGTGATAAGTCTGGGAACTGCTGCCAGACCTGCAGATACTGCCTGGCAGGATTACTCCGGGGAGATTATATGGTCAGCAGACGGTCAGAAGCTGGTGGATTACGGTAAACAATTTGTAGGAAACCCATACAAGTACGGCGGAACAAGCCTTACAAACGGAGCCGACTGTTCCGGATTCATCTATTCCGTATACCGTCACTTCGGATACAACGTGCCAAGGATGGGCTTCTACAGCATGGGCAAGGGCGTCTGCCTTGCCGAGGCAAAACCGGGAGACATCGTGTATTACCCCGGACACTATGCCATGTATGCGGGAAACGGCCAGATTGTTCATGCCTACAATTCCAGAGCCGGAATCTGTGTCAGCAGCGTTCATGCTCCCGGCAGGATTCTCACAATCCGGCGTTTTGTGGAGTAGGTTATAACCGCGGCCACCAATAGGCTCGTATATGAATGCTGCGCTGCCGGCGGTCTCCCGGGCCGGCCGCCGCAAGCAGCAAACCGATATTCAAAAGCCGTCATTGGGCGGACGATTACCTGCATTGTCCGCCCAATGACGGCTTGGTTGCTTGCGTCCGGCTAGCAGTGTTATCCAAACAAGCAGCCCTTCGGCAACTGCACATTATGTACCACTCGGCGGCTGCGCATTATGTACCACTCGGCGGCTGCACATTATGTGCCACTCGGCGGCTGCACATTACAGCTTGACCCCAGAAATTGTTGAAGTAATCAAAGAAAATCCAAATTTGCTTCAACCAAACCTTCTGAAACACCGATTCTATCACCTAAATTTTTCCAATTGTTGTAAATATCCTTAGCAAAAAATTATTGCTTCAACATTTTTGCGATTCTGTTGAAGCAATTTAATTTATATTGAGAATGCTTCAAATCGGCTCCTGAAATGAGCCCATTTCAGGGCTAAAAATCAACGTATGTTGAAGCAAATATGAGAAATCTGCAATTACTTCAACATGCAGCCTGCCTTGCGAGCTCTAAGCCCTCTGCCGACCAACCGGCAGGCCTGAGGGCTTAGCAGGTAGCGGCCGGCCCAGAAGGTCGCCGGAGAAGTGAGCCGGTCCAGAAGGTCGCCGGAGAAGTGAGCCGGCCCAGAAGGCATTACGCTTCGCAGGGATCCTGCGCACAGGGTTTGAAAGACTTATAAATAAAGTGCTTTGACCACCTGCACAAGCTCCTCCAGGTTTGCTCTGCGCTGGTTTTCGTCCGGCAGGGGCTGAGGAGCTTCATATTGACCTGGGCAGCCGCTGCAGGAACTGCAGTCGCCGTTGCAGTCTTCAGGGGTCTGCAGGACATCTGACGTGGAATCACTGGAAGCTGCAGCGCTGCCATCCTCATGCTCGTGCTCATGAATAAGATGCGTATTAGAAGCTCCCATTCCATAAACAAGCTCCAGAATATGAGCAGCATCGTGATTAGACGATTTCAGCTGGTTCCTTACAGCAATGTCATTGACGAGGTAAGGAAACGGGCTGTTTTTTTCATGCGTATGAAGGGTGGCGCCCATGTCCCGGGCAAGCTGTGCCACGGCGCCAACCGCGTCGCCGGCACAGACACCGGCGTCGCCAGCACAGACACCAGCATCGCCGGCACAGGCGCTGGCTCCAACCGCATCGCCGGCACAGACACCGGCGTCGCCAGCACAGACACCGGCATCGCCGGCACCGACGACGGCAGCGGCGCCAACCGCATCGCCGGTACAGGCGCAGCCGGAGTCCTGTCCCAGAGGGCATACAGATTCGTGGAGACAGTAGTCAACGCTGTTGCAGCCTCCGCTGATTCCGTACTCAATAAGCTTATCATAAAGGGATGCAGCCGGTATTTCAGGCAGCGCACGACTAAAGAAACTCACGCAGCGCGGGCAGCACAGGATGAACTCGGGCCGGCCCAGTTTATTACAGGCGGCTTTCACATCTGCCACGTCCCCGCAGTGCAGAAGGATCAGAGCCGTATCGGCATTCTGAAATCTCAGGGAATCGTATGCCTTAACCACTATCTCAGGCTCATTCTCACAGAGGCAGCAGCCCGGGAAGAACGCATATCTGCATTTACCCTCACCAAGTATCAGTGAAGTATTTGAATCTATCATTATATCCTCCAGTATCTCTAACTATCCTTGAGTATGTCTACTTATCCTCAAGTATTTTCTCAACCTCAGCCATGCGGCCCTTTGCAAGTTCTTCGGGAATATACACCTGCCCGCACTGGGGGCAGCGGTCAACTTCGTGTTCGAACTGTTTGCCAAGGTAGCTGAAATTCACCTTGATAGGCTCAAGGGAAACTCCGCATTTATTACATATCAATGTCGATTTTCTTTCCATTCCAAACCATCTCCAGTTCAATTGTCATCCGATGTGAATAGGCATTAAGGAGAACATACCTGCCGGGTTCACGGGTTTTGCGGTATTCCACCCAGTAGGTCATGTTTCCTATCTTGCGGTAGCCCGTATGGCTGTCCGACTCGCTGTCATAAAGTGATCTGCCGGTTCTCTCGCAAAAAGCCACAACCTGGGCAGCCTCATCTTCAAGGATGAATTCCCTGTGGAGCTTCTGACGGATGTCCTCGCTCATTTCCAGGACAATAGCCGGCGCTTCCGCCGGCACATCACGTTCATCGCCAATAGACGATTCGCCCCGGAATTCCCTCAACAGAGCCGATTTCAGTTCAGTTCTGTTCAGACGGCGCTTAGAGCAGGTGTAGAGCTTCGGTTCAATACCGAAAACAATATTAAGCAGGTGAGGAGCCATCCTGCCCTCCTCCATGAAGGAAACCCGGCAGTTGATACAGTAGGTGATATAAGGCAGATTGCTCTCAGACAGACGCTTCTCCCGGACAAATTTCGTGAAGTCCGGATCCGCCAGCCTTCCGTGACCTCCGTAGCTGCAGCAGGCAGTCCATTTTTCCTGCAAAGGCAGAGGCTCCAGGCTTATGCCCATCTTACCGCAGAGGTTCCGCACAGCGGTGCGCACACTCTCCTCAGGCCGGGTTGCACAAGGATCAAATACGCTGAAGGCACCGGACACGCTGCCGCCGTACTGCTCACATGCACTGTCATCATCTCTGCATCCGGGCAGTCCGATGATGCCCCATTCATCCATCAGCTCATATATAAAAACTGTTTCTGCCTCAGGCAGGTATTTGGCGAAGGTGTTGCGGCAGGTAGGGCAGGCAAGAACCATGACAGGCTTGCCAAGGGAAACCCAGTTTTCACGGATTCTGTCTATCACAGAATCCCGCAGCTCAGCATCACCCGCCCATTCTGCAGGCACACCGCAGCAGCCCAGAACTATGGCCGTGGAAGGTTCATGCTCCATAAGATATTTATAGGATTTATGTACAATTAACGGATCTGATGCACCAAGCTGACATCCCGGGAAGAAAAGGTACTTTGATTTCCCCTCATAGCCCTTAGGAGCTTCGCACATGGCTGCCTCAGGACCGTTGGTAAATTCCATATCCCTAAGGAAAAAATCATTAAAAGCCCATGGCATTCTGTCAAGCTGGTGCATCCTGTACCTTGAAGCCAGTATCATGCCGTCCATGTCTATATCCTCAGGGCAGGTCTCCCTGCAAAGGCCGCAGTGGGTGCAGGTATTAATAAGCCTTATGGCAGGAGTTGCGTGGAGCTCCGAGGTGCCGGGAGCAGTTGTTGCCACAATCTCATCTCTTAAGCGAAGTGGCCACTTGTGAAGATAATCGGTGAGGTCGCAGTGAAGTCTGCAGGCGCTGCACTGGCATTTCATGCAGCGTCCGGCCTCTTCAACAGCTTCTTCCTTAGAATATATTTCATCTGAAGAGACCACAGCCTGTGTTGTTACGAAGGCAGCCTCGTCGATGGATATTTCGGTAGCAGGGTAAACCGGGTACTTCAGAACCCCGGTCATTGTGTAGTTGTCTATTGCAGTGGACACCCTCAAGCCGTCCGCGAGAGCATGAATCGGGTCGGATCCTGCTGCTGCGCCTCCAAGAAATACAGCAGTTTTATCAACAATCCTGCAGGGACCGCCGTATTCAGCAGAAGGCTCAATTCCAAAAAAATTTCCTTCTGCTCCTGTAGCAACATAAACTGCATCATAGGTTCCCTCCAGGCTTCTTGAGGCGTTCATGGAGGAGGCTCTCATAACAGAGGCCGCACCGGAAGCAGCATCATCAGCTGCAGCCTTGTTATCTTCGTAGCCCAGATCCAGAACCTGATGAAGGGATGTGATTTCGGTATTCAGTTTCAGGTTATAATTAAGATGCTTCATCTGAAGAGCCAGCTCATCTGCCATAACCTCCGGTGAAATACTGTCACTGAGGTTTCCTCCAACGCGGTCGGTTTTCTCGTATACAGTAACCCGGTATTTCTTGGTGGCCATTCTGAGAGCGCAGGCCATGCCGCTGATTCCGGCGCCTATAATTGCAATGCTCTTGTTCTTGGCCGGGATATTGTAATTAACAGGCTCCTTCCTGGTGGCGTGCTCCAGAATAGACCTCTCAAGCTTCAGGAGCTCAATGGGCTGACCTCCTCTGACAGCGTTTTTGAGGCAGCTTGCTCTGCAGCTTTCAGTGCAAAGGCGGGCAGCCAGCTCAGGAAAGCCTGTGGCGTCTCTGTATATTTTGTAGGCGGCGTTAAAGCGTCCCTCCTGAAGCCTAGAAACAAGTTCGTTCACATCCAGGTTAAAGGGACAGGCAGCAGTGCAGAATGAAGCCTCGTGCTGCAGACAGTTATCCACCTTTTTTAGATACTCATTTAAATTCGGTACGTTTGTGTTCATGTTTGTTATCTGTTTTAAAAAAGGAACCCGGAACCTCCGTCGGCCCCGGGTTCCGACTGTACATTGATTCTGTTAGTCGAAGTAAACAGGATTGTTTTTGATGTTTTCCATCTCTTCGTCGAAGTCTGAACCCAGGAAGTATTTTTCCGGCTTGAGAGGGTCCTTCTGACCTGCAGCCATTGCTTCCAGACCTGCCTTAACCTTTTCAGGATATGCAGGCAGCTCGTAAACTCTAAGTCCGGTTGCGTTATTGATGGCGTTGATTACTGCCATGTGGTCACCTGACTGGAATGCTTCAGAGCCGCCGGATGAACCGAACGGTGAAGTGTTTCTTGGAGTTTCGATGTGAATCAGTTCAATGTCGTCCGGCAGCATGTTTGCTGTTGCGATACCGCAGCCCAGGATATTGTTCTGCTTCTTAACATCCTCGTAGTCCTCATAGAGAGCATATCCGATTGAGTGAGCAATTCCGCCGTAGGCCTGTCCGTCAAGACAAACAGGGTTTCCGATTACTCCCACGTCATCGATGCAGGTGAATTTCAGCACTGTAGTCTTACCTGTAGCAACCTCTACAGCAACCTCTGCCATGAACAGTGCATATGTGAATGCAGGTGTAGGCTCTCCTTCTCCGGTGTTAGGATCAAGATATGACAGGGTAGGGTCAGTGTGGTTCTTGTACTGGGCATCGTATCTTGTAGGGATGCCTTCAGCAACCATCTCTTCATATGTTCTGTATGTGCCGTCAGGCTTCTTCATTGCATTTATCAGCTTGTCGCATGCCATCTTGCAGGCCTTGGTGTTCATGTAATGCTGACGTGATGATGCTGATGAACCTGAGTCAACTCCGTATATACTGTCATTCTGTCTGAGAATGATATCTTCTTTCTTGACGCCAAGCTCCTTCAGGCATTCCAGAGTAACAACCAGTGAACCGGCATCGCCGCCCTGGCCTACATCCTGCCAGGTATCATACTTGATGAACTTGCCGTTCGGTGCGATTTCGATACCCAGAGTGCACTGGTCATCGTAACCTTCAGTTACATTGTATCCGCCCCAAGCGATACCTACGCCGCGTCTTACCTCAGGAGTGTCCTCTGCCTTTGCGCGGGCCTTTGCCTCTTCATAAAGCGGCTTCAGTCTGTCCATCATGCCCTCAAGAACATATTCTCTGAAAGGTCTCTGATTGACGTTTGTGTCACCCTCACGTGCGATGTTGATGTAACGGATGTCAAATGGATCCATGCCGATTTTCTCAGCCATCATGTCCATCATTGCCTCTGAGCAGGTGAAGGCCTGAGGTGATCCGTAGCCTCTGTATGCGCATCCGTAAGCGTGGTTAGTTGTGGCAACTCTCGACAGACCCTTAACGTTTGGCACGTTGTAAGGGAAGTATGTGAATCTTGCAGGTCTCCATGTCAGGTCGTCACCCAGCTCGTTGTAAGCGCCGTGGTCGAGACCGAAGTCCCACTTGGCAGCGATAATCTTACCGTTTTCGTCACATGCCAGAGTTGAATTTGACCATGAAGGTGCTCTTTTGCCTGCGTAAGCGATGTGCTCCTGATATGACATTGAAAGTGCAATCGGCATTCCGTCACATGCCTGGCATACGATTGCGGCAAGTGCGAATGTCAGTCCTGCAGTTGACCATCCGAAGGATGCTCCTGTAGGGTTCTCGATTACACGGATTTTCTCAACCGGAAGGCCGGTTGCTTCTGCGATATCCGTAAGGTTGGCACCGATGGCCATAGCCTTGCACTGAACGGTAAGCAGTCCGTCCTCCCCCATGTAGGCCTGAACGCAGTCACCTTCGATGTTTCCGTGTGGTTCACGCTGTGAGTAGAATGAGCCTTCAACCACATAAGGTGCTTCCTCAATAAGAGGATCGATATCGTGACCTGCCCCCTTAACTGTAGGCTGCACGCACCACATGTTAGGGTGGTCATCGTGAATTCTCATGGCATCAGGCATTACTGCATCAAGATAGTTGTTGTATTCAGGCAGCGGTTCAAGCTCGACCTTTACCTTCGCAGCAGCTGCTCTGGCGTGGTCCTTGGTGTCGGCAACTGCCACAGCAACGATATCGCCGTAGTTCATAATCCTGTCTTCAGCGATTACATGGTGAGTTTTTTCTGTTGCCAGAGTTCTTGGTGTGAATGAGAAGAATGCCAGTCTGTTGCTTCCCTGAACATCCTTAGCCAGAACAATCTTGTAAACTCCCGGCATTTTTTCTGCTTCTGAAATGTCGATGCTCTTAACCTTAGCGTGGCTGTACTGTCTTGGCTGAACCATTGCTGCGTGAAGAACGCCTGACGGCATCTTCAGCTCGATATCATCGCCGTAGTCTTCTACGCCGCATACTCTTGCCAGAGCGCAAGGTCTGAGGGTCGGCTTGCCGTAGTATTCACCAACCTCAGGTTCAGGGTGAGCGATTTCATCCATGGTGATTTCACCCCGCATGCACTTGGCAGCAATCATTACAGAGTCAACAATCTGCTTGTAGCCTGTACATCTGCAGATGTTTCTGTGCTTGGTGAACCAGTCACGAACTTCTTCTCTTGTAGGATCGGGGTTTTCCTGGAGCAGGGCGTATGCCGAAACAATAAATCCGGGAATGCAGAATCCGCACTGAACTGCGCCGTGGTGCATGAATGCCAGCTGCAGCGGGTGCAGGAAGTTAGGCTGACCAATGCCTTCGATGGTTGTTACTTCGCTGTACTCCTCAATCTTTGAGATTTTTCTTGTACATGAGCGAACTACTTTACCGTTAAGAATAACTGAACAGGATCCGCAGACACCGATTCCGCAGCCAACCTTCGTTCCTGTCAGACCAAGTCTTCTGACAACGTCAGCAAGAGTGTCTTTGGCAGGATCGCAGATGAACATACGGTCGGCACCGTTGATCTTCAGCGTCATTTTTTTAAGATTCATAAATACCTCCGTTTGATTATTGAACTTAAAAATGTGCCATGAATAATATAATTTAAATTGACTCGTACCTACGAATATTTTATCAAGACTCCAAAAGTTGTGCAAGTTTGCCAAAACCGGCAGGGCAACAAAGTTGTCAAAAAATTATAACAAAATTGCGAGAAATCCGAAAACCGTTGGGGTATCTCATTCTCGCAACTGTTATTACTAATATAATGCTGTTATTTTTCTTCTATAAGTGATTCCACATCAGCCATCTTGCCTGTTACAAGTTCCTCGGGAAGAGATACCTGTCCGCATACCGGGCATCTGGGAACCTTGTGACGAAAGTTCCGGGAAAGGTAATCGAAGGCAACTTCAATCATTTCCATTTCCACATTACACCTGTCACATATGAGCTTTTCTTCGATTTTGCTGCCGGAGCTTTTACTCCTGCTCATCGGTTTTCCTGCCATTGAATACCGCCTCCAGTTTTATCTGCATTCTGTGAGTATATATATTATGAATCTCCCGGATGTTTCCTTCTCCCGCGCCGTACTCCACCCAGAGAGTGATTGCCCCTATTTCCCTGTAGGCTCTGTAGTGTCCCGTTTCCGGACTGCGGGTACGTCTTCCGGTGGTTTCAGCATGGTCGATAACATTGCAGATATCATCCTCCAGAATACGGAGCCTTTCTGCCTTTGCGAGAATGTCATCCTTCATGACAAGCTGATATTTCGAAATCTCCGGTTTATTTGTCATTTCTTCACTCCAGATTTCATTTAACAATGCTTCCTTAAGAATTATTCTGTTATTTCGCCTGTCTGTAAGAGAGGGTACAGGAGCGGTCCCCTCAGAATCAATATCAAACATTACATCGAGAATATGGATAGCCTCCTTGCCCTCTGCATTGAAAACATCTCTGCAGTTGGAACAGTAAACGAGATAGGGGTTATCGCTCATGCAGGCCCTTTCCTCTGTAACATACTTGGCAAACAGAGGCTGTGCTATGCTGCCCTGGCCTCCGTAACCGCAGCACCCGTGCTGATCGTTCTTCGGAAATTCATCAATTCTCATGCCATGTGCCTCGGCAATATCCCGCACCGCTTCCTGGACTGAATCAAGTCCCCTGGCGGAGCATGGGTCAAATACGGTAAAGGTACGGGCTTCAACGCATTCCTGTGAAGGACTGCGGGAATCCGGAAGCTTGAGGTGCTCCGCATACAGCTCATAAAGGGACACTGTTTCTATTTCAGGAAGGTATTCCCTCAGGTGCTTGTCACAGGACATGCAGGCTGTAATGATAACGGGCTTGCCCATTTCAGTCCACTCTGCCCGCAGCTGATTGATTTCCTCCATGTGGCGTTCAGTGTTTCCGGCCCAGTCAGCAGGGATTCCGCAGCACCTCAGCAGCAGCCCGGTGTCAGGGAACTGCTGAAGAATCCATTTATAAGACTTAATTACGTATTCAGGATTAAGCGCGCCAAGATTGCACCCCGGGAAAAAGCCATATTTCCCGCCGCCCTTCACAATTTTAGCGAATTCTCCGTTTGCAAAGGCCATATCCCTCATGAAGTACTGCCTGTAGGCAGCAGGCATCTTGTCAACATTGTGCATCTCGTGCCGTGCAGATTTAATCATGCCGCAAAGATCTATCGACTCAGGGCATGCGTTCTCCAGCATGGTGCACTGGGTGCAGGCTGCAATGTATTTCCTGGAGGGACATTTGTGAACCAGGGAGCCGGCAGGCTTCACTGAGAGAAAAATCTCGTCACGCATTTTTATCGGCCACTTTTTATAGAATCTGACCAGGTCGCAGCTGCTCTCGCAGGCATCGCATTTGCATTTGATGCAGCGGGAGGCTTCCTCCCTGCATTCCTCTTCGCTGTATATGGTAGCTGCAGGATGGACGGTTTCCGTCGGCACCAGCATATCCTCGTTCGCTACGCAGCCGGAAGGCTCCGGCGCTTCGGGCGCTTCATAAATGCCTGTTTTCATATAGGAATCCGCAATAGCGGATGCCTTTATTCCGTCAACAAGGGCGTGCATCGTATCTGATCCCAGCATGCTGCCGCCATAGAAGATTCCGGTATTTCCCGCCTCAATAAACGGCGGGCTTCCGGCTTCAATGTCCGGTGAGGTTTCCGCGCCTGTAGCTACATATACAACTGAGAAATCTTCAAAACGCTGTGCCTGGCCTCCCGTTACGGCTGTAACAGCACCGTTTGAGATGTCAACCTGTGCTTCAGTGCTGCAAAGAAGAGTGTATTTCTCGTTTGAGAACTGGAGGTCAAACTCTCCCATATAGATGGATTCATCCATAAGGCTCTTAAGACGGCCCCCAATGGAAGCTTCCTTTTCGAAGATGGTAACATCATATTTTCGCGTTGCCATTTTAAGAGCAAAGGCCATACCGCTGATACCGCTGCCGATGACGGCAACCTTCTCGCTTCTATCGGGAAGATTGTAGGAATTCGGCTGACGGCGGGAAGCCAGTCCAATGATGGATTTTTCAATTAGAGGCAGATTAAGAGCCTCATCGAAGCCTTTGCGAATGCAGGCGTCTCGGCAATATCCCGGACAGATTTCCGAGACTATTCCCGGGAAAACAACATTGTCGCGATATGCTTTGTAGGCGGCATTAAACCGCCCTGCAGTGATTCGCTCCATCAGAGGAATAATGTCAACCTTAAAGGGGCATGCCTCGGAGCACAGAGGAATGTCGCGCTCACGGCATGTGTCGAACCGGTTATAAAAATCTCTTACTTCTTTCATGATTGCTTGCTTGTAAATAAGAAACAGTGTTTTATCTGATAACTGAATTATATCATAAAAGACCGCGCAGGTCATTTGTCTGCGCGGTCTTTGCCAACTGATGCATAAGCAATCCGGTAAGGTAATCCGGATTATTTCCAGCTGATTCCTTCTTCGCCCAGATCGCCGAATTCAACATCTTCAGGCTTTGATGGATCAAGAGGATTAGCCTTAATGTCTTCAAGAGCATCATACATATCATTACCCAGGAAGTACTTTTCAGGCTTGTTAGGGTTAGGCTCACCCTTGGCGAGAGCCTCAATGCCTGCCTTAATCTTTTCAGGTCTTGCAGGCAGCTCGTAGATACGAACGCCGCAGGCATTGTTAATTGCGTTGATTACAGCCATATGGTCTGATGACTGGAATGCCTCGGAGGCTCCGGATGAACCGAAAGGTCCACGAGGGTCAACACCGTCAATATGGATGTAATTGAAGTCAGGATAGTCAGGAACGTCCTTGATATAAGGAACGCCTGCAGCTGCCATGTTGGAGTGCCTCTTAACGTCCTCATAGTCTTCGCTGAGGGCGAAGCCGATGGCGTGTGACATTCCGCCGTAAATCTGGCCTTCAACAGCCTGAATGTTGCCAGGCTTGCCAATCCAGTCAACGCATGTCATACCTGTGCACTTAGCCTTGCCTGTCTTCATGTCTACGTCAACTGTAGCCAGGAACAGTGCATAAGTGTAAGTGTATGTAGGGTTACCTGAACCATCGTTAGGATCCAGATCGTAGAAGTAGCTGTATTCGTCAGTAGTTGCCCAGTCACCCTGATATCTTGTAGGGATGCCTTCTGCAACCATCTCGTCATATGTTCTGTATGTGCCGTCAGGCTTTCTCATAGCATCGGCAATGTTCTTGGCAGCTACGATGGAAGCCTTGCCGTTGGCATAGTGTGATCTTGAACCTGCAGACTCACCTGTGTTAGGACAGTACTTGGAGTCGGTCTGAATCAGCTTGATGTCGTTAGGTGTCAGGTTAGGGAAGTAAGGCTTCAGTGCTTCCAGAGTACAGATGAGTGATCCCTGGTCGCCGCCCTGACCCTGATCCTGCCATGTGTCATACTTTCTGAAGGTTCCGTCAGGCATGAGCTCGATGGCTACATGGGCTTCGTCAACTGCACCGAGGCCAACGTTGTATCCGCCCCAAGCCAGACCAACGCCCTTCTTAACGTCGTCGTGTTCAGCGTTCCATGCTTCAACCTCTGCCTTTTTCTCGTCATATACAGGCTTCAGTGCATCCATCATTTCTTCCATTGGGTAGTGGAGATATGGATACTGGTTAACGTTATCCTGTCCCAGTCTTGCTATATTCTTATATCTGATTTCAAATGGATCGATACCGGCTTCTTCTGCAAGCATATCAACCAGAGCCTCTGAGCAGGTGTAAGCCTGTGGAGCTCCGTATCCTCTGTATGCTGTACCGAATGAATGGTTAGTGTAGGCAACTCTTGAGAGACCTGCTGCATTTGGTATGTAGTAAGGATAGAACATGAATCTTGAAAGCTTGGTCAGCTTGTCATCCCCCAGCTCTGTGAAAGGACCGTGGTCAAGGCCTGCTTCGAATTCACCTGCCAGGAACATTCCGTCAGCATCGCAGGCCAGTCTGCCGTTGAAGTAGGTCGGTGAGCGCTTACCTGATACTGCCATGAACTGATCCCAATCCATTGACAGTGAGCAAGGCATTCCTGTTACTCTTACAGCAATACCGATCATTGAATATGTGTGAGCACTCATTGCCCATCCGAAGGATCCGCCTGTAGGGTTCTCGATAACTCTCAGCTTATCAACATCGATTCCGATAGCTTCTGCCATGTCGTCTCTGTCGAAGTAGAGTGTCATTGTCTTGCAGTGGATGCAGAGGTTGTCGTCTTCATCATAATATCCCTGCATAACGTCGCCTTCGATTGACATGTGAGGTTCTCTTGATGAGTAGAATGAGCCTTCAACCGAGTAAGCGGCTTCATCAATAAGCTCAGGAATATGTTCATAGTCACCCTTCAGAACAGGAAGCTGTGAATAGATGTTTTTGCCGTATGTATCAGGAAGCCAGTCGTGGATGTTCCTGGCATCCGGTGTTACTGCTTCCAGATAGCTCATGTATTCAGGCAGCGGTTCGATTTCAACCTTTACTGCTGCAGCAGCTGCTTCTGCGTGCTCTCTTGTATCTGCACAGACGAGAGCTACTACATCACCGTAGTACAGAATCTTGCCGTCAGCCAGAATGTGGTGGCACTGTTCAAGCTCAACAGTTCTTGCTGAGAATGCATAAGTCATTAGCTTGTTTGTGCAGCCGGCTGCCTTTGCATCTTCTGCAGTGATGATCCTGTAAACACCAGGCATCTTCTCTGCTTCTGACATATCGATTTTCTTAATGATTGCGTGGGATGTGATTCTTGGCTGAACCAGAGCAACCTTCAGAGTTTCTGCAGGCATGTGAAGCTCGATGTCGTCACCGTAGTCACATACTCCGCAGGCCTTAGGCAGCGCATTAGGCCTTTCAAGCGGCTTGCCGTAGAAATCACCGATGTCCTTTGACCAGTCATATCTGAAGTCTTCAACAGTCTTCTCGCCTCTGAGAACCTCAGCTGCAGCCATTACTGCGTCAACGATGTGCTTGTAGCCTGTACATCTGCAGACATTTCTGTGCTTCTGGAACCAGTCTCTTACATCTTCTCTTGTAGGATTAGGATTATCCTGCAAAAGCTGATAAGAGGAAACGATAAATCCGGGAACGCAGAATCCGCACTGTACGGCACCGAAAGCTACCCACAGGCTCTGGAGCGGATGCGGATAGTTCACGCTTCCGATTCCTTCGATTGTGGTTACCTTCGAGTACTCTTCAACCTTTGAGATTTTGCGTGTACAGGATCTGATTACCTTGCCTTCGAGAATTACCGAGCATGCGCCGCAGGCGCCCATTCCGCAGCCGACCTTCGTTCCGGTCAGGCCCAGACGACGCAGCACGTCAGTAAGGGTGTCTTTGGCAGGATCACAGATGAACATACGGTCGGCACCGTTAATGTTCAGAGTCATCTTCTTTAAATTCATAATTGCCTCCGTTTTTGATTGATAGGTATTAAGTTATAATTTGCTTGCTTTGTGTATTGAAATTATACGCTCTTATATTTTAAACAGTTTTTGTGGGTGTAGTCAAGAAAAAGAGATAATTGACTGTGCGTAACTGCATCATTACCTATTAAACCATTGACAAAGAAAGGATGTAATTATACAATTAGGATGGTTTTGAAAAATGAATATATCTCCGATCCCTGTCTGACTCAAGCAGCCGTCAGGGACGATAGGGTAGCGGGAGCGATTCTGCTGCCTGCCGGTGTGCGAAGGAGTCTTACTGAAGAAATGGTTTTAGTTGGACTTGCCTGCGCACTTTTTTTATTGAAGTTATACGGATTTAATTCTTTTAGACTTGTCTGAATCTCTTTAAATTCATATAATTGCTTGCTTGTTTTTGATAAAAAAAGTGCGCAGACAGGTTCAGCGAGGACCGGATCTCCGACCCCTGCGCGACTCAAGCAGCCGGCTGGGGCGATAGGGTGGCGGAAGCGATTCCGGCGCCTGCCGTTGCGCGAAGGAGTATCAACACAATATTTAATGTTGATTCACCTGCGCGTTTTTTGTTGCATTAAAAAAGTAAATTTGACTCGTACCCTTATTTACTTCCCGTTTGATTATTGAGCTTAACAGTGAGCTACGCAGCAGAAGCGCAGGTGAATTTAACATACATTTTGAAATCGCGTGGAATATTGAAAGGTGGAGATATTACATGTTTAAAGACGCGAAACTTCTGTACGTTAACCTTACAGATATGACAACAGAGATTAAGACGCTGGATGCGGAAACATACCGCAAGTATCCGGGAGGCGGTGCGCTGGGAATGTATATCATGCTCAGGGAGATGGATCCTGAAGTTGATCCCCTTGGGCCTGACAATATGCTTATTTTCTCAGTATCACAGCTCTGCGGAATTCCTATCAGCGGACAGAGCAGAATGTGTGCCACATTCAAGAGTCCTCTTACCGGACTTGCCGGTGACTCCCAGGTGGGAGGCTTCATTCCGGCAGCAGTTGCCTGTAACGGTTATGATTCAATAGTAATTAAGGGAAAGGCTGAGAAGCCTGTTTACCTGTATATAAACGGTGATGACGTGCAGCTCAGGGATGCTTCAGCACTCTGGGGAAAGATTACGGGAGATACCGAGAAAGCAATAGAAGCAGAGGTGGGCAGCCATATTGAAACTGCCATCATCGGTCCCGCCGGAGAGAGGATGATTCCTTACTCATCAATCATGCACAGAAGATCCAGAGCCTTCGGAAGAAACGGCGCAGGTGCTGTAATGGGTTCGAAGAACCTGAAGGCTATTGCCGTAGAGATAGCTCCTACCAAGGCTCCTGCAGACAGGGAGGCTCTCAAGAAGCTTACTCTTGACGTGAAGGAGAGAATGGCCGCCAATGATGTCATCGTTGACACTGCACTGAACGGTTCGGCAGGCTGTGTTGACGGTATCGCCGGCGATGGATTCCTTCCTGCCAGGAACTTCAGCGAGAACTGGAGCGAAAACAACAAGGCCGACTGGGAAAAGACCGGCGGAGTATACATTACAAACAACGTCCTCAAGAAAAGAGAAACCTGTTTCGGCTGCGCCATAAGATGCAAAGGCGAGGTTGAAATTGAAGGCATGGCTGATCCGTACTACGGCGGTCCTGAATACGAGACCTGCGCAACCTTCGGTTCATACTGCGGCTGCAACGACACTGCACAGATGTGCCATGCCAATCAGCTCTGCAACATGTACGGCCTTGATACAATTTCATGCGGAGCCACAATTGCGTGGGCCATGGACTGCTACGAAAACGGAATCCTTACTAAAGAACAGTGTGACGGACTGGAACTGAATTTCGGCAGAGCAGATCTCTTCGAATCTGTTATAATGAAGATAGTAAACAAGGAACCGGGACTCGGAGAACTCCTTGCCAAGGGTTCCGCAGCAGCTGCCAGAGAACTGGGTCCTGAAGCTGAGGATCTGGTTGTGGCATGCAAAGGCCAGGAGTGGCCTGCACACATGGTTCAGTACAAGTCAAACCTGGCTTTGAACTATGCTGCCAACCCTTACGGCGCGGATCATCAGTCCTGTGAGCACGACCCTGCACTGATGGCGCCAAAGGATGACCAGAACTGGCTGTGGCCTAACCTGCTGGCAGACTTCGAGGAGTGCGATGCCTTCGGAGTGCTGGATGACAACAAGGCTAAATTCGCCTGGGTTACAGAGGAGTTCTACTCCATGACAGACATTCTGGGTCTTTGCCAGTTCGCATGGGGACCGGCATGGCAGCTCTACGGACCTGCTGAGCTTCTTCAGTTCTGCAAGGCAGCCGTTGACTGGGATACAACATACGAAGAACTTCTGGAAATAGGCAAGCGCAGAATCATAATGATGAGAATGTTCAACAAGAAGCTGGGCCTAACCAGGAAGGATGACAAGCTGCCGAAGAAGGCGTTCCTGCCTAACACCTGTGTTGACGGTTCGGTGGCACAGATAACACCGGAAGCCTTTGAAGCGGCGCTTACCACTTACTACAAGCTGGCGGGCTGCGATCCTGAGACGGGATATCCTACAGAGGAAACACTTAAAGAGCTTGAGCTTGACTGGATAGAAGCATGAGATTTATTTACAACAACAATGAGGCGGAGTATCCCGACGGAACCACCGTCAGGGACCTGCTGAACGAGAAGAAAATCAAAAAGGCCGCCGTCTGGGTTAACGACGAGAAGCTTCTCAAGGCCCAGTATGACGATTTCGAAATCAGGGAGGGCGACCGTGTGCGCCTGCTGAGAATTCAGGCAGGCGGCTAAGCCATACCAGGTAGTGCATAAAAGGAACCTGCTGCGGCGGATGCCCGCTGGAGCAGGTTCCTTTTTTTGTATTATGCCGGGCACCCACCCGGGGACAGTTCAAGGGTACGTTTTTTTTCGGCCCGGGCACGGATTTTTCAACCAGGTACGGATTTTTCAGCAAAAAATCGCAATGCTGCTTGCTTTTGCTGAAAATTAGTTCTCGGAACGCTCGGAAACCCTGTTTAGTAAATGTTGGTTAGCAAATAGTAGCATCAAATAAAGTTGAGATTATAACATACACATTGTATAATGTTGCGGTTGTAACAACATTTGATGAGGTGTATAATATTCACACAAGCAAGCAATAATTCAATAAAGCATTTTCGAGCCGAAAGACCTTTGGGGCTATCCGGAGGGTGGTCTACGGTCTGAGGACGACAGGGTGCAGCCGGAAACAGCTGTGCCTCCCGCACTTTGGAAAGGAATTGCTGAGAATAATTGCGCTCAAGTCGGTTTCTTTTGGAACCGTTTTTTATTAATTATTATTTTTTAACGGGAGGTAAACTTAGAATGAGCAAGAGAACAAAGAGATGGCTATCAATAGTGACAACACTTGCCGTAGCCTTCGTAATGACATTCGGCTGCATGGGCGAAGTCTTCGCAGCCGGCGGTCAGACTGACGGCGAACAGCCGGCATCAGTAGAGCAGAGCGAACCTGCAGACACTGAAGGAGAAGCTGCAGCAGAACCTGCAGAGCAGGAAGAAGCCGTTGAAGGAGACGTGGAAGCACTGGGCGAAGAGCCGGCAGCGGAAGACGTTCTGGCACTGACAGTAAAGCAGGGTGATAACAGTGTTCCGTTTTATATTGATGAAAACGGAGCAGATGATAACGGAAAACCTCAGCTGTATTACTATGCGGGAGAAACAAAAACATATCTTCCAAGCGTAGATGTTGATTACACTGCAATGAACAACCAGGGTAATGGCGACGCTCTTTATGATGCATGCGGTCCAACGGTAGAAAGCATCTTAGAGGCAGCAGGAATTACAGATTATGCAAATGGGTCGATTAAATTTGCTGCAGCTGATGGCTATAGCGTTACTTTTGGATGTAATGAATTGTTCAAAACAAGGTATGCATATCCAAGCTCAAGAGCAAATTATGAAAAGGGAGAAGGTACTCCTGACTATGGTGCTGCTGTAACAACAAAGGAAAAAAGGTTCAAGAAAGAAGTCCCTGCGATTGTTAATCTTAATGGAGATAAGCAAAATTGTTTTGGACAGGAAGGTCCAAGTGATAGAAATAAGCCTGGATTTGTTCAGGGTGTAGCTGATAAAGGCGTAATTGAGGTGTTTGCAGACGAGCCAAAGGCATGTGTTGAAACGAGTGTTGTGGGCACGGTAAAATCTTTCGTCGGATACACTTTAAAGAAGGGTAAGTTTAGTGAAACTGAAGCGACAGTTGTTGAAGCATTTACAGACAAAACAACAAAGATTTTCAAGGGAACTGAACTTGGATTGGCAATACCAGAAAATCTAGCTAAAAACAAATTTTACCTTGAACAAAAAGAAGATGCGGAAACAATTAAAGACACTTCTTCAAGCGATGCAGTTCACTTCACAACGGATGGAACTGACCCAACAATTGACTCACCTATCTACAACTGGGATTCAAAGACTGGTCATTTCCAGACAATCAAAGCTGATACTGAAGGAAAGTTAACAATCAAGTCAAAGGTATACAGTGCAGGAAAGGGTTCTCCTGCAAGCACTGTTTCAACATCAGAGTATGAAGTTGTTGCAATTAATCCTTCTGTTGCATCAAAGGTATCATATAACGGCAAAGCTCTTCAGCCAAAGGTATCAATTAATGGATTAACTGAAGGCACTGATTATACAGTTGCATACAGAAACAATGTAAAGACAGGCGTAGCAACTGCTGATATTACAGGAATCGGAACATACGGCGGAAAGGATTCGGTAAGCTTCAGAGTCGTTCCGGCAAAGGCTGCCATTAGCGCATCATCAAAGAGCAAGAGAATCACAGTTAAGGTTACAAATAACACAGGTGCTTCCAAGTACAAGGTTCAGTACAAGAGAAAGGGCACATCAAAGTGGACTACTAAGACCACAACCAGCAAATCATACAAGACAGGAAAGCTGAGAAAAGGCAAGTACTACTATGTAAGAGTTCTTGCAGTGGATAATAGCGGATATTACACTGGATACAGTGCTGTCAAGACAATAAAAGTAAGATAATTGCGAAAGATGAAAAGTACAGGACTAGCAAGTTCATCAAAGAAACAGGGCCTTATTAATCTGGTCCTGTTTCTTGTACTTATAATTCTCATTATCGCCTGCCTTTGCGTGGGGAAATACTCCATTTCTCCGGGGGAGTGTCTGCATATTCTCTGGGGAAAGCTTACGGGAATGGAACCTACATGGAACGGTATGGATGAGAAGCTGCTTATGGGAGTAAGGTTTCCCAGAACCATGGCAACTGTAATAGTGGGTGCAGCACTGGCTCTTTCGGGAGCGGTGTATCAGGGAATATTCAAGAATCCGCTGGTTTCACCGGACTTTCTGGGGGTATCTTCCGGTGCCTGCATCGGAGCGGCGGTGGCAATTCTTCTTTCAATGTCCTCCGGAATGATACAGATTTTCGCATTTCTGGGAGGAATAATGGCCGTATCTCTGACAGTTTTTATTCCAAAGGCAATGAGAAGTGATTCAAATATCATGCTGGTACTGGCAGGGATAATCGTCAGCGGAGCCATGACATCCATATTGGGTTTTATTAAGTATATCGCAGATCCGGAAACTGAGCTGGCAGCAATCACCTACTGGCAGCTGGGAAGCTTCGCCTATGTGGACAACGGGACAGTGCTGGGCATTCTGCCTCTTAGCGCTGTGGCAGCTGCGGTAATTCTGGCAATGGCTTGGTGGATAAACATTCTTTCGCTGGGAGAACAGGAGGCCCAGAGCCTGGGAGTAAATGTTTCCCTGTTACGAGGCGTATGCATCGTATGTTCCACGGTGCTGACTGCGGGAGCGGTCTGCATATCGGGAACCATAGGATGGGTAGGTCTGGTAATACCTCATTTCGGAAGAATGCTGATAGGCTCGGATAACAGAGCCCTGCTTCCGGCATGCTGCTTCATAGGCGGCATTTTTATGCTCGTTGTAGATACAGTGACGCGAATAATAGGGCCTGCGGAGATGCCTGTCAGCATACTCACGGGAATAATCGGAGCGCCGTTTTTCGCATGGCTGCTTTATCGTCAGAGAATGAATCTCAGGTAGGGGGAGCAGGCATGGCATACGCAGAGAAAATTTACGAAGTAAAGAACGTCACATACAGATATCCGTCAGGGGACAGAAAGGTGCTGGACGGGGCAAGCCTCACATTGAGTGAAGGGGAGATATTGTGTATTTTGGGACCGAACGGTGCCGGCAAGACAACCCTGATGAACTGCATGGCAGGACTGCTGAAACCTGAAGAAGGGGAAATCTGCCTTTGCGGTAAAAACATTGCAAGGATGAAGGAAAAGGAGATAGCTAATCTCGTAGGGTACGTTCCTCAGGTTCACACCCCGGCCTTTGACTACCGGGTGCTGGATTTCGTGCTGATGGGACGTGCGCCGAAAATTGGAGCATTCAGCAGACCGGGCACCGAAGATGAGCAGCTGTGCATGGATGTTCTAAGGAGTATGAGCATTGACCATCTGGCTGAGAAATCATATATGAACATCAGCGGCGGCGAGAGGCAGCAGGTGCTTATAGCCAGGGCCATTGTTCAGGAACCAAAGGCGATTCTCTTTGATGAGCCCACAGCACACCTTGACTACGGAAACCAGCAGAGAGTTCTCAAGAGAGTCAGGAAGATGGCAGAGGAAGGTTTTTCGGTTATTATTACTACCCATAACCCGGATCACGCGCTGCTACTTGGTGACAAGGCTGCAATAGTAAGCAGAGACGGCAGCATTGTTCAGGGAAGCTGCCGGGAAATTATTACTGAAGAAACCCTGAAGCGGGTTTATGATATCGATTTGAAGCTAATGTGGATAGAAGAGCTTGGGAGGAAAGCATGTCTCGTTCCAAATCTGTAATAAAGAGAATACTTGCCTTGGTAACAGTTGCTGTAATGGCGGCAGTTTGCCTTACGGGATGCGGAGGAAGCGGAACGGAGACTGATGCTGCAGGTAACGGAGAGAAGCCTGGAACAATCATAGAGGAAACTGATTCCTCGATAACCGTTGTTGACCAGGCATATAGAGAAGTAACGGTTAAGAAAAATCCGGAAAGTATAGCCCTTTGCTATCGTGTTGCTATTAGATTTCTTCTTAGCCTGGATCAGGGAGATAAGATAACGGGCATCGGCAAATCAGAGGATTTTCTCGAGATGCTGCAGCCTTCCCTGAAAGATTGTGCGGATGTGGGTCAAGGTGTTGTTGACATTGAAGCCCTGGCTGAACTGAAGCCTGACCTGTTTTTTCACAAGGTCAGCGACGTAGAGGGTCTTGAAGCGGTTGAGGAGATAGGAATACCTGCCGTGGGAATTGAAATTGAAACCCCGGAGGATATTCTTGTGGCACTTGACCTGATGGGAAAAGTGTGCGGAGCTCAGGATAAGGCCCGGGAGCTGGCGGATTATTATCACAAACAGCTTGATGAAATAGAATCGATAACAGCACAGATTAATGAAAATGACAAGGTCACTGCCATCGTAATGGGTTCATCCATAGGCAAGGTTGCAGACGGGACCATGCTCCAGGGTGAGATGCTTGAAAAGGCCGGAGCAGTGAACTGTGCCGCAAATCTGGAAGCCACGGAGCTGTGGCCTACGGCCGGCACTGAGCAGATTTTCGCATGGAATCCTGAGTACATATTCATTTCAAACAGCGAGAGTGCAGTATATAATGCGGATGATATTCTTAAGGATAAGAACTGGTCTGAACTTGAAGCTGTGAAGAAAAAACGGGTGAAGGTGATGCCGGCGCAGATAGATTCCTGGGAGTTTCCGGGAGTTGTAAGTGTGCTGGGGATATATTACATGATACATGAGATGTACCCAGAGCTGGTTTCGGATGAAACGCTGGAGAATAAGGTTAATGAGTTTTATGAACTCTCTTATGGGAGGACATTCGATAGAGAGGAATTGGGATATTGAGAGGTAACAGCAGAGCAAAAAGACTAATCGCTTCTTTATGCGTAATCGCAATAACTGTCATGCAGGCATTTATTCTGATGCCACTGGTTTCATATGCTGAAAAGGCAGGGGATGTATTAGTAATAAGAGTTCAGTATGCCGGTGAGCGTGAAGATAAAATCCGTGAGGTTGCAAGATTTTCACGATCAACGCTTGAAGGAATGAGTGCGGGAACGTATAAGTACTCCAGTATTACCTCGGTGGGAACGGTAATGCATTCAATAGGCAATGGTCCAAAGGTGGTGGATATCGTTTCAGCGGCGGGAGTTGACCCAAGTTCCGTCGAAACGGTGTATTTTCGGACAAATGACGGATACGGTGAACATAGCAGATATTCGAGATCCTTTAGTATGAGCAGTCTGGCAGGCACAAAGAACTATTATCCAATGCTTACCTTCAAATACGAAAGAGTTGATGAGGATGCAATCATTCCGAAGGAAGGCGCGCTTGAGGGCCGTCAAAAGGTTCCTGCGATACTTGCCACAAAATATTATGGAACGAAACGGGCAGGTGCCGATGTTCACGAATCTCAAATGTCATCTTCAGGTACATACAGGTTATGTGTAGGACAAAACGCACTAACTGAAAATGCTGAAACAAGCAGAAATGATATAAGTTCCTGGGATTCAGTTCAAAGCGTATTCGGTATTGACTTGGTGTTAAGCGGATATCCACCGATATCGGGTGTGAAAATACGTGCGGCAACAGGAGAATTGAAAATAGGAAGTCAGACCCAGATTAAAGCTACAGTTACGGGAGGCAATGCCGTTACCGAATCTGATCTTGATTGGAGCAGCAGCAATGAAAGCGTAGCTTCGGTGTCAAGCAGTGGACTTCTCACGATAAACGGGGAGGGATCAGCAACTATTTCGGCAAAGGCTTCAAACGGGATTACTGCAGCGATGACGGTTACGGTTCAGGGCAAGACTGTTCAGAAGGAAGTTGAAAATCCTGACTTTAATCCCGACATGGAGGAAGGCGAAGGCAACAGCAGCACCATGATTGTGGAGGAAACCGAATATGCCGTATCCTTCGATTACAATGATGCTGAAGAGGAACAGAAAGTAGTCACAAAACCACTGAAAAAGGTGAGCATTTCCAAGAAACAACAGGCGGTGGACATAAAAAAGCCGGAAACAATATCTGCGAAGCAGGTGAAGCTTTCATCGGTGCCGGTAGAATCATCTCAGCTCCAAAAGGCAGATAATACGGCAGCATTGGAAAAGGCGGAAGAGTACGGACCAAAGACAAAAGCAATTGCCGGAGGCATAGGCGCGGGTCTGTTTGCGATAGGCGCAGGATTGCGTATAAGAAGATTTTATCTCGAAAAATAGCATTGGAGGATTTTGTTTATGGCGGAAGCAGTAAAAGATATTTTAAGGCTTATAAGCAGCTCGCTGCAGATACCAACAATAGTAATTTTGATTATCCTGATCATAGTTGCCATTATAATGCTTGGAAGTATAATTGCGGAAGCGTTTACGGAGAGAAGGAAGCTCAAAGGCGATATTCCGGGACTGATTGACAGCATGCAGGGTAAAACTGTAGACGAACTGAAGAATGTGATAAATAACAGCGGTCTTCTTAAGAGACAGAGACATGCAGTTCTGCAGCTTTTGAACAGAAGCAGCTTGCCGTTTGATACAAGAGAAGCGCTAGCAAGACAGCTCCTTGCCGATGAGGAGGCACATTATAACAAGATAGTGAGAATCACAGATATTATTGCAAGAGTTGCACCGATGTTCGGCCTTATGGGAACACTGATACCTCTGGGTCCGGGGCTTATAGCATTAGGCCAGGGTGATACCAAAACACTGTCTGGATCAATGCTCATCGCCTTCGACACAACTGTTGCGGGATTAATAAGTGCAGCAGTGTGCTTCGTTATTTCAGGAATCAGAAAAAGCTGGTATGAGCAGTACGTTATCGGTCTTGAAACAGTTCTCGAAACAGTTCTTGAAGAACAGGGCAGGGAAGAAGCACCGGAGGAGGAAATAACAAAGGAGCAGTTCGTTGCATATGCTCGGAAACTTAAAGCGCAGCGGGAGGCAAATGGTAATGAGAATACGAGATAAGGGCAGGCTCAGACGAACTCACAGCAGCGAAAGCTTCAGCCCTATGGATGGCTTGGGAAATATGGCAGATGCGATGCTTGTTTTTGCCTGTGGCTTGATTCTGGCACTGATTATGAGCTGGAATGTTGATGTCACTGAGAAGGGAGAAATTCAGAATCCTGAAAAAAAGTATGAAGTTGAAGGGGTTGAGCAGAATGCAACCGAAGAGATAGATGCGAACAGCAATCTCCAGGAAATGGGCAAGGTCTACAAGGACCCGGAAACGGGCAAATACTACGTAGTCGAAGAATAACAGGTAACAGAAACAGTAAACAGGTGACAAAGGGAAACATCATGAAAGCTAAAAGAACAGTTACACTGACAATAGGGATTATTATGGCCTGCATGGCATGCCTTTGCGTGGGCGGCTGCGGGACGGACGATATCGACATAAGCGGCTATGCGGACGAGAAGATTGTCCTCAGCGGCATTCAGCAGGAGGATACGGCGGTGACAATCGGTGAGCTTGCGGCCATGGATTGCGTGACCGTGAAGACCCACAGCACCAGCGACAAGATAGGAGAGGTGAGAGCCACTGGGGTGGAGCTGGGCACCCTGCTTCAGCAGTACGGGCTGTCAAAGGATGACATCAGCAGCCTGAGATTTTATGGAATCGACGAGTACGATGTCCCGCTGACGGGAGACTATCTGAGGGAGCACGATATATATCTGGCCTTCGGAATTGACGGGGAGCCTCTGGACAGGGAGTCTGCCCCTTGCCGTGTTATTATTCCGGAATCCGACTCCGCATACTGGATAAGAATGGTGAACCGCATCGAATTCAATTGACATTGTTTTGCAGGATAATGTATAATAATTCTGAACGCAAGCAAGTGAATATTATCTCCGATTTTCACAGGGCTCACGGAGTCGGTGAAAACGTCAGGGCCCGGGGAGCGATCTGCGGACCTGCCATTGTGCAAAGGAGACCCGCCGATAGACAGGCAGGTTTTGCTTTGCTGTTTTTTTTGGTAAAAAATGAGTTTATTTTATAGGAAAGGAAGCAAGCAAATGAAGAGACTCAAATTCAAAAAAGAACTTTGTATTGGATGCCAGCTTTGCTCTCAGGTTTGTTCTGCCTATAAAGAAGGGGAGTACGTTCCTTCAAAGGCAAGAATCTTTATCGAATCATATTACGATAGAGGAGCACTGAAGTATGATGACAGCTACTGCATCCTCTGTGGCAGATGTGCCAAGGCGTGTCCTGCCGATGCCATTAAATTCGGAGAATACATCGAAGTTGATCCTGAGAAGTGCATTGGCTGCGGACTTTGCGCAGATGAATGCCCTAAGCACGTTGTAAGACTCAGAGACGATATTGCGTACATCTGTGACACATGTAAGGGAGATCCTAACTGTGTTAAGACTTGTCCGCATAACGCACTGACATTTGAGTAAGGAAGGAGGACAGTCATGAACGCAAAGGTATTAAAGGAAAAATATGCACAGCAGGCTGCCGATCCGAAGCAGACTGTAATGAGCGCTTATCAGAACGCAGTTCTGAGAATCAACCTCACTAAGAAAGAAGCAACTATCGAGCCTCTCAGAATGGATTTTGCTGAGAAGTACGTTGGTTCCAAGGGTCTGGTAATCAGATACATGTATGAAGAACTTAAGCCGGGAATCGATCCTCTCGGACCTGAAAACAACCTGTATTTAACAACAGGTCCTATGTCAGGAACACCGATTCCTTGCTCAGGTAAGCTGTCGGTAGCAGCCAAGTCACCTGCAACAGGAACTATGAACGACTGCTCAATCGGCGGACACGCAGGAATCAGAGTGAAGTTTGCCGGATATGACATGATAGTGTTCGAAGGACAGCTGTCAGAGCCGGGATATGTTGTTATCGACGATGACAGAGTTGAATTCCTCGGTGCTCAGAATCTCTGGGGACTTGGTTCACACGAAGCAGAAGCTCAGCTGATTGACCAGTACGGCAGAGAGTTCTCATGCCTCTCAATCGGACCTGCAGGTGAGAACCTTTCAAATATGGCATGCATCAACTCAGACTACTACAGACAGGCCGGCCGTGGCGGTATCGGTGCAGTAATGGGTTCCAAGAAGATGAAAGCCATTATGATTAGAGGAAGCAAGGGCGTTAAGGTTCCTAACATCAAGGAAACCACAGACAGAATCCTTGAGATTCTCCATGAGAGCTGCCTGGACGAAGAAAACGAATTCGTATTCGACGTTGGTACTTACGCATTCCTGGAAGGATGTCAGGAAGGCGGAATCATGCCGTATAAGAACTTCTCAGATACAACTGACCCTGAATGGGAGAAGTACAACGACGCAGCAGTACTCCCTTACAGAGAAGGCAAGAGAGGCTGCGGAAGCTGCGGTCTGGGATGCGGTAACTTCATCAAGATGGGCGACGCTATCTGTGAAGGACCTGAGTATGAAACATCTGCAGTAGCAGGCCCGAACGCCGGCAATACAGATCCTCAGAAGATTGTTAAGTTCAACCAGGTTTGCGATAACATGGGTGTTGACACAATCTCAACAGGAGACACACTCGTATGGGCAATGGAAATGACAGAAACAGGCCGCTACGACTTCGGAATTCACTGGGGTGAAGCCGACAAGATGTGCGAATATGTTGAGAAGCTGGCCAGAAGGGAAGAAGGCTTCTATTCAGACCTGGCAAACGGCGTTAAGTATGCAGCCGAGAAGTACGGCGGATTTGACATCGCAATGCAGGTTAAGGGTCTTGAATACCCTCAGTATGAGCCGCGTGGATCATGGGGCATGGCAATGTCATATGCAGTATCAGACAGAGGCGCATGCCACATGAGAGCATATGCACCTAACGAAGAAGTATTCGCAGCATCAGTTCCTCCGTACACACCGGAAGGCAAGGGACAGATTGTATATAACCTCGGTGAGTTCAATGCAATCAAGTTCAGCTGCTGCCTCTGTGACCTCTGGGGAACAGTTGACTATGCAATCATGTCAGAGCTGCTGACTCTCATCACCGGCAAGGAATGGACAGAGGACGATATGGCAGCTGTAGGAAGAAGAGTTCTCAACATCGGCAGAGCATTCAACCAGAGAGAAGGCTTCGACAGAAGACACGATACAGTTCCTGAAAGAGTAGTAAGAGACAAGCTGTCAAACGGTCCTGCAGCAGGACAGGTAATTCCGCCTGAAGCATTTGAAGACATGCTTGACCAGTACTATGAAGTAATGGGATGGAACAAGGACGGTACACTGCCGTACGAATTAATCAGAACACTTCTGTAAAATACTGATAGATTTCCGTAAATGATGTATAATGGAGTGGCAAGGTTCAGACTTTGCTGCTCTATTTATTTGCAATCACATTGATTTGAAAGGACAAGATATGAAAATAACACTTGCCATGCGAGGCACAATGAAAAAGAAATACGGCGATGAAGAGAGAATTCTTGAGCTTCCTGAGGGAAGCACATGCCATGATGCTCTGATGAGCATGGGAATAGATTACAGAGACAACAAGACTCTCGGCTTCGTATCCGTTAACAAAATGAGAGTGGACATACACACCGAGCTCCATGACGGAGATTATCTGAAGGCCTTCAGCAAGGTATACGGCGGATGATTACTATGGATAAAAGATATACCAGAAACATCGGCACAATTTCCGAGGAAGAGCAGCAGCTCCTGGCAGCAAAGTCCGTCTGCGTGGTTGGCTGCGGCGGCCTGGGGGGCGGCATTATCGAGGGCCTTGTGCGGATTGGAGTAGGCAGACTCACGGTAATAGACGGTGACGTATTTGACGAAACAAACCTCAACCGCCAGGTGCTGTCAAACCAGGACAATCTGGGACATGCAAAGGCAGTAGAGGCCAAGCTCCAGATGAGGGCAATTAACGATTCCGTTCAGGTTGATTCCATTCAGGCTCTCCTGGATTCAGACAACGCGGCAGACTTCATCAGGGGACACGATGCGGTTGTTGATGCTCTGGATAATGTGAAGGCAAGACTTGCCCTGGAGGATGCCTGCGGTGAAGAAAACATACCGCTGATTCACGGCGCCATCGGCGGATGGCATGGACAGGTGGGAGTAATAATGCCGGGTATGGGGCTTTTGCATGAAATTTACGGCGAGGAAGCGGATGACCCGGGGGAGGATGAGAAGCCTACGAATCCGCCATTTACGCCGGCGGTGGTTTCCGGAATTCAGGTGGCAGAGACGGTAAAGGTGCTGCTTGGAAAAGAGGAGACCCTGGCAGGGCGGCTGCTGACAATAGACCTGCTGAATCAGGACTATGAGGTAATTGAGTTTTAAACAGAAGCGCTAAAGCACAGGAGGATGAAATGGCACACGCAGACAGAGATATGAAATACGATATCGAGGTGAAAATAGGCGACAAGGAGATGTCAATGCTGCCCTTTGTTAAGGAAATCGTTGGAAACTCCATCCTTGGAATGCTGGAGGCATTAAAGGGCTACGAAGAAGATAAGGATATCGTAATTACAATAAAGAAATAGCTTCTGCATATGAAGGTAGTAAACATTCAGGGACGAAAAAAAACCGGGAAGACAACCACGGTTACTAATATTATTTCCGAGCTGGTGCGGCGGGGCTATTCAGTAGGCTCCGTGAAGGGCATACACATTGACGGCTTCACAATGGACTCGGACAGTGCTGACACCGGCAAGCACAAAAGGGCCGGTGCTGATCCCGTTACCGCCCGCTGCCACGACGAGACCAACATAATGTTCGGCAGCAGGATGAATCTTCGGGAGATTCTGAGGCATTATGACAACGACTGGGTGGTAATAGAGAGCCATGTTGACCTGAACTGCCCTAATGTTGTTACGGGACTTACCGGGGAGTATCCGGGAGAGGGCAGGGACAAGAGCCTTGCAGAGCAGATAAATGAGCTGACCGTTGCCTGCAGCGGAGTTGTGTCCAATGCTCTTGATGAGTTCCGGGGCATCCCTGTGGTGAACTCCATAACTGACATTGAGAGGCTGGTGGACCTGATTGAGGCAGCCTACGATAATGGCGGAGAGCCTGCAATATCAGATGAGGACACGGAGCTTCCCCTTGTGGAAACGAACGAGTTCACAAGGGTGAGAGCCGACGGCAGTCGTGAGGTGGGAAGCGATTACATGCTTCTTGAGAACTCCCTGGAGATTTTTGTCAATGGCCTCTACACAGGGACCGTTCCCTGCACGCCGCAGTATCAGGTAGAGCTGGTGCTGGGGTGGCTAATTGCCGAGGGCTTCATAAACAGCCTGCAGGAGGTGTCTTCACTTGGAATATCGGCGGAGGGAACACGGGCAGAGGTGACTTTGGGAGAAGCGAGGCGGGGTCAGTTTGCCGGCAATGAGTCCGACAGATATGAGCCGCTTCCGGTAAAGCCCATCTCCTGGAAGAAGGAGTGGATTTTCGCACTGGCAAAGGATTTCGAGGAAATACTGCCTTTGCGAAGGGAGACAATGGCTGCACACAACTGCCGGCTGGCAAGGGGCCGCGGCGATGGTGTGGAGATTCTGTTTAAATGCGAGGATATAGGCCGTCACAGCGCCATCGATAAGGTGATTGGATGGGCCGTGAGAAACGGTGTGGATATGAGCGACTGCATCCTGTTCACCAGCGGCAGGGTAAGCCGTGAAATGGTGAAGAAGGTTATACGGGCAGGCATTCCCGTTATGGCAGGCAAAGGCACTATATCAGGCAGGGCAGTTCAGCTTGCAAAGGCAAACAGCCTTGCGCTGATAGGCTATGCCGGGACGGACAGCCTTTGCATTTTCACTGATTAATTATGTTAACAAAGGCGCCGGGACATTGTCCTGACGCCTTTAAAGCAAGCAATAAATTATGAAATTACTAGGAGGTAGGATTTATGGCAGGAATGACTGAAGAGAAAGCAATGGAAATGTATCAGGGGGGACTTGACTGCTCCCAGGTAACCTTCGGGCACGGGCTGGAGCTCATGGGAATGGATCCGGAATTCGGGTACAAGGCAGGAGCCTGCTTCGGCGGCGGAATGTTTCACGGCAACACCTGCGGCTGCGTTACAGGCGCCCTGATGGCCATCGGCATGAAGTACGGTCACTGCAAAATGAACGATGCTGAAGCCAAGGAAGAAATGATGAAAATGAAGGCCGAGTTTGAGGAGGCCTTCATCGCAGAGCACGGCTCACTGATATGCAGCGAGATTCTGGGGTACAAGATTCCTGAGGACATGGAGGAAATAATGCAGAAGGGGCTGCTGGGAAAAATCTGCCCTAAGCTGGCGGTGACAGCCTGCAACATTCTGGAGGAGCTGCTGTAACGTGTACGGTATATGGAGGCTTGAATGAAGAAGGTTGTGATTATCGGCGCCGTTGCTGAGCTTGGGGTTTACAAGGGTGACACGGCAGTGCTGCTGAACGGTCTGTTTCCTGACAGGAAGCTGTACCTGTTTGATACCTTCGAAGGGTTTGACGAGAGGGATATTGCCGCGGAGCAGCAGGGAAGCGATGTTCATCCCGACGGCAGACTATCCTATGCAAAGGCAGGGGATTTTGGCGATACCTCCGTTGAGGGAGTATTAGCTCGCATGCCTTACCCGGACCGGTGCATTGTGCGCAAAGGCTATTTTCCGGAGACTGCGGCGGATATTTCTGATTCTGAGTTTGCCTTCGTCAGCATTGATCCGGATTTGTATGGGCCGGCTCTTGCAGGGCTCAGGTTCTTCTATGAGAGACTGAATCCGGGAGGTGCTATCGTTCTTCACGACTATAACAACCTGCAGTTTGAAGGAATAAAAAAAGCCGTCGCAGAGTTCGAGGAAGAGCTTGCGGCAGCAGGGCAGCCGCCATTAAAGCTGGTTCCCCTGGGGGACCTTCACGGCAGCTGCGTTATTGTTAAATAGTAGCGTCTTGTAATCAGATAAATCGTGCGATGAACTCTTCCAGTGCGGTTCTGACAGCGTCGCCGGAAGAATCCGGGTCGTTATTGGATAACACCGGGATACCGCAATGCACCGGGGCGTCGAAATAGAGGATTTCACCGTGCTCCCCATGGGGCCCGGTGATTTTTTTGTGGAGTTCTTCGTTGGCATTGGCGATTGCCGGATCCATGCGACGGGCACTGTCCGGGTGCTTGATGACGCCGATGCATGGAATATCCGAATCCAGCAGCTCGTACAGTTTATTGCAGAAGCTGGGACATGCCAGCTCGTGACCGCCGATTTCGTCAAGAAGTATCATGCTGATGCGGCCTTTCGCAGCATCGACTGCCGCCTGCTCCATGAGCGTCACTGCCTTTGTTTCGAAGACTTTCATGTTGGTCCTGCCCCCGGAAGGACCAATCACCTTGAATACACCATCGCTCCGCAGCAAGTCCTCATCAGCTGCAACCACACAGGTGTGTGCCCTTATGGGCGCCGATGCTTCCATAAGTCTGAATCCGAAACGCTTATCAGCACCCTGAGTGGGGAATGTCATCCTCTGCACAGTAAATCCCCCAACGCCTCTGCCGCCGGCGACAGCGGTACAGCCATCAAGCCCGGGACCGTAGAATTTTTTCAGTACTTCTCTTATTAAAGTTGATTTGCCCCTCTGAATCGGGCCTTCAATAAATAGATTATTCATAGCTCAATTATATATTTACGGCGGGAAATTACAACCTTTTATCCGGGGGGCCGGCTCACTTCTCCTGCTGCCTTCTGGGCCGGCTCATTTCTCCGGCGACCTTCTGGGCCGGCCGCTACCTGCTAAGTCCTCAGGCCTGACGGTTGGTCGGCAGAGGGCTTAGAGCTCGCGAGGCAGGCTGCCTGTTGAAGTAATTGCAGATTTCTCATATTTGCTTCAACAGACGTTGATTTTTAGCCCTGAAATGGGCTCATTTCAGGAGCCGATTTGAAGCATTCTCAATATAAATTAAATTGCTTCAACAGAATCGCAAAAATGTTGAAGCAATAATTTTTTGCTAAGGATATTTACAACAATTGGAAAAATTTAGGTGATAGAATCGGTGTTTCAGAAGGCTTGTTTGAAGCAAATTTGGATTTTCTTTGATTACTTCAACAATTGCTGAGGTCAGGCTGTAATATGCAGTTGCCGAGTGGCACATAATGTGCAGATGACGAAGGCTGCCTGTTTGAATAACACTGCTAGCCGGACGCAAGTAACCAAGCCGTCGCGGACAATGCAGGTAATCGTCCGCCCAATGACGGCTTTTGAATATTGGTTTGCTGCTTGCGGCTGCCGGCCCGGTAGACCGCCGGCAGCGCAGCATTCGGATACGAGCCTATTGGTGTCCGCGCGAATTGTTTCATATACCTCAGGTACTGATTTTTCAGCAAGGAATCAAAATTTTGACAAGTTTTGCTGAAAATTCCGTTCCTGACCTGCCGGAAGGCCTTACCGAGGCCTACCGGGCTCACGCCACAGGATTGGATAGGTCTTGCCACGAGCCCTGCACCTGGATTATACTGTCACCTGAAGCGGAGCAAGACCGGAGATGCAATAGCATGCCGGGAACGGAAAAGACGGCGGACGGAAAGGACGGCGGACGGAAAGAACCGGGAAAGGAAAGAGAGGATCGGAGAAATATGAAAAGGATTGACTGGAACGCCCAGTGGCAGGAATACCGGAAGATTGACAACAGAAACAACACAACAGAATACTGGGACCAGCGTGCGCCGAGATTCAGGAAAAAAACCGACGGCCCGGATATTTACTGTCAGGAATTTTACAGGCTGATGGAGCCTAAGCCGGAGGACACCTTATTTGATATGGGCTGCGGTTCGGGAACTCTGGCGCTGCCCTTTGCACAGAAAGGTCATCATGTATGGGCTGCGGATTTCAGCAGCGCCATGCTGGACTGCATGATGAAGGATGCTGAGGCGGAGGGGCTGGCAGACAGGATTCACCCAATCAGGCTTGACTGGAATGAGGACTGGAGTGTCAGGAATCTGCCAAAGTGCGATATTGCCTTTGCATCAAGATCACTGATATTTGAAGATTTGACCCAGGCACTGAAGAACCTTGAGTCCGTGGCCGTAAGACGCTGCTGCGTTGGAGCCTGGGATACACCGGTTATGGATTATGACAGGCACCTTGCAAAGGCAATAGGCTGTGAGAGGCCCGGCTGCGGCGTCAACTGGTTTGTAATGAATGAGCTCATGGATAGAGACAGGTTTCCGGAGCAGATATTTATCAGAAGCCCTTTCAGAAACACCAAGTACAGGACTTTTGAGGAGGGCATTGAGAGACTGAAAGCGAGCTTCAGGTATGGGCTGAGCAGCCGACAGGAGGAGCTTCTGGAGGAATACTGCCGGGAGCATCTGAAGCACCATGAGGTGGAAGACGGAGGTGAGCGGGGCTCAAGAGGGGATGCCCAGGGAGAGAGAGAATTCTGGCAGATGGATCACAGTGACATGAGCACCATGGCCTTCATCAGATGGGAAATGGATTGAAACGGAGTGTGAATAGTATCAGGAGTATCAAGCTGCAGTGCGAATAACAGGCGCTGCAGTTTTTTGTTTTCTGGGACTAATTTGCGGAATCTGCCCCGTTGCGGTTATGACAACAAATGCGCATACATACGGTTGTTGCAACAACCGTTGCGAGGCCGCCGACAATATATAATCTACAGAATGCGGCATTTTGCTGAAGAAGCAGAAATAATTACAGGCTGCGAGGTGAGGAGTAACATGCGAAAGAGAACATTCAGAACAACAGCGGCGGTGGCCATGGCGCTTGTGATGGTGCTGTCCCTTGCCCTTACGGGATGCGGAGGAAATGAGTCGGACTATGACCCGCTGGAGGGCGTGGAGACACAGAAGGTTACGGACGATTCCGGAAGAGACAGTGTGGAGATACCTGCAGAGATTACAAAAATTGCACCATCAGGAGCCACAGCAACGATGATGCTCACACCAATCGCATCGGATATGCTTGTGGGAATATCAGCAAGCCCCAGCGTGGATCAGGAGAAATATCTTCCTGAGGAGCTGTTGTACCTGCCTACCTTCGGGCAGTTTTACGGAAGCAAGTCAACACTGAACATGGAGGCGCTGATTGAAGCGGAGCCTCAGGTGGTGTTTGACCTGGGAGACAAGAAGGTCACTGTTAAGTCGGACATGGATTCAATACAGAAGCAGACGGGAATACCGGCACTATTCTATGACGGAACCCTTGAGCACATGGCCGATACATACAGAACCCTGGGAAAGCTTCTGGGCAGAGAAGAAAAGGGCGAAGAGCTTGCTGCCTTCGTGGACAAAACAATAGAGATGGCAGAGACAAACAGTGCCAAAATCAAGGATGAGGACAAGATAAGCATTCTCTACGGCACAGGCGCCACGGGACTTGCAGTAAACGCCAGGGGTTCCTCTCAGGCTCAGGTTATCGATCTCATCGGTGCGCGAAATGCAGTTATTCCTGAAGAGATAACTGATAAGGGGGGCGGCACAATTGTAAGCATGGAAAGCCTCTATCAGGATGAGCCTGACATGATTATCCTGACAACAGGAGGCCCATACGATGAACTGAAGGACAACGAGTGGTCCGAGCTTAAGGCAGTGAAATCAGGCAGATACTACGAAATCCCCGGAGACCCCTACTGCTGGATGTCATCGCCTCCGTCAATAAACATGGTTCTGGGAGTGTGGTGGCTGGGACAGCTGGCATATCCGGAGGTTTACAACGATTACGATATTGTAGAGGTCGCTCAGGAATACTATAAGCTCTTCTGGGATTACGACCTTACAGAGGATGAGGCAAAGGCAATGCTGGCAAACTCCTATTTCAAGAATGAGAAAACAGAAAAATAACAAACCGGGAAAACTGAATATTTCTGCGGGAATTCTGGCAGTAATGCTGGCTTTGCTCATGGTGGTGCCCTCGGTGACTTCAGTGGCAAGAGCCGATGTGGCAACGGACTATCTTACAATCAAGGTGGGATATCTGGGGATGGAGCTGGATGAATATGTGGAAGTTGACAAGTACCACTGGCGGGAGCTGGCGGAAAGCATCTACGGCAGTACCGGCAGCACACCTAAGCAGGCATATTCCTACTTTCAGCAGAGCAGCAAAACCAAGTATACGGCAATTGTAGATTCCGCCAGAGGAATCTACATTTCGGATCTGCTTGAATACGCCAACATTTATTACGGCGATGTGCAAAGCCTCAAGTTCTATGTGGAGGATCACAAGGGAGTCAGAACATCCTTTGACCAGAGTGCGCTGTTCAGGACCAGATATTATTATGAAGACCTGGCAGGGCACAGAACGATAATCTACGGCACAAGAACCGTGGAAAAGGAAGTGCAGGAAACCATTCACCATGATGCGGAATACGAGGAAGGCGAAAACGGTGAACAGGTGCTGGTAAAGGAAGCCTGGGATGAAGTGGTAACAAAGACTGTCACCGAAGAGGTGGAGGACAAGAGCAAAATCCTGGGATACTCCTTCGAGAATGCAACAAAAAGCGCCAAGAAGGTTCAGCCAATGCTTGCCATTGAAGATAACTGGGCGCAGTTCAATGAGGAGTTCGAGCATATCGGTTCGGACTTTTCATCACTTAATGCAGGCACAAGATTCAGACTGCTCTTTGGGCAGACTTCCCCGACAGAATCCATGACAAGCCAGAGCGACAAGTATGTCAGCTGCGTATACGTAACCCTGAGGGGACAGCCTACCGTAGGTGAGATGGGAGGTCTGAACGGTTCGTACGGCTCCCATAAGGTTACCATGACTGTGCAGACTGACAACATGAATATCAGAGACGGGCTTTCCGGGCTTATGAACGTGAAATCAACTAACACGGATGTGCTTGTAATAACAGGCATAACAGTAACGCCGGACAGAAAGTACAGCGACCTTGCCACAGTGACGGTGTCCTACGACATTGTAGGCAAAGGCGAGGCGGCCATTACCGCCGGCGTCGGTTCAAGCTCCCAGCCCCTGTCAACATCAGAGACGGTACAGGGAGAGGGGAAGCCCAACGGAGATCAGGAAACCGACCGAAACAACAACAGGGACTCATCGGAGGGAAGCGGTGATAAGGGATCTGTGAATAACAGCAATCCAAAAACCGCCAGCGCCTCAAAGGAGAGCGAGCTCAAAAAGCAGGACAATGCCAGAGCTCAGATTGCCGGAAGCCCAACCACCTTCGAGCTTTCTGATGCGGCTGCTGCAGAATTTGCAAGCGCTTTGACTCCACAGGTGGAAACAGCTGCGACGATGGATGTGGAAGAGGTAAAAAAAGAAGACAACACTGAGGAAAAAGAAAAAGAACAGAAAATGATTCTCCTCTTTACGGGACTCGGCTGCCTGGCAGTTGCCCTGGGGGGAGCTGCAAGTGAGCTGATTTCCTTCAGGATAAGATTAAAAGGAGACAAGTAATTAATGGAACTTAACATATTTCAGACCATACTGAGAACCATATCTTCAACAATGAAGAATCCGGTGATAGTGATACTGATATTGTTTATTGCCTTTGCAGTATTCTGCATAGGATGGATTCTGGCAGAGCTGATAAAAGAAAGGCGGCACATGAAGTACTCCCTGCCGGAGCTGCTGGACTCGATTAAAGCCAACAAGGACAACCTGCAGGAGTGCATCCAAGGCAGCGGACTGCTGGCCAGACAGAAGGAGGCTCTACTGGAGCTTACCAGGCACCCTGATTTCAGCGAAGAAATGCTGGTGAGCCTGGCAGACAACATAATCGAAAAGGAACAGTCACATTATGACAACGTTCTAAGCGCAACGAACCTTATATCGAAGCTGGCACCAATGGTGGGACTGCTGGGAACACTGATTCCACTGGGCCCCGGAATAATAGCTCTAGGCCAGGGAGATACCCAGACCCTTTCGGAGTCGATGCTTACTGCCTTTGATACAACAATAGCAGGACTTCTGGCGGCAGGAATATGCCTTGTAATTCATACCTTCAGAAAGCACTGGTACGCAGGATACATGTCGGATCTTGAAACACTTGTTGACAGTGTGGTAGATGTGCAGCTTGAGAATGCAAAAGCAGTTGCTGCATCAGGCAGGACTGACGGCGGCAGAATTGAAGTAGACAGCCTTACAGAGAACCAGCAGCGGCAGATAGTAAGAAGTCTGCTGGAAAAGAGAGAAAAGAAGAAAACGGAGGGAGAAAAGAAGGAGAAAACCGATGCGTAGGGATGGCAGAAGAAACAGGAGGAGGCGTACCCGTTACAGTAGCGGTGAGGATGTAAATCCCATGAGCTACATCTCCAATCTGTCCGATGTGATGCTCATACTGGCGGTGGGAATAATGCTGGCTCTGATTCTGCACTGGAACGTGGAAATCGAGACCACACAGGAGTCCACCGAAACACAGGGCAAGGAATCCGTATCCTTCTCTGATGAGGATCTTCAGAACATGGATGAGATGCCCGAGGATGCTCAGAAGATGGGCAACGTATATTACGATGCAAAGACAGGAAAGTACTATTACAAGATAAATGAGTAGTGAAAACAGAAACTGTACAATTAAATTTATCATCCTGATTGCTGCATTCATTGCAGCAATTCTGGTTTCAGCGGTACTGGGACGGTATTCTCTGTCAATAGAGGATTTTCTCAAGGTGATGTGGTCCAGGGTGCCATTTACAGATGTGGAGCGAACCTGGGACCTTGCGGCGGAGAAGGTTCTATTTGAAATACGTCTTCCCCGGATAGGGGCGGCGGTTCTGATTGGAGCGGCTCTCAGCATGGCGGGGGTCTGCTATCAGGGAATGTTCAGGAATCCTCTTGTTTCCCCGGATATCCTGGGAGCATCCACGGGAGCAGGCTTCGGAGCGGCTCTGGCAATTCTTCTGGGGGCGGGGTATTTCCTGATATCCGCATCGGCATTTGTCTTCGGAATAGCCGCAGTGCTGCTGGCATATACGGTAAGCAGATTGAGCAAAACAAGCGAAACCCTGGCAATGATTCTTGGAGGAATGGTTATTTCCTCTCTGTTCTCGGCAGGGACTTCCTTCATCAAGCTGGTGGCAGATACGGATGACCAGCTGCCTGCCATAACCTACTGGCTTATGGGACAGCTTTCCTCCATAAAACAGGAGGATCTGGCATTTATTATTGTTCCCATGGCTGTGGGAATGATTCCCCTGTTTCTTCTTAGGTGGAGACTTAATCTTCTCACAATTGAGGAGGAAACCTCCAAATCTGTTGGAATTAACATTACGGCATTGAGGCTGATTGTTGTTGTCTGTGCAACACTTCTCACGGCCTCTGCTGTTTCGGTGTCGGGAATGATCGGATGGGTTGGTCTGGTAATACCCCATTTCTGCAGAATGATATATGGTTATGATTACAGGAAGCTCATCCCGGCTACAGCGCTGTTCGGGGCAACCTTCCTGCTGGCGGTTGATGATATCGCGCGGCTGGCAACAACAGCAGAGATTCCGATAGGAATACTTACATCATTTGTGGGGGCGCCGCTGTTCCTCTACCTTCTGCTTACTACGGGAGGAGGCGGCAGGCAATGATAGATGTTAGAAACCTCACCTTCGCATACGATAAGGAGAAGGTTCTGGATGATCTGAGCTTCAGTCTGGGCTCGGGACAGCTGGTGGCGGTGCTGGGACCAAACGGCGCCGGCAAGAGCACCCTGTTCAAATGCATGCTGGGGCTGCTGAAGCATTACACAGGAGAGATAAGCTTCAACGGAAGAGACATAAGAACTATGGGAAGAAAAGAGATGGCTAAGATGGCAGCCTACATACCCCAGTCGGAAACCCCTGTGTTCAATTACACGGTAAAGGAATCGGTTCTCATGGGGACGACAGGGATGCTGTCGCCTTTGCAGGCTCCGGGGGAGGAGCAGCTTGCCATTGCGGAAAGGGCGATGGAGTATCTGGGAATAGGCCATATGGCAGACAGGGGTATTAATGAAATATCAGGAGGAGAGCGGCAGCTTGTTCTCCTGGCCCGGGCCATGGCCCAAAGAGCAAAGATTCTCATTATGGATGAGCCTACGGCCAATCTTGACTACGGCAATCAGCAGCATGTGCTGAGGCATATTCAGAAGATGGCGGGACAGGGATACACAATACTTCTGTCAACCCACAATCCTGAGCATGCGCTTCAGTATGCCACCCATGTGCTGGCGGTAAAGAACCACAGGGTGCTTGCCTGCGGTGAAGCGGAGGAAACCTTGACGGAGAACCTGATAAGGGAAATATACGGGCTGGATGTGAGAATAATGGAAGTGCCCATAGGCGGCAGAACAGTGAGGAGCTGCATTCCGGCAACACTGGCTGAGAATGCATAGCCGTGAAAAAAGAAACAGGTGATATTATGAAAAACAAAATGTCAATGAGAAGAATCCTGGTATTCATGCTGACAGTCGTAATGACATTTACGATTTTCGGAGTGCCTGTAAGCGCCCTGGAGGGAGATGCAGGCGTGACGGTTCAGCAGGAGGAGCAGGAGTCTGTCAGCAATGAACAGACGGAGGGTTCGGCCGATTTACAGGAGTCGGAACCGGAGAATGATTCACAGGCAGGATCGGCAGAAGAGCCTGAGGAAGAGGCGGCCGGTCAGGTTGATCTCACGGGGGCAGCTGCCGGAACTGAGGTAACAGGCACCTTCGAGAAGAAAAGCGGCAAGGATATTGCCACTGTCAGATACTACGTAAATGAGGAGAAAACGGAATATGCCTTTGCATCGGTTACCGAGACTTCAAGCGGGTATCAGTACAGCTTCAAGGCACCTTACGATGGCTTTACCGCAGTTCAGGGAACATCAAAGGATAATGCCAATGTAGTAGCCCAGTACTATTCCACCACCAAGTGGGACGGTGCAGTGGATGTGTCCTGGTACAACGAAAGCGACACGAGCTTCGAAATCAGCACACCGGCTCAGCTTGCCGGACTGGCTGCAATAGTAAACGGAAGCATTAACAGCACAACACCGATATACATGGTTAAGGGCACCCGAAGCGGTGACAGAGCAACGGATAACGGCGCTGTCAGAACCTTTGATTACGACACCCCGCAGACATCCCTTAAGCAGAATATGAACGAAGGTCTTCCTGATGTAATTGAAAATAAATATGAAGCCAGTACATCCCTGGTGGCAGGGGTTCAGGATGAGGCATATATGGGACTCATTAAGCATGACTTCGCGAACAGGACGGTGAAGATAACGGCAGATCTTGACATGGGCGGCGTTGACGGCTCAGAGATTGAACACAGCAAAAACTTCTCCAACGGGGACGGCCAGAACAGCTATGATTATCCCAACTGGACGCCTATCGGCGGCGAGTACCTGATGGATCCGGGCGATCCTTCTACTATGATAGTTGCCTCCTTTAACGGAACTCTGGATGGAGGCGGACACGACATCAAGAATGTTTACTGCTTCAGATGGAGCTACAGATCTGTTGCGGAAACAGCTTATGGATATGCCCAGGGAACGGGCCTCATCGGAATGATGGGAAGCCTTTATGACGGAGAAACAAACCCTGATACTCCGCCGGCAGTAAGAAACATGTCCCTTTCAGGATACTTCTTCGGAAGGCGTATGGTTGGGGGATTTGTAGGCTGCATGGGAGGCGGATCAAATGCTGCAAGCGGAACCTCCGTTGAAGGCGGAATCAAGATGGAGAATCTGGCAAACCATGCCTACGCATACTGTACAGACTCCAAGGGCCTGGGAGGAATTGTTGCCTGTTCCATGATTGACAAGGGCACAATTGTTAACTGCTATAATGACGGAAATCTGGAGACGGTATATGCCAACCCTACAGGAGGTATTATCGGAGCCAACGAGGGAATGAGCATATACTGCTGCTACAACACAGGCAAGCTGAAAACCAACGGGAACAACAGGGGAAGAGGCATAGGCTGTGACAGCAACGGCAGAAACTACAAGGTATCTGACTGCTACTATCTTGAGGGCTGCGGAGATGACGATGTATGGCCGGGATACTATGCCTACAATCTTGCCAAGAGCGTTTCGGTTGACACTGTTTCCATGACCGAAAAGGAAATGACCGACGGAACGCTTCTTGAGAAGCTTAACGTCAACGGCAAGGCCTATGTCGCCGGAGATAGCGGCTATCCGGTTCTTTACTGGGAGAAAAACAGCTCGCCCGGAAGCGGCACCCTGACAGTAAAGCAGGCATCTGAAGGTACGATAAAGGCTTCCAAAACAGGAAGCATCACCAACGGAACTGTGGTTTATCTTTCCTGTGAACCAGCAGAGGGATGGAAGTGCAGATACTACAAGCTCAACGGAAACAGGCTTTCAGGCAATTATGTCACGGCTAACGGCATCAGTGAAATTACAGGCTATTACGAGCAGGCCTCACCTGGTCTGTTGAAGATTGAGCCAAACGATATATGTGAAATAACCGTAGCAAAGAACGGAAAAATAAAAGAGAACGATGAGTTTAAATCCGTAGAAAACTATCCGGTTAATTCGGGAGATGCCGTATATGAAGACGACTTCCTTATGGTGTCCGTAAAGCTTAAGGACGGTGTTAATCCTGAAGATGAAGATCTGGTGTACAAGGCTGCAGCTGGTCAGTCGAATCCGTTTGAGTATGTGTTCACCTATGTAGATGGGGATGATGAGGCTGTTGGGGAACCGGTAACTACAGAGGTTGCCACCTTCACAGTGGGCAGCGAGCTGGGTGACGATGTTTCTCTTTCCTTAGATGTTAAGCCTCTGACCTGCAAGAAAATGTGGGACTACAAGGCGGATACAAGCTGGTACGAGGCTGACAGCGCAGAGTTTACCCTCACCACTCCGGAGCAGCTGGCGGGACTTTCGGTACTGGTTGATGAGGGCAAATCCTTTAGCGGTAAAACCGTGAAGCTGGGAGCTGATATTTCCCTTAAGAACGATGACGGAACAAGCGGCAGACGTTTCTGGGACGGAATCGGCGACTACCAGGCAGATAAGCCTTTCGCAGGAACCTTCGACGGAGCCGGCCACAAGATAACGGACTACGAAGGCTCGGCTAACGGGCTCTTCGAATATTGCAAAGGCAGCAGTGCAAACGACAGAGCTGTTGTCAAGAACCTGGAAATATGGGGAACAAGCGAAGGGCAGGATGCCTGCGGCTTCGTGGCAAGAGCTGAGAATACCAATGTGACCGGATGCAGCTCTTACTGCGTGGTGAAGGGGACCAACGGCAACGGACACGCGGCGGCTATTGTTGGATACGCTACAGGGAACTGCAGTATAAGCGATTGTGTCAACTACGCATCAGTTGAAGGCTACGGCACAATAGGCGGTATTGTTGGTGAGCTTAAGGGTACATGCGAAGTAGAAGGCTGCATGAACAAAGGCAATGTGAACTGCCCGGATACAGGAGGGAACTATGTAGGCGGAATAGTCGGAAACCTCAGCGGCAGGATCAGCCGCTCCGGAAACTATGGCAACCTCTATGCTTACGGAAGAAATATCGGAGGAATTGCAGGAAGTTCAGTGTCAAGCAGTTCAACCATAGACAGCTGCTACAATGCCGGCACAATAACCTATGAACAGGGAACCTCAAACTATGACTGCGCAGGAGGAATCATAGGCTTCGGCTCTTATTACAAGGTGTACAATTCCTTTAACTATGGAAATGTCCGTAAGGTAGACGGTGATATGCCTAAGGAAAACATCGGGGCAATTATCGGCAAAGACATGAAGAGGAGCACCAATGTTACTGAGGATGTGTACTATCTTGACACCTCCTGCGATTATGCCCAGGGGGGAATGACTCAGAATGAGCTTGACACGTCAGCCGCATACAGCAAAGGAATTAAGAAAGCATCAGCAGCGGATTTCGCTGACAGCAGCAAGGTGCTGGCAGCTGTAAACGACAACAGCGTATTCCAGCTTAAGGCGGCTGGGTATCCGGAAATTGCAAAGGCATCGTCAACTCACGTTCACAGCGGAGGAACAGCAACCTGCAATGAGCTGGCAGTGTGCGACAGCTGCGGACTGTCCTACGGACTGTTTTCAACGGAACACAGTGAAAACAAGGTAACAGTAGGGAAAAAAGAAGCTGTATGGATGACAGATGGTTATTCGGGAGATCTGTGCTGCAAGGATTGCGGCAGAGTGCTGGTCAAGGGAAATGTTATTACTGCGGTCAAGGACAAGGAAGCAATAAAGGTAACAGTCAAGAAGGGCAACAAGGAAATTGCATCAAAGACCTACTCGGTGGAGGCCTTTGACAGCCTGAAGATTTCAGACAAGCCTATCGGTTATTCCTATGGAAGCAAGTCTGACAATATTGAAGCGGTTACCCAGTATGTGACATTGGAAACCCTGCTGAAAGAACAGGGACTTGTATCTGATGGAGTTGATTCCATAAAGGTAGTATGCACAAGCACATCTGCAACTGTAAGCATGGATACTCTTAATACCTGCAGCAAGTATTACGAAAACGGCAATGAATATGATGCACCTGCTGCATTTGCAATAGCCTGGAACACGGGAGCAGGAAGCCTTGAGACGATAGCCAAGGAAGCTAAAATTAATGGTACCATACGTTTCGGCTACGGCATGAGCAAAGAGCAACTTGATGAGAATGCGGCCCTGGGAGGCAACAGACTTATTTCACCGGTGACCTCTGTTGAAATCAATCTGAAACAGCCAAAGGTAATCTATAAGGCTGCGGAGGGCGATGCCGGGGAAGAGCTGTATCTAATCGATGCCCTTGATAAAGCAAATGAAGGCGGCGGAATTATCACTCTGCAGGATGACATCGACACGGGAAATTACGGATTCGTATTAAATGCAGGGGATAATACAGTGGTGCTTGATCTGGGAACAGCATCCCTGTCATCTAATACGGAAAACTGCATAACAGTTAAATCAGGAACTCTGAACATTAAAGGAAGCGGCAGAGTAATCGGAACCCTTGCCACAGAGGGAACGGGGAAGATAGCTGCATCAGGAGGGGTCTACACCTACGAGGTAGCCGGCGAGCATTGTGCAGCGGGTTATGTGCCTGTATTTAACGGCAAAACAGAGCTCTACACCATGACTCAGAAGGAGGCCTATGAGGCGGCCAGATCGGCCAACGAGGCGGCGATTGCAGTCAGAAGCCTGAAGGAACAGGTTGAATGTCTTCAGGCTAAAGTGAAGCTGCTGGATATAACTGCAAAGCTAAGCGCGGCTCCGGCTGCATACAATCAGGTAAAACTCAGCTGGAACTATGCAAGTGACAGCGGCAGTGAATACGATGTTATATACAAAGCCGAAAAGAAGGTTAACGGAAGCTGGCAGGAGCTGAATGTAATGGGAAACAGTTACACTGATGTCACTGAACCGGGTATTGCCAACGAATACAGGGTCGCTGCAGGCCTCATGTACAAAGGGGCAGATGAGAACAAATTCGAATACGATAGTAAGTATGTTTATGCTTCAGCAAAGACAGCGCTGGGAAAGGCTGCGATATCCGGACTGACCTCGAAATCAAAGAAGCTTACAGTTAAGTGGAAGGCTGTATCCGGAGCAACCGGCTACGATGTGTGGATTGGAACCAACAGTGCAGTTACCAAGGGTCTTGTGAAGTACAGCAATGTGAAGAGCCTCAGCAAAACATCAAAGGCTTTGAAAAAGAAAAAATACTATTATGTGAAGGTAAGAGCAAGAGTGACCAACTCCAAGGGAACTGTGGTGTATGGAGCCTGGTCCACAGCAAAGAAAATCAGATGCAAATAACTGAATGTGTTTGAGAAACAACATCGGCGGCATCTGCCCATTGCTGTAACCACTGAAATGATAACGCAAGGCAATGTATAATTAAAAAAACAATTTATGGTTATCAGTAATTAGAGAGGAGACAAGATGAAATTTTACAAGAAAGCATTAGCATGGCTGGTATGTCTGACAATGCTGCTTTCAATGTCAACGGGGATTGCTTTTGCATCAGATGCAGAAGCCGTTTCAGAGGCTGCAGGCACCGATAATGGGGTAGAACAGCAGCTTGACACCATAACAGATGATGCAGATCAGTCAGCTGATACAGAGGAGCCTGAAAGCGAGGAGCCTGAAATAGATGCACTGGCTGAGGGTGAAGTGGCCGGCGGTTCGATTGAACTTGTTGTCGGCGAAGAGACAAAAGTTATAACAGCTGCTGAAATTAAGGCCGCAGCATCGGTAACAGCGACAGCAGAGAATCCATGGGCATACGTTAAGGATTCCGTGGAGCACAAGTTTGTAGGTACATTCTACAGCCTTAAGAGCATTCTGGAAACAGCAGGAATCAGCTGTGATGAAGCTCATGGTCTGAAATCGGTTGCAGATGATGGATTTGTAAACGGATTTGCACAGGATGAAATAGATGATGTTTACATCTATGATCAGGGTGAAGTAAAAGCGGAGGATGGAACTGCCGTAGGCGCCGCAGGAACATACGGATTAGCCATCAACGGTTCTGCAGGTAACAAGTGGGCGAAGGGCGTTGTGAGAGTTGAAGTAGCTAACGATCACGTTTGGTTCATTAAGAACGAAACCTGCAAGCATTACTGTGCTATCTGCGGCGAAGATGAGCCTTCAATTACAGTTAAATCGGAGGGAAATTCCGATGTTGCAATACACGATTGCGAAATCAAATCCACTGCATCGGCAACAGCAACTGCTGAGAATCCTTGGACAAATATGAAGGGATCTAAATATGTTGGAACATTCTACAGCCTCAAGAGCATTTTGGAAACAGCCGGAATCGGATATGATAGTGCCCACGGCTTGAAGGTTGTTGCAACTGACGGTTTTGTAAACGGCTTTACAAAAGATGAGATAGATGAACTCTACATATATGATCAGGGCGAAGTGATTAAGAACGGAGCTGCAGCCGGAACAAAGGGAATATACGGAACTGCCATTAACGGTGCTGAGGTACCGGGAAACAAGTGGGCAAATAAGGTAGCGACGATTGAAATCGTCAGCGACCATGTTTGGTTTATAAGAGAAGGAGCCTGCTATCATTACTGTGCAATCTGCAATGAGAAGGAAAAAGATTACTGTTCATTCGGTCAGGATCAGTTGTTTGAAGTTGATAATGAAGTCTATACGCTTCAGGAACTGGTAAATGAGAAAACAAGTGAAGGTACAGTTGATGGAACGGTTATGATTAACCGCGATGTTGATTACGGCGATAAAGATGTTACCATTGATGCAGTCGGTAGGACAGTGACCCTTGACCTGAACGGCAAGACGCTTACTGCCAATAAGCTCATTGTTAAGAACGGAACAGTTCAGATTACCGGCGGAACGCTGAAAGCAGATATGGCTGTTGAAGGCGGAATAATCAAGGCCATCGGCGGCAAGTACTCCATAGAAGTTCCGAGCGAAATGTGCGGAGAGAATATGGTTCCGGTATACCTTTCAGATGAGAATCTGTACGAAGTAAAGGCAGTTTCGGCATATGACTCCCAGAAGACTGCAAACGAACTGGAAAAGACAATCAAGACTCTGGAAGCACAGATTGCACAGCTGAGCGCTAAGATTGAAGCCGGTTCAGCAACAGTAACTGTTAAGGCAGCAGCTACAGCTTACAACAAGGTTACCCTTACATGGGAAGCTGACCAGCCTGTAGACGGATTCACAGTAGAGAAGAAGATTGATGATGTATGGACTGCAATCACTCCTGATGCAGACGGAAAGTATATTGACACAACAGAACCCGGCATTGCGAATGCATACAGAGTTGCCGCTTACGCAGAATACGGCACTGACCAGAAGGAATCTGGCAAGTGGGTAACTGCAACAGCTAAGACTACTATCGGCAAGGCAGCTGTTTCAAGTCTGACTTCAAAGTCAAAGAAGCTTACAGTTAAGTGGAAGAGTGTATCCGGAGCAAGCGCATACGATGTATACGTTGGAACCAACAGTGCTGTAACTAAGGGACTTGTTAAGTACACTAATGTTAAGAGCTTATCAAAGGTAACAAAGAAGCTCAAGAAGGGCAAGACTTACTATGTTAAGGTAAGAGCCCGTGTGACTAATTCCAAGGGAACTACAGTATACGGCGCATGGTCAACAGCTAAGAAGATCAAGTGCAAATAGAACTTCATGTTTCGATGATAATAAAATCATAATTTCTATAACCTCAATAAAAACTTTACAAAGGGTGAGGACCGGGAGAAATCCCGGTCCTCACCTCGTATGAGAAAACAAATAACTTCGGCAATGCTGCTGTTGTATGTTAAACTTGACCTGTACAGCAAGGAGAAATTGTATGAACAGCAAATCCACAAAATTCATATACATGGGAGATCCCCAGCCCAGCCGGCTAGAGGGCGCCGAGCCGGATTATTCCAAGTGGGGCAGGCTTTTGCATATGGCAGCAGACAGAGCGTATGCAGGAGATGGGAAATCACTGACCGACATGGCGCCGGGGGAGGGTCTGCTTTTGCTTGGGGGAGACCTGGTGAACAGGGGAACACGAGAAAATCGCCGGGAGGAATGGGAGGCGTTTTTTGAGGCGGGAGGAGATCTGATGGACAGCCTGAAGGTGGCTTCTCCTGAGAGCTTCTACTCCTTCGACTATGGATGCTGTCATTTTCTGGTGCTGAATTCCCAGTGCATGGGAACAGGACAGAAGGCTGCATACAAATATATAGGCAACTGGATTCGCGATGATCTTCAGGAAAACGATAAACCTGCGACCTTTGTGGTGATGCATCACCCGATGTATACAGTCGGAACATCCTTTGGGGATGATGTGCTGGCCAGGACCATGCAGGACAATTACATGAAGCTTTTCAGAAAGTACAGGGTGGATTTCATCCTCTGCGGCCATCAGCATCTTTACTGCAGGACCCGGGAGATGGGCTCCGCCGAGTATCCTATGGTCCAGCTTATGGGCGTGTCAGGGACGAAATATTTTAACGGATTTAATCTGGAGGATATGGCCTTTGTGCGGGAATATGAATCCGTTGCCACAGTATTTGAGGTTACGGAATCAGAAATAAAGCTGGAAACAATTGACTCCGCCGGTACGGTAATTGATACATATGCAAAGGCAGTAAACCCCAAGCCGAAAAAGGATTGCAGCAGATGCCCCAGGTTTGAATACTGCAGAGGGCAGAAGGGTTCGGAGGCTGCTGCGGCTCGCCTTTGCATGGAGCAGCTGGAGAGTCTTATGGCACCGAAGCTTGATGATGGGGCGGTGCTGGCGGTGAAGACTCCGGTCCCGGGAGCCGGGTTACGGGTAATTGCCCGGGAGGAGTTTGACCGGATGGAGCACCAGGAGTATGAGTACTCCCTGATGCAGAGGGGAAGGCTTGTATTCGAAAGACATAGAGGCGTCAGGCTGTCTGCAATTCTGGCGGAGGAGGCAGACGCGGATTCAACCATCCTTGTCACTAATAAAAAGGGCGTGGTGAGGGCTCTCAGGCTCGCAGAAATTCTTCAGGCCGGAAGGTATGACGAAAATGGAAAGCTTATCGAGGAGGTTCCGGCAATCATCACAGATGATTTCAGGCTGGTATACGGCCAGCGAGACAGGGGACATTATAACGGAAGCCGCTGGATAAGAGATGTTGCTGAGATAGAAATCCGAAGCTAAAACTCAAGATAAATAATTTAGACATGTTGGCACGACAACATACAAACAGCTCGATGCGGGGTATCATACATACATGCCAAAGTTGATTATTTGATAGGTTGTGATTGATATTGACTAGTATTGACTCGGGGGAAACGGATGAAAATCCGTTTTTTCTTTTATATAATTTGTGTTAGAATGACAACAAAAAGGAAGAGTTCTTATGAAGTATCTTGAGGGAGTAATCGAAAGCGGATTGTTCAGCGAAATAGACAAGCGCGACTATATTGAGGCCTTTGAGCAGCTGAAGATAACGGGAAGAACCTACAAAAAGAATGAGGTTGTTTTTTATGAGGGTGACCTTATTGACAAAATCTGTATAATCAGAGAGGGAAGTGTCAGAAGCGAAAAGGTCTACCCGGACGGGGAGCTTCACATTGTAGACATATTTGATACCGGATCGATTTTCGCACTGGAGGTATCTTCGTCTCGAACTAAGAAGGCCGCTGTTGACTATATCAGCAATGAGGAGTCCGTAGTTGTTTTTGTTTCTATGCACTCAATTGAGCGAAACACTTACCGCGAGGAGATTAACAGGGCTATGCTTTATATGCTCTCCGATGCCAATATCAAGATGGCCCACAAGATAGAGATACTTGCAGAGCGTGGACTGAGGGATCGCATCATGGTATACCTCAATGTTCTGAGAAGCAAAGCCGGCGGCAGTACAGTCACGATAAAGATGAGCAGGGAGCAGCTGGCACAGTTTCTGTGCGTAAACCGCTCAGCACTTTCCAATGAACTGAACAATATGAAGAGAGAAGGTATCATTGATTTCAAGGGAACCAGGTATACCATTCTCTGACGACAGAGATAATTAATAGCAGCATTGATGTAAGGAGATATTATAACAATGGATATTATCAGCAGAACACAGAGCATATGTCCAATCTGCAGGAGGCCCGTTCCGGCGTATTACATCCGGGAGGAGGGCTGCTGTGATATGGGGACCGGAGTATTCTTTGTTCAGAAATGTCCCGACCACGGTGAGTTCAGAACCCTGGCTTCGGAGCGTGCTGATGATTTCAAAGAATGGATAAAGCATCCTGTTATGAATATCCCCCCTCAAACAGCAATTACCCGGGGTGACCCGGAGGATGCTTCGTGCCCCCTCCACTGCGGAACATGCGAGAATCATCTGCAGACTGCATGCTGTGTTCTAATAGATGTGACAGACAGGTGCAATCAGCACTGTCCTTACTGCTTCGCCCTCTCCGGGGAGGATTTGAATCCTGACGAACCGACTTTGGAGGAGATGAACGAAAAATTTGACTGGCTTTTGCAGCAGGGGGAAGAGGGTCGTGAGTTTAATATTCAGCTTAGTGGAGGGGAGCCCACAGTCAGGGATGACCTTCCGGAGATTATCCGCATGGCTCGAAATAAAGGCTTTTCATATATTCAGATTAATTCTAACGGCAGACGCCTGGCTGAGGAGGAGGGCTATGCTCGCCTGCTTAAAGAGGCAGGCGCCTCTGTCATATTCATGCAGTTTGACGGAACCCGGGATGATATATACCTGAAGCTGCGGGGGGAGGCCCTCTTTGACAAGAAGGTGCAGGCAATAAGGAACTGCGAGAAGGCGGGACTGGCCGTGACCCTTGTTCCTACAGTGGTTCGCGGTGTAAACGATGATAACATCGGGGAAATGATGGACTTTCTGGTGGCGAATGTGAATGTGGTAAAGGGGATTCACTTCCAGCCGGCATCCTTCTTCGGACGCTATCCTGAAGGGGACGAACTGGAGGGCAGAATAACCATGTTCGGTCTGCTGCGAGAGCTGGAAGCACAGCGTCCTGCTTTCAAATACAGCGATTCTCTGCCGATTTCCACAGGGCATACTCTTTGCTGCTTCTACTCAACATACATCAAAGAACCGGACGGAACCATCCGATGCACCCTGACAAACAAGCAAAGGCAGGAGGGCGTCAGCTGCTGCGATACCGCCGGATGCTGCAGCACTGCAGACTGTGAATGCCAAGGCAGTGAACCGGACTGCGGTGTTGTCTCCATAGGCTGCTGCGACATGACCGGGGCAGACAAGCTGGAAGTAATAAAAAAAGACCGTGACTACGTTCTGGACAAGTGGGACATTGCAGTGCCATCGGATAGTACGGATTCTGATAACAGCGGCTGCTGCTGCAGCGATACTGCCTTTGCATCAAAATACAGGAGCACTGATGAAATAACCGACCTGGATGAATTCCTCGCATACTATAGGCGCAACACATTTACCGTAACAGGTATGGCATTTCAGGACATAGCAAATCTGGATGCAGAGCGGCTGAAACGCTGCAGGGTGGTACAGCTCACCGATGATTACCGGCTTATTCCATTCTGCGCGTATAATACATTATATAGGTAGTGATATCAGCGGGCTGATTTTCAGAAACTTAATATGCCACAATAAAGCTGCAAAACCAGTCAATCCCAATATTTCTTGTGGCATATTTCATTACTTGTAAAGATATTTGCCACAGGAACTTCAGAAATAAGATATTATTCATTGAATCTTGTGGCAAAAGGCTCTTATGAGAGTTGTCGTTGTGAGCAATATGCCACAAAAAATCGTAAAAGACCTTGATATAATGAAAAACTTGTGGCAAGTGTATGCTTGCAGTTAGTCATCATGCCACAAGGATGGCATTAAATACACATATTTTGATAATTCTTGTGGCAAACAGTGTAAAGCGTCATTGTAAATGTCTATGCCGTCAGCAATTTATACAGAATCGGGATGAAAGCGTCCCGGCTTCTAACATCCGGTTCAAAGGAAAGAAATACATCCCTATCCAGAGCAAGCCCGTGAAAGGAATACGCCATAAGACGATCGATTGCTGCAGATGTATATTCCTTAAGATCCATGCGGCCGAAATGCTCCAGAATTATTTTTCGCCCATCAACAGTCATAATGACAAAATCCGGATGAAAAATCCGATTGCCTATGCGAAGTTCAGGTTCGTACCTGTAAGGAATGCCGAATTCCTCCAGAAGGTTTCCGATAAACTGTTCGGACTTGCTTCGCACGAGAACGCCATTAGTAGTTCTATAACGAAGCGCTTCCTTTCTGTCGGGCTTACAGCTTTGAGAATGGGAGGTCCAGTCATATTGCTTTTCGGTTAGGATGATTCGGGACAGGTCAAGCCCGGCGGTCGCGAATGAACGAAGCAGCTTATCAAGCGCCTCACGCCATTCATTAAAACAGCTCTTCCGCAAATCGCTGAGATAAAGCCGGAGATAATCTCTTCGGGCAATTAAATAAATTCTATTCCTATCCTTCGTCAGACCATACTGCCGCCCATGGGAATACTCCCAGAAATTGTAGCCATTGCCGCGCTGGCGCCAGTAAAGGCGACCGAAATGTCTTGATTCCAGAAAATTCAGTTCTTCACGCAAAATGCCAAGCTTCCTATTCTCCGATTGCTGAAGAACGGAAACGCAGTAGTCAAAAGCTGCAGCGGCAGCCGTAACATCAAAATTATCAAACATACAAACCCTCATATCCCTCATATCCCTCAAAAAAACTCACCAAAATCCGGATGAAGCCACCGAAAACCATCTCTGAACCATATAATACAAAAATTACCAATAAATGTCAATAAAAACAGGCTCCATAACTGGAACCACACAAAACAAGCATCCAACAATAAGGTACAAGATGGTATAATATAAAGAAAAAACAAGCAAGGAGAAAAACATGACAATCAAAAGACCCGGAGAATTCAGCATAACCGACAGAGCTCTCGAAATAGCCAAATTCAAAAAAGGCAGCCGCATTCTTGACGTAGGCTGCGGGGAGGGGGATACATTAAACCACCTGAACCAGATGGGAATGAAAGCCGAAGGAATCGACATGAACCTTGAAAGCATCAGACTGGCAGCAGAGAAATATCCCGGCATCGATGTGAAATTCGGTGACGGCAGCTTCCTTGACGACTACATGTCCTACACCTTTGACGGAATAACAATGGAATGCTCCCTGAGCATGATAAACCAGCCCGATGAAGCCCTCCACGAAGCCTACTGCGTAATGAAAAAAGGCGGCCGGCTGATAATAACCGATGTATACGAAATCGACCCGGACCCGAATCAGGTCAAAGCAGTTGCAATCGAAGCGGCAAGACAGGCGAAAATTCCACACCAGGAGGGAGACTGCGACGAGGGGACAACCATGCGCTTCGTGAACTTCAGATATGAAGGAGCCTTCTACAAAGAACCCCTGATAAAGCTGCTGGAAGAAGAAATCGGATTCAGGGTTATGGCCTTCGAGGATCGCACAGAGGAGCTTAACAACTATGTCGCCCAGACACTGATGGACGAAGGAAGCCTGGAGGGCCTTTGCACGAATGTGAAATGGGAAACTGACGGCAGGAAGCGAAAGATAGGCTACTTCCTGCTTGTAGCGCAAAAGCCGGTAATGTGAGGTAAAAATGGCACTTGATTTAGACATTTGGACAGTAGAAAAGCTGAGCAGCTACTTCGGCGGCAGACCGGACACGGCAAACCTGACTTTGCGGGAAGCCATCGACATGTACACCGGAGAAAAGCTGGAGGAAACAATAGAATATGCAAAGGCAAACAGCCCCTTTTACAGAGAAAAGATAGGGGAGCTCCCCTTCGAGGAAATACCCTTTACCACGCCGGATGAGCTGCGGGAAAGAGAAATGGACCTTCTCTGCGTCAGACCGTCAGAGATAAGCCGGATTGTGACTATGGACACAAGCGGCACCACCGGCAGACCTAAGAGAATTCACTTCACCCGGGAGGATCAGGAACTGACTGTGGATTATTTCAACCACGGAATGAGACTGATTGTAGACGAGACGGATAAGGTTCTGATTCTCATGCCGGCAGCCTCGGAGGGGTCCATCGGACTGCTTCTTGGCAAGGGGCTCAGACAGCTGGGCGCAGAGGTAATCGAGTACGGTCTTCCCGGCAAAAAAGACGCAGAAAAAATCCTGAAGCTCATCAGGGATGAGGGGGTAACCTCGGTAGTAGCAATGCCTACCCATATGGTTGCCATCGCCAGGCAGGCAGAGAAGGAAGCCGAAGCCGGCGGCGAGGAGGTGTATCTCAGAAGCGTTCTCTTAAGCGCGGAATTCGTGCCGGACAGCACAGCAATGATGCTTGAGGACGTGTTCCAGTGCATGGTATTCGAACATTACGGTATGACTGAAATGGGGCTTGGATGTGCCGTGTCCTGCGGATACAGCAGAGGATACCACCTGCGGGAGGTGGACCTCTATATTGAGCTGATAAACCCCCTCACCGGAGAGGTGGTTCCGGAAACAGAGGGAAAAAACACCCCGGGGTTCTCAAACTACGGAGAGATAGTCTTCACCACCCTTACAAGGAAGGGAATGCCCTTCATAAGATACAGAACCCGGGATTTCAGCAGATGGATTCTGGGAGACTGCCCCTGCGGAAGCTCCCTGAAGCGGTTGGACAAGGTGGTGCCCGGTGACGGCAGAACAGAAAAAGGTAAAGCAATGAAGGAGAAGAGCAATGGCAGATAAGATTTCATATATAGCAAGAAAATTCATAGAAGAGGATGTACCCTTTGTTGTGGCGAAGGTTATTGCCACCAAAGGCTCCACACCGCGAAAAAAAGATGCAGTGCTGCTCATGAATTTTGAAGAAAAAACCTGGGGTACTGTAGGGGGCGGACTCCTTGAAGCGGAAACCGAAAAGTACTGCAGGCAGCAGCTGAAAACAAAGGAGAAGGTCAAAATCTATGAGTTCATACTTGATGAGAAGCAATCCGGTGAGGGGGCTCTGGCCATGGGCTGCGGCGGAGACGCAACAATCCGCATCGAGTATGTGGACCCAAAGAATCCCGGAAGCTTCGTTGAGGATTTCAAGACAACAAGCCAGGCGTATATTTTCGGAGGCGGGCATGTTTCCATGGCGCTGGAGCCGGTGCTCCGCCACATTGATTTCGATACTACCATAATTGATGACAGAGAAGAATATTCCAATCCTCGGCGCTTTCCGGAGGCAAAGGCAACCTATGTCTGTGATGATTTCGACAATTGCTTTGAGAACATCGAAACCGACGAGGACAGCTTCATAATAATTGTAACCCGTGGACACAGAGGAGACCTGAAGGTTCTCAGACAGGCGCTTAGGAAACCCCATGCATATCTGGGCATGATCGGAAGCCGCAGAAAGAACGCACTGCTGTTTGAACAGCTCCTTTCCGAGGGCTTCACCCGGGAAGAGCTTGATGGCGTCCATGCACCTATAGGACTGGAGATTAAATCCGAAACACCTGAGGAAATCAGCATAAGCATTGCGGCGGAAATAATACAGGTAAGAGCAGAGCATAACGAGGAAGCGGCATCTGTGAAGCACGCAGAGGCGGAGGCTCGAATTCACGAATAGACGCGCAGGATCTGCGGGACAGAGAAGACAAACAGCTATAGAGAGGCAGAAATGAAAATAGGATACGACAGGGAAAAAAGTGAAAACTACGGAAGCCGCTTCGGCGCTGTGATTCTGGCGGCGGGGCTGTCCTCCAGGATGAAGGACTTCAAGCCTCTTCTTCATGTGGCAGGCACAACGGCCATAGAGGGTCTCATCGAAAGTGCAAAGGCAGCGGGTATCACGGATATTACCGTTGTGACGGGGCACAACCGGGAGCAGCTGGCTCCTGTACTTGCAGCCTGGGGAGTTCGTGAGGCATTCAACGAGGATTACCGTGAAGGGATGTTTACATCAATTAAGACAGGCCTGGCAGCAGCCGCCGGCAGGGGAATTGATTCTCCCGGCCGGAATGCCACCGTGTTCTGCTCTGACAGTACGGAAACCGACAAGGATGGCTTCCTGCTTATGCCTGTTGACTGCCCTCTGATAAGCGTCAGGGTCATGAGAATGATGATGGATGCAGTTAGCGAAGAAGCCGGCGCATCTGCCTTTGCAGCGGCAGCCTTCGAAGGGAAAAAGGGCCATCCGCTATATGTACCGCTGGCGGCTGTTGAGGAGATATGCAGCTATGAAGGGCCGGGAGGTCTTACGGCGATAACAGATAAACATCCTTTAATGCGGGTGGAAACAGGAGAGGAGGGCTGCCTTCTTGACATGGACACCCCTGAGGGTTACGAGGATATCAAAGCCTTTGCAGCAAAGGGCTTCGCCCGGGAAAAGCTTGAGCTGCTTACGGCGCGGAAGAGAATTTTTCTCGTGCGTCACGGGGAGACCCGGCAGCACGAAGAGCCTATGTTCATAGGCCAGTATGATGTGCCTCTCAGCGATGAGGGAAGAACTCAGGCTGAGGTGCTGGGCCGTGAAATCGCCGCCGCTATGAAAGAGGATGTGGAGGCTGAGGCTCTGGGGATGGACAAGTTCGGCAAGGAACCTATGCCGGCAATAGAGCGAATCTACTGCAGCGATCTGTCAAGGGCTCGTGAAACCGCAGATATTATCTGCGAATGTGTCAACAAAATCCTGCCTGCGCCGGTGGAGGTAAAGGTCGATTCGGGTCTTAGAGAGATTAGTCTCGGGGAGTGGGATGGACAGCCCATAAGCCAAATACGCAGAGAATTCCCTGAGGAGTACCGCCGCCGAGGCGAGAACATTTTCACCCACAAGATACGCAAAGGCGGGGGCGAGAACTTTTATGATCTTCAGTACAGAGTGCTGGCCGCCTTCCGTGAAATACTGCGAAACGACGACGCAAAGGATATTATAATAATAGCCCACAGCGGAGTGCTGCGGGTTCTGGAAAACAACATTAACGGACTTCGTGTTGATGATGACTGGACGCATATGGACAAGGGAACCTTAAGAATGCTGGAGCCCTTCCCTGAGCAGCCTTCGGAGAAGGTCAACAGCCAGGATAAGCCTCTGACCTCAGACGGCATCACAATGGAAGCCGTCCTGGAGTATTACGAATAAAACATCTCATGGGCGGGCCGTTACATGGCGGCGGCATTGCATCCCCGTCGCGGGGGGGCAGCCCATCGCGATTGTGCAGATAATGCCGGACCGCTGGGTTTACCGCTTGCGGGTAATCAGCAGAAGCTCCGGCGGGTTGTTTGGCTGATTCAGCATATTCACATAGGCAACATGATATTTTCCTGAGTCGAGACTTCCGGCAAAAGCCAGAAGCTCGGCTTTTTCTTTTGCTCCTTCGAGGTGACCGGAATACATTGCAACGGACAGAAGGCCGCCATTAGTCAGCAAAGCTGCCGACCAGCGAATTGCCTTCATTGTGGATTCGCTGCATGTAGTGATTTTCTTATCGCCGCCGGGAAGATAGCCGAGATTGAACATTATCAGACAGGCTTCATCTATGTAGTTACCAATGTTTTCGTGGGAATCCCTGACAAGCCTGATGCGGCCTGCATCAAGGTGAGCTTTGAAGCCTTCCTCTTTAAGCAGCCCGGCCGTTGCATCAATCGCCCGCTGCTGAATGTCAAAGGCAATAAGGCCGGCATTTGCCGGGCAGGCCTGTTCCTGCCGGGCCGGTGCTGACGAGCCTGAATAATCCGAGAATATTGCCTTTGCGAGGGCCAGTGTGTCGTGACCGTTACCGCAGGTTGCATCGACAACAGCCTGCCCCTCTCTGATATAGGACTTCGCAATATGCAAAGCCAGTTCTGTGGTGGATTGAATAATGTTTTTCATGAGACAATTATTGAATTATTGCCCGGGATTGTCAAGTCCGGCGACCGCAGGGGAGTGGCGCAGCGGCCGGCGGCCGGCATGCTGGTATGCTGGTATGCTGGCATGCCGGTATGCTGGTAAGCTCGCCGGGGGTTCTCGCGTTATCTCATTGTCTGTGGCATGAGCTGCAAATACGTGAGCTGCGAATAATCACGAAATAATCACGAAAAAATGGAAATGATAAAGTTATGTCCGTATAATGGTGTAAATTCAAAATTAACAAAAGTTTGAGCCAT
>JBJESQ010000042.1:8484-18516 GCA_051882875.1 Lentihominibacter sp. | reverse complement strand
TCAGAGTTGTCTTACCATGGTCTACGTGGCCGATTGTACCGATGTTAATATGCGGTTTGTTTCTTTCGAATTTTGCTTTTGCCATTTTCTCCTCCTAAAAATAACGTTATTATTAGAAAACTCATCTTCCGGGCGTCCCCGAAAAAAAATGGAGCTGCCGAGCGGACTTGAACCGCCGAACCTCCTCATTACCAATGAGGTGCTCTACCGACTGAGCTACGGCAGCATGCCATACTCAAACATTATAAATGTTTTAAACGGTTTTGACAACTATGAAATTACATATTCTATCTCCAAAGATAGTTGCTTATTTTTCTCTTTATCCTCTGCAGAGCATTATCCACCGCTTTCCTGCTTTTGCCGAGCCTGGCGGCGACCTGGTCATATGAGTACCCCTTAAGGGTTTCTCCCAGAACCTGCATCTCCATATCGGAGAAAATATTGTCTCCGTTATTGAGAATATAATATGTTACGTCCTTCATTATCAGCATTTCCTCAGGTGTATCCGCCAGATTGGCGCTGATGGTATCCCCGAGGGTCACCTCTCCGGTGTATCCTCCATCTGATTGTTCTCTGCTTATGGGCCTGCTTAGAGAATCCGATGTGTTCAGAGGCTTATGCTTGATTCTGTCCGCCGAGCGAATGGCGCTTATTATCTGATTTGTTATGCATCGGTCCGCAAAGGCCGCAAAGTTTGTTTCTCTCTTCCCGTCAAACCGACGCACTGCCCGCATCAGCCCTATCATTCCCTCCTGAATCAGGTCGTTGGAATCGGCTCCCGCCATGAAATATGCCTTGGTTTTGCTTATCACAAGGCTGGAGTACTTTCTTATTAGAGTCTCCTCGGCATCCACATTGCCGGCCTGGGCCTCCATGGCCAGCTGGGCATCGGGATTTTCTATTGAATTGAGAAGTTCCTTCTTTCGCATTTTAATCCATTCTCTGTTTCAGAATTTCATACATCAGAACAGCCGCTGCATTTGATGCATTCAGGGAATTGATATGGCCCTTCATAGGAATGCTCACAACGAAATCGCATTTTTCCTTGACCAGGCGACTTATTCCGAAGCCTTCGCTGCCTATCACAATTGCCACCGGCCCTCTCATGTCCTGGTCATACATGAGCTCATCTCCCATGTCACAGGCGTAAACCCATACCCCCATGTCCTTAAGCCTGTCTATGGCAGCCCCGATATTTGTTACTCTGGCGCAAAGCATATGCTCCGCTGCCCCTGCACTGGTCTTCAGCACAGTTTCGTTTACCGATACGCTCCGGCGCTTGGGAATTATTATTCCGTGTGCTCCCGCGCACTCGGCCGTCCTCATTATTGCTCCCAGATTGTGGGGATCCTCCAGCCCGTCAAGTATTACGATGAAGGGCTTCTCCTCCCTTTCCTCCGCCAGAGCCATAATATCCTCTATCTCGCAGTAGGAATAGTCCGAGGCAGTGGCGATAACTCCCTGGCAGTTAACCTGTGCCCCGTCCAGGAGCTTGTCCATAAAGAGCTTGTCGCTGTGGTACACCGGAATTCCCGCATCCTTTGCCTTTGCAATAATCTGTCTCACGGAGCCCGCCGGGCGTGCGCCCTTTTCGGCCTTCTGAATATTTATCTTTTCTATCTCGCGGCCGGCCTTAAGAGCTTCAAGCACCGCGTTTCTGCCCACAATCAGTTCTGACATTATACCCTCTCGTACTTCTGAAATGTATATTTTATGCCCGTGTCTTCATCAGTCTGAACCTCGGATTCCCATGTTTTCTCGAAGCCCAGCTCCCGGGGATCCGGGAAGAATCTGTCTGCGTCAAACACCCTGTGTATTCTTGTAATGTAAAGGCAGCGGCAGTCCTCCAGGAACATCCTGTATATCGACTCCCCGCCGCACACAAAGACACCTTCAGGGCCGGTCTCCGCCTCGTATTCTCTCACCAGCTGCATTACCTCATCCCTGCTGTGAACCACATGGCACGGGTGTCCCTTTCGTGACTGAGGAGTGTATGAAACATCACCTGTTAATATGATGTGATCTCTTCCCGGCAGGGGTCTGCCCCCCGGAAGGGATTCCAGAGTTCTCCGTCCGAAGACGACGCACTTTCCCAGGGTTTTTTCTTTGAAGTATTCCAGATCTCCCGGCAGATAGCACAGAAGATTGTTGTCCTTGCCTATTCCCCAGTTCTCGTCTGCTGCAGCTATTGCGTTCATTCTCTCTCCTTCTTATCCATTGCCTCATCTATATTGCCACAGGAATATCCTTTATCTGGGGATTCTTCCTGTAGTTTTCGATTGTTATATCCTTGGTGGTGAATTCGTAAAAATCCTTCACCTGGGGATTCAGCCTGAATACAGGCGCAGGATACTGAGGTTTCTGAATCATTTCTCTGACAATATCCACATGCCTGTCGTAAATATGTGCATCGGATATAACGTGAATGAGTTCCCCCGGCACCATGTCGCAGACCTGCGCCAGCATGTGTATCAGAACAGCATACTGCACCACGTTCCAGTTGTTAGCCGTGAGAATGTCCTGGGATCTCTGGTTCAGAATCCCGTTCAGCCTGAATTTCCCCGAGCCGCCTCTGCCGCCGGCACCGCCTCCTGCTTCCCTTGTAACGTTAAAGGTCATGCTGTAGGCGCAGGGCTCAAGCCCCATCTCGCTTAAGTCCGCGAAATTGTATATGTTTGTCATGATACGTCTGGAGTAGGGGGTGTTCTTCAGCTGCCAGATGACATTGTCAACCTGATCCATCTCCCCCTGGGGAAACCTGTATTTTATGCCCAGCTGATAGCCGTAAGCCTTGCCGATGGTTCCCTGTTCATCTGCCCACTCGTCCCATACACTGCTGCTGAGCTCCGATACCCTGTTGGATTTCTTCTGCCATATCCACAGCATCTCGTCAACAGCGCTCTTGATGTAAGTGGGTCTCAGGGTGAGTGCAGGAAATTCCTCCTGAAGATTGTAGCGGTTCACAACCCCGAACTGCTTGATGGTATGAGCCGGAGTTCCATCCTCCCACCTTGCTCGCACCTTCTGTCCTTCACTGGAAAAACCGTTGTCCAGAATGTCCCGGCACATTTTAACAAATAATGCGTCTGCCTTGCTCATCTTATTATCTTCCTTTTCTCATATTTCCTGCCGTATCCGGCTGATTACATGCCCGGGGTCCAGAAGCCGTGACCGAGAATGAAATACTTGATAATCATTCCCAAAAGCCCCAGAGCTATAACAACAATGCAGGTTATCTCAAAGGAGTTTAGGTTCCTGAGTCCCTTCTCCTCCTTCTGACCTTCTCTTTCTCTGCGGGCTCTGTTTTCCTTGTCGAATTCCCGTCCCGTCCTGTAATAATCGGTTATCCAGTCCTTTGTCTTGTTTGTGGTTTCTCTCTTTTTCTTGTATTTATTCGCCATTCTGAATCTCCACTGCCCGCTTCATGAGCCAGGCAAGTCTCTCACTCCTGTCAGATAGATACAGATATCCCACCAGAGCCTCAAAGGCAGTCGCCCATTTGTATGTAACAGGATCTGCGTTCTTTGCCTTTGTATTGTACTTGTGGTTTCTGCCCCTTTTGACGATGTGCTGCTCCTCTTCAGTGAGCTCAGGAATTAAGTCCCGCGCCCCTTCCTTTTTGCCGATTCCCATAAGGGTCTTGATTGCCTTCGCCTGGGCCTGAGCCCTTACGTATTCCGTTGCCGCTCTGTGGAGGTTTACGGGTTTTGCGATTCCCTCTCTAATCAGCATTTCACGGATATATTGCTCAAAAACAGCATCCCCCATATAGGCCAGTGCTTCTGTGTTAAGCTGCTTCAGATTATTCATTATTCTTTTATTACCTGCACCCCCTGAGGTGTGTCCTTCAGAGTGATACCCTTTGCCTTGAGCTGATCTCTTATTTCGTCTGCCCGGGCAAAGTCCTTGGCCTTTCTTGCCGCCTGACGTTCATCTATAAGGGCCTGGATTTCAGGTTCGATTTCAACCTTTTCCTCTACTTCCTGCTGGAGAAGTCCCAGAACTGTTGCCAGCTCCATGAGCACATCCATTGCAGCCTTTGCAAAGGCCTTAGTGGCTCCCTTGGTGCCTGCTGCTGTATTTATTGCGGTAACAAGCTCGAAGACTGCTGAAATTGCATCGGCTGTGTTCAGGTCGTCATCCATTGCCTCGATGAACTTCTGTCTGTATGTGTCAAAGCCTTCAGCCGCCTTAGCCTCCTCAGGTGTCATTTCACCCTCGGCTCCGGTCTGAATCAGATGCTTCAGGGAGCTCTTGCAGTTTCTCATTCTCCGAAGGCCGTTCTGTGACTGTTCCAGAATGTCCGGATTGAAATCAATCGGACCTCTGTAATGCCCTGAGAGAATCAGGAATCTGAGCACCTCTCCATCATACTGGGTGAGAAGGTCACGAACCGTCTTGAAGTTCCCCAGTGACTTGCTCATTTTCACACCGTCAACATTGATGTATCCGTTATGCATCCAGTAGTTTGCGAAGGTTTTGCCGTTATGAGTTTCGGACTGTGCAATTTCATTCTCGTGGTGAGGGAACTGCAGGTCCTCGCCTCCTGCATGTATGTCCAGGGTATCTCCCAGGTATTTCTTTGACATTGTGGAGCATTCGATGTGCCAGCCCGGTCTGCCCATTCCCCAAGGTGACTCCCAGGCAATTTCGGAATCAGCCTTTCTTGCCTTCCAGAGTGCAAAGTCAAGGGGATCTTCCTTTTTCTCTCCGTCTGCGGCGCTGGTTCTGGCGCTGGCACCCTCAATCAGGTCATCAATGTTCTTACCGGACAGCTTGCCGTAGCCGTCGAATTTCCTCGTTCTGAAGTATACATCTCCCTCTGATTCATAGGCGTATCCCTTGTCAATGAGATCCTGTACGAAGTGTATTATGTCAGGAATTACCTTTGTTGCCTGAGGGTGAACCGTGGCTTTCTTGACATTAAGGGCCGCCGCATCCTTAAAGTACTCTTCGATGTATTTTTCGGACACTTCTTCGGCCGTTATTCCCTCTTCCTTGGCGCGGTTTATTATCTTGTCGTCAACATCCGTGAAGTTCTGAACGAATTTCACCTTGTATCCTCTGTATTCCAGATACTTTCTCATTGTATCGAATACAACAAAAGGTCTGGCGTTTCCTATATGGAAGTAGTTGTAAACTGTAGGTCCGCAGACATACATCTTGACCTTTCCCTCTTCCTGGGGAACGAACTCTTCTTTCCTTCTTGTGAGTGTGTTGTATATTCTCATGGCTTCCTCCTAATTATCTGTGTTTCCTTCCTGCTCATTCTGACGGAACTGCTCCATAAGCAGATCCACATCCCTCAGGGCGCAATCTGTGTCGCCGCAGGATGAGCAGTCATGTCCCGAGTGTCGTTCTTCATAAACCTGCTCGTTTATTTCCTTGACTATTTCGTCGTATCTGCAGTCCTGATTGCATCTGTTCACCGCTTCCTGACCGAATTCCCTGACTATCAGCTGTTCCAGCTCAACGACTCTTCTTCTCAGGCATTCCAGTTCAACAGCCACAGGATCCGGCATGTCCAGCTGATCCATTTCTCCGGTGGGCCGCCCGTAGTGTCTAACCACAGTTCCCGGTATTCCCACCACTGTGCAGCCATCGGGAACATTACGCAAAACCACCGCTCCTGCGCCGATTTTCACATCGTTTCCTATTTCAATGGGTCCCAGAACCTTGGCGCCGGAGCTTACCATTACCCTGTCTCTTATGGTTGGATGTCTTTTTCCCGTATCCTTGCCTGTTCCTCCCAGGGTAACACCCTGATATATTGTACAGTCGTCGCCTATTTCTGTTGTTTCTCCGATGATAACCGCCATACCATGATCTATAAAGCATCTGCGCCCGATTTTGGCACCGGGATGTATCTCTATGCCGGTTATCCATCTTGTGAGCTGTGAAATAATTCTTCCTATCAGTTTAAGATTATGGCAGTAACACCAGTGTGCCGGTGTGTGCCACATGAGGGCCCAGACCCCGGGGCAGCACAGGAAAACCTCAAGCCCGTTTCTGGCAGCCGGGTCCTTTTCCATTACTGCTCTTATGTTTTCTCTTGTCTTTTTGAACATTTTCTCCTTTTCCCTATCTTCGAGCTATCTTTATATTTTACCTTTCATTCGCTGTTTTGTCAGCATCTGCGAAATCTTTTCCGTGAAAATCCGATCCCCTTGTTATGTGCAGATGATACTTCTCCGCCATTTCTATGAAGCGCATGGATTGTTCGAAGTTCTGATCCGGGTGGAAGCATTCAAGTCCCTTCAGTCCCTGCTTCTTCAGTTTTCTTATGATTCCATCCATATTCTCATAGAACTCTTCACTTCCGGGAGTTCCTATTCCCCTTGTCTGAATCGGGTGGGCAAGGACCGGCGTTCCCCCTGCTCTTCTGATTATGTCAATGGCCTCTGAAGCCAGGGGCTTGACCTTTACCACCTTCCTGCACATGGGACTTCCCAGAATATCAGGGCCGAAGGCCTCCTTCATGTCGGATATGCAGCCTTTGCGTACCAGAGCTCTGGCTATTAGAGGCTTGCCTACGAAACTGTTCCTGCCTGCCTGGATATCTGAAATTGAAATGTCATATCCCATTTCCCTTAGCACTTCGAAGAGCTGCTCGTTCCTCTTTCTGCGGTTTTCAATCATGTCAGCCAGAAAAGCCTTGAGTTCCGGATTCTCGGGATCGATATGATACCCAAGCATGTGCAGTCCTGTGCCTTCTTCGGTTACCACAGCAATCTCAATGCCGGTCACCACCTTCATCTCCAGAGCCTCTGCTGCAATCGCAGCTTCCTGAAGCCCGTCAGTGTTGTCGTGATCCGTAATTGCTATGATATCGTACCCCAGCTCCTTGGCTCGCTTCACTATTTCGGTGGGGGTTGCTTCCCCGTCTGATGCTGTTGTATGAATATGAAAATCTACTTTGTAATCGTCCATGCTGCACCCTTAGTCAAAGGTTATTACTCCATCCTCAATTTTTCTTATTACAGCCAGGGATTCGACTCTGTATCCTTTCTTCCTCAGCCTGTCGGAGCCTCCCTGATAGCCCTTTTCTATAACGGCTCCGATGCCTGCCACCCTGGCGCCGGCCTGTTCCACCAGCTCTGCCATGGCGACTGATGCTTCACCGCTGGCAAGGAAGTCATCGATTATTAAAATCCTCTCGCCCTTCGAGATGAATTTCCTGGCAACCTTCAGCTTTGATACTGTTCCTTTCGTGAATGATCTTGCCTCCGCTTCGTAGAATCCGTCGTTCATGGTATTCGGTGCGGCTTTTTTCGCAAAGACAACAGGCGGGTATCCGAAATGAGGTGCTGTGAGGCACGCAATGGCAATTCCGCTTGCTTCAACTGTCATAATCCTGTCCACTTCCGTATCCTTGAAGATTCTGCCGAATTCTTCTCCGATTTCTTCAAGAAACTTCACATCTATCTGATGGTTCAGAAACGAGTCAACCTTTACTATTTCCGTTCCTATGGCTGACCCCTCTTCAATTATTTTTTTCTTTAAGCTGTCCATCTGCGCCTCCCTGTGCTTGTATAATACTTACAAAAGAACGCGACACTACTGCGCCGCGTACTCTCCATCTTCCCGGTTTATCCGGATGATTATTTCTCGTCTTTGAATAAAGCCTCCAGGCTTTCAAACGAGATTTCCTCCGGAATGTCTGCGGCTGTTGCATCTGCAGTGTTCTCATCAGCAGCTGCTTCAAACCCTTCCACTTCATCCAGGCTGATTTCTTCTATTATTTCTGTGTCATCTGCAGGAATCTCGTCGGAATCCGAAAGACTGTCATCCAGAAGGTCTTCAAATGATATTTCGTCAAGCAGAGCATCTATGTCATCGTCGATCTGTTCATTGTTCTCTGCTGCAGGTTCTCCTGCCACAGGCTCTGCTTCCACAGGTCCTTCTGCCACAGGAATCTCTGTCGGAATTTCCTCTGCTGCAGGGGCTTCCACCACTACATCTCCTGTAGGCAGTACAGCCTCAGGTGCGTCATAGACACGGAACTCTCCCGCCGAAGCTTCCACGTCCTCCGTTGCTGCAGTCTCTGCTGCATCTGCTTCTGTACCTGCAGCGGCTGCAGGCATATTCTCCAGAATTTCGCTTTTGAAGAATGTCTCTGCGAAAGCATCGTCTGAGCTTATAGCCTCCTCAAGAGCTTTCTCGTTTTCGGCAAAGTCTGCAACGTCGATTACATCATCAACCTCCACATCGGATGCAGGTATTGCAACAGTCTCTGCATCAATCACATCCCACTGGATTTCAGGAGTTTCCTCCTCCACCTGTGCCTTGAGCACATCCAGTCTGGCTGATGTTCTCAATACATTTGTCCTGATTTCGGCAAACTCGTCCTCCATGGCGCTAGCCTGCTGTCTGTATTTGCTCTTGATTGCCTCAAGCTTTTCTTTCTCGGCTTCCACCTCAACTCTCATTGTTGCCTTCTCGGCCTCGGCAACGTCCTTGGCAGTCTGCAGTTCGGTCATCAGCGCCTGCTTCTGCATTTCGCTGTCAGCCTTGAACTGTTCCAGCTGTTCCTCCTGAAGGGCAATCTGTTCCTTGCCGGCTGCAAGAATTTCTTCAACCTGTGTCTTGGCCTGATTGATTATGTCATTGCTGCTTTTCTTGGCTTCCATAATCAGGCTGATGTAGAGCTCATTGTTCTCGTCATACTTCTGATATCTCTTCGTAAGCTCGCCTATTTCGGCTTCATAGTTCACTTCAAGCTCTTCAATATGTTCCTCATATAAATTACAAAGCTCCTGGATGCATCCGTATACATCCTCTTTATCAAAACCTTCCTTCGCGTTCTTCTGAATAGTCATTCCCTTGAGAAGGCCAATAACGGTTTCGCGTCTCTTTTCTTTTAATGCACTTTTATCCATCAATATTTCCTCTACTCTTCCAACTTAACATCAGTTAAATTTTGATACGTTATTATAACATTTCCTGTTATGTTTGTCTTGTAAAAATTACTGTTTTTTACATTTTAGGTTGACTTTTGGTACTTGAAGAGGATATTATAACAGAGAACGTTCTTTAAATAAAGAACATGTCGTTGTCACTGAAGTAACCGGAGGCTTAATGGATACAATAAAACTATCCGTAGATGGTCACGATATTTCATTCACTACAAAATCGCTGACCATTGATGATAAAGTATATCTGTATACCGGAATAAGCGCAATTAAACACTCTTCGGCAAAGAAGCTCTACCTCTTCAAATATGAAGACAGCTGGCACAAGCTCCCGTACGAAGAGAAGGATCAGAAGAAGGTCGCTGCCATCTTCAGGAGAGTTGCGGAAATGAATGCCAAGCGTTCCGCAAAGGCAGAAGGACGCACTTCCCTTGCCAAGGTTATGGAGGACAATGCCGGTCTTGTTGAAACCGAAACGGGCAATAGGACAGATGCCGACACAGTTACCGATACAGTAACTGACCCGGTTGCTGCAGATTCAGAAGCAGCGGATAAAGCTTCTGAAGATAATACAGCTGAAGTTTCTGAAGCGGATGCGCTGCCTGAAGCAGAAATGCAGCCTGAGGCGGATGCGCAGCCTGAAGCAGAAGTGCAGCCTGAAGCAGAGGAATTGACCGAAGGAGAACTCAGAAAGAAACGGCTTATTAAGGCTTTCGCCGTTCTGGCAGTGATAATTGTGCTGTTTGTACTGGCGGGAGTAGCATACTTCTTCGTTTTCGGAACATCCAATGATGCTTCGCAGAGTCCTAACACCGACTCGACACATGAATATAACGACATAGACGAGCTCATAGATGAGATGAACAAATAGTGAATCTCTCCAAGCCACTGTAGCTCATCCGGCAGAGCAGCACATTCGTAACGTGCAGGTGGCCGGTTCGATCCCGGCCAGTGGCTCCATGGGGCATTGGCGCAGCTGGGAGCGCGCATGACTGGCAGTCATGAGGTCAGGGGTTCGATCCCCCTATGCTCCACCACAAGAAAACAGGACGGTTGTACCGTCCTGTTTTTATTATTAATGATAGAAGCTCCGCGTCGCCGTTACCGGAATTTTCAGCAA
>JBJESQ010000042.1:0-8384 GCA_051882875.1 Lentihominibacter sp. | reverse complement strand
GTCTTGATGGTACAGATAACAAAAATAATTCCAAAAGCAATATTAACTACACTCCAAACAGCCAGATCGCCGAATACACCTGCATTGCAGAACCCAATGACTGCTGCCAGAAACAGCAGGCCTTCGCAGGTTCCGGGGCCGCCTTTGCTCGATGAATTCCTTGTGCATATTGCGATAACACCGGTGGATACCATCAGTATAACCACCAGAATCCCGGCAGTTCCACCCATGTCAGAGGATTCCTCCCAGGTGTTCACCAGCCCTGTGGCGCAGGACTGAAACAGGATGAACATAGACAGCACAAAAAGAATAATTCCGACTGCCAGCCTGCCTACAGACCAGAAGCCCTTTGTTTTTTCCATAGATATCTTCTCCTTCCATTCTTTATTGCAACGCTGCAATTATACGAATACTGCTTTATATCTAATAATAATCCAACGGCAACTCCCGTTGTCGTGCCGGCAGCACGATAAATTACGGCGATAATTTTATGCAACAAAAAAAGCGACCTGCCGGGTTTCGGAACAGGTCACTCTGTTCATATGTTACTCCAGTATTTCCAGATTGTGCTTTTCGAGGATGATATTTATGTCAATCACGCTGCTGATTCCCCTGTTGACGGCTATAATTATGCGGGCATCCCGCTCATCCTTCGCATAGAGCACTCCGAACTTCGCAATCTTCAGCCCCCTGTTGATTTCACGGACGCTCATGCCTGCACCGATACAGAGGGCGATTACCTTGTCACGGCCGGGATTGCGCTTGCCGTTAAGAATATTGTAGATATAGTTTATGCTGATATTGCTGCGGCTGACAATGTCATTAACCTCGATATTGTGCTTCGCAATATACTCATTAATGTAATCCGCAAAGGATCCCGACCCGCGGCTGGAATACCTGTTTATAAACCGCTCCGCCTCAGTTTCGGAGTTCAGCCTTTCCAGCATCCCGTCCAGTTTATTAGTAGTTATGTCTTTTTTGTCCGACATTTTTTCCTCCCGAATTAAATGATTCCCGAAATTATGGTAAAATAAGCATTATGAAAGTTGAAGAGGAAGCAATATTATCATATTACAAAGAACTGGAGCCGATAAACAGCCATCCCAACGTCATGCTGGTCCGCCATGTGGAAATGCAGCAGATCTTTGTCAAAAAAGTTCTGCCTTCCTCATCGGAATCAGTTTACAGGACCCTTCAGGCGCTGTCTGCTCCCGGGGTGCCTGAAATTTATCATGTGATAAATGACGAAGACTCCATTATTGTCATCGAAGAATTCATCAACGGAATAACCATCTCCGAATATCTGGAACAGCACGGAGCATTCTCAGAAGGTGATGCCCTTAAGGTCATCAGCGGTCTTTGCATGGCGCTGGAGCGGCTGCACAACGCAGTTCCGCCCATAATTCATCGTGACATCAAACCCTCCAATGTGATAATCGACTCGGGACTGAACCCCACTCTGATAGATTTTGATGCTTCCAAAACCTTCGACAGCGAAAAAAACAGAGACACGGTTTTAATGGGAACCGCTGCCTTCGCAGCTCCGGAGCAGTTCGGATATGCCCAGTCAGACGCACGTACTGACATATACGGTCTGGGTGTTCTGTTTAATGTGATGCTCACAGGTCACCTGCCTTCGGATAAGCTCCACCAGGGTTCCTACACTTCGGTGATACGAAAATGTACATCCATGGATCCCTCCCGAAGATACAAAAGCATCAAAGCTCTGTCATCAGCACTGAAAACAGGAAACTCATCAAAGCGACCTCCCGGCTTCAGAACCGGCAAGGTGTGGAAGGCAGTAATCGCATCCATAGGCTATCTGCTTATTATCTGCGCCGCACTCTGCCTTGAGGTTGAGGACAATCCCCCTCTGTGGTGGGTTGCTGCAAACCGCATATGCGCATTTCTCTGCATGATGTCAATCCTGTTTTTTATGAGCGACTATCTTGGCGTTTCATCGAAGCTGCCCATATCCTCAAGCAGAAGAACACCTGTGAAATGGCTGGGGCGCATTTTCTGGAGCATTGATTCCGTAATACTTCTTATGTTCATCCTTTCAATGATGGCCCCCTGATTAAACCAGCTCGTACCGGCAGTCCCTGAAGCCGGTATCGAAGAGGCAGATGCTCTTGCAGCTGCAGTATCTGCAGGATGTTATCGGCTCTCCGTCAGGGCCGCTTTTTCTTTCTTTTTTCGGGGCGATATCTATTCTCCCCTCCTGGATTTCCCTGCAGATTCTCTCAACCTGCCGGGCAGTAATACTGCAAAGCTCCCTGAACTCTTCTGCCGACATCATCTCGCAGGCTCCCGAAGGCTTTATACTGCCGTTCTTCAGCTGCTTAACGGAAATCACACTGCTGTTCACCCCGGGCTCTAAGGTCTCATCCATGACCTTGAGGATTCTCTCATCATCAACCATCAGCCCCTCAAGACGACAGCTTACTGCGATTCTGTCTGTAAGGTCCTCCCTGTTATCGGGTATTTTAGCACTGTCTCCGTTGATATCCAGACTTCCTATCCTGAAATAAAATGCCCCTGCCGGAACAAGTCTGCTCTCACCTTCATCTGCAGTCTCCACTGCAGACCCGTCTGCAGACTCTGCAGGAATGGCGGCGTTCATATATGTCATGAGCTGCAGCTTGTATCCCTTCTCAATCTGTTCTCTGTTTACAGCTGCATTTCCCGTCTTGTAGTCTATTACTCGCAGTGCCTCCTGTCTGTTTCCCTCCTCGTCAGTGCCTGCATTTATGACATCTATTCTGTCAATGCGCCCCACCAGAACAGCCTTTCGCCCGTTTTCGAGCTTCACTTCAATAGGCTTCAGCACACTGTCTCCGAAACCGAAGGACTCCTCGAATCTCATGGATACTGTTTTGCTTTTGCGTATCTGGGAAATCATGGCCCAGGCTATTTCACTGCAGGTTCCGGTGATTCTCTGTAATTGAAGGCGCCCCTCACCGTCACTTGTGTAGACACCCTCGCGATACTCGCTGCCGCTGTCTGCCAGTATCTCCTCAACTCTATGTCTGCACTCTTCCTCCGTTACTGTCATCCATGGGGAAGCCGGATCCGTCACGGAAACGCCCTCCTCCGGCATGAGGCTCTCTGCCAGCCTCTGAAGGGCCATGTGATAAATGTCCCCCCTTGATGCAGCATCGGCAGCGAACTTTCTGGGCTCCCGGATTTCAAGCCCCTTCTGGAGGAAATGCCTGAAGGGACATCCGCTGTAATTCTCAAGCCTGCTGGCGCTGACAAAAATAGCCTCCTTATCTCCGAAATAGAGCTTATCGGCAACATCTCTTTCCAGAGCCTCCTGCCTGTTGCTGTACTTCAGCCCCGCCATAATCCTTGACATGGTTTCCGGCATATTGCTTCTGTACCAGTTAATGGCATCAAGCCACTCCTCCTCAATCCGGCCTGTTTCAAGAAATCTGTGGATGGCATCGGACATGTATGGCATGGTTCCCTTGGGAGAAGCTATCATCTCCGTTACCTCATCGCTGTCCAGATCCCCCAGAATTTCGGAGCCCTCCTCCTTGAGAACCGATACTATTCCTGAAGGGCTGATGCTTTTGCCATCTCTGTCCGCAAGGCTGTATGTAACAAACAGATCCTCTGAAGGCATGGAGAACATCCTGTAAATTGCCAGCTGCTCCTCAGCCATCCGAACCTCCTCCTTCTTGGTGAGACTGTATTCCATCTCCTCCAGAACCTGAAGCTCCCGTTCAGTCAGAAGTCCCGGTTCGCCTCCTGCCATGGGAAGAATCCCCTCATTTGCCGCCGTAACAATAAGACTCTTTGTTCCTGATATTCTTGTTCTCTGAATTGTGCCGATTATTACGCAGTCGCTGCTAGGAGGCACAAGCCCTATCTCCATCTCCTCAAGTCCCGCAGCCAGCACCTCCTTAAGCTGCACCCCGGAAATGGCTTCATCTCCTATTATTCTTATAATCTGGGTAAACAGGCCGCATATCATGTTCCAGCTCTGTGCTGTTTCTGCCGCCCCCTCTGCAAGGCCCAGTTCCTTCTGAAGCTCAATAAGTTCTCCGATTCTGCTTCTTATTCTGAAATCATTCTCAAGGAAGGAATACAATCCCGTCACCTTTTCCCGGGCAGTATTGCGGCGCCCCATCTCATCTCTGGCTTTTTCGGTTATTCCCACGATGAAGCTGCGCATTTCGTTAAGCCTTTCAAGCTCCTCCCGGCTGTAGGCGCTGCCCCTGTCATCGGTGCCCATTTTCGTGAAGGCTGATTTCCATTTGCTGCCTCTTATGCCGGCATCCCTCACGTAATTAATCAGCAGTTCCTCATCCTCCCGTGCAAAACCAAGCAATCCCGTGCTCACCATCTCCATTATGGAATCCCCGTCATATCCCTCGGTAATAACCTCTCCAAAGGAAAGAATGAATCTCACCACCGGCTGGTGCATTACAGTTCTTTTCCTGTCAATGAATACAGGAATTCCCCATCTGTCCAGAGTCCTCTTCAGCACCCTTCCACGGTTTTCCATATCGTTGCAGATTATGGTGATATCGCCGTATCTGAACCCTCTGTCTCTCACAAGGTCCATTATGTGGGCAGCCACCCGATCCGCCTCTGCAAACACGTTTGTTGCCTCAACCAGAGTGCATTCATGCAAAGGCAGACCCTCCGGTCCGGGAATTTCTTCTGTTGTCCATCCGATACCCCTTCCTTCTGCCATCTGCTTCAGGTTGTTTATCACCAGCTTAGGCAGCTCAAAAAGGCTCTCCCCTTCGCCTACGGTCAATATTCTGGCATCCCTCACAGTGGCTTCCCCTGTGTATTCGCAGGTCATTACCACATTCAGATGCCGTCCCCATGTCAGAAGAGCTCCCATAAACTGCATGTTCAGAGGGGTGAAAGTATCGAAGCCGTATACCCAGATATCCGCATCCTTGATTATCTCCGAATTTTTCATGAGCTTTCCGCAGAGGCCCATATAGTCTTCCGTATCTGTAAATCTCCCCTGAATTGAGTCTTCGTATTCATCAAATATTGTCTCTATGTCCTTAAGCTTCAGCTTCAGAAATCCATCTGCCTTCTCTGACGCATCCCTTATGTCCACCGGAGAAACACCGTATCTCTTCATTTCGGAAATCATCCGGTTCGCTTCGGATATGAATGAGCTTCTGCCATCCATCCTCTTGTATATACCAAGCCTGTCTGCCTTTGCGAGGCGGGAAACAACCACCGACAGCAGCATATGTCTGCCGTATCTGTCAATGAGCTCCGGCATCCTTCCTCCCGCTTCACTGACAACCTTGCTGCCCAGGGCGTTGAAATCCGCCACCATAATATTCATGAGAGCGCTTCTGCCGGTTCTTTCTCTGAAATGCTCCAGGGCGTTTTTTTCCATCTGGAGGGAGTACTGATCAGGCACCAGGATTATTGTTTTCCTGTCGGGATCTATTCTGTCGAATATGAAGCTTTCTTTCGGGGCAGCTTCCGGGCCGTAGTAAATCTTTAACATAACTGTATTCTATCACAAAGATAAGACCCGGAAATCGTTCTTTTCATTCCGGGTCGCATTTTCATTCTATTCGATTATTCATAAACACCCAGGGTGTCATCGATCTTCTCGGAAGTAAGGCAGTCCCAGGCTTTCCGGAGGCTGATCCTCTCTTCTCTTTCTTACGCTGGTGAAAACAAGCACTATGATTGTTACCACATACGGCAGCATCTTGTACAGCTCCTTAACTGCCATTCCTGCCCCCGGAATGAACAGGTTAAGTATGTATAGCCCTCCGAAGAGAATTGATCCGAATATGGCAATGTTCGGTTTCCACAGAGTGAATATTACCAGAGCAATTGCCAGCCAGCCTCTGTCACCGAAGGCATCGTTTGACCATACGCCGCTGGCGTAGTCCATAACGTAGAAGAGACCGCCAAGGCCTGCTACCATGCAGCCTATGCATATAGCACAGTACTTGTATCTGTTAACGTTGATTCCCGCAGCGTCAGCCGTTGCAGGGTTTTCGCCCACTGCACGAAGGTGAAGTCCGGTTCTGGTGCGGCTGAGCACAAAAGCCGTGGCAATGGCTATTGCAATTGCCAGGTAAGTGAGAAATCCGTATGAGAAGAATATCTTGCCGAACCATCCCAGATCATTTGCAAAAGGCAGACTCCTGCTGAAATAGGCGCTTGTTCTTGACAGCGCTATGGATGGTACCGTACTTCCAGTAAGCTTCATGAGGGAGCCTCCGAAGAAGTTTCCGAAGCCCACTCCGAAGGTTGTCATTGCCAGACCTACAACATTCTGGTTTGCTCTGAGGGTTACCGTAAGCACGCTGAAAAGCATACCCATGAGGAGGGAGCCCAGAATGCAGGCCATCATCGGAATGAAGATGGCAAGGAAAGGATTAAGTTCTCCCGGGCAGTTCTGCTCGTACAGGAAGGAGCCTATTACTCCGCATATGCCGCCCACATACATTACTCCGGGAATTCCCAGATTGAGGCTTCCTGCCTTTTCGGAAATTGTCTCTCCTGTACATCCGAAAAGAAGCGGCATGCCCTGCATAACTGCACGAGGTATAAATGTAACAAGATCAAACATTTACGCTTCCTCCTTTCCTGTTTTTTTTCTGATGTGAACCTTGTAGTTTATAAAGAATTCACATCCGATTATAAAGAACAGTATTATTCCCGTCAGTATGTCCGAGAATGACTGGTTAAGTCCGAATACCGTTGATATTTCTCCTGCTCCCTGAGACAGGAACACTATAAGAAGGCTCGCGAATATCATGGCGATAACATTAAACTGAGCCAGCCAGGATACCATGATTCCCAGGAAGCCTCTGCCTCCTGCCAGTGTTGTTGTAATTGTGTGGTCTATACCGGAAACCATCATCCAGCCTGTGAATCCGCAGATTGCACCGGAAAGAAGCAGGGTTCTCATGATTACCCTGTCAACCTTGATTCCCACATAGCTTGCCGTTCTCTGACTCTCTCCCACAACGGATATCTCATAGCCGTGCTTGCTGTATCTCAGATACACGTACATGGCCGCCGTTACAAGAGCAACGAAGATTATTACCAGAGCATAGCTGTTCGTTCCTATGTAAGGAAGCCATCCCGCCGTCGTGGACTGATTTATGATTCCCACCTTTCCGGATCCCTTCGGCACCTCCCAGATTATTACAAAGTATGCCACAAGCTGTATGGCAACGTAGTTCATCATAAGGGTGAACAGGGTCTCGTTGGTGTTCCACCTTGCCTTGAAGAATGCCGGGATAAGAGCCCAGATTCCGCCGCATAGTATTGCTGCAGCAAGGCACACGATAATCAGCAGACCGCTTGGAATAACATCTCCCATGTATATCATGCAAAGGGCTGTGGCCCAGGCACCCATGAGAATCTGACCTTCTCCTCCCAGGTTCCAGAACTTCATCTTGAAGGCAGGCGTCAGGGCCAGGGAAACGCTGAGGAGAACAGCCAGCTCCTTAAGGAGAATCCATATCTTTCTCTCGGTTCCAAAGGCGCCGTATATCATTGTACCGAAGACGCTGAAGGGATTTAGCCCCGTCATAGCTGTTGTAACAATGGCACATACGATAAGCGCCGCAACGATGGCCCCGATTCTCACTGCCCAGGTCTGGATAAAGGGCAGTTCTTTTCTCTTCGTAATATGAAGAAGAGGTTCTTTATTCAGCTTACTCATTATCACTGCCTCCTCCCATTTTTGTCATCATCATGCCTATCTGATTCTTGTCGGCCTTCCTGCCTTCCACAACTCCGCTGACCTTGCCCCCGCAGAGAACCAGAATCCTGTCGCTGAGTTCCATTAGTACATCCAGGTCTTCTCCCACATATACTACGGCGACGCCCTTCTGTTTCTGCTGGTTGAGCAGATCATAAATTGTATAGGAGGAATTTATGTCCAGTCCTCGAACAGCATAGGCTGAAAGGAGAACTGTCGGTGCCGATGCTATTTCACGTCCCACGAGAACCTTCTGCACATTGCCGCCGCTGAGCTTTCGTACAGGAGTTGCAGTACTTGGAGTGTTTACCTCCAGCTCGTCAACCACCTGTTCTGCCAGCTTCTTAGGGGTTTTCCTGTCTGTAAACATGGATTTGCCCTTTCTGAAGGATCTGAGCATCATGTTGTCCGTCAGGTCCATGTTGGCAACAAGGCCCATTCCCAGTCTGTCTTCAGGAACGAAGGAAAGGGCTACTCCCATGGCAGCAATCTGCAGGGGATCCTTGCCGATAAGTTCCTCCGGCTGACCATCATCGTCAATATATGAAATTGTTCCGCCCTCGACAGGCTGAAGCCCTGCAATTGCCTCAAGCAGTTCCTTCTGGCCGCATCCCGATATGCCGGCGATTCCCAGAATCTCTCCTGAATTCGCAGTAAATGAAAC
>JBJESQ010000041.1:0-20634 GCA_051882875.1 Lentihominibacter sp. | reverse complement strand
AACAATGGTCAAATTAACCCGACTCTGGGTGGTCAAATTAACCCGACGCTAACAAGGATTAGACATAAGCAATTACTCACCGTTTATGCCTAATGGATTTGATGGATTGGCAAGTACAATTCCAATTGGCGCATTTGCATATATGGGAGCAGCGTGTATATGTACAGCCGGAAATGAATGTAAGAACCCTGTCGATTTAGGACGGGCTCTTGTATGGTCGAGCTTAACATTTATCATTGTATACTGTATGGCAATGGCTGTTGTAATTGGAACTGTTGCATGGAGTGATGTGTCCATGGAGGTATCTCCATTTACTCAGGCTGCTGAGATAATCTGGGGACCAATTGGTGGAACTATTCTTAATTTCGCAGCATGGCTTGCAGCTGCAACATGCTTAATTATGGGTACAATTTATACACCTTCAAGAATATTCTATGCAATGGCACTGGAAGGATATATGCCAAGATTCTTTGCCAAAGTAAATGCAAAGACTAGAACACCATTAAACGGAATACTCGTGATTTGGATTGTTGGTGTAATCGGAATTCTGTGTGCATACCTATTTGGTGCAACTAATTTCTACGTAACCCTTTGTAACCAGGCCGTAATTGCTTGGACAATATCGTGGGGACTTGCTATTATTGCAGGTATCAGGTATAGGCTTGATTTGAAATCACAGGGAAAAGACATTAAGGAAACAATTGGATGGAAACAGCCACTATTCCCTCTTATACCAATATGTGCTTTAGCAGGTTCATGCTATCTGCTATATCTGTGCTTCTATGATATATGGCAGTTTGTCGGCCTTGTTATTTGGTTTGGAGTATACTGCATGTACTATCTCAGAATAAGATCGAAAGTAAAGAAAGGTCTTATTAGAGATGATGTTAATTTCTAAATTTATGTTACCTTTTATATCAAAAGATACATTGTTAGAAAGACAGTACTATTGGGGAGGCAATTATGAGCAAGAGTCTGGAACTATATAATCGAGATAAGAAAAGTTTGAGTGATGTAATGAAACTCAGATTCTGCCCCTTTGTAGCAGAATCCGGGGAGGGTGCAATACTTAAAGACCCTGATGGTAAAGAATATCTCGATTTCAGTGCAGGATGGGGTGTAGTAAATACTGGGTATAATCATCCTGCAATAGTAAAGGCTGTTAGTGAGCAGATGAAAAAGCTGTCGTTTGCGTCAACAATATCTGTGATGAATCAAGAAAGCGTTGAACTTGCTGAAAAACTTATTGACATCACTCCAGGGGATTTCGAAAAAAGTGTTTGGTTTGGGCATTCTGGATCAGATGCAAATGAATTCGTTTCCAAGATAGTTCCATTGGTGACAGGAAGAAGCAGAATAATAACATTTGTGGGTTCATATCATGGACAGACGATGGGATCATATGCTATGTCCGGGCATCCGTCGCAAAGTCGATTTATTGGAGGGGGTAACATTGTAAAGCTTCCATATCCATATTGCTACAGGTGTGCTTTTGAGAAAGAACGTAACTCATGTGATTTGTTCTGCTTAAGATATATAGAAAAATATGTTTTTGATTCAGTCACAGACCCGGAACAAGTAGGCGCAATAGTAATTGAAGCTGTGCAGTGTGACGGCGGTGATGTGGTTCCAGCTAAGGGCTTTTTAAAGGGTCTTGAGACATTATGTAAAAAGCATGGGATACTGCTCATAATTGATGAGGTAAAAATAGGTTTTGGGCGTACAGGAAAGATGTTTGGATTCGAACACTTTGATATTGTTCCGGATGCTGTCATAATGGCGAAACCGATGGCATCCGGACAACCGCTAAGCGCAGTGGTAGGAAGAAAAGACCTTCTAGATGCAGGGGTAGGAATGCATCTTTTTACTACAGCGGGAAATCCGGTTGCATGCAGAGCAGCAATTGAAACTATTAGAATAATTGAAGAAGAAAAACTAATTTCAAATGCTCTTAGCATGGGTAAATATATTGTGAAAGAATTAAATACAATTAAAGATGAATTACCTGTAATCGGAGATATCAGGGGGAAAGGTCTTGTAATTGGAGTTGAGCTTGTTTCTGATAGAAAAACGAAAAAACCGGCATCTGACTTTGCCGCGTTAGTCGTATATAGAGCATATGAACTTGGTTTAATAATATATGATTCAGGCATCAACTCCAATGTATTGGAACTCACACCGCCTCTGATTATAACAAAGGAGCAAGCTGATCAAGCGATTAAAATAATTAAACAGGCAATCTTGGACGTACGTGATGAAAAAATTAAAATGGAAGAGATAAGCGATTTCGCTGGATGGAGTTCATAAAGGAGGACAAGTATATGAAGGTTATAGATTTAACACACTATATTTCAGAAGATATGCCGGTATATCTAGGAACAGAACCACCAAAGCTTGAACCAGCAAATACGTATGAAAAAGATGGTTTTAAAGAAACTCTAATGACTATGTTCTCGCACACAGGAACCCATATGGATCCTCCTGCGCATCTATTTGAAGGAAGGACGACCCTCGATGAGTTTGATGTATCCCAGTTTGTTGGAAAGGCATTAGTAATTGATTGCAGAGACTTAAATGAAGGTGATTGCATTACCATTGACAAAATTAATGCAGTCAAGGATAAGGCAGATAAAGCTGAGTTCCTTTTATTTATGCTCGGATGGGATAAACGTTGGGGAAGCGATGATTATTTTAAAGATTATCCGTATATAGATGAGGAAGTAACTGATTATATTATTAAGCAGAAGAAAAAAGGTGTTGGATTGGATGTTATAGGAATTGACCCTATTCCGGATGAAAATTTAACTATACACAAGAAACTGTTCATTAATAATGAAATTGTGGTTATTGAGAACCTTATGAATCTGGATATAGTAGGTGATGACTTGTTTACTTTCTGTGCATTGCCATTGAAACATGTTAATGGAGATGGCTCACCTATCAGAGCAATTGCATTGTGGGAATGATTTGGAGGTAATCATGGCAATTAGAACACCGGTACTAGACTTTCTGTTGGAACATATGAGAAAGAAGCCCATATCATTTCATATGCCGGGTCATAAAGGCTCAACACTATATAGAGAATGCGGATATGGAGAGTTTCTTGACAATTTTATGGATTGTGACATTACAGAAATACAGGGTGCCGATAATCTGTTTCAAACGGAGGGGATTCTAAGAGATTCTCAGGAACGTTACGCAGCTCTATATGAGGTGAAGAAGTCATACCTGCAGATAAATGGCAGCAGTGGTGCTAACATTGCTTCTATGTTAGCATCAGTGCCGAAAGGCAGAAAAATTATTATGGCGAGAAATTGTCATAAGTCCTGTTTTAATGCTCTTTCTTTAGGTGATATTCAGCCAATATATGTATATCCTGAAATGATTGAGGAATATGGAATATCTGGAGCTATACCGCCGGAAGAAATAGAGAATTTATTAATCGAGAACGATGATGCAGATGCTGTGATTCTGCCCAGCCCAAATTATTATGGGGTTTGTTCAGATATCAAGAGGATAGCTGAAATTGTTCATAAATACAATAAAATTCTGATTGTTGACCAGGCACATGGTGCACATCTTAAGCTTTTTAATAAATTTGGAATTAAAAACATGCCTTTGTCTGCTGAGGAAGCTGGAGCGGATCTTATTGTTAATAGCATACATAAAACATTAGCGTCGTTAACAGAGAGCGCTTTACTGAACGTAAATTCAGATAGAGTGGATTTGCAACTGCTTGAAGATAAATTACAGGCAATCGAAAGTACTAGTCCATCGTACGTTCTTATGTCATCTTTAGACATCAATGCATCAATAATATTTGAGAGCGGAGAACGGTTATTTAAGCAATGGGCGGAAGCATTAGATTATTTTTACACAAGTGCTAATAACATCGAAGGGCTTCGATTCATTGAGGATATTCCAGGGCTCGACAGGACAAAAATCAACTTCAGTCTCGGTGACAAAGGAATAATGGGCGATGAGTTGGAACAAATTTTAATGAAAGAGTATGGAATTTATATTGAACTGTTTACTGGGGAACTGGTAATGTGTATGACAGGAATAGGAAATACATACTTGGATATTAAAAAGCTGATTGATGCATTAGATGAAATAGCAAAAAACAGGCGTTATCTTAATACCGAAAATTCTATCAAGAAAAGAAATGTATTTAAGCAAAATACTAAGCCGGAACTATATGATGTACCTGTTGTTAAGAAAAAAGTTAAGCTCAAAGATTCTGAAGGGTTAATATGTGCATCATCAATAATTCCGTATCCGCCGGGAATTCCTTTCATCTGCCCGGGCGAAAAAATTACAGCTGAATCAATTGAGTATATTAAAGAAATGCGTAATTTAGGAGAAAAAGTAATCGGAGTAACAGAAGACGGAGAAATTTTTGTAGGAAGATAATGCTTATTGTGAAGTTGTTATGGACATTGTTGCCCATAGCCAAAACCTACCGGAAACGGTAGGTTTTGGTGATATGAGCCTTGATGATATTCCTGTTTCTTGTATTCCGACATGGGAAGCAAACTCAATGATAGTATAGTCTGCGGTGATGTAATGAGAATCGCACATTTTGGAATTCATTACTGAGGTATATCTATTGATATTCTTTTGAAATAAGCCACTGAAATATCTGCGATTACCCAATTGTTGAAATAGCTGGGTTTCAGCTGTTTTCAACGGGTTTAAGTTCTTCTATACGTTGAACAGGAAGTGGCAGATGTCTCCGTCCTTTACCTCGTAATCCTTGCCCTCGGATCTGAGCCATCCCTTTTCTTTGGCGGTGGAGAGCTTTCCTCCTGCCTCCATAAGCTTATCATAGGAAATGGTTTCGGAGCGGATGAAGCCCTTTTCGAAATCCGTATGAATTTTGCCGGCAGCCTGGGGAGCCAGGGTGCCGCGTTTTATTGTCCAGGCCCTGGTTTCATCCTCACCTGTAGTTATAAATGAAATCAGGTTGAGGAGAGCATAGGAGGATTTAATGAGCTTGTCGAGTCCCGATTCGCTTATGCCCAGCTCCTCCAGGAACATGTCTCTTTCCTCGTCCTCAAGTTCAGAAAGCTCAGCTTCAACCTTGGCACTGATAACCACAACCTGGGAGCCCTCCTCTTCGGCGAGTTTTCTGACGGCAGCAACGTGTTCGTTATCCTCAGAGCCGTCGGCAGCATCCTCCTCGGAAACATTTGCCGCATAGATTACCGGCTTGTAGGTGAGAAGATCAAGGCTCTTCACAAAGGCAGCCTCCTCCGGGTCAAGCTCCATCATTCGTGCCACCTTGCCCTGAGCCAGGAAGTCGCTGATTCTTGTAAGTAGATCTATTTCCTTCTGGAGGGACTTGTCTCCCTTAAGCATCTTTGTTGCCTTTGCAATACGTCTCTCGAGAACCTCCAGATCCGAGAAGATAAGCTCCATGTTTATTGTCTCAATGTCCGAAACCGGGTTGATTTTACCGTCAACATGAACAACATTTGAGTCGTCGAAGCAGCGTACAACGTGAACGATTGCCTCAACCTCACGGATGTGTCCCAGGAATTTGTTCCCGAGACCTTCTCCCTTGCTGGCGCCCTTAACCAGGCCTGCAATGTCGCAGAACTCAATTGTCGTATATATTGTCTTTTTTGAATTGTATATTTCCGAAAGCTTTGTCACCCTCTCGTCAGGCACGGTAACAACACCCACGTTAGGTTCGATGGTGCAGAAAGGGTAGTTGGCCGCTTCCGCTCCGGCCTTAGTTATGGCATTGAAAAGGGTGCTCTTGCCCACATTAGGCAATCCTACTATTCCAAGTTTCATTCCTTGTCTCCTTGTTTCTTAACAGTATCGATTTTATTGTCTGCAGCCGATGAGTCCTTTGAGGCCGGGCCCTTTGACTGCCTGTCCAGTATAACATATAAAACCAGACATATGAAAAAAATTACCAGACTAATGACCTGAGCCTGCTTGAATGGACCTGCCATCAGACTGTCTGTCCTGAGGGCCTCCACGAAAAACCGCTCAACAGAATAGAGAAGCCCGTACAGAAGTATTATCTGTCCCGTAAATTTCCTGTTTCTGTCAATATGCAAAAGCAGGAAAAACAGCAGCAGACACCAGACGGATTCATACAGAAATGTGGGATGGTATGTTCTGCCGTCAATCATGACACCCCAGGGCAGGTCGGTCGGCCCTCCATGGGCTTCAGAATTGAAGTAGTTTCCCCACCTGCCTATAGCCTGTGCTATTGCAATTGAAGGAGCGCAGAGATCCAGAACCTCCACCGGATTCACTTTGAAGACCTTACAAAGGATGACTGCGGTGCCCAGTCCCAGAATCAGCCCGCCGTGGATGGCCAGCCCACCCTGGCGGATATTAAGAATAGCCATAATATCCCCGGCGTACCAGTCCCAGTGAAAGAGCACATAGTAGGCTCTGGCTCCGATAATGCCCATAGGAATGCTGATTATCATGAAATTCAGCAGCCGGTCCGGATCAAGGTTGTGTTTAGGTGCGCGGATATATACCAGAGTGCATGCGACAAGAATACCGCAGCAGACACATATGGCATACCACATGATATCGATGTTAAGCAGGGTAAATGCTACAGGATTTGGTTGTGGCATGAATGCTCCTTTCATTTCTTATCTTCATTTCTTTTATTCATCGCTCGTATTTATTAATCACCCGTAATGAATTCTACAACGGCAGAGGCTCAGGTTCAAGAGGGGCTTTGGGAATGAAATCAGGAAGAGGTGTGGAGAAAATAACCCTAAAAGTGTGGGGTAGTGGAGTGAAATGGTTGACAGTGGTATTTAAGTGGATTAAAATGGAGTAAACTTAACTGCGGAATCATTCTGCGTATTTTGCCGAGAGGGCTGAGCATGTTTGTAGGAAAATATCAGAATTCAATAGACTCCAAGTCAAGACTGATAATACCTTCCAAGTTTCGTGAAGAGCTGGGAGGACGTTGTGTTGTGGCTCAGTCACTGGACAAATGCCTTACAATCAGCACCCTTGAGGAGTGGGAGAAGTTTCTTGGGGAACTGAATCAGCTTCCGCGAAGCAATCCTGAGGCCAGGATGATAAGAAGATATTTCAACCAGTCTGCCGCCATCTGCGATGTGGACAAGCAGGGCAGGGTGACCATTCCCCAGGAATTGCGGGAATATGCAGGAATCACCAAGGAACTGGTAACAATAGGAAACATAAACAACATTGAAGTATGGAGCAAGGAGTATTGGGAAAAGGATGCCTTTGCCCTGGCAGGTGAAAACATGAGCGCAGGTGATATCGATGCCAGCGCCATTGCTGAGAAGCTGGAGAAGTTTAATTTCTGATTACTGAATAATGACTATTGAATTCAAGCATGTACCGGTTCTTTATGAGGAGTGCATGGAAAATCTGAATATCAGACCCGACGGCATATATGTTGACGGAACCCTGGGAGGCGGCGGTCATGCCTTTGGAATAGGAAGCCGGCTCAGTGAAAAGGGGCTCCTCATCGGAATCGACCGTGACCGGGACGCCCTTGCCGCGGCGGAAAGAAGGCTGGAAACCCTGGAGTGCCGCAAGATTCTGATTCACAGCACCTACGCGGAAATCAAGGATGTTCTTGAGTCTCTGGGAATCGAAGGCATAGACGGTGCACTTCTGGATATAGGCGTTTCTTCCTTTCAGCTGGATAACAGTGAGAGAGGCTTTTCATACATGCAGGACGCTCCCCTTGACATGAGGATGAACAGGGGAGATTCATTCACGGCATATGATGTGGTGAACGATTATTCCGGCAAGGAACTGGGGCGCATTATCAGAACCTACGGTGAGGAGAAGTGGGCTGCCAGAATTGCTGAATTCATAGTAAGAGAAAGAAAGAAAAAGCCGATAGAAACAACCGGGGAACTTGTTGAGATTATCAAAGCAGCAATTCCCGCATCAGCCAGAAGGGAAGGCCCCCATCCGGCGAAGAGAACATTTCAGGCCATAAGAATAGAGGTAAACAGCGAACTGGAGCAGCTTAAAGAAGCTGTGGATGCATTCTGCGATGTGTTGAACCCGGGTGGAAGGCTTTGCATTATTACCTTCCATTCCCTGGAGGATCGAATCGTGAAGGAGGCTTTCGGGAGAAGACTCAATCCATGCACCTGTCCGCCGGAATTCCCGGTTTGCGTCTGCGGCAAGGTGTCGGACGCGGTAAAGGTAACGGGAAAACCCATTGTATCAGGAGAGAGGGAACTTGAGGAGAACCCGAGAGCCAGAAGCGCGAAGCTGAGGGTAATAGAGAAAAAGTAAAAAAGAGGGGAAATTGAAATGATTGCACCGGAACAATGGTATGAATATCAGAAACAATATCAGAAATACGGCATAGATATGAAGCCGGAGTCTGATAGGGTTCCCATCAGTGAGCGCAGAAAACAAAAGAAAAAGGCGCTGCTGTCAAGGGGAGTCGTTCTTAACGTATCCAGCGATCACAGGCTTATGCTTTATGTTATTTCAATCTGTGTCGTTGTATTGCTGTCCATAGTAATATTAGCTTCGGCATCGGCAAAGATTACATACGACATCAACAAGATTAAAGCATCAAATGAGGCGCTCAGCGGCGAAATAGAGGATCTTGACGTTCAGATACTTAGCTCGAGCACCATAACATATATCGAAAGTCAGGCTAAGGGGGAGCTGGGAATGAAGAATGCTGATTCGAAGCATTGCATATATCTTTCGTCGATAGATACTCCTGAGGAAGGTTTTGCTGACATTCTCAAGGAAAAAGCGTATAATTAACATCAGAAGAAGCAGTATACCCGGGCATGAGAAGGATAAAAGTGTCCGGGCTACTTTTTTATCAAGGAGAGGTTAATGCCTGCAACAAACAGAAGCAGAAGAAATTTAATACTGGTAACGATAATCCTGTTTGCCTTCATTCTGGCTGTGACCCTGAGGGTGGGATATATTCAGATTGTGAAGGGGCAGGAGTACAGCGAGAGAGCTCTGTCACAGCAGACCACCGACACCTCAATAGAGGCTGAACGGGGAATAATATACGACAGAAACCAGGAGAAGCTTGCCCAGAGTGTGAAGTGCTACACGATTCTCGTATATCCCGGAGAAATAGGCAAGTACGATTCGAAGAAAAAGCAGAAGAAAATGCAAAGGGCCACAGCAGACGAGCTGGCAGAGGCTCTTGATCTTGATAAAGAAGAGACAAGAAACAAAATTGTGGGTAAAAGCGGAGAAGTGATAATTGCTAAGAACATTGACAGGGAGACAGCCCAGAAGGTAAGAAAGCTGGATCCTTCGGGAACAATCATCAGTTCATCCACAAAGAGGGAGTACCCTAACGGAACCCTTGCTGCTAATGTAATGGGTATGGTAAACGAGGAGAATACGGGACAGTCGGGACTGGAGCTTGAATATAACAACTATCTCAGCGGCATAGCCGGAAGAACAGTTCAGTATACGGATACAAACGGCAAGAAGCTGTCCTATTCTCCATCTAATGAGAGATACTATGAGCCTGAAAACGGCTGCGATATTATTACAACAATAGACCTGGTTATACAGAGCTATACGGAGGATGCCATTGCCAAGGTGCAGAAAAAGACCAGTGCAGACAGGGTGTTCGCCATAGTTATGGACCCGGAAACCGGAGACATCCTCTCCATGGCCCAGACACCTTCCTTCGATCCAAACAATCCGTATGAGCCTTCATCATCATCCGAAAAGGCGAAATTTGAGAAAATGTCCACAAAGGAGCAGTCTGAATATCTCAGCAAAATGTGGAGAAATCCGCTGATAAGCGACGTGTATGAGCCGGGATCGGTGTTCAAGCTTCTGACCACGGCAATCGCTCTGGAGGAGGATGCTGCGTCATTGGACAGCACCTTCTACTGCAGCGGTGCCAAGCAGGTAGCAGGTGAGACGATACATTGCTGGAACAGAGGAGGTCACGGCAGCCAGAACCTGAAAGAGGCTGTAGGCAACTCCTGCAACCCTGTATTTATGACCCTTGCAACGGAAGTGGGAATATCCAAATTCTATGATTATCTTGACAACTTCGGAATCACGGGAAAAACAGGAATCGATTTCCCGGCAGAGGGTAATTCAATTCTTCAGAGCGAGGATACTGCGGGGCCGGTAGGTCTGGCCACCATAGGCTTCGGTCAAGGCGTTGCGGTTACACCTATACAGCTCATAACGGCAATCAGTTCCCTGGGCAACGACGGTAAGCTTATGAAACCGAGACTTGTTAAGGGGATAAAAGACAAGAAGACAAACAAGGTTCAGGAAATAAAGCCTGAGGTTGTGAGAAAAACCGTATCAAAGGAAACGGCAGATGAAATGAAGGAAATAATGGAATATGTTGTTGCTGAAGGCGGCGGCGGCACTGCATCGGTGTCGGGCTACAGGGTCGGAGGCAAGACCGGCACGGCAAACAAGCCAAAGAACGGCGGATACAGCGACTTCACATATTCATCCTGTTTGGGAATGGCGCCTATGTCGGATCCTAAGCTCACTGTACTGGTGATTGTTGACAGCCCGAGGGGGGTCAAGTTCGGCAGCGTTGTTGCCGGACCGGCAGTAAGCGAAATCCTGGAGAAAACGCTTAAGTACATGAACGTCCAGCCGGACAGCAGGGAAAAGACCGAAAACGACAGGATAGAGGTTCCGGATATTGTGGGATACAGTGCCGATGATGCCATTGGCATCCTGGGAGGCGCCGGATTGAAATACGACATGAAGGAGGGCGCGGAAAAGGAGAACTTTATCGTCACGAAGCAGTATCCTTCCGCCGGAAGCAAGGTTAAGAAAGGAACAAGAGTATTCCTCTACAACTAGGGGATGTCTCTGTACGATGGAAATGAGAAGGACAACAATTGATGAGATAATTGCTGCCACAGAAGGCCGGCTCATTCAGAGAGCTGCGGAATCCGAAGAACAGGCAATCACCGGGGTTAAGCACGACTCCAGGGAAGTAGAAGAAGGTGACATGTTTGTGGCTGTAGCAGGGAAAAATCTGGACGGACACAAATATATTCCTCAGGTGGCAGCCAGGGGATGCAAAACTGTGCTGGTATCACACATGACAGGGTGGATGGAGGAGCTCGCCGGGATGGGAATGAGTATTAACGCCATTCTCGTTGAGGATACTGTGGCTGCAGCAGGAAAGCTTGCCGAATGGTATCTTGAAAGTCTGAACATTGAGAGGGTGGCAGTAACAGGAAGCGTTGGCAAAACCTCCACAAGAGACATGATTTATTATGTTCTCAGCGAGAAATACAATTGCGGCAGAAACCTCAAGAACTACAACAACAGCATTGGGCTGCCTCTTTCCATATTCAGATTTGACAGCAGCACCCAGGCGGCAGTTCTGGAAATGGGAATGGATGCCTTCGGAGAAATAGAATATCTGAGCAGCCTGGTGAAGCCGAAGATAGGAGTAATAACCAATATCGGCGTTGCCCATATGGAAAAGCTCGGGAGCCGGGAAGGCATCTTCAGGGCAAAGATGGAGATAACGAAGAACATTGCTGCATCCCGGGAAGGCGGTACTCTGATATTTGCAGGAGACAACAAATTTCTCACCAAGGAGAGAACAGCAGGAGACTACAGCCAGCTGGAGGTGGGAAGCGGTCCTGAGGCAGACATGATAATATCTCATATTGACGATTTCGGTATAGAGGGAATAGAATTTGATGTAGAGTATCAGGGAGAGTCTGTTAAGGCAAGACTGCCTGTTCCCGGAGTTCACAACGCCACAAATGCAGGACTGGCTCTGGCAGTGGGAAAGTGTCTGGGAGTGTCCCTTCAGGAGGGAATTGCCGGACTGGCAAAGGCAGAGCTTACGGGAAGCAGACTGAAGAAAATACAGGGAAAGAGCATAAGGATAATTGATGATACCTACAATGCCAATCCTGACTCCATGAAAAGCGCCATAGATGTTCTGGCACGGAGCAGAGCCTGCAGAAGGGTTGCTGTACTGGGGGACATGTTTGAGCTGGGAGAAAACACCGCAGCTCAGCACAGAGAGGTAGGAGAACACGCTGCCTCAATGGATATCGATGAAGTAATATGCATAGGAAACCTTGCAGAGGAAATAGCGAAGGGTGCCTCAGGCGTTCACTTTGCCGACAAGGAATCCTTCATAAAAGTTATTGATGAGTACATCGCTCCGGGAGATCTGGTTCTCGTTAAGGCTTCCCGGGGCATGAGAATGGAAGAAATAGTAGCTGAACTTGAGGAGAAATAATGAACATACACGCAATACACATACTGATGGTATTTCTTGCAGCCTTTGTGATTTCACTGGTAATCACGAAACTTGAAATACCTGTTCTGAGAAAGAAGGCAGGGCAGAATATCAGAGAAGAGGGTCTGAAGTCCCATTACTCCAAAGCAGGAACTCCAAGCATGGGGGGAATAAGCATAATCATAGGAACATGTATAGCCGGTTTACTGGGCACACTGCTGTTCGGGGGGACTATAGGGGATGAACTTCTCATAATGCTGGTTTTCGTTGGCTTCGGGATTATCGGATTCATTGACGACTACAGAAAGGTAATCAAAAAACAGAATGAAGGGCTGACGGCGAAACAGAAATTCGGCCTCCAGATGATAATCGCCATTGCATTTGCGGTCTTCTTTGCCCGCTATTCATCCTTTGGCACAGAGGTATTCATTCCAATTGCGGATGTGTTTGTTGATTTCGGATTTTTCTATTATGTGTTTGTGGCCTTCGCGGTTCTGGCAATGACTAACGCGGTTAATCTTACCGATGGACTTGACGGACTGGCTTCCGGTGTTACGGCACTGGTGTGCATCTTCTTTGCCTTTGCGGGATTTATGGGAGGTGCCTTCTGCAGATTCGGAGGCTTCATAGGTCAGGCCTCGGAAACATTCTTCTTCATTGCTCTTGCGGGAGCGTGTCTGGGATTTCTCGTATTTAACAAGAATCCGGCCAGGGTTTTTATGGGTGATACAGGATCACTGGCACTGGGAGGAGGTGTTGTGGCAGCAGCCATAGTTCTGAAGCTTGAACTTCTTCTGCTGGTGGCAGGACTACTGTATGTAATTGAGGCTCTGTCAGTGGTGCTTCAGGTATCATACTTCAAACTGACCCATGGCAAGCGGCTGTTTAAGATGGCTCCTATCCATCATCATTTTGAAATGTGCGGATGGTCAGAGGTCAGAGTTGTTATTACTTTCTGGATTTTTACATTAATCTGCTGTCTGGTGGGACTGCTGATAGTATAGGAGTTAAAGATGAAAGACAAAAAAGTACTTGTAGTTGGAATGGGAAGATCCGGCAAAGCGGCGGTGGAGGCACTCTGCCATGCCGGCGCAATTGTCTCTGCTCAGGACAGCAAAACAGCAGATACAATGGAGCCGGAGTTTATCCTGTTTCTTGAGAAAAATAATGTCAGAACATATTTCGGGGAGATACCTGCTGATATGGGAATCTTTGATTGCGTAGTTCTCAGTCCCGGAGTTCCTCCCTCACTGGATTTCGTAAAAGAGGCCGCTGCGAAGGGTGCCGAAGTGATAGGAGAGCTTGAACTGGCATACAGATTCTGCAAAGGCCGATTCGTTTCGATTACAGGCACAAATGGTAAAACCACTACCACAACCCTTGTGGGGGAAATATACAAGGCTGCAGGAAGGGATACCTGCGTAGGGGGAAACATCGGCAGAGCCATTGCAGTGGATGCTATGGAGGCCGGCGAAAATACCTGGATGATAACGGAAACAAGCAGCTTCCAGCTTGAGACTATTGTGGATTTCAGGCCTGAGGTTTCGGCAATTCTTAATCTGACGCCGGATCATCTGGACAGACACAAGACCATGGAAAACTACGGCCGTGCCAAGGCTGCCGTATTCAGAAACCAGACTCCGGAACAGTACTGCGTGCTGAATATGGATGATCCGGCATGCTTTGAGCTTGGGAAACGCGAAGGCTGCAGGGCGAAGGTGATTCCTTTCAGCAGAATGAAGGAGCTCAGCCTGGGAGCCTTTGTAAGGGACGGCAGCATTGTAATAAGGAATGAAGCCGGGGAAGAAACAGTAATATGTGAAACAGAGGAACTTAAGATACCGGGCAGCCACAATCTGGAGAATGCGCTGGCTGCAGCCGCAATCTCATATTTCGGGGGAATAGAGCCCGGGGTTATCGGTGATGTGCTGAGAACATTTGCGGGAGTTGAACACAGAATCGAATTCATATGCGAGAAAAACGGAGTTCGCTTTGTTAACGATTCCAAAGGAACAAATACCGATGCGGCAATAAAAGCAATTGAAGCCATGAAAGAAAACATAATACTGATTGCAGGCGGTTACGACAAGGGGTCGGAGTACCACCAGTTTATTGACGCCTTTGAAGGAAGGGTGAAAGTCCTGATTCTAATGGGAGTAACGGCACCAAAAATCAGAGAGGCAGCAGAGGCAAAGGGCTTCTCTGCCATATACGATGCAAAAAACATGGAAGAATGCGTGAAGCTGGGCTACGAGCTGGCCCGGCCGGGGGATGTTGTGCTTCTGTCACCGGCATGTGCAAGCTGGGATATGTATGACAACTTTGAACAGAGAGGGGATCATTTCAGAGAATGCGCTCAGAAACTGTGAAGGCAGGCAGATCAAAAAAAAGGCGCGGAGAATTCGCCCTCATAATGGACAGCGCCCGCAGCCGGCTTAAGGAGGTGGACTTTCCCCTCCTGACAGTTACTCTGTTGCTGGCTTTTTACGGGCTGATTATGGTGTTCAGCGCCAGCTACTACTTTTCCATCAGCGAAAACGGCACTCCCTTTTATTATCTTGTGAGAGATGGTGTATGGGTGGCACTGGGTCTTGTGCTTATGTGCTTTGGAGCCATGATAGACTACAGGAAGTTTTATAATAAGAAAATAATTCTGGCTGGACTGCTTGTCTGCTTACTGCTCCTTGTAATCGTCCTTACTCCTCTTGGCTCGGAGGCAAATGATGCCACAAGGTGGATAAAGCTTGGGCCAATCACAATAATGCCCGGTGAGCTGGCCAAGATGGGAATGATTTTCTTCGTAGCATGGTTCTATGCAGCCGATACGAGAAGGATAGATTTCTTTGTAAAGGGAATGGTTCCTGTGCTGACAGTTACGGTTGTTTTCGCTCTGCTGATTATTAAGCAGCCGAACCTTTCCACTGCTATTACCCTCTGCGGGATAGTTGCAGTAATGATGCTCGTGGCGGGTATGAGGTGGATATACCTGGGGGGAGTAACCCTGGCGGGAATCATATGCATACTGGCTATGATTTTCATCAAGGGAGGCTACTGGCTGGAGCGTTTCACGACCTTCACACATCCCTTTGATTATGAGGCAACCAGCGGATATCAGATAGTTCAGGGCCTGCAGGCTCTTGGCTCAGGAGGACTCTTCGGTGTGGGCCTTGGCAAAAGCGTTACAAAGAGTCTCTATCTGCCTTATCCTCACAACGACTTCATTCTGGCGATAATAGGAGAGGAAACAGGATACCTGGGAGTACTGCTGCTGATTGTACTCTATACTGTTTTCATATGGCGAGGCGTCAGGATAGCCCTTAACTGCCCGGATCAGTTCGGAATGCTGCTGGCCTCGGGAACTGTAATAATGGTGGCAATACAGGTTGTTCTGAATCTGGCTGTTGTAACATCATCCATGCCTGCAACGGGGGTGAACCTGCCCTTTGTGAGCTACGGGGGAAATGCGCTGATGATGTTCATGCTGATGTCTGGAATCATGCTTAACATCTCCCGGAACATGCCAAAAAAACCAAAGAAGAGAAAAGAGGAAAGCGATGAAAGTAATAATGACCGGAGGCGGTACGGGGGGTCATATATACCCGGCAGTAGCCATAGCCGATGAAATCAGGAGAAGAAATCCCAATGCGGACATCCTCTTTGTGGGAGCCGAGAAGGGCCTGGAGAAAAAGCTGGTTCCACGAAGCGGTTATAACATAGAGCTGATTCCTGTTGCAGGATTTGACAGAAAAAATCTGATTAAAAACATAGAAGTATTAAGAAAACTTATTAAGGGCAATGCCCGGGCGAAGAATATCATCAAGGCATTCGGTCCTGACTTTGTGGTGGGAACGGGAGGCTACGCCAGTGCTCCGCTGGTAAAAGCTGCCCAGAGGATGGGAATTCCCACATACATTCACGAACAGAATGCATATCCGGGAGTAACAAACAAACTCCTCGAACGAGGGGCCAGGAAGGTGTTTCTCGGTTTTGCAAAGGCAGGAGAAAACTTCAAATGCCGTGACAAAATTGTAGTAACCGGAAATCCTGTGCGGGAAGAGTTTGTGAATCCGGACAGGAAAGCGGCCAGAGAGAAGCTGGGGTTTGGTGATGATGAGTTTGTTGTGCTTTCCTTCGGCGGAAGCCAGGGAGCCGGCAGAATCAATAAGGCAATGATTGATGTTATCAGGACATACAATGGCAGGGAGGGAATAAGAATCTGCCTGGGAGCGGGAAGCTACTACTATTCCGCAATTATGGAGAGCTTCGCTGAGGAGGGGTTTGTTCCCGGAGATAATATCTCCATTATGGAGTACATAGATGACATGGCATCCTATCTTGCCGCAGCGGATCTGGTAATAAGCAGAAGTGGAGCCCTTACCGTTGCTGAGACAACTGTAAGCGGTGCCCCGGCCCTGTTTATTCCTTCGCCGATGGTAACCGGAAATCACCAGTATTACAATGCACTGGCTGTAGCCGAACAGGGAGGTGCGATAATAGTTCAGGAGGCTGAACTTGAAGATGAGAGCCTGACTGACAGGATTGAACAGCTGAGAATGACTCCGGGAAAGCTGGCGGAAATGTCTGAAGCGAGTCTGAGATGCGGTTGTCCCCAGGCGACGGAAATTATATGTGACACAATACTTGGAGACTATCGGAAGTGAGTGAAAAGAAGAAAAGAAGAAAAAAGCGTCCCCTGCTCACGCTGCTTATAATAGTGGCGATTTTTGTGTGTGCAGGCTTCGTGATGCATATTGATTACTTTGACCTGACCGGGGTCGCCGTAATCGGAAATAAAGACATCCCGGATGAGGAGATAATCCGGCTCTCGGAAATAGAAACCGGGAAAAGCGTCTTTGATGTGCATCCGCTCCTCGTTCAGCATAAGATAAAAAAGAATCTCTATGTGGAATCAGTGAACGTGGACAGGGTTCTGCCGGATCGTGTGGAAATACACATTACCGAACGCGCCTGCACAGCTCAGTTCATCAAGGGGAAAAAATATGTTGTAACAGCATCGGACGGCATGGTTATCGATATAACTGATAAGGAGCAGAAGGCTACTCTGGTTGAAGGAATCACCGTGAAAGAGGCGGAGTTAAAAAAGGATATCAAGGTTAAAGAAGAAAATGCATTCGAGGATGTCATGAAGTTCATAAGGCTTACCCACAGAAATGATTTGTACTTCAAGAGAATTGTAATGGATGACAGCAGGATGGAGGCATATGTGTATGACGGGCTGAAGTGCGTGGGTGAGTATGACGATATGGCTGATGTAATCAAGTCGGGAACATTAAAAAACGTAATATACGACCTGTATCAGAAGGATGTTGAAAAGGGAACAGTCAATGTGTACGGCAACGATTATTGTTCCTTTACGAAATAGATTGAATATGCTATAATCAGGCATAAGTATGAACAACTCTCGGGGAGGTACTATAATGTTACAATTTGAAATGAACGAGAACGCCTTACAGGAAATAAAAGTAATAGGTGTTGGCGGCGGCGGCTGCAATGCCATTAACAGGATGATTGAATCCGGAATGAAGGGCGTGTCATTCGTTGCGGTAAATACAGATAAGCAGGCACTGTCAAAAAACAGAGCAGAAACCAAGATACAGATTGGCGAGAAAGCAACCAGAGGGCTGGGAGCAGGCGGGAATCCTGAGGTTGGTCAGAAATCCGCAGAGGAGAACCTGGAGGATCTGGAGAAGTTCATTGCCGGATCGGACATGATTTTCGTTACCTGCGGTATGGGCGGCGGTACGGGAACCGGAGCGGCTCCGATTATTGCCAAAATCGCCAAGGATATGGGAATACTCACGGTTGGAGTTGTTACCAAGCCTTTCAGATTTGAGGGAAGAAAGCGCAGCGAGCATGCGGAGCTGGGAATCAAGTTCCTTAAGAAGTACGTTGATTCTCTGGTAGTTGTTCCTAACGACAAGCTTCTGGAAACAGTTGTTGAGGACACTTCCCTGCTGGATGCCTTCAAGATGGCTGATGACGTTCTCAAGCAGGGAGTTCAGTCGATTTCAGACATAATCGTGGATGATGCCCTGATCAATCTGGACTTCGCCGATGTTACAACGATCATGAAGGACAGAGGCATTGTTCATATGGGTGTAGGTCGCGGAGTTGGCGAGAACAGACTGAACGACGCAGTGGAGAGCGCGGTAAACAGTCCGCTGCTTGAAACAAAGATTGAAGGCGCAAAGGCAGTTCTTATAAACATTACAGGCGGCAAGGATCTGACAATGCTGGATGTTGACAAGGTTGCTTCCCAGATTGATGAGAAGGCAGATCCTAATGCCATCATTATCCTCGGTACTTCCATCAAGGAAGAACTGCATGATGAAATTGCAGTAACAGTTATCGCTGCCGGATTTGAGAAGCCAAGAGACCTCGGGTCAATGATTCCGGGAGTTCCGGCTGAAGGCGAAGGGGACAGGGTTGAACCTGAACATTTAAACGAAGCGGCAGATGTTGAAAGCTTGAAAGGAATGGACATTCCGGATTTCTTACGCAGAAAATAGCAACTAAAGCTTTTTATAGCCGGCAGAGCTGCCGGCTATTGCTTTTTTCTTGGGAACCGGTACAGGTAACTGCTTTTTTATGAAGAACATTACATCGCGCAACAACGAAATATTCAAAAATGCCCTGAAGCTGACAAGAAAGAAATACAGGGATACCGAAGGCAGATATCTTCTGGAGGGGGTAAAGCCTCTGAGGGATGCCTTTGAACAGGGTCTGGATGTGGAATGGGTGTTTATCAGGAAGAACTCAAATCCGGGTATCGGTGTTATCGGTGAGGATTTTCAGGCTGCTGTACTTGAGGACAGGCTTTTTGATGAAATTTCCGATACGGAAACATCTCAGGGCGTGATAGCCGTGGTAAAAAAGAAGCCGCGGGACTGTTTCGGGTTTATGGGCCCGGGGACTGCAGTCATACTGGACAGACTTCAGGATCCGGGCAATATAGGGACGATTATCCGAACGGCGGAGGCAGCAGGCTGTTCAGCGGTACTGGCGGTTAAGGGCACGGGAGACATCTACAGTCCCAAGGTTGTTCGTTCAGCCGCAGGGTCTATAATGAGGATGCCTGTTGCAGATAATCTGGAGCCGACGGAGGCGGCAGAACTCTGCAGACAGGCAGGCAAGAGAATAGCTGTCAGCTGCCTGGAAAATGCGGAGAATTACATGGAGGCCGGTCTTGGAGAAGATACGGCTATAGTCATCGGTAACGAAGGCCGTGGCGTTTCCGAGAAGTTTATGGAAATGGCGGATATTAAAGTGAAAATTCCCATGAAGGGTGAAATAGAATCATTAAATGCAGCAGTGGCGGCAGGAATACTCATGTTTGCCGCTGCAGGAAAGGTGAAATAATGCAGGCTCAGTTAAACAGAATTTTAGAAGAAGCAAAGGTTCAGCTTCAGAAGGCTGAACAGCAGTCCCAGCTTGAAGAAATCAGAGTAAAGCTGCTGGGTAAAAAAGGTGAACTGACACAGATTTTAAGAGGAATGGGTCAGCTTTCTCCTGAAGAGAGAAAAGAAACAGGTGCTCTGGCCAACAGAGTCAGAGGAGAGATTGAGCAGATGCTCAGTGAGAAGGTTGAAGCGGTGAAGAATGCTGCCAAGGCTGCACGATTTAAACTTGAGAAGATTGACGTAACGGAACCGGGCAGGAAGGTTACTCTCGGGGTCAAGCATCCGCTGACAATCACTATGGAGGAAATCTCCAGAGTGTTTATGAATATGGGATTTTCAATTGTAGAGGGACCTGAAGTTGAAACGGTTTTCAACAATTTCGATGCACTCAATGCGGGACCTAATCATCCTGCCAGAGATATGACAGATACATTCTACATAACAGATGATGTGCTGCTGAGAACACAGACATCACCTGTACAGGTAAGAACGCTGATGAAGCAGAAACCGCCAATCAAGGTGATATCACCGGGCAGATGCTTCAGATGTGATACACCAGATGCCACCCACTCACCTATGTTCCATCAGATTGAAGGGCTGGTAGTGGACGAAGGAATCACGATGGCGGATCTCAAGGGTACCCTTGACAGCTTCGCCAAGCAGCTTTTCGGACCTGAAACAAGAACAAAGTTCAGGCCGCATCACTTCCCGTTTACGGAACCGTCGGCAGAGGTTGACGTATCCTGCTTCAAATGCGGAGGCAAGGGATGCAAGGTATGCAAGGGCTCAGGCTGGATTGAAATTCTGGGCTGCGGCATGGTTCACCCGAACGTGCTGAAGGTGGGCGGCCTTGATACCGAAAAGTATACAGGCTTTGCATTCGGAATGGGCGTGGAGCGTGTTGCTATGCTCAAGTACGGCGTAGATGACATCAGACTCTTCTACGAAAACGACATGAGATTCATAAATCAGTTCAAGTAAAAG
>JBJESQ010000040.1:0-4016 GCA_051882875.1 Lentihominibacter sp. | reverse complement strand
GCGAGGCAATCAGGGAAGCTGACGGATTTGAGGAGGGATATGCTCAGGGAATTGAACTTGGCAAGGCCGAGGGCTATGAGGAAGGCGAGGCTGCTGGATTCGAAAAAGGCGAGGCTTCAGGAATAGTTCGAGGCGAACTAAAAGTCGCCGGTGCCATGAAGGCCAGGGGCATGACAATAGATGAAATCTGTGAGATTACCGGGCTTAAGCGGTCGCAGGTTGAAGAGCTGTAGCGGAAGTGGGAAATTATAGATTAGCATTACACAAAGAGTGTGGCGAAAGCCATGCTCTCTGTTTTTGTAGGCGACTAACAATGTTTGTAATTCACCGCTCAATCGCTTTTGTAATTCAAAGCCGCAACGCAAACTGGAAATAAATGGTAGACACTTTCTTTCTTCAATTGTATAATATTAATATAGCAATTGCGGTCGGGGGATAAAAGGGGAGCCACTCAGGCCGGAAGAAAGAAATGGAGGATTAGAGATAATGAAAAATGTTAAACACAACTACAAAGACAATACTTTTTGCGCGCTTTTTAGCGAGAAGAAGAATCTGATTGAGCTGTACAACGCTCTGAGCGGCAGCAGCTTCGACATGGACACGCCTGTGGAAATCGTTACGCTGGATAATACTTTCTTTGGCGACAGAGAAAATGATCTGTCCTTTATCATTGACAACAGATGGATTATTCTGGCGGAGCAGCAGAGCACTTTGTGTTCCAACATACCGCTGAGAATGCTGGTGTATGTGGCAAGGCAGTACGAGAACCTTGTATTTTCCAGGGATATCTACAGCCGCAAGCTTGTGAAGATTCCAACGCCTGAGCTCTATGTATTCTACAACGGTCCTCAGGACGCACCGGTGGAGCAGGAGATGAAATTATCTGACGCTTTCATGGCTGAATGTGATAAAATAGCCATAGAGGTGACAGTGAAGTTCATCAATGTAAACTACGAGAAGGGCGCAGAAATTCTCAAGCGCTGCAAGGCCATGGAGGGATACAGTCTTCTCATTCACATGATTCGCGAAGAGTGCGAAGCCACAGGTGAGCTGAAGACTGCCATCGAAAGCTGTATCAGAAAGTGCGTGGAAGACGGAATTATCGCCGACTTCTTGAAAGAACACGGGGGCGAAGTGATGAGTTTCTTGTTCGAAAAACTGACAAGAGAAGAATGCGAGGCAATCAGGGAAGCTGATGGATTCGAAGAGGGCTATGCTCAGGGAATTGAGAAAGGCGAAGCCGCTGGATTTAAACGGGGCGAGGCCGCAGGATTCGAACGTGGTGAATTCGCGGGATTCGAGAAAGGTAAGGCTGAGGGCTACGAAGAAGGCGAAGCTTCAGGAATAGTTCGAGGCGAACTAAAAGTCGCCGGTGCCATGAAGGCCAGGGGCATGACAATAGATGAAATCTGCGAAATCACCGGGCTTAAGCCGGATCAGATAGAAAAACTGTAACACTAACAGCATATCGTATTAAATTGCAAGTAATATAAGAGTATGGCGGTTGCCATGCTCTTTATGTGTATAGTGAACTGTTACAGGGCAGAATTCACTATCGCATAGATGCGAGATATAGAATTTGAAACATATTAGCAAGGATATTTGAGGAACTGAGAATGAAAAAGAGAATGATTATTCTTATTGTGCTGGTTGGAATAATGGGTTTCATCTATTACATGTCTGATCAGCCGGTAATAGAATCTGGTGAGATGAGCTTTGTTATCGATAGATGGATTTGCAGACACTTCGTTGACGGATATAATCTGTTGCCTTTGCAGGATCAGGAGGCTATGGTGTATAAGCTGGACTTCTGGGTTAGGAAGTCAGCGCATTTCGCAGAATATATGCTGCTTGGCGCTGCGTTAATGGCGGCAGTGCAACTGATTAGCAAACGGAACAGATTAAAAAGCGGTATCATAGTAGCAGTCACTGTCGGCTCACTGTATGCTGTGCTTGACGAAATCCATCAGCATTTCGTGCCGGGAAGAGCATGTCAGCTTCGTGATGTGATAATTGATATATGCGGCGTGACAGCAGGCGCGTTAATGGTATTTTGCGTTATTTGGGTGAGAAAAAAGCATATTGATAGGAAACAGCAAAATGCACCGAGCCAGGTGATTACACCGTGATTACACTTATCACGCTTATCACGAAAAAATGGAAATAATAACCAGGCGGCATTGCAAACCCTTATGTGCCAAGGGTTTCAGAATATAGGAAAATGCGGTTTGTGAAAACAACGTGAAAATAACGGTAAAATCCAAGCAAAACAGCAGAATTTCGACAAAACCGGCTAAAATACAGCGCATTTTCACAATGTCAGAAAATGGAAGGTTGGAATTTCAACGTTTCTCGGGGCGGCTGGAAAAAGTTCGTGATTGTAGTGATTGTAGTGATTGTGACCGTACACTTTTACAGCTATTACAGCTCGGCATTGCCGGCCTCCTGAAGTAACAAAAGAGCATGACCCACGCCATGCTCTTACAATACAGGGTACATTTCACAGCACCGCGCAAGACCGCGAACGGCTGCTACTCATCGAACTCCAGCATCATGTCAATATGCGGAATTCCGTCCTCAACATAACCCTCCGAAATAATGTCAAACCCCAGGGACTCATAGAAGCCTATCAGATACTGCTGGGCAGACAGCTTGACCTGCCTTTGCGTGAGAGTGTCCCGGATAAATTGCAGGGCAGCCGTCATAAGTGATCTGGCAGCGCCGCGTCCCCGGGCGTCCTCCCGCACCAGAACTCTGCCGATTGCCACAGTGTCAAAGGTCTGACCCGGCGGCAGAATGCGGAGATAGCCTGCAAGCTCACCGGTTTCATCCCGTTCCAGAACGTGGTAGCAGACGAAATCGCAGCCGTCCATGTCCGGGTAGATGCAGGTCTGCTCTATAACAAAAACATCCTGTCTCAGCTTCAGCAGCTCATAGAGCTCACGGACTGAAAGCTCATTGAATCCCTTAATTTCAATAGTATACGCCATATCGCTCCAAGTCATATCGCCACAAGTCATATTCTAATCTCCCCCTCAGCCAGTATAGCAGCGCTGCCGCCCACCTGAATCAGGGCGCCGTCAACATGGGCGCGGATTTCCGAAGGCCTTCCCATGGCCTCGCCCTGAATGAAGAGACAGTCTGCCTTTGAACCGCAAACACCGGTATTCATGTCACAGCTATGAACAGGAACCACAACACCGTTCCTCAGCAGGTAGTAGGTGAGGGCGCCGTTTGAAGTGCCCGTTGCAGCCTCCTCGTCAATATCGTACAGAGGAGCGAAGTTCCTGCAAAAAGCCGTAACCTCAGGATTGGAATCACTGCTTCCGGAAACGCTTTTGCCCGATTCCGTAACAGGTCTGAACTGCCCGCCGTCAAGGGTGAAAGCGTGGACTCCGACAACGTTGTATTTGCGGGAAAGCTCTGTGAGAGCTGCGAAGTCAGGCCTGATTGCAGCAAGCTGGCTCCGGTCTGCCACAGGCATCATGATGTCAGGAAGGCCCGTGGAAATCATCTCCGGCTTCAGTCCGCTTCCGTCGCCTCCCGCAGCCAGACACTGCCGCTCCAGCTCGGGAATATTCGCCTCGTAATCAAGTCCCATAATCTCGTAGAGCTCTTTCATGGCAGCGGGTTCCTTGATGTCGCCGATGTACTCCGGCACCGCCATATCCATAAGGATCGAATCCTCATTGACAGCAATATTCAGATCCCCTGCAAGGGTTATATTTTTCACAATAGTGCCCGGCTTTACCAGACCCGCCTCCCTGAGACAGTGGAAGCTGGCGATAGTGGCGTGACCGCAAAGATCCACCTCATCCGCAGGAGTGAAATAGCGGATGTTAAAGGTTGTATCGTCAATCTGCCTGATAAAAGCGGTTTCCGAGTATCTCAGCTCCGCCGCCGTAAGGCGCATTCCCTCGGACTCAGGGAAATCGTCATCCCGATCCAGAATGACCACTCCGGCAGGATTACCCCCAAAAACTTCATTAGTAAACGCATCTGCAATGTACAGTTTC
>JBJESQ010000039.1:0-4168 GCA_051882875.1 Lentihominibacter sp. | reverse complement strand
ATAATATGATATTATAACCTCATGAAGATTCTTGTATTAAGCGACACCCACGGTAAATTGAATATGGTCCGGGACATCTGGCCGAAGCTTAATGGAGTAGACCTTGTTATCCACGCCGGCGACTATGCCTCTGATGCTGAGGCGATTCAGCGGGAATACGGTATACCCGTTGCCTATGTCAAGGGCAACTGCGACGGCTGCTTCAGTTCATCTGTCAAGGACTCCCAAGGCGGCGACTACGCAGTTGTCAGCACCGACGGCGGGAACATTCTCGTCACCCACGGTCATAACGAGGGTGTCGGCTACAGTCTGGACCGGCTAAGATACAGGGCCCTGGAGGAAAACTGCGTGGCGGTTGTCTACGGTCATACCCATGTGGCGGAGGTCCGCCAGATTGACGAGCCTGCAGCACCCGGGGGCAGCCTCTGGTTTATCAATCCCGGCAGCCTGCCTTTGCCCCGGGACAACAGCGGAGGTTCCTATGGCATAATTCGTTCCGAGGAAGACAGGTTTGACGCCACCATCGTCTACTACTCCACAATAATGGGCAGCAGCCGCAAAGGCAGTCCTTCGGGTTATGTCAGCAGTCTTCTTAATTACAGCGATCGATTCTGACCGCCGGCCCGGAACCATTCGATAATTAAATCCCCACAACAAAAAAGCTCCGATACCTTGAGTACCCGGAGCTATATTAATAAACTGATAAATCAGGTGCCTAGAACGTAAACACCGTCTTGATTATCACAAACATGAAGATAATCAGGTAGATAACAATCTCGATAAGCAGAATCAGCTTGATGATTGCCAGCACCTTCCGTATGCCTGTTCCGTGAAGCTGAGCACTGAAGCCTCGCCTCATGCTCCTGATAAGAAGCAGCAGAACTATAACACCAAATATAAAAGCTGTGAAAAGAATTAACATCTTCGATACCCTATTTCTTTCTCAATTAATCTTAATCAATAGTAACAAAAAACCATGGTACTTTCAAGGAAAAACCTGACTACTTTCCCTCCATTCTCTCCTTCATGGTATCCACGTTCATGAAAATGCTGGCGGCTGTTGCTGCAAGCTTCCCGTCGGACTTGCGCACAGCCTCCCCTGTGAGCTGAGTGATTCTCATTCCGGCCTGGGTTGCCTTTGCAGTAACAATAAGCGTATCTCCCGCTTCGACAGGCCTGATGTACTTCACATCAAGACTCACCGTTGGGGCGTAGTTCTCCCCTGCGAAGAAACGGGCAAGAGCTGCCAGAGTCACATCAAAGGCAGTGCATATCATGCCGCCGTGAATCTGCCCCACCCTGTTGGTCTGCCATTTCTCCACCGGAAACTCCATGGTCAGAGTTCTCTCCGCAAAACTGCAGGAGCCTCCGGAGCACTTCATCATGCCGTTCAAAGTATCCCGCTGGACAACATTGTTTTCATAAAGAGTCTTCTCCAGATGCGCCTCCATCTGCTTTTGCTTCATTACTTTCCCCTTTCGTAATATGCCTTCTTCTCTTCCTCCGGAACCATGTTTCCGCCCGTTGCCCAGATAATGTGAATCGAATTCTCGTCCGGTGCCGGGAATGCCTCTCCCTGGTAACCGCAGACATGATCCGGACCCGCAAAGGCAGCACATGCCGAAGGTTCAATGAATATGTTTTCTCTATCCTTCAGGGCTGCCAGGTATGGATAGAGCTTCTCGTCATCCACTGTGAAGCAGCCTGTCAGTCTCGTCTGCATGGCCGAGGCCACAAGACCTGAAGGTCTGCCCACAGCCAGTCCGTCGGCTTCTGTTCTGCCGTCAATTCCAATATCGCCAACGGATATTTCGTTAAGCTTGCCGCTTATTAGACCCAGCGCCATACAAGGGGCGTGAGTCGGCTCCGCGAAGAAACAGTATGCGTTGTCACCGAAGTATTCCTTGAGACCGTATGTTACGCCTCCCGGTGCGCCGCCAACGCCGCAAGGCAGGTAAACATAGAGTCTGTGATCCTTGTCAACCCTGATGTTCTGCTGCTTCAGCTGAGCAGCCAGCCGCTTGCCGGCAACAGAGTATCCGGCAAAAAGATCCAGAGAGTTTTCATCATCCACGAAGTGACACATCGGATCGGACTCCGCCTCTTTTCTTCCCTGTGCCACCGCCTTCTCGTAATCGTCAGGATACTCGATTACAGTAACACCCTTGGAGCGGAGCATATCCTTCTTCCACTGGCGGGCATCCGCAGACATGTGCACCGTAACCTGGAATCCGATTGCGGCGCTTATTATGCCGATGCTGAGCCCCAGATTTCCTGTGGAGCCCACAGCTACCTTGTACTGTGAGAAAAATTCCCTCATCTCAGGACTGCCCAGATCCTCATAGTTTTCAAATCTGCCCTGAGCAAGCTTCTCCGCCAGCTTCAGAACCTCGTAGATACCGCCTCTCGCCTTGACGGAACCCGAAATCGGAAGGTGGGAATCCTGCTTCAGAAACAGCCTTCCCTTTATTCCCATGTCCCCGGCTACCCCCGGAATTTCAGTAAGAGGCGATTCGATAATGCCGTCATCCACCTCCGGAAACATGCGTCTGATAAAAGGTGCAAAACGCAGAAGTCTTGCCTCTGCATCGTCAATAGATACAATTTCTTCTCCGTTGGGCTGTCCCCCGTCGCCGCAGGATACATATCCAGGGTTAGTCCAGAACAGCTCTTCACAATTTTTAAGCTTTTTTAAATAGTCCATTTCTGCTTCTTTCCTTATCTGTAAATGCTTATTCAATGCAGTATCAGCCAGCTTTTGGTACTTGTTTGCTGTATTAAGCCATTGGGCTTATTAATTACGCTTTTTCCTGTTATGGGATTATGATACAATACCCATATGAAAAACGCAATGATCACAGGTACAATATGCATAATAATCACTACGGTGTGTTACGGTCTCATTCCGGCACTTTCCTTTAAGGCTTTCGAGGCGGGAGTTGTAACCGAAACACTGCTGTTCGACAAGTTCTTTTACGCGGCAATTTTAATGTGGGGTTTCATTTTCATACGCCGGATTAATTTCAGGCTTTCCAGAACGGCCATGAAGCCCATGCTGGCAATAATGATTTCGTATATAGGAATTGCCACCACTCTGTATCTTGCCTTTGATTACATAAGCGGATCACTGGCGACGATTATTTCATTCACATACCCTGCCATAGTAATTGCAGTGGAAATGCTCCGGGGCAAGGAGCGTGTGAGAGCTCTGAAAATTGCAGCGGTTGTGATTTCGCTTCTGGGAATGTGCCTCATCGTATGGTCCCCGGATATGACAATTCAGATTATAGGTGTGGTGTTCGCATTCCTTTGTGCGCTCTGCTACACGGTTTATATCATTGAACTGTCTTCTGATGCCCTGGCGGATCTTCATCCTCTTGTAACTCCGGGATACGTTCTGGCGGCATCGGCTGTGTTCAATTTCTTCAGATGTCTCTTCAGCGGCAATCCGCTGTTTACCACAGGTGGAGAGCAGCTAATGTACATCCTGCTGCTTTCCGTTGTCTGCGCATTTATAGCAATCCTGTGCTACTGCGTAGGTGTGCGTCTGATCGGACCTACAAATGCTTCGATTATCAACACCTTCGAGCCTGCCTGTGCATGTGTATTCGGCTGGCTCCTCATAGGTGACAAAATAACGCTGTCCATGATTATCGGCGGCGTGATGATTATCGCCGCTGTGCTCATGACCTGCGTACCGGACAAGGAAAAAATCCCGCCCAAGGACTCCTGAGCCCGCCTAATTCCGGTGAGCTGTGTAACGAAGGAGGTTAATCATGTCGTATCAACAGACAATTGCTCAAATCATTACCGAAGAAATAACTGATTTCACCGCCCGGTACTGCATGCGGGACAACATAGCAACGGAATTCGGGAAACCTCTTGTGGGTTTTGCAGATGCCATGAGTCCCGAAATACTGGAGCTTCCCTCTAAAGTGAATTCCGAGCATCTCCTTCCCCGTGACATAATGCCTGATGCATCGGTGATTATCTCCTATTTCATTCCCTTTACACGCCAGCTGGCACGGAGCAATTCATCGGCGGAGGGCGGCACCTCATCTCCTGAATGGGCACGGGCATATGAAGAGCTGAACAGTCTTTTTGAAGAGCTGAACAACCATCTTGTCGAGTTACTTCCCACCATCAACTGCAAAGGCAATACCGCCGG
>JBJESQ010000038.1:20819-27123 GCA_051882875.1 Lentihominibacter sp. | reverse complement strand
TCAGTGATGATGAGAGGAGGAGTTACTACGAACATGTTCTCGTGTGAATATGTCCAGAATCCGTCAGCCTTCAGCATGCCGATAATCTTAGGCATGATGCCCTCAGGATCCTTGCCGAAAGGTACCAGCGGTTCCTTTGTAGCCTTGTCCTTAACCAGCTCGATAGCTGAGAACAGACCAATGTGTCTAACCTGTCCAACGCAAGGGTGCTTTTCTACGTAGCTGTCAAGAATGTCAGCCAGAACCTTGCTTGTAACCTTCATCTTGTTTTCGATATCCTGATCCTTGTATTCCTTGATTGTTGCAACTGCGGCAGCACAACCCATTGGATGAGCTGAGTAAGTAAGTCCGCATCCGATTGAAGTTTCGTCAAAGAACTTAGCAATTGCAGGTGTTACAACTACGCCGCCGAGAGGAACATAACCGCAGGTTACGCCCTTAGCGAAGGTAATCATGTCAGGCTGATATCCGAAGTTCATGTAAGCGAAAGCCTTACCTGTTCTGAACCATCCTGCCATAACTTCGTCAGCTACCATCAGAATGTCATACTTGTCGCAGAGAGCTCTAACGCCCTGATACCACTTAACGGGAGCGATGAGAACGCCGTTTGAACCAACTACTGATTCAAGCCAGATTGCAGCAATCTGTTCAGGTCCCTCGTACAGAATCTGGTTTTCCAGCAGTTCGAGGTAGAAATCTGCAACTTCATCGTCATTTGCGAAGCTGCAGGCCTTTGGAGCTCTGTAAGCATAAGGTCCATCATACTTAACGAATCCAGGACCGCCCGGTTCGTTGAAGAAGTGTCTAGGTTCACCTGTCAGCATTCCGGCGCCTGCTGATGAACCGTGATAGCATCTGTACTGTGAGAAAATCTTCTGCTTGCCTGTGTACTGACGAGCAATCTTGATAGCGTTTTCGTTAGCTTCTGCACCGGCATTGGTGAAGAATACCTTTGAACCTTCAGGGAATCCTGAAATGTTTACTACTGCTTCAGCAGCATCTGCTCTGCAGTCCATTGCGAAAGCAGGTCCCATGAAAGGAATCTTGTTAGCCTGTTCAACGATAGCATCGATGATAGCTCTGTTGCCGTGTCCCAGGTTCGAGTTAACAAGCTGTGATGACATGTCTGCATACTTTTTGCCGTCTTCGTCCCAGAAGTAGATGCCTTCAGCCTTAGTAACAACGATAGGATTCAGGGCACCCTGAGCTGACCATGAATGAATGTTATACTTTAAATCTTTATCTTTAATTGCTGACATTTTAATTCTCCTTAATCAACATGATGGGGAGGGGAAAGCCCTCCCCAAATATTAGTTCAGATTGTTTCGTTAATTACATATGTCCTAATCAACTGTCAGTTCGATTAAGCATCAACCTTAGCGATTACTGAAGCATCGATGAAGTCTTCAACCTTAGCAGGCTTCCAGTTAGGAATCTCTCTTGAAACGTAAGTGTAGTTCAGAAGGTCTGCGAATGTAGCGTTGTGTGATACGCTGTTGCCGCCCCAAGTACCGCAGCCAAGAGTCATTGATACAGGGAATCCGCAAGTCCAGCCACCGGAGTTAACGAGGCACTGTGCCTGGTTAACAACGCACTTTGTTACAGGAGCAGCCATAGCCAGCTTTTCTACGTCAGCAGGGTCGTTAGTGTGGATACCGCAGCTGTGACCCTTACCCTGGTAGTTCAGGCAAGCCATGAGCTTTTCGATTGCTTCGTCCAGATCCTTAGCCTTCTGTACGCCTGATACAGGTGAAAGCTTTTCGCCGCCGAATGGGTGCTCAAGTGATGCGCCGTTTTCTTCAGCCATCAGTACGCAAGTTCCTGCAGGAACGTCGATGCCGGCGATTTCAGCGATCTTTTCAGCGTTCTGAGCAACGATTGCTCTGTTCAGTACGTGGTCGTTAGGAGTGTTAGGCCACATAGCAACCTGCAGCTTCTTCTTGTCTTCTGAACCTTCCTTGCAGAGGTATGCTCCGTGAGCTTCCATTTCCTTGATGAATTCATCGTAGCAGCTTTCGAATACGATGATGTTGTTTTCAGTTGAGCATGAAGTTGCGTTGTCGAACTTCTTTGACTTAGTGATAAGCTCAGCAACCTGCTTCATAGGAGTCTTGCCTGTTACGATTGATACGCAGTTACCAACACCTACGCCGATAGCAGGAGTACCTGATGAATAAGCTGTTTCAACCAGTGCTTCTCCGCCTGTTGCCAGGATGAAGTCACACTGCTTCATCAGCTGCTGTGAAGTTTCCAGCTTAACAGCTTCAGGAGCACAAGTCTGTACCAGATCTTCAGGATATCCCAGCTTCTTCAGGACAGCTCTGATTTTGTCAACGATTATTACGTTCAGCTTCTTGCACTTAGGGTGCGGTGCGAGAATGATAGCATTTCTTGTCTTCAGTGCCATGTTTGACTTAACGATTGGAGTTGCTTCACCGTTAGTTACAGGCATGATACCGGCAACAACGCCCATTGGCTTAGCATAAGCCTGCATTCCTGTTTCAGGATTGTCCTCTACGAGACCTACAGTCTTCTTGTCCTTCATCTGGAGGTATGAACCCCAAACCTTACCGATAATCTTTGATTCCTTATCTGCAGGAATACCCATGCCTGATTCTTCAACCAGCATTTCGGCGAACATCTTGATGTTTTCAGGCTTAGTCATTTCATAAGTTACAGCTGCAGTCATCAGATCGCAATCTTCCTGAGTGAAGTTCTCAGCAACTGCCTGAGCTGCTCTAGCTTTCTCTACTAATCCAGCTACGTATTCTTTTGCGTTGAAATCTGCCATTTTTAAAATCCTCCTTATTATTAATTAAAAAATGGTTATACTTTTTCAGCGGGTGAGGCTGCCTCAAACTGCAAGCCCCTTTGAACCCACACCTATATAATGCATTGTTCGTGCCAAAATTCATTCCACATTATGCAAAGGCAGGCCGGACGCAGCATGAAATCCCTGAAAGCATTGAAATTTCAAGGTTTATACGTGATAAAATTAATGCATATAAATTGTATTTACGAAAGTACAACCCTTCGATAAAGCTTCAAGAAACAAAAAGTGATACAAAAATGTATCACTCATAATTCATTATTCGGCGATTCCCGTTAAAATGCGTTATTTCAATAGGTTCAGGGGATTTGATTCATTCGTGTATCGCTGATACAAAAATGTATCGCGTCTTGATCTGTTATAGAGCCGGTCACTTCACGAGACCGTACTTGTTAAGCTTCCTGACAACCGTAGGCTGGCTCACCTTGAGCACTTTGGCGATGGCTCTTGTGGACTTGTAGCTTTCCAGGGCCCGGCTGAGAATTTCCTTCTCGGCACGTTCCAGGGCGGCAGCCAGTGAGGTATCGGCGAAGTTTGTCTTGTTATCCTCAGCAGCTTCCTTGATGAAAATGAAAATGTCATTCTCAGTGATAACATTATGGGAGGTGGTTATAACCAGTCTCTCTATGATGTTCTGAAGCTCCCGGATGTTTCCCGGCCAGGGATATTTCAGCAGAATCGATAGGGCATCGGGACTTATTGATTTCGTTTCCCCAAGCTCCCGGTTGCAGCGGGCTATGTTCATCTGTATAAGAGGGATGATATCTGCAGGTCTTTCCCTCAGGGCAGGAACGTTAATGGGAACAACATTCAGCCTGTAATAGAGGTCCTCTCTGAACTTTCCCTCTTTTACCAGCTCCTCCAGATTTCTGTTCGTTGCGGAGATTATTCTCACATCCACCGGGATTGGCTTAGTTCCTCCAACCGGTGTTATCTGCCTTTCCTGTATAACCTGAAGGAGCTTAACCTGAAGATTCAGGGGAAGTTCCGATATTTCGTCAAGAAAAATAGTTCCGTCCTGGGCTGCTTCAAATAGCCCCTGTTTGCCGTCGGATCTGGAGCCGGTGAATGCCCCCGGAACATATCCGAAGAGCTCGGATTCTATGAGGTTATCAGGAATGGCACCGCAGTTTACAGTGACAAAAGGCTTCTTCCATCGAATACCTTCATCGTGGAGCTGGCGGGCTATGAGTCCTTTGCCCACGCCGGATTCGCCTGTTATGAGCACAGTTGTGTTCACCGAAGCCAGCTTCTTTGTCAGGGCCATTACATTGTGCATGGCCTCGCTTTCGGAAACGATAAAGCTGGTGTCGATATCCTCGGGAACATCAAGATTTCTCGCCTTCAGCAGGGCGCTTCCCGGTGAGTCAGGCTGCTCCTGAAGGGTGGAAATCTGGGTGATGTCCCTGGAGGTTGTCAGTACAAAGGCAATGCTCCTGGAGTATCTGCCTTCCCCTGCGGCAACCCACTCTCCACTTGTCATTGGTACGAAAACAGGTGAGCCTGTTGTGAGAAGCCGCCTGCCGAAACGGTTTTCATGGATTATGGTAATTTCTCTCTTTTCCTCAAGGACCTTTCTTGTTACCGAGGGTGTGAATATTCCCGATTTTTCCAGATCCTCAACGTGTCTGCCAACTATTTCGTCATATTCGATGTTGTACATTTCCTCGCAGGCGTCGTTGCACCATTGACAGATTCCGTCGGCATCGTCAATGAACACTGCGTCGGTGATAACGTTGAGTATCGGGATTATCTGGTCAAGTGTAATAGGTGTTTTTTTAAAATTCATCATGTTGTTTTAATTCCCCGCTTGTGAAAGCTCAGCTTCAGTTGTTAACGGGATGGTGAACCGTAGGGGATGAAGTGGTCATTGCTTTGAAGCTGTAGCCCTGCTCCTTGCCCCATTCTATAATCTTAGGCAACGCTTCCGCTGTTGTTGCCTTTGCATCTGAATCGTGCATGAGAATAACGTTAAAGGTATCCTCTGTGCAGTTTTTCTTCACGGAACTTATCAGGGCTGCCGCAGGAATATTGTTTCCGGAGGCATCGGTGGAATCCACATTCCAGTCGCTGTACATGTACCCCTTGGCCTGAACTGTTTTAACGAGACGGGACATGATGCCTTTGCAGTAATTCTCGCTTACAGTGTTTGAGCTGCCTCCCGGAAATCTCATGCAAAAAGCATCGTATCCTGTGTCTTTCTTGAGCTTGTCATGGAGCTTTGTCAGGTTCTCCATGAAGCTCTTCTGTGACTTGTATATCAGGCTGTAGTCGTGGGAGTAATTGTGCAGTGCGATGGTGTGACCATCCTTGATTGCCCGTTTGAGTGTTGCCAGCTTCCTGCCGTCGTTTCCGTAGTTGATTATGAAGAATGTGGCAGGGACCTTGTATTTCTTCAGCGTGTCCAGTATCTTAGGGGTCACGGTGCTGCTTGGTCCGTCGTCGAAGGTCAGATATATCGTTCCCCGTTCTTCCCTGACAGGTTCTCCCGCGACGGTTACTGTTCTGGTGGCAATGCCCTCGTTTCCGTAGGAGTCGGTGACGGAGTAGGTGAGGGTGTACTCGCCCTTATTGGATACATCAACGTAGCCTGTTCTTGTGACCTTGGAGGTTACATCGCCGTCTGAATCGTCAATTGCCGTGTAGCCGGGATCCTTGAATTTCTGCCCCGGACGGATTGTCAGCTTCTTTCCCTCTGCAAAGGCAATCTCAGGCGGCTCCCTATCCACTACGTTTACGGTTCTCTCGGCTGTATCTGTTTTGCCCAGATATTTTACCGTGTATGTGACCTTGTACGTCCCCACTTTTTTGTCGTTTACCTTGCTGTCAATTTCTACATGGGAGCTTATGTCCTTGAAAGAAAACCTGGCAGTTGCTCCCGGCTCCCTGTACCCATCCTTCATGGTGACCTCCATGGTGGAGTCCCCCTTCAGGATAATGTGGGGCACAGTAACCATGTAGCATATGCACAGCCCCACTGCTGCCAGCAGTATTGCTATTATTATGAGCCTCTTGATTCCGCGCCTGTTTCTGTTTGTCCAGATGTTTGTACTGTTGTTTATGCTTTCGTTGTTGTTCCTGTTTGTCTTGCGGTTTCTGTTTTTCTTTCTTGCTGATTTCGCTGACCTTGATGCTACTGTCATATCAATCCCTCCCTTTCACTGACATTATAACAGGAAAGGGAGGCCGAGAAAACTCCCTCTTTGTGTATTGGAGTTGGCGCGCCGCCCGGCGCGCCCCTCATGTCGTGCCCGCATGTCGTGCCCGCATGTCGTGCCCGCATGGCGTGCCCGCATGTCGGCTCATCCCATGTTGAAGTAATTGCAGGTTAATCCTAATTGCTTCAACACGGCCCAGAAAAGAGGTCAAATTCATCGCCTAAATTTTTCCAATTGTTGTAAATATTATTCGTGATTCGGAATTGCTGCAACATTTTTGAATTTTGTTGAAGCAAATTGTTTAGAATTTCAAATG
>JBJESQ010000038.1:12295-20719 GCA_051882875.1 Lentihominibacter sp. | reverse complement strand
AATATACATTGTTCGTGAATCATGGAACCCCCGTAAGGTGGATCCCATAAGGTGGAACCACCGTAAGGTGGGACCCGTAAGGTGGGACCCGTAAGGTGGGACCCATAAGGTGGATCCTGTACGGCGGGACCCCGTAAAGCAGGAATCCGTGAAGTGGAATCAACAGGGGATCCATTACTTGTTCAGGGCGATGAGTTCTTTTCTCTTAATCTTCCCGTTGAAGGTACGAGGTATCTCGTCGATTATCTCCACCCGGGTTGGAAGCTTGTTGGCATCCAGCACCTCAGCCAGGAAGGACTTGAACTTGCGGTCATCGTAGGAATCGGCAGTGGCCGGATCCAGCTGAATGTAAAGCTTAGGAGCCTGACCGGAAATAGGGTCGTCAATAGGCACGCAGGCGCAGTCGGCAATCAGGTCGTTCTTGATTACCATGGACTCGATTTCCTCAGGGCTGATCTTCACGCCGCCGTAGTTGATAACATCATCCTTGCGGCCCAGCATGTAAACATAGCCATCTTCATCTATGTATCCCATGTCCTTAGTATAAATGTAGTCTCCCTCAGGCATTGCTTCCCGGGTGAGTTCGGGAGCCTTGAAGTACTCCTTCATGTTGATGGCGCCCCGGCTTGCCAGAAATCCCAGATTGTCTTCTGAGGATTCAATAGGGTTGCGGTTCTCGTCAACAACGATAAACTCAGCGTTTACTGCCGGCTTGCCGATGCATCCCTTAGGTTTGTCGGCCCCGTTAAAGTCCATGAGACAGGAACAGCCTGCTTCGGTGCTTCCGTAGAAATTGTAAAGCCTTGTCTTAGGCAGAATTCTGCTGAGATGATTCTTGTCCTCCTCCGAAAGAGGTGCGGAACCAAGCTGAATGTAATCCATAACATCCGCATAGTTTCCCAGCCTGTCCTTGCTGAGCTTGAAGATAATGCCAAGCATGCTGGGGGACAGATCCATGGAAGTCACCTTGTATTCATCCATCATTGCGAAAACCTTCTTAAGAAGCATCAGGTTGTCCACGAAGATTACTGAACTTCCGTTTGCCATGTTGGCGTAGGTTCTTCTGAGACCGTGAGAGTGGGATGTAGGCATCGGAATCATCTCCACATTATCGGGTTTCATCTTGACTCCATAGCATACATTCTCGGCGATTGCCACATCGTTGCCGTGGGTGAGAACGATTCCCTTGCTTTTGCCTGTTGTTCCCGTAGAAAAGAGTATTTCGGATACGTCCTCGGCCTTAGGGAAATCCACCACATCCAGATCCTCTATTGATCCGTAGTATACGCCGTCTCTCTCGCAGCCCAGTGCAAAGGCAGTCGCCTGTGTTATGTCCATGCGGGGCAGGTCTCCAAGCTCAGGAACCTGCCTGTTTGACACGTGAAGCACGGCTTCCGTTTCCCCGGTGATTTCCATAATTCTTGGCAGTGCGGCATTTTTTTCAAGGGGAACGAAGACTCCCTTGAGAAGCTGAGTGGCGAATTCCCAAATCATGTAGTTAACGCTCTGGTCGCACTCAACTACAACGCACTTTTCCCTTGAGACGCCTCTCCTGTCAAGTTCCATGGCAAGACCGGCAACGGCATCCCAGACCTGCTTGTAGGTGAGGGCCATACGCTCATCTGCCAGGCAGAGCTTTTCGGGGTTTTTAATGGCATTGCGAGCCAGATTTTCAACGATTGAAGGATAAAACATTTTAATCTCCTTGAGTTTTAATATAATTTCTACATTATATTTATATTTTTCTTTACAAATGTAGCATAGATGATTAGAATAGTAAAGGCATAAATTTTTATTTATAATTTTATAAATAAATTTATATAAAGGAGTTATCATGAACGCGAAGACACGCACAATTCATCTGCTGGTTGGACCGGCACTGTTCTTTATCTGTTATTTCTTTCTGCCTGATGCTTTTTTTGATACGGCAGCTGCCAGGGGAGCCATCGGCACCATTGCCTGGATGGCATACTGGTGGATCACGGGTCCTGTGGATTTCGCTGTTACCGGATTCATGCCCCTGGTTCTGAATGCCATATTCCAGATGGCTGACATGAAGCTGGTCATCTCAAATTATGCAGACGAGATTATTCTGCTTTTGCTGGGGGCTTCCATTATTACCGCCTCCTGGGAGGTGACGGGACTGGACAAGAGAATTGCTTCCATGTTCCTGATGCTCATAGGCAGCAATCTCAGAAGCCAGCTTGTGTTCTGGTTTGTTCTGACAACTATTCTGTCGGCGGTGCTGCCGAATGCTGTGGTGTGTGCCGCCATTACACCTATCGCCGTTTCCATGCTGAAATACATAGGAATCAGCGAGATAGGCCAAAGCAAGACAGGCTCCATGATTCTCATGACTGTGGCATACGGCGCAGGTGTGGGAGGACTGGCATCACCTCTTGGGGGAGCCATGAATCTCGTTACAGTTGAGTATCTCCAGCAGGTTACAGGTCAGGAGTTCATATACTGGCACTGGGTTGTTCGTTTCCTGCCGCTGATGCTTCTGCTGGTTGTGAGTAATCTGATTTATCTCTGCCTTTGCGTGAAAAAGAGCGATTCCCTTGGGGGCTCCAAGGAGTACTTCGTGGAGCAGTACAGACAGATGGGAAAAATGAGCTACGAGGAAAAGTGGGCCCTGGGTCTGTTTATGGCGGCAACCATTCTGGCCTTTACACGTCAGTTCTATCAGGAGGCTCTGCCTGGACTGAAGCCTGCCTATGTGTTCATTGCCTGTGCGGTGCTGTCCTTCGTTGTAATGAGAAGGGACGGAACAAGGCTTATTACATGGAAGTCGGCGGAGAGAAAGGTAATATGGGATCTGCTTTACATCTTCGCAGGGGGTCTGGCTGCAGGAACTCTTATTAACGAGTCGGGAGCTGCTGCCGCCATAGGAGCGGCAATGGCGTCCATGAACCTCACCGGGGGATTCTTCACGATTCTGATTATTGTGTCAGTTACTCTGCTGATGTCGGACATGACCTCCAATACGGCCACAGCGGCAGTTGCAATGCCTATTGTCATAAGCATTGTTCAGGGCATAGGACTGAATCCGATTCCTTACATTTATATAGCGACTATCGGTGTAAACATTTCATACATGCTGCCTACATCGATTCGTGCCATTCCTGTGGGCTACGGTCTGGAGCCGAAGTTCATGCTGAAGAAGGGCATTGGCATTACCGTGATGGTCATCCTGCTTATGTCCCTGGCGGGCTGGGTCATGGTTGAACACTGGCCGGCCTTCTCAACGATTTAATAATGCATTCTGCAGCCAAATAGAGCTAATTGGCATTTGCATTAAATAGAATATGTAGTAATATATATGCATGAATACTAAGCGGAATGAGACATCAAATTACATAAAGAAAATTGCTCAGGCAAAAAGCATATCAGTTGCAGCAGATCAGCTGGGAATATCACAGCCGGCTCTGTCCTCGTACCTTAAAAAGGTTGAGGGGGAGCTGGGCGCTGTGCTTTTTGACAGGAGCAGACAACCGCTGGAGCTTACCGAAGCCGGCCGGGTCTATCTGGATTACCTTGATGAGGTGGTAATCAGGCAGAAGGAGCTAATGAAGAATCTTTCTGATATTAATGACCTGAAAACCGGAAGTCTGACTGTGGGAGGCGCCAGCTTTTTTAATGTGGCATATCTGCCGAAGGCCGTTGCTGCCTTTGCATCGGAGAACCCGGGAATAGATATTGAGATTGTGGATGACAGGGTTCCCAGGCTGGAGGCCATGGCACAGAAGGGTCTGCTGGATCTCTTCATAACACCCATTAACGACGAGCCGGACAGGTTTGCCTATGAGGAGCTTCTGGAGGAGAGAATTTTCCTGGCTGTCCCGGCGGAGTGGGAGATAAACAGGCAGCTGGAAGGCAAGGCTGTTTCCCTTGAAGATGGGAGTGCAAAGGCAAAGCAGCCCGGTAAGACGAAGAACCTTACTAAAGAAGAGTTTGCCTGCCTTTGCGAGGAAACATTTGTTGTTCTGAAGCCAGATCAGGATATCGGGCGGAAGATGGAGGCGCTGCTTAGCAGCTATGGCTGCAGACCGGAACGGGTCATAACCGCCGAGCAGACCATGACCACCCTGGCTCTCACCCTGAAGGGTGTGGGAATTTCCCTGATTACTGAGAGCAGTATCAGAAATTGCGGGCTGGCCGGCATGCCTAAGCTGTACATGGCGGATTCGGATATCTGCAGGCGGAAGATGTATATAGCCTATCCACGTAACAAGTATCTAAGCAAGGCGGCAAGGCGGTTCGCTGAGGTTTTGAAGGAACACAACAGATAGACAGTTGGAGGAAGCCTGAATGAAGACGGAACCTTCACCTTTACGACGGCAGTTCTCTCGACATTTGCAATCATGCCGGAGGCTGATGCAGATGCAGTGCCGGCAACGTACATCAAAGATATCAAAATAAAAGAAACAAGGGAATTCGGAATCAAAACCGAATTCCCTTGTTCAAATACTGATTACCAAATCTCACCGTAAATCCCCTTGCTTTAGCCATAGGGAGTGTCAAAGAAGCCTGCTCAAGGCCTCCATGTTCTGTATTGTATAGTCACTCAATCGGTATGAACGAACTCGCTGTTTAACAAGAACCGGCACCAGAAAACCGTTTTCAGACAGCTTTGCACATCTGTTTATTATTGTTTTATTCGTTACCCCAATAACCCTCGTGAGCTCAATTGGCGTGAACTCATAGTATCTTTCTTCAATTAACAGTTTCAGAAACTCCCGCTCTTTTTTTCCAAGGTGTGAAAGTGATACATGAAGCTCCTCTCCGCTGCTGCTCAGCGTAATACTGTCCACCTTTGCAGCGTAAAGCTCCATCATTCTTAAAAAGTAGTTTATCCATATCTCAGGGTGCGTAGGATTATTTCTCCCTGAATAATACAGCGCCGGCAATCCCATCTGAATTGAGCTGTAGTATTCTTCCTGATTGTAGGCAAAATACTCCTCAAGGGATCCTATCCCCTTGAAACCGTATCCACTTAAATCCAGCACATACCCTGACATTAACCGGGCTGTCCTGCCGTTGCCGTCTTCAAAAGGGTGAATTGTTACTATCTGATAATGGACTACCGCCGCAACAATTAGCGGATGGTCATCTGTAGTGTTCACGTATTCCACGAGCTCATCAAGCAGCTCAGGTATTTCGCTGTATTCCGGGGGAATGTATTCTGCAGTTCCTGTAGCTACGTCATATACTCCAAATATTACGCCCGGAGGCATTGGGCCTCTTAGCCCGATTTTCTCTTTGGAAGCTCCTTTTTCAACTAATGCCTGGATTTCCAGTATCAGTTCTTTCGAAAAGGGTTCTTTCTTTTTAGCCTTCTCCTCCAGCAGTTCAAGTGCCATATAATAGTTGCGGACTTCTTGCTCCGGTCTCATGAAATGCCTGTGAGGATCTGCTTCGACAGCCTCCTCCGCCTGCTTTTCAGTAAGTGGACTTCCCTCTATTTTGTTCGATGCATAAGAACTCTTTTTCCTCGAATTCTTCCTCAGTTTATTGGCAGTGATTCTGGGAATCTTGGCCGCATTCACCTTAAACCGGCTTTCATCGATTGCAGATATTCTTCTTAGGATTTCGTTGCTCAATTTAACCTTAATCATAATGGTTCTCCTGCTATAATTATATATATAGTGGCAGGAATATTCCACTATTATTTCACTATTTATTCACTATTAGCAATAATAAAAATTGGCTCAAAAATGACGTTTCGGTTTGGTGTTTGTCATACACCTTTGTATACACTTGAAAAAAACGATTTTTTGCTGAAAAATCTATCCCTGGGAGCACCATTTAACTTTAATTCGACTCCTTGAGAATGCGAATCAGTTCCTTTGACGCCTGTGAAAGGTACTTGTTCCTGGGGTATGCGATGAACATCTTGCGGCGGCATACGGCAGGATCCGCCATATACAGTACAGGCGGCCGGTTCAGCCGGCAGTTTCGAATGCTGCTTTCGGTTATCAGTGACACGCCGACACCGCTCTGGGTAAGGGCCAGTGTGGTCATGGTCTGCTCGGCGGTTATGATACGGGCCGGACGGCAGCCGTAACCTGCAAACAGAGCCTGCATCTTCCGGCCGATGTCCTGATCGGATTTCAGAACAACGAAGGTCTCCCTGCAAAGGCAGGCGAACTCTTCTTTTGTAAGTGGTGCTGGGGGTACCGCCGGGGCGTCTTCCCCGGCCTGAACGGAAAATTCTCCTGCCGGGACGGTGACAGCTTTGTGAGTCAGCTGCCGGTTAACCTCCCAGCCAGCCGGCACTGCCAGGAAAATTCTCTCTGACAGAAGCTCCTCGTAAACAAACCTGTCCGGCTCATCATCAATAGGGGTTATGAACAGATCAAGCTGACCCTTTTGGGCCAGGGACTCAAGCTCCGGGACCTTGCCGTCAGCAATTGAGACCGACACACCGGGGTAGGCTTCCACGAATCTGGCAAGCGCCTTTGGAAGGTAAGCGATGTTAAAGAAAGCGGCGCCGCCCACGGTAACCTTCCCGGTGTGAAGGCCGGTTATGTCGCTGAGATTCTGCTTGAGCTGTTCCCTAAGAGCATCATTCTTATCCAGATAATCCATGTACAGCCGTCCGGCTTCTGTGAGCTCAAGGGGCTGCCTGCTTCTGTCAAACAGCAGACAGCCAAGCTCATTCTCGGTCTTCTTGAGAAAAGTGGAAAGGGCAGGCTGACTTATTCCCAGCTGCTCGGCGGCAATGGAAACGCTCTTTGTTTCAGCTATTTCTTTAATGTAGTTCTGCTTGTTATTCTTTTCCATCGTCTTCTTCCCACAGTGCGTCATTCAGCTTTTTCCAGAGCTGGCCGTATCCCTCTGATGCAGGAGTAACCGGCTTCGGAATGGTGTTGGTCATGTTTATCTTGATTTCTCCCTGCTTTGACATGAGCATCACATGGGAGCCCAGCACCAGAGCCTCCTGAATGTTATGGGTAATAAAAATAACCGTTACGTTTTCTTTCTCCTTGATTCTCACCAGCTCAGCCTGAAGCTTGTTTCTCGTCATGGCGTCAAGAGCTGCGAAGGGTTCATCCATCAGAACAATCTTTGGCTTCAGTGCCAGACCCTTGGCGATGGCAACCCGCTGTTTCATTCCTCCGGAAAGCTGGTGAGGGTAGAGATCGCCTTTGCCTGCCAGTCCCACAAGCTCAAGGTGCTCGTCGGCGATTCTGTCAAGCTCAGCCTTGTCTCTGAGACCATTCATCTTCAGAGGATAGGTGATGTTGTTCTTAACCGTCTTCCAGGGGAAAAGCTGCTCGAAGGTCTGAAACACCATGAAGCGGTCAATGCCCGGTTCCTTAACGGGGCTGCCCTCCACCAGGATTTCCCCTTCGTAATCCTCGAAGCCGGCAATGCATCTGATTAGAGTGGTTTTGCCGCAGCCTGAAGGACCCAGTATCGTGAGAAAATCTCCCTGGTTAACTGTGAGATTCAGATTGCTCAGAATGTCCCGGGAATCTGGTCCGTCGTGATAATTCTTGGTCAGTCCCTTAATCTGCAGGACGGGTTTTGCATTATTCGTCATTGTGCCGTCATCCCCCATTTCTTAACAGTATTTCGCTCCAGTACCCGGAATATTCCGTATTCCACGATAATTCCGATGATAATAATCACAATCAGGGTACCGAAAACTCCCGGGATATCGAAATTGATTCTTCTCATTAGAATGTACCATCCGATTCCCGCGCCTGAACCGGTGGTTCCGAAAATCATTTCAACGGAAATGAGACCTCTCCAGGCTCTGGCCCATCCAACTCTGAGTCCCGAGAGAACACTTGCAAAGGCAGCCGGCAGGTATACGCCGGAGACCAGTCTGATTCCCCGCAGGCCTATGTTTCTGCCGGATTCCACATAGATGTTGGGAATGGCTCTGAAGCCGTCCATGAGGCTTCGGGACATTGGCCAGATAATCGAGTGAACGATGATGATTATTATTGTGGCTTCTCCTATGCCCACCCAGCAGATAGCCAGTGGAAGCAGTGCCACACCCGGCAGCAGGTCACATATTGACACAATCAGATTGTAGACTGCATAAAAGTGTCTGTTTACAACTGCCAGGCTGGAGCAGAGAAATGCCAGGCCTATGCCGATGACAAGTCCCTTAACGATAAGGCCCAGGGAATAGCCTACGAAACTGAGCATTCCGTTTTCGGAGAATGCCGTTAGAAATGCGCGGCCGATTTCACCCGGGGTGGGGAAGAGCTTCTCGCTTACAATTCCCATTTCGGCCACAATCCACCATACTGCGATGAAGCAGATGACGAAAATAATCTGATCCCTGATTTCTGTTTTTAAATCATTGCTCATTTAATAGTATCCTTTTGTTTAGATTTACTGTGAAAGCGCCGCTGCTTTTGCGCGGGTCACTTAGTTGCCCTTAACGCCGTCGAATACCAGCTC
>JBJESQ010000038.1:2129-12195 GCA_051882875.1 Lentihominibacter sp. | reverse complement strand
CCGCTGCTTTTGCGCGGGTCACTTAGTTGCCCTTAACGCCGTCGAATACCAGCTCGCTGATGTCTGACGGACCGTCAACTTCCAGGAAGCCGTTTTCGGCCATGAAGTCAGCCATTGTCATTACTCCCTTGAGCTCTGTTGAGTAGGAGCATGCAGGGTCATTGAGCCAGCTGAGAATTGTTTCAGCATCCTGATCCATGTCCTCCCCTGCAGCCAGAAGTTCGGCAGTTTCCTCAGGGTTTTCGTTGATGTAATCAATTGCGTCTGAGATTCCCTGTACAACTGCTGCGTAGAGTTCAGGATCGTCGTTGTAGAGCTGTTCTGATGCAACTGCTACTATGAATGAATTTCCGTCAGGCCATACGCTCTGGAGCGCATCAACTTCAACCATGCCTTCTTCCTCTTCCATGAAGGTGTAAGGGGAGGTTGTGAGCTGAGCAGCAACCTGTCCGTTTTCCAGGGCAACCATTCCGTCAGGATGGGCTGTGGCCAGAATGTTTTCGTCAAGTGCGTGGGCATCTCCCAGCTGCTCTTCACATGCCATTGCCAGAAGTACGTGCTGGAAGCTTCCGATGTTAACAAGGGCTATCTGATCGCTTGACTTAAAGTCGCTGAGGGTTTTGATTCCGGAATCAGCACTTGTCATGAGCTTATGAGGCTGAGCGGACATGTTTGAACAGATTTTGTATCCCACGCCTGTCATTACACCGGTTACTGCAGGACCGACGCCCATGGCTCCCACCTGAACATCCCCTGATGCGAAGGACTCGTTGATTGTTGAACCAGAGTTCAGAACAGAGTAGTTTACTTCCACTGTGTTTCCTGTTGCTTCTTCATATGCCTTCTCGATGAGGCCCTGCTCCTCCATAACCTGGAAAGGCGCATAGGCCAGGCCGTACTGCTGCATTACGTTCAGTGTCTTGGCTCCGTCACCTTCGGCCGGTTCGCTGTCACCGCCGCCGCAGCCGGAGAGGGAAAAGCACATTCCCATAGCAGTTATAACTGTCAGTACCATAATTAACAGTTTCTTTTTCATTTGGTTTCCTCCTGATTTTTCGTTTTATTGCTTCGCTGCTAAATAATTAGCTAAAAGTTATGACGCCATAATTATAACATTATAACTATGTTTGTAAAGCGAAAATTTGTCCGGCAGGGAAATGGGATGGGTCAGAGAAAAAAGCCTTGCGTTGCCCTTTGGGCTGTGGTAATATATCCGAGGTAGTAAGCAGAAGTTATCCGCTTCTCACCTTGGGTGTCGGGGCGCCCGGGTTAATAAGGCAATATAACCCACAGGGTTTATTATGCGTGCGGATACTTTTGTGTCCGCACTTGTTTTATGTACGAAGGAGGTACAGAGCAATAGCAAAAGAAGCTTTAATAAACGAAGAAATTCGTGCAAAGGAAATGAGAGTTATTTCTGCCGACGGCGAACAGCTGGGAATCATGTCAAGAGAAGAGGCAATGAATCTGGCAGAACAGAAGGACCTGGATCTGGTTTGTATTGCACCGAAGGCTGACCCGCCTGTATGCAAGATACTCGACTACGGCAAGTTCAAGTATGACCAGCAGAAGAAGGAAAAGGAAGCCAAGAAAAGGCAGCACACAACTCAGGTGAAGGAGATCAGATTGTCCACTTTCATTGAGGATCATGACATAATGGTTAAGGCAAAGACCGGAGCCAAGTTCCTTAAGGAAGGCAACAAGCTGAAGGTAAGCCTCAGATTCAGAGGCAGAGAACGTGACTATGTTGCCCGAGGTCAGGAGGTTATGACCAAGTATGCCGAAGCAGTTTCTGAATTCGGCGACATGGAGAAGAAGCCGAAGATGGAAGGCAGAAGCCTGTCCATGGTTCTCACACCGAAGGGCGATAAGAAATAAGTTAATAAATACATTAATATAGGAGGAAATTATGGCAAACAAAATGAAGTCTCATAGAGGCGCATGCAAGAGATTCAAGGTTACAGGATCAGGAAAAGTTAAGAGAAACAAGGCATACAAGGGACACATCCTTACTAAGAAGAGCCAGAAGAGAAAGAGAGGACTCAGACAGTCCACTACATTAACCAGTGCAGACCACAAGAGAATTAAGGAAGTTCTGAGCAAGTAAGGAGGTATTAAAATGGCAAGAGTAAAGAAAGGCGTAAACGCACACAAGAGACATAGAAAAGTTATAAAGATGGCTAAGGGCTTTTATGGCGCTAAGCACAGCACATTCAAGGCAGCTAAGCCGGCAACAATGAGAGCTTTAAGATCAGCTTACGTTGGCCGCAAGAACAAGAAGAGGGATTACAGAAAGCTCTGGATTGCCAGAATCAACGCTGCAGCAAGAATGAACGACATCAGCTACTCAAAGCTTATCGGCGGACTGAAGGCTGCAAACATCGAAATCAACAGAAAGATGCTGTCAGAAATGGCAATCAACGATCCTGCAGGCTTCACTGCACTTTGCGATGCAGCAAAGAAGGCTCTGTAAATCTTAGAGCCGAAGGCGGCAGGTAAGGCACGCCATACATATGAATATGTGATTATACCGGGCCTCCGCAAGGAGGCCCATTTTATTGGCTGCCGCTTCCGGCAAAGTGCTGCAAGCACCGCTTCCAGCAAAGAGCCGAAAGAACCGCAATCCGGCTGGAGCTCGCCCCGGCCTGTAATCGGCTCGCGACGGCCTGTAATCGGCTCGCGACGGTCAGTGATGGCTTGGGCAACGGCGGCCGACAGCGGTATGTTGCAGTAATTGCAGTTTTTCCATAATTGCTTCAACATACAAGAGATTTCAGTCAAAAAAATGGCTCTTTTCGGGGGTCAATTTGAAGCATTTGAAATTCCGAGGAGATTGCTTCAACTATAAATACAAAATGTTGAAGCAATTTTTTGGTGCAAGCAATTGCTTCAACAAATGGAAATATATGGGTGCGAAAGCAGGGCTTTCAGAGACCTGGTTTGAAGCAATTCCGGCCATTCCTTGATTGCTTCAACATTCCAGCCGCAACATATGGGTTTGACAGCATTTCTAATATAATCTAATACACCAATCTAATACAATCTAATACAATCTAATACAATGTTGGCAGATGGAGCAGGGTCAGGACATGATTAGAACAGGATTTACAGGGTAATAATCACGAAAAAATGGTAATTAATTCCATACAGTGTTGCGAGCCCTTATGTGTCAAGGGTTTCAGAATATGGAAAATAACAGTTTGTGAAAATCAAGTGAAAATCACCGTGAAAACAGAAAAAAACGGGCAAAAATCCAAGAATTATGGGCGAAAATGCTCTGCAGGAGTCACATTTTCACAATGTAAAAATATGGAAGATTGAAATTTCAACGTTTTTCGAGGCGGCTGGAAAAAGTTCGTGATTGCAGCCTTTGCAGCCTATTGCAGCCTTTGCAGCCTAGCGGTGGGAATTATGAATGGCGGGCAGCGGCTGGAAAAAGTTCGTGATTGCAGCCTTTGCGGCCTATTGCAGCCTAATTGGCCTATTGCAGCCCGAAAAAAGTTTGTGCAATGCAGCAGTCCGAGGGGAGGCATATTAGTAAATCTGGTTGAATGATTTATCTTGCTAAAGCAGTCGGCATAGTGTATCATCATATTAATTAATTTTTTATTTATACGATAGGATTATTTGATGAGGGGGAGAAACATGAAATTAAGAAAAACAATAATCGTGGCATGCTGTGTAATCATCGCCACAATGGGAATCGCTCTGGCAGGCTGCGGCGGTGGCGGCGAGAAGTACGCGGACAGTCCGTATGTAGGAACATGGGCAGCTAATACTGCTGAGTATTCGGGAGTTGAAGTGGACGTTAACGAGGTTATCGGAGCCTTTGAAATTACTCTCAATGCAGACGGTTCAGCTACAATGCTGGAGGAGGGCGATACACTGGACAGTAAATGGGAGCCTACCGAAAACGGCGTTAAGATGAAGGATGCTGCAAGCGAAGTTGACTTCACATACGAGGACGGCAAGCTGGTAACCGAGCAGTCGGGAGTAACATTCTACTTCGAGAAGAAATAGTTTGCCTTCAAGAAGAAACTGTATACCAATGCAGTTTGCAAAAGCAGCCGGCAATTAGAAATGTTAAGCTGAAGAACAGGAACTTCGGGAATGAACCCGAAGTTCTTTTTTTACGGTGAGCGTTTTATGTTATAATCTAGACATGTCAGAAAACAGGAAACTTACAATTGGAATACTGGCCCATGTTGACGCGGGAAAGACCACCCTTGCGGAGGCGATTCTCTACAAGACGGGCATCATCAGGAACGCCGGCAGGGTGGACAACGGAGACGCCTTCATGGACCGGGACGAGCAGGAACGCAGGCGGGGAATCACGATTTTCACCAACCAGGCGGAATTTCGGCTGCCCGGAGCCGGGGATGAGCTGTCCGGTGCCGATAGCGCACAGCCCGGAGCCGACGTTATGCTCCTGGACACCCCGGGACATGTGGACTTCAGCGCGGAAATGGAGCGGACACTGTCGGTGCTGGACTACGCAATTCTGGTAATCAGCGGCAAGGAAGGCGTTCAGGGTCATACGATTACTTTATGGAAGCTGCTGGAGAAATACAGCGTTCCTGTTTTTGTATTCATAAACAAAATGGACATGGAGGGCACCGACAGGGAGGCAATCCTGGAGGAACTTCAGACACATCTTGATTCGGGATGCCGTGAATTAGCTCCATCTGACTTCGAGAACACGGCAATGTGCAGTGAGGAGCTGCTGGAGGAATATCTGGAGACGGGAAGCCTCAGCCACACCGCCATCGCAAAGGCAGTAAAGGCCAGGCAGGTTTTCCCCTGCAGTTTCGGCTCGGCACTGAAGATGCAGGGAATAGACGAGTTCCTGGACAACCTTTCAATCTATACCCTGGGATACGGGACAATCAGCGGCGATGGCGAGCCTGAATTCCGTGTGTTCAGAATCACAAGAGACAAGCAGGATGAACGGCTGACCCACATGAAAATCCTCAGGGGAACACTCAGGGTCAGGGACACCATTCAGGGAGAGAAGATAAATCAGATAAGAATAATCTCCGGGGACAGCTTCCGGACTGTGAATGAAGCGGGGCCGGGCACTATCTGCGCAGTTACGGGACCGGCCGGGCTGAAACCGGAGAAGGGCTTCACCGAAGCTGTAATGTCCTACGGGATAATCCTGCCCGCCGGCACTAACGTTCACGAAGCGTATAACAGACTGAAGCAGCTTGAGGAGGAGGATCCCCAGCTGAATCTGTCCTGGGACGAGGCAAACAGGGAAATACAGATAAGGCTTATGGGACAGGTGCAGCTGGAGGTTTTGCAGGAGGTTATCCGAAGGCGCTTCGGACTGGATGCGGAGTTTGGAGAGGGCAGAATAGCATACAGAGAGACCATCAGGGAGCCTGTTGAAGGGGCCGGTCACTACGAGCCCCTGAGACATTACGCTGAAGTTCATCTGGCGCTGGATCCCCTGCCGAGGGGAAGCGGACTCGCATTTGATACTGAAATCAGCAGCGATGAGCTGGACACAAACTGGCAGCGCCTTATCATGACCCACCTGATGGAAAGGGAACATCCGGGAACCTTGACGGGATCCCCGATAACAGACATGAGAATCACCATAACAGGCGGTCGAGCCCACGACAAGCACACAGAGGGCGGGGATTTCCGCCAGGCGACCTACCGGGCAATAAGACAGGGACTGCGAAAAAGCCTTGCAGCCGGGGAGATGATTCTCCTGGAGCCATGGTACGAATTCGAACTTGAGGTGCCCGGGGAAATGACAGGAAGAGCCATGTCGGACATACAGCGAATGGGGGGAAGCTTCAGACCTCCCGAGGCGGGAACCGGGGGAGCCACTGTCATCAGAGGCAGGGCGCCTGTTTCCGAAATGAAGGACTACGTGTCGGAAGTGGCGTCGTACACCAAGGGTTACGGCCATCTTTCCTGCAGCTTTGCAGGCTATGAGGAGTGCCACAATACCCCGCGGGTGCTGGCGGCTTCGGGATATGATCCCGACAGGGATACGGCAAATCCGGCGGACTCGGTGTTCTGCTCCCATGGCGCAGGAAGGATAATTTCCTGGGAGGAGGCCGACGGGATGATGCACGTCGAGAGCTGCCGAAAGGCGGAGTCTCCGGAGCAGGATTCACCGGCAGCAGGAGAATATGCAAAGGCAGGACCTGCCTTTGCAGAAGATAAGGATCTGGAGAGAATCTTCGAGAGGACCTTCAGGAAGGGCGAGAAGAAAAAGCGCCACATTGAATCCCGGGAGATTCTCAGCGAGGAGACGGCAAGGCGGCGCAGACCGAAGGTGGACAAGAACCTGCCGGAATGTCTGCTTGTTGACGGGTACAATATTATCTTTGCCTGGGAGGAGCTGCGGGAACTGGCCAAGGTCAGCATCGACGGCGCCCGGGAGGCGCTGATAGAGATTCTGGCAAACTACCGGGGCTTCAGAAAGTGCCGTGTTATTGCGGTCTTTGACGCCTACAGAGTTAAGGGCGGCAGGCGGCACACGGAGCAGCAGGGAGATGTGACGGTAGTGTTCACGGCAGAGGCGGAGACAGCCGACACATATATCGAGAGGACAACCTTCATGATGTCGGGCAAAGGCGAGCCCGCCGGCGGAGACGGAACTGTCCGGACAAAATACAGAGTGAGGGTTGCCACCTCTGACAGACTTGAACAGATGATAATAATGGGGAATGACGCCCAGAGAATATCAGCCACGGATTTTCGGGGAGAGGTTGAAGCGGTAAATCAGGAGATTGCCGAATATATCAGAGGACTTCAGAGAAAAAACGCGATTGAGAATCCAAACAGACTGGAAATACCGGGTGAAGGGAAAAAAGATTAGGAGGACGGAATGAAAAAGAAACTACTGACGACTATCGGAATTCTGCTTGCGGCCGCTATGGCCCTGGCGGGGCTTGCAGGCTGTGGAGAGGATCCGAACCCATACAGTGCTCTTAACCTTGATGACTACCTGAAGGTTGGTAAGTACAAGGGAGTTGAGGTTGAGAAAATTGATGTTACCGTAGATAAAAGCGAAATAGGCGATGAGATTGTATCAGCCCTTGATGCGGCTGCAACAGAGGAAGATGTCAAGAAGGGACAGCCCGTTGAGAACCGGGATACGGTGAACATCGACTACGTGGGCCGGATTGACGGCAAGAAATTTGAAGGGGGCTCAGCCGAGGGAACGGATCTGGAGCTGGGCAGCGGCACATTCATAGACGGCTTCGAGGAAGGCCTTGTGGGACACAAAGTAGGAGAAAAGGGAATCCAACTGAACCTGGCTTTCCCGCTGAACTACAGCAGCGAAGAGCTTCAGGGCAAGGATGTTGTATTCACTGTTGATATCAATTCCGCAACGAGAACCGTGCAGCCGGAATACAATCTGGAATTCGTGAAAACCCAGGGGGACTACGACAGCACCGAGGAATATGAGAAGGCGGTGAAGGCGCAGCTTCTGGCTGAGAAAAAGTCCGAGGCTCTGGAGACGCAGAAGACAGAAATCTGGTCGCAGGTACTGGAGGATACCAAGGTGAAGAAGTATCCGAAGGAAATCGTGCAGCACTACATTGATACATACAGCGCCCAGATAGACTCCATTGCCGAGGAGAAGGATTATACAAGGCAGGAGGTTATGGAGCAGCTCTACGGTATAACCAGCGAGGAGGTCCTGCAAAAGCAATTCAAGGATTCCGCCAGACTTCTTGTTAAGCAGGAGATGCTGATTGAGTACATTGCCGGCAAGGAAGGTATTACCTATACCGACGAGGAGGCTGATGCTCTGAAGGAGGATATCGAAGAGCAGGGCTACGATGAGGAAATGGTGGAGGAGCAGACAGGAAGAACCATGAAACAGTATGTCCACATCGAGCTTCTCTACGAAAAGGTGCAGGATTTCCTCCTGGATAAGGCGAAAACAGTTGAATAAAGCAGGAAATGATGATATGAGAGAGGAAGATTTCCTCTCTCAAAAATTTTTTTTTCGATTCCTGATTTGTTATTTATTTAGCAATGCAGCAATTTCAAGGGTTAAAGCATTAAATTGAGAATTTTCTGAATGTATTAAGATTGTGTATACAATATAAACTGAATAAAAATATATACATTGCGGGTTTGATGTGCTATATTGTTTTTGCAAGTTTATAGGATTGCCTCTGGGAGAAAATCCCATTGGCGAGATATGAGCTATGAAAACTCTGGAGAGTTCCGGTCTTTGTACCGGACGCCGAAGGTGTACGCGGCGGGGAAGTGCTTTAGTGGAGGCATTGAGTGATTTCCCCGGACGTAATCTCTCAGGCAAAAGGACAGAGCAGATAGTTCTCGCAATTATTTGCATTTGTACCTCTCCGGAAAGTCGGAATAGCCAAGGGCATAGTTTCGGCTTTTTTTAATTCATTGACCCTGCGGGGCAGCAATTATTTCTATCATTTTTAGAGAAGGAGAAAAACATGATCACTCAATTTCTTGACGCGGTGGATTCGTTCGTATGGGGCGTTCCGCTTCTGATTCTCATTATGGGAACAGGTCTGCTGCTTACCATCAGACTTAAGGGTATGCAGTTCGTGAAGCTCGGCAGAGCACTCAAGTACATGATTAGAAACGAAGAAGGAGCTACAGGTGAAGTTTCATCGTTCGGCGCACTCTGTACAGCTCTTTCGGCAACAATCGGTACAGGAAACATCGTTGGTGTAGCAACAGCTGTAATCGTTGGAGGTCCGGGAGCACTGTTCTGGATGTTCATTGCAGCATGTATAGGTCTGGCTACAAAGTTCTCAGAAGGATGTCTGGCAGTTCTTTACAGACACAAGAATCCTGAAGGCGGATTCCTGGGCGGACCTTTCTACTACATCGAGGAAGGAATCAAAGAAAGATACGGCTGGAATGCGAGATGGCTTGGTAAGCTGTTCGCACTCTTCGGATGTATCGCAGGTGCATTCGGTATCGGTACAATCACTCAGATTAACGGTATCGCTTCAGCAGCTGAAACATTCTTTACTGCACCTACTCTGTTCACAATCGGTGACGAAAAGAACATCACTATCGTTACTATCGCTGTAGCAGTTGTTGTTACTGTATGTGCAGCACTGGTAATCATCGGCGGCATCAAGAGAATTGCTACTGTAACTACAATCATCGTTCCGTTCATGGCAATTGCTTACGTTCTTATTTCACTGATTATCATCTTCAAGAATATCACAGAAGTTCCTCAGGCAATCGCTGATATCGTTACTATGGCATTCGGTGCCAAGGCAGTAGCCGGCGGTGCATTCGGTGCTTTCTACCTGGCAATTACCAAGGGCGTTGCCAGAGGCGTATTCTCAAACGAAGCGGGTCTTGGTTCAGCTCCTATCGCAGCTGCAGCTGCTCAGACTAACGAACCGGTTAGACAGGGTCTGGTATCAATGACAGGTACATTCGTTGACACTATCTGCGTTTGCATGATGACAGGTCTGGTAATCATGACTTCAGGAGCTTATGACTATGCTCTGGAAGCAGGACATGAAGGCGCTCAGGTTACTATCGATGCATTCTCAATGGGACTTCTGGGACCTACAGCAGGATCCTTCGTAGTAATGTGCGCACTGGCATTCTTCGCATTTACAACTATCCTCGGATGGGACTACTATGCTGAAAGATGCTGCGAGTATCTCTTCAATGGAAGCAAGGCTGCAGTACAGGTTTACAGATGGCTGTATGTATTCGCAGTATTCATCGGACCATTCCTCACTCTTTCACAGGTATGGACAGTTGCTGACATCTTCAACGCACTGATGGCTGCACCTAACCTCGTTGGCCTGGTACTGCTCAACGGCGTAGTTGCGAGAGAAGTCAAGAAGTACTTCGACAAGCTGGAAACAGGCGAATACGTTGACGGCTATCCTAGACTGCCGCTGGGCTGCCATAAGAGATAGCATAATACATAATACATAGCATAATACATAGCATAACAAATGGCCGCGGCCTTCTGGCGGAAGGCCGACCGCAGGCCGGATAGACCCGGCCGGGCGGCGCCCCGCCGCCGGCGAATATCGAATAAAGTGAGGCCGGGCGGCGCCCCGCCGCCGGC
>JBJESQ010000038.1:0-2029 GCA_051882875.1 Lentihominibacter sp. | reverse complement strand
GAATAAAGTGAGGCCGGGCGGCGCCCCGCCGCCGGCTGAACGACGAAGACAATACGAAAGGACTGGCGCATCATCGGATGCGCCAGTCCTTTCTTCGTTTCTACCCTTCTTTCATCTCTTGTTCGTCTTTTGTTCCTTTATTTTAGGGTTTCGAATCCACATTTTCCGGCAATCCCTGTTTGCCACAAAACAAGCTGTTTATCAAGGGTTTCGACGCTTACTTGTGGCATATTTTTTCTGTCACGTGTTGAAATGCCACAAGAAGCTTCAATAATCAATGGTTCCGGCAGGTTCCTGTGGCATATCATACTTAGTGCCGGTGCCTCACAGCAATGAATGCCACAAGAACCTATAAAAACCAAGGCCTTTAGTGATTTCTTGTGGCATTTTAGTTTTAGCCCAGGAATAAATGCCACAGGAAACATGAATAATCAATGATTTTAGCTATAGTTTGTGGCATGCACATTTCTGCATATGCGGATATTCCACAAGCATCCATGAAAACAGACGATATCAGCAGTGGTTTGTGGAATACGTGCCTGTATGGCAGATGAATATTCCACAAGTACCCATGAAAACAGGTGATATCAGCAGTGGTTTGTGGAATTGAGAGCTGCTGATAGATAGAAATTCCACAAGTACCTTCAGCAAACATTGATTTTAGTGGCAACTTGTGGAATCCAGACGAGATAACAGAGAAAAAATCCACAAGTCACCAACATAATCACTGATTTTAGTGGCAACTTGTGGAATTTATTGCTTGTCTATTTTATCAGGTCCAGTACAGCTTGAACAACCTGCTCAATATCCATGCCGTCGGTGTTGAGTTCCACGGCATCTACTGCCTTTGCGAGGGGGTTCAGCTTCCTGGTGGTATCGTTGTGATCTCGCTGGCGAATGTCGGCAAGAACATCATCGTATGACTGGTTTTCGCCCTTTTCCTGAAGCTCCTTGAAGCGCCGGCTGGCACGCTCCTCGGCGGAGGCTGTGAGAAAGACCTTGTATTCGGCGTCCTTGAGGACATTGGTACCGATGTCGCGGCCGTCCATGATTACGCTTTTTCTGGCTCCCATGCCACGCTGGATTTCAACCAGCTTTTCTCTTACCAAGGGCAGGGCGGAGCATTTGGAGGCGAGCATGGATACTTCCGGTGTTCTGATTAGGCTGTTTACAACTTCGCCGTCAAGGATAATGTCGCCCTTGACGAAATCAATGTCGGTGCTGCTGAGCATTTCCTCAAGCTCGCTGCATTCCCGGAAGGGGATGCCTTCCCTGTTCATCTTGTATCCCACGGCTCTGTACATGGCACCGGTGTCAATATAGTCAATATTGAGACGGGAAGCTACTGCCTTTGCGATGGTGCTTTTGCCTGCGCCGCTTGGCCCGTCGATTGCGATTCTGAAAATATCGTTCATGTGGATATGCCTTTCTGTTGTGTTTATTTAACGCTGTCCTTTATTTAACGCTGTTCTTCATTTAACGCTGTCCTTCTTTGTCGTGAGGAGTCGCTCCACCTCCTGGACGAAGGTGTTGACATCCGTGAACTGCCTGTAGACCGATGCGAATCTGACGTAGGCCACCTCGTCCAGGTCCTTAAGACGCTCCATAACCAGCTCCCCGATGAAATTGCTGTCAATTTCTTTTTCCATCATGTTGTTCAGACCGCGCTCAATGTCGTCCACGATTTTCTCCATGTCGGCGATTGAAACCGGGCGTTTCTCGCAGGCTCTGATTATTCCGTTCAAAAGTTTATTGCGATCGAAGGCCTGGCGGCTTCCGTCTTTTTTGATTACCATGAGAATCATCTCTTCAACCTTCTCGTAGGTGGTGAATCTTCGGCCGCACTCCTCGCATTCCCGCCTTCTCCTGATGGCCTTGCCGTCCTCGGTGTGCCTGGAATCGATTACCTTGCTGTCTTCGTTTTCACAATATGGGCATTTCATATGTCATTCCTCCTGATTAAGATTCAGTATATGGCTTGATTTTACTATATATTGTGGGGCAGGGCAAGGCAAAACCCAAGGCTGGC
>JBJESQ010000037.1:0-27755 GCA_051882875.1 Lentihominibacter sp. | reverse complement strand
TCTGAGGGCGCCGTATTCGCTGTCAAATTTCGCCTTAATGGCATTGACCTTTTCCAAATCCTCAGCGTCAACGGGCTGATTCTTTTCCAGTTTTATGGTCTTTGTGATGGTTTCCTCATCCCCGGATGGCGTTATGGCTCCATCCGCAGTTTTGTATCCTTCTGCTGAAATTGAGTATGAGTACTCATTCAGCTTTGACATGGAATAGCTGCCATCGGAATTTGGAGAAACCTCCTCGTCGTTCTCGTCAGTTACCTGAATTATTGAATCATTAACTGTATTGCCATCGGTATCCTTAATATCAAAGATGACTTTATAAGTATTGATGTTCTTTGACATGGTGATGGCAATCGTTTCATCGCCGCTCGGAGTGATGGTGCCTGTCACACCGCTGTAGTTGGCGGCGCTGACAGTATACGAGTAGCTTGTGCCATTATTTAAGCTGTATGTTCCGTCTGCCTGGGGGCTTACTGTAGTATAGTATCCCTGCTTGACCTGTATTGTGGCATCCGGAATCGTATTTCCTAGAGAGTCCTTTACTGCAAAGGCAATAGTGCTCTTTTGGATTTTGTCCATAGGAAGCTCCACATTTCCGCCTGCAGCATCAGGAACGTATGCAGAGTTCGAATAGCTGTTGTATCCATCTGCAGAAGCTGTAACGGTGTAGGTTTTGTCCGTTTCAAGGGTATAGCTTCCATCGGAATTGGCTGTAACGGCGGACCAGTTATACTCAACTGTCACCTTGGCACCGCTGATGGTTTCCTTTGTTACGCTGTCAACAGGATTGAATGTTACCTGAGGCTTTGGTGCCTCGGCCTTAAGAATAAATGTGAAATCCTGAGTGGCAAGAGCTTCTGCTGTACCGTTATTAATCGCTGAGCTTTCGGTTCCTGCAGCAAAAAGCTTCAGGGTAGCAGTAAAGCTATAGTCTGTTTCAGGCCTGCCTTCAATGGCTCTGCTTGTATTTAACGACGGTGCCTTATAAATAATATACGGATTATCCGATGAAATGTACCAGCCTGTTTTGTAATTGCTGCTGCTGCCTTCCATCTTCAGCCTGATGCTGGTGATTGAAGCACCTGATGGTGTTTTTGTGCCGATTGTATAGGTGAGGCCGTCTGCGCTCTTGACAACTCCGTCCCCTCCTGTTGTGATAACCTTATTGTTATCAATATAGTTTTCTACCAGGTAGGCCCGAGCGGCATCCTCGGCCTCTCCTGCGAATACCTGAAGCGGCGCTGTTCCTGTCAGCGCCAGAACCAGGGCCAGAGCCAGTCCTGCGAACCTTTTTAGAAATAGCTTATTTTTATTAAACATGTCTCCTTTGTGATACCTCCTCCTTCAATTATGCATAAAAAAAGACTGCTCAAAAAAGCAGTCCGTTTTCACTGTTAATTATCGTTGCAATGTCATTTAACCCGTGACACAACTTTATCCTCATGCAGGTCTCCTGGCTCATCGATCAGCGCCTTTTGTCACCTTCCCGATTTCTCAGTGGCTGCCTCACGGCATGACATAGGCTCCCGATTCACAGTGGCGGGTCCGCTCCGGCTTTTACCGGATTCCCTCTTAGCTGCAGCCCATAGGCAGCAGAACATGGGATTGATTCAATTGCCACAATAATATCATTTGACTTAAGCCCCGTCAAGCTCCTGAAAAGCGAAAAATGACGAACCGGGACCAAGGTGTATGGTATACTTGAAATAGAGAGAGTCGATTTATGCAGAAACCGAAGGAGAGGATAAACCATGGCAATCAGAACACCGGTGCAGGATTTCCTGCTGGAGCATAGACGAAAGAACCCAGTATCATTTCACATGCCGGGACACAAAGGCTCGAGGCTGTACAGAGAATGCGGATATGGAGAATTCCTGGACAGCTTCATGGACTGCGACATCACGGAAATCCCGGGAGCCGACAACCTGTTTCAGACTGAAAGCATCCTGCGGGAAGCCCAGGAACGCTACGCGAAGCTGTATGAGGTAAAGAAATCCTATCTTCAGATAAACGGCAGCAGCGGCGCCAACATCGCCGCCATGCTGGCCGCAGTCCCGAAGGGCAAAAAAATAATAATGGCGCGAAACTGCCACAAATCCTGCTTTAACGCACTTACCCTGGGGGACATACGGCCGGTATACGTATACCCTGAGCTGATCGAGGAATACGGAATATCCGGAGCCGTGCCGCCGGAAGAAATAGAGAAACTCCTGGAAGAAAACAAGGATGCAGAGGCAGTAATTCTGCCAAGCCCCAACTATTACGGAATCTGCTCCGACATCAAGCGGATAGCCGAGATTGTACATAAACATAACAGGATACTGATTGTAGACCAGGCCCACGGCGCCCATCTGAAGTTTTTCAGCAGATACGGGATAAAGAACATGCCCATATCCGCCGAGGAAGCCGGAGCAGACCTTATCGTAAACAGCATCCACAAAACCCTGGCCTCACTGACGGAGAGCGCACTGCTGAACGTGAATTCGGACAGGGTGGATCTGCAGCTGCTGGAAGACCGGCTTCAGGCAATCGAAAGCACCAGCCCGTCGTATATTCTCATGGCCTCCCTGGACATAAACGCATCGATAATTGCCGAAAGGGGAGAGGAACTGTTCAGGCGCTGGGCAGAAGCTCTTGACTGGTTTTATGCAAAGGCCGACAGCATCAGGGGTCTTAGAACAATAAATAATCTCCCTGGGCTTGACAGAACGAAGATAAACATAAGCTTCGGAGATTTGGGCATAAGCGGAGCGGAGCTGGAGCAGATTCTGATTAATGAATACGGGATATATACTGAACTGTATACAGGAAGCCTGCTGATGTGCATGACCGGAATAGGCAACACCATGTCGGATATTGTGAAACTGACGGATGCCTTGAAGGAAATATCAGATGCGGGACAGGGAATCGAAACAGCCCGGAATAACAATAGCAAGAGAAGTAACAGGAGCAGAACACATAAGCCGGCAGCTAAGGCAGAACTGTTCGATGTACCGGCAAAAAAGAAAAAAGTCAAGCTGACGGAAGCTGAAGGTCTGATATGTGCTTCATCCATCATCCCATATCCGCCCGGAATTCCTTTCATATGCCCGGGAGAGCGGATAACAGCCGAAGGAATAGCGTATATCAAGGAAATGCGGGAGCTGGGAGAGAAGGTAATAGGGATAACCGAAAAGGGCGAAATATTTGTGGGAGACGATAAAAAATAGCTACAGGAGAGAGACACAATGATGATACTGCAAATGTGCCCCATACAGTAAATCTGGTACTCCACTTCGGAATGTATTTTTCCTATGAAGTGTTCGTGGCGCTGCTCTTCTGGTACTGGATATCTGTAACGGTGGGCATACCGGATAAAATATGGGTGAAGGCGGCAGGATTTTTACCAAGCGTGATTCTGGCGGGTATTACCCTGTATTTCATGCCTCAGGTGGAGTTTGTCCGGGGGAAAACCGTAGCATATTCAATGGGAACTTCTGTATATGTATGCTTTGGAACTGTAGCGGCCTTTTGTCTTCTTACTGTTGTGATAATAATAGCAAAGCGCAGAATGATACCCCGCAAAAAGCTGCAGAGCCTGGCTACAACAGTAGTGTTCATAATAATTCTGGCCTCAATCCAGATAGCATTTCCGGAGGCTCTGATTTCCTGCATGGCGCTGATAATGATAATCCTCAGCATCTACCTTACAATGGAGAATCCGGCAATCCACGGGCTGGAACACTATCACAACGAGATGGTTATGGGTTTCGCGACTCTGGTGGAAAACAGGGATGACAACACCGGGGGCCATATCAGAAGATCCTCGGCATATGTGGAAATAATTGCGGGAAAGCTGCAGAAGACGGCTAAATACAAGAACATAATCACGAAGGACTACCTGAACAATCTCATTCAGGCAGCGCCTATGCACGATATAGGCAAAATCGGAATTTCAGATGTAATTCTCTGCAAGCCGGGGAAACTGACGGATGAAGAATTCGAAACAATGAAGAGCCATGCAGAAATCGGTGGAAAAATAATAACAGACGCCTTCGGGCATCTGTACAACATGGAGTATGAGGATATGGCTTTCCAGGTAGCCCGCCATCATCACGAGAAGTGGAACGGCATGGGCTATCCGGATGGTCTCGCAGGGGAGGAAATTCCGCTTTGTGCCAGAATAATGGCTGTTGCAGATGTGTTTGACGCAATTTCCTCCAGTCGCTGCTATAGAGAAGCCATGCCCCTTGACAGGTGTTACGAAATAATACTAGAGGGTCGCGGTACAGACTTTGACCCTGATATAGTGGATGCATTTCTGGCTGCCAAGGGCATGATTGAAAGCGTATATTACAGCATTAACGAAGAAGGCTGATGAACTCATCCTTCATGCTGCAGTTAAGCTTGACACCAAGATCCGCGAAGGTCCTGTCCATGGCATCCAGGGTCAGAATCATGTCGTCAATATTGGCGTTTTCCCCCATGTGACCGATTCTGATGACCTTGCCCGCCAGCACGTCGAAGCAGCCTGAAATCATCACATTGTACTTGTCCTTAAGTGTATCCAGAATCTGCCTGTCGGTTACGCCCTGGGGAACCTCGATTACTGTTACAGTGTTGGAATAGCCCTCCTTAAGATAGAGGCTCAGGCCTGCCTTTGTAACAGCCTCACGGGTTGCTGCCGCGATTTTCTCGTGTCTTGCGAGAATGTCCTTATCTGCGATAACGTTGTCAACGGCAGCTGCCAGACCTGTAATGTCGCTGATTGGCATTGTGTACGGGAACCACTTGTCCTCATAGTATGTCTTGAAGGTGAGGATGTTGGCGTAGAATGCCGCAACAGGTGTCTTCCTGTTCTCCATGGCTTCCATGGCCTTGTCGCTTACCCACAGCATGGTCAGACCTGCAGGTGCGGACAGTGCCTTCTGAGAACCGCCGCAAAGGATATCTATTTTGCTTTCGTCAAAGTTCAGGTATTCGCCAAACATTCCTGCTACTGAATCCACCACCGACAGAATTCCGAACTCCGCCAGAAGAGGACAGATTTCAGAAACATCGTTAAGAACGCCGCTCGGTGTGTCGCAGTGAACCACGGTGGCATATTTGAAATCGGAATCCTTCTCCAGGAAGCTTCTCAAATCAGACGCATCAATCGGGCGCTGATAATCTGATGTGTACATAACGGCCTCACCGCCGTACATTGTTACAAAGTCCGCGAAGCCTTTGCCGAATATTCCGTTGTCCAGAACCAGTACGCGATCGCCGGGTTCTGTAAGGGAAGCACATGCGGCCTCAAGTCCCAGAATACCTTCTCCCCCAAGGATGTAAGCCCTGCCTGAACAGTGGAGCAGGGACTGGAGCTTGTCGCAGGTTTCCTTGTAAAATTCCACGAATGCCACATCCAGATCCGGATTGGTTGTCTCCAGGCTTCTTGCCATACGTACATTTTCCCTGACCTGTGTAGGTCCTGCTGTCATAATCTTGTACATTTAAACTCTCCCTTTATTCTAAATATATGTCTGACTATATTATATAGTCAGACATATTAAGCTGCAATCCCAACAACAGGGGAGAACTTGCCGGCAAGCATCTTCAGTCTGTTGGCGATAGGAACAACTATGATTCCCGCAACAACTACCTGCATGATGTTTCCCGGAATTGAACCAAGTGGAACGAACCAGTTGTGGTAGAGAATAACCTCGGCGAAATAATAGCCGACAATTTTAATAACCAGTGCAACCAGAACAGCCAGAGTGTTTACAACATAAGGGTTGAACTTCAGCTTCTCGGCCATAAGTCCCACAACATAGCCCATGGCACCTACAATTACAAATGTGAAAGGTGCCCATGCAGTCCAGCCGGAAATCAGGTCAAACAGACCCATTCCGAAAGCGCCGGCCAGTGCACCTGTTTTCCTGCCGTATATTATGGCTGCCAGGAAGAGAGGAACGTTACCAAGGTGAATAAGTCCTCCGTTGCCCATAAGCGGAAGCCTAATGTTTATGAACATTGTTGCCACCAGCGTGAGTGCGATGAATAATGCGTTGATTACCAGCATTTGAGTTTTCTTCTGTTGTGAATTAATAGTCATGATAAATTTTGCCCTTTCCTTATGAAAAATGGTATATGAAAACCTAATAACTTCTGTATTAAGGATACCACGCAACTGTACACTAAAAAATATACAAATAATATAATTTTATAGAGTACACTTTGTAAAAACAAGGCAAAATCACCCTGATTTCACGCTATGAAGGGCATTTTATCAGTTATGGAACAGGTGCAGTTTCAAGCTTCTCAAGCAGGATGTCAATAACTGAGCCGGCATCCATCAGGGCGGTGAAGTCCGAAGCGGCGAGGCTTTCGGCGCTGTCGTCACAGTTGATGTTCACAATTGTTCCCGAATCCCTGATCCCGCAAAGGTGATGGGCTGCACCGGAAATCCCGAAGCCAATGTACAGCTTGGGCCTTACGGTTTTGCCGCTTGTTCCTATCATGGATTGCTCGTCGGGTCCCCAGTTCATGTCCACCACCGGCCTTGTGCAGCCGGCAGCTCCTCCCGTAAGCTCTGCAAGGCGCTGCAGCTTAGCCCAGTAATCTGCTGAGCCAATACCGAAACCTCCGCAGAAAATGATGTCCGCTTTTTCTATAGGATTGGTTCGGGGCAGGCTGTCCTCAGTCTCAATGAGTTTCACCGGCTCCTGATGAGCAGAAATCCCGCTGCAGAGAATCTCTTCATATTCCCCGAGTTCATCTCTTCCAAAGGCAAATACTCCCGGTTTGACGGTGGCGATTGCCGGTCTGGTCTGAGGTATGAATATCTCGCCTATGACCTTCCCTCCGAAGGCAGGTACCATATAGGCTATTCTGCCGTCTCCGTTAATTGTGATGTCCGAGCAGTGGGCGGCCACACCTGTGCCAAGCCTTATGCCCAGTGCAGGAGCAGCCTCTTCCCCCAGAGCCGTGGCGGGGATAATCACCAGTTCAGGTCCGGCTTTTGCAATTTCCCTCTCCAGAGCCATTATGGCAGCATGAGGATTATCCGTTTCGAACTGAAGCCTGATGTAGTTCACCTTCTGTCCCTGAAGAACCTGACGGATTTTGCCCATGCACTGGCAGAACCCCTCTCCCGGTATTTCAGGAGAGCTCTGGTCATATATCATTACGGTCTTAATGTCTTCTTTTCTCATGAGATACCACCGGCTTTCTTTATTAAGGCTATGATTTTCTCTGCAGCTTCTTCCGGATTGGTGCCCAGAACCTCGCTGCTGCGTTTCAGCTGTGGAGTAATAAGTTCTCCCGGCTGAGTCGGAGAGCCCTGAAGTCCGAGCCTGTCCGCATCCAGCCCCAGATCTTCATTGCTCCATACGGTCAGAGGCTTATTTTTGGCCTTGATTATTCCCATGGCATTGACGTATCTCGGCTTGTTGATTCCGCTGCTTACAGCCAGAACGCAGGGCTTGTCAATGGCGAATACCAGTTTCCCGACCTCGCCCTTTCGGCAGACTCTGAAGCCCGAATTTTCCTCAGTGATTTCCACAACCCGGCACAGGTGAGGAAGAGACAGCCACTCAGCCACCTGCACGGGAACGTGAGCTGTTGCTCCGTCGGCACTTTCGTTTCCGAAGAGAATCAGGTCAAATTCCCCCAGCCGTTCTATTGCCTTTGCAAGGACGTAGGAGGTGGCATAGGTATCTGCCCCTCCGAAGGCGATATCCGACAGAAGGAAGGCTTCGTCGGCGCCCATTGCCAGACACTCGGTGAGCCTGTCTTTGCTGAATTCCGGAGCCATGCTCAGTACTGTAACTTTGCCGCCGGACCTCTCTCTGAGACGCAGCGCTTCCTCCAGGGCGTTTCGGTCGGCGGGGTTTACCACTGTGGGGATGCCATCTCTGACCAGGCGTTTGGTTTCCCTGTCTATTTTCAGTTCTCCGTATTTTAGTGGATCGGGAACAGGTTTAATGCATACTAAAATGTTCATATCGTATTGAGTTTCTCAGAATTGCTGATTATTTGTATTTCTTAAGGGTGTCACCGGCAATAATTATCTTCTGAATTTCGCTTGTGCCCCCGGATGAGATGCAGGCAAGAGCATCCCGCATATATCTGCCGGCTGCATATTCGTTAACCACGCCGTATCCACCCATGAGCTCGATTGTCTTCCGGGCACATTCGCAGGCCTTGTCTGTGGCATAATATTTAGCCATGCCGAAGTCGATTGTGGCAGGCTTTCCTTCGTCCTTCACTGCAGCTGCCTTGTAGAGCATCAGTCTGGCTGATTCGTATGCCACTCTGATATCGGCAATGTGGAACTGTATCGCCTGAAGCTTGGCAATAGGCTTGCCGTAGAGAATTCTGTCATTCGCAAACTTCACGGAATCCTCGAGACAGCCTCTGATGATTCCCGTTGCAATTGCTGCCATTGAGGCTCTGCCTACTTCACCGATTTCCTTCATTGCAATAGGCGTGCCCTGGCCGATTTCACCTACAAGATTCTCCTGCGGAACACTGGCGTTGTTTGCTATCAGCTCTCCTGTCATGGAACCCTTCAGTCCCAGCTTGTTCTCCTCTCTGCCCGGCATGAAGCCTTCTGTTCCCTTGTCTACGATAATTGCCGAGAAGGTTGAGCGGCCCTTCTCGTCTTCCCCTGTTTTGCAGGTCAGAACAGGATAATCCGCACAGTGGGAGTTTGTTATGAAGCACTTTCTGCCGTTGATGATCCAGCGGTCATCCTTCAGCTCAGCGGTTGTTTTCTGTCCGGCCACATCGCTTCCACCGCCGGGTTCCGTTACAGCCAGCCCGCAGATGGAAGTTCCTGCACACATGTCAGGGAGATACTTCATCTTCTGCTCCTCTGTCCCGAAATCCAGTATTGCCGCCATTCCCAGCTGATGGGTGAACACCATCATTGCCAGACCGGCTGAATGCCTCGCGATTTCCTCAAGAGCCATAACTCTCTCGGTATGACCCAGGCCTACACCGCCGTAGGTTTCAGGAACGAAAACTCCCAGCACCCCCAGCTCTCCCAGCTTAGGCATAATGTCAAGAGGTGTATGGTTTGCTTCATCCCACTTCGCCGCATTCGGCGCAACCTCTTCCTTCACAAATGCTGCAAAGGCCTCCCTTAGCATTTCCTGTTCTTCTGTGAATTTGAAATCCATGTTAATTCTCTCCTCTGTAATTATTATCTGAAGTGTTAATCATTAGTAATTATGCGATAAGTAAATTATATACAATTTGAAGAGGGATGTCAGTGAATAGTTGCAAAAATGAGAGAAGCCCCGGAGAGAATTAATTTCCCTCCGGGGCTTCAAGTGCCATATTTAAGATTATTATTTGCTTCTATTTTGCTGCGGCGAAGCCCTTCTCCAGATCGGCGATGATATCGTCAATGTGTTCCGTTCCGATGGACAGACGGATTGTGCTCTGGCTGATTCCCTGATCTGCAAGCTCCTCGTCGCTCAGCTGAGAGTGTGTTGTTGAAGCGGGATGAATCACCAGACTCTTCACGTCGGCAACATTTGCCAGAAGAGAGAATACCTCAAGACCGTCAATGAACTTCCAGGCCTCCTCCTTGCCGCCCTTGATATCAAAGGTGAATATGGAGCCTCCTCCGTTAGGGAAGTACTTTTCATAGAGGTGGTGATCCGGATGATCCGCCAGTGCAGGGTGATTAACCCTGGCAACCTGAGGATGACCTGCAAGATACTCGATAACCTTACGGGTGTTCTCCGCATGTCTCTCCACTCTAAGGGAAAGGGTCTCAATTCCCTGCAAAAGCAGGAAGGCCGCGAAAGGTGAAAGGGTGGCACCTGTATCCCTGAGGAGAATTGCTCTGATATAAGTCACGAAGGCAGCCGGACCCACTGCATCGTAGAATGATATGCCGTGGTAGCTCGGATTAGGAGCTGCGATATTGCCGAATCTGCCGCTGGCCTTCCAGTCAAATTTGCCGGACTCCACAATGATGCCTCCGAGTGTAGTGCCGTGTCCGCCCAGGAATTTGGTTGCGGAATGGATTACAATATCCGCACCGTGCTCAATAGGGCGAATCAGATAAGGAGTGCCGAAGGTATTGTCGATTACCAGCGGGAGACCGTTTTTGTGGGCAATTTCCGAGATGGCATCGATATCCGCAATGTCACTGTTAGGGTTACCCAGAGTTTCCAGGAAGATTGCCCTGGTGTCATCTGTAATAGCCGCCTGAATTTCCTCGAAGTCGTGGGAATCAACAAAGGTGGTAGTGATTCCGTACTGAGGAAGGGTGTGGGCCAGCAGGTTGTAGGTGCCGCCGTATATTGTCTTCTGTGCCACGATGTGACCTCCGTTTGCTGCCAGTGCCTGAATAGCGTAGCTGATGGCTGCTGCGCCGGAGGCAACTGCCAGCGCTGCGCTGCCGCCCTCCAGAGCGGCCACTCTCTTTTCAAGAACATCCTGTGTAGAGTTCGTCAGTCTGCCGTAGATGTTGCCGGGATCAGCCAGGCCGAATCTATCGGCAGCGTGCTGTGAATCGTGAAATACATATGATGTGGTGGCGTAAATTGGAACAGCTCTGGCATCAGTTGCGGGATCCGCCTGTTCCTGTCCCACATGCAGCTGTAAGGTTTCAAATCTATAGTTATTCTTACTCATTTCAATTCTTCCTTTCTGCAATAAATGCTAGTCTGTGAACAGCGGTGTTGAATAGTATCTGTCACCGCTGTCAGGCAGCAGTACTACTATTGTCTTGCCCTTGTTCTCCGGCTTCCGGGCATATTCAATTGCTGCGTGAAGAGCAGCTCCTGCCGAAATGCCCACCGATATTCCTTCTGTTACTGCCAGCAGCTTAGCGGCCTCGAAGGAATCTTCGCTCTTTGCTCTGTATATTTCGTCGTAAACTGAAGTGTTAAGCACATCCGGAACGAATCCTGCACCTATTCCCTGAATCTTGTGAGGACCGGCCTTGCCCTCTGAAAGCACAGGGGAATCATCCGGCTCAAGTGCAACAACCTTGATGTCAGGATTCTGAGACTTGAGGTATTCGCCGGTTCCGGTTACGGTACCGCCGGTTCCCACACCTGAAATGAAGATGTCCACCTTACCCTCTGTATCCTGCCAGATTTCCGGGCCTGTTGTCTCTCTGTGAGCCTTCGGGTTTGACGGATTGTTAAACTGTCCCGGAATGAAGCCTCCCGGAATCTCCTTTGCCAGCTCCTCTGCTTTCTCGATGGCTCCCTTCATGCCCTTGGCTCCGTCGGTGAGAACGATTTCCGCACCGTAGGCCTTAAGGATGTTTCTTCTTTCAACGCTCATTGTCTCCGGCATTGTGAGAATTGCCCTGTAGCCCTTGGCTGCAGCAACAACCGCAAGGCCTATACCTGTATTTCCCGAGGTAGGCTCAATAATAACCGACCCCTCCTTCAGTGTTCCGGCGGCCTCGGCATCCTCAATCATCTGCTTGGCAACTCTGTCCTTAACACTTCCTGCAGGATTGAGATATTCCAGCTTAGCCAGAATTGTTGCCTCAAGTCCCAGTGCCTTCTCTATGTTTGCAAGTTCCACCAGAGGTGTGTTTCCGATAAGCTCAAGTACTCCTTTGTAAATCTTTGCCATGTTGTTTCCCTCCATTTATGTTTTGTTAATGATTCGTTTATAATTGCGATTCGCTATTTAATTCCGGTGATGCTAATATAATGCTATTTACCTACCGTGTCAATAGGTTTTTAACAAAAAGACAAAAAATTTCTATTTCCCTATTGGTTTAATAGGTTTTAATTGATTTTGCCCGGGCTTTGCTCTAAAATCAAAGTGGAGGTAGAGAAATGATTACAACTAAAGGAAGATATGCACTTAGAGTCATGATAGACCTTGCCCAGCACAGGGGTGCCGGCAATATTCCACTTAAGGATATAGCAGACAGACAGGACATTTCAAAGAAGTATCTTGAGATAATAACAAAGGAGCTGGTGAAGGGCGGAATGCTTAAATCCACAAGCGGCAAAGGCGGGGGATACAGCCTTTGCAGAGAACCGGAGGATTATGATGTTTATGAGATTCTGGAGCTGATGGAGGGATCCCTTTCTCCGGTGGCCTGCCTGGCGTCGGGAGCGGAGCCCTGTCCCAGAGCAAATAACTGTCCAACGCTTCCCATGTGGAAGGAGTACAACACCATGGTGCAGGACTTCTTCAGAGGCAAGAAGCTAAGCGACTTCACGGAAATGTCGGATCCGATTTATTACATATAATATGGAACAGGCGCGAATCAGCCCTTGATAACATGCTTTCTCAGAAGCCGGATAATGTTTCCTGTTGTCAGCGCGCAGATGACTGTGCCCTCCCGGACTCCGGCCAGATTATGAAGGAAGACTATACACAGCACTGCAGATATTGTGACCATTGATACATCGCAGATGAGCTTGATTCTTCCGAAGGGTCTCCGGGTGACAACTGACAGTGCTCTGGTGAAGGCATCCCCGGGAGCCATGGCAACATTGGCCTTAAGCTGAATGGAAATGCCCAGAGCCATGGTGAAGCTTCCTGCAAAGACAGAAATCACCTTGAGCCAGTAAGCTGAAGGGGCAAACCATGTGAGAAGCCACAGGGAGAAGTCCACCATATAGCCCATGACAAAGGAAATAACCAGCTGAACGGCCACGTCACCTGCAGATATTGCTCTGCCGGAACCTCTGCCCATATCGGCACCGGTTTTGCCCCGAAGAAGCAGAACCTGAGCCAGAACAAGCAGAGCGTTGATTGCTATGGTGTAGTTCCCCATGGTGAAGCGGGGAATAATCATGGACATGGTGAAGGGTATGGAAGAGATTGGCGAAGTGCCCAGACCTGCCTTTGTGATAATCGCAATTCCGAAGGATAGAAGGAACACCCCGGGAATCATTATAATGTAACGGATTATTAGAGATTTGAAATTCATGTATTATAAGCCTTTCCGGTAATATTATTCAGCACTTTATTATTGTACAATGCAAAAGCAAAAAAATTCAAGAAAAAATCACTGAAAACCATTGACTCTCCCCTTAAGAGGAGAGGGTAAACTCCTTCCTGTAACAAGAAACAGGGAGGTTTTTTTATGAGTGAAAAATGCATACAGGCTGCAAACCTGACGAAGTCATTCAGAGGGCGGCGGGTTGTGGACGGACTATCCTTCGACGTTGAGAAGGGGGAGGTATTCGCACTTCTGGGCCATAATGGTGCAGGCAAAAGCACCACTATAGACATGATTCTGGGACTCAAGAAACCGGATGAAGGATCAGCTTCTGTTTTCGGGATGCGGGCATCGGAAAACAGAAGGAGGGTGTTTGAGAAGGTGGGAGTTCAGCTCCAGAGCACCGAATACCAGAATATGATTACCGTTGAGGAGGCATGCATGGAGTACGCTTCATTGTACAGGGATCCGGCAGACCGGGAGAAGCTGCTGGAGAGCTTCGGTCTTGGCGGTCTCAGGAAGAGCAGGGTTAATAAGCTTTCCGGAGGAGAGAGACAGAGACTTTCGGTGGTGCTGGCACTTATCGGTAATCCGGAGATAGTCTTTCTTGACGAGCTCACCACAGGCCTTGATGTGGCTGCCAGACGGGAGGTATGGCGGACTCTCAGGCAGCTGAAGGAGAAGGGGTTGACCATATTCCTGACAACTCACTACATGGAGGAGGCTGAGGCTCTTTGCGACCGGGTATGTCTGATCCGCTCAGGAAAGAAGGTGGCAGAAGGCAAGGTTCAGGAGGTAATCGAGGCCTCGGGCATGAGGAGTCTTGAGGAAGCGTATCTGTATTATATGGGAGAGGAGGAACTCTTATGAAGCGGTTTTTGACAATGTACAGCATTGAGCAGAAAATGTTTTTTCGTTCGCCGGATGTGATGCTGTTCTGTCTGATTATGCCTTTGGCAGTATTCTTACTGATAACACTGATTGGGGGAAGCAGGGAGGCTGCGGATTCCGGGCTTACATTTATGGAGAGTTCCTTCGTGGCTCTTTCCACTGTGGGAATCTGCTGCTGCGCCTTTATGAGCATCCCGATTGTAATAGTGGATTTAAGAGATAAGGGAGTGCTGCGGAGAATGTACTGCAGCCCCTGCTCTCCGGCAAGGATTCTTGCCTGTGACACAATAGCCAGCGGAATGATGGCGGTGATTTCCACATTGCTTCTGACGGCGGCTGCAGTCCTTATGGGTTACAGAATGAGCGGAAGCGTGGTGCTTTATGGGGGAGTGTGGCTTCTGACAATGATATCAATGTTTTCCATAGGATTGATGGTGGCGAGCTTGTGCCGCAGCACCAAATCAATGAATGTGGCCACAAGCGCTATATATTTTCCTATGCTGCTGTTTTCCGGAGCCACCATACCGGCTGAGATATTTCCTGCAGGAGTTCAGGCTATCATGAAATGGATGCCCCTGGGAATAGGCATAGATTCGTTGAAGCGGATTTCAATTGGCTGTTATAATAATCTGGCGGTGCCGGCTATAGTGCTGGCTGTGATGGCAGTCGCATGCACAGCCATTGCAATCAGAACTTTCAGGTGGGAGTAATTTACAGGTGGGAGTAATTGACATGAAAATGAACAAGGAACACATGCCCTGCGAGCCGAAGGTTACGGGGACACTCTACAAAATAGGAATGTTCGCTGCGATGAATCACGTGACGGTAAAGGCCCTGCGCTTCTACGAAGAGCAGGGCCTCCTGGAGCCGGCATTCATTCACCCCGAAACCGGGTATCGCTACTATGAGCTCGGCCAGATGGCAGATATTCATCAGATCAGCGCCCTGAAGCAGGCGGGTTTCACACTGGAGGAAATCTCCGCTGTCAGAGCCGGCGCAGATGAGGAGTCGGTACTCCTTAAAAAGAAGGCGGAGCTTATGGCGAAAATAGCGGAACTCACCGGACAGGTGGCGGTGCTTGACGGGTATCTGGCAGGAAAGGATGCAGGACTTGCAGCTCCGGTGCTTGTGAAGACAATTCCGGAATGTACTGTGGCATATATGGAGATACGGCTTGATTCATATGACTGCCTCTTTGACAGGATGCCTGAGATGGGAGCACTGATGGAGAAGGCGGGCTGCCTTTGCGCGATTCCGGAGTATTGTTTCACGGCTTATCAGGAGCCGGTGTACAAGGAGGAGGACATTCTCGTCGAAATCTGCGAAGCAGTTACAGATGCAAAGGCAGAAATCGGCGGGCTTAAGTACAAGGTGATGCCGGAGGTTCGGGCGGCCTGCATATTTCACAGAGGGTCATACGCGGCCTTCCCGAAATCATACGAAGTGCTTCTGAAATACATCGAAGAGAACGGCCTGGAAATAGCAGGTCCCATCAGAGAAAGCTACATTGACGGGGTCTGGAACAAGGATTCAGAAGATCATTGGTTGTCGGAGATTCAGGTGCCGGTGCGATAGGGTCCCGGCGGCCTGATGCCGGAGGTTTGATCGCAGCCGACCTAACGGCAATTACCCTGATTGAATAATCGGACGTGAATAATCGGATGGGAAATCCTTGTCGAATTTATTTGTAAGAAAATGCCATGTAGTGTATAATAAGAAGACGTATAGCGTAAATTAGTAGGTGATGAGGATTGTACATAAAAGGACTGATAGCTTACCTGCTTATTTTCCTGCACGATTTTAATGATTGGAAGCTGGGAACTAAGTGGCTTAGAATTTGTTTTCCCGCGGGGGCAATTCTCCTTGCAGCTGTCACAATCACCATGTGTCTGCCTTTGGAAGAGGCGGTTGTGAAGCCTCCATGGATAAGGATTCTCCTTGGGGCGGCAGGGCTTGCGCTTTTATGGGCGGAGGTCTATTCCCTGTTCTTTTCCTTTAGCGGGGAAGAGGCCTACGGAAGTGCGAAGGATACGGATAATGAGATTGAGGAGAAGGGCAGAGAGCTCTGCACAGACAGAATGTACAGATTGTGCAGACATCCCGGAGTGCTTTTCTTCATTTTGCTGTATATTGATTTGTGGCTGTGTCTGGGGATGGATCCGGCGGGCATGGCTGAACTTTGCGGGCTGAATCTGCTTTTGGCTGCATTCGAAGACAGGCTTGTGTTCCCGAAACTGTTTTCGGGTTATGACAGATACAGAGAAACAACTCCGTTTCTTGTTCCCACATGCAGAAGCATCAGGGAGTGTGTGGGGGACTTCAGGAGAAGAAGATGAGATTTCAGAAACAGTTAAAAGAAAACTCCTCAAAGAAAATATGGGAGGAATATTGCGGCTTCATGGAGCTGGATATTGACGACTATATGAAAATACAGAACAGGCTGATGAACGAGCAGATAAAGGTCTGGTCAGACTCGGGCCTGGGCAGGAGTCTCCTGAAGGGCAGGGAACTTCGGACAATTGATGAATTCCGGGACAACTTCCCGTTAACAACATATGAAGATTATGCAGATATTCTGCTGGCTAAACGCAGCGACATGCTTCCTGCGGATCCGGTAATCTGGATTCAGACCACCTGGGAGGGAGGCATAAGACCCATTAAGGTTGCTCCGTACACCAGGAGCATGCTTGATACATACAGACACAACCTTTCATCCCTGACGATTCTGATATCGGCTAAGGAAAAGGGGCAGATAAATGTCAGGAAGGGAGACAGGGTTCTCTACGGCGGTGCACCGCTGCCCTATATGACTGGGCTGATCCCGTCGCTTCTGGACGAGGCCATAGAATTTCAGTGGCTTCCGGACAACGACGCATCAATCAGCAGCTTCAGCCAGAGAATCAAGAAGGGTTTCAAAATGGCAATGTCCGGAGGCGTGGACTATTTCTTTGCCAATGCGGCTGTTGCCAATTACATAACAGAGAGTTTTTCGCAGATGACAGGAGGTTCCGGGAAGGCAGGCAGCTCGGTAAAGAGCAGCAGTTCGTCAGAGGAGGGAGCCTCAAAGAGCAGACTGCCGATTTCTCCTGTAATACTCTACAGATACATCAAGGCCAGATACATGGCCAGGAAGGAAGAAAGGCCGATTCAGCCGAAGGACATCTTCAGGCTGAAGGGCTTCGTATGTACCGGAACGGATGCGGAGCACTACAGAAAAAGGCTGTCCCGGTCATGGGGCATTGAGCCGATAGAAATAGCTGCAGGAACTGAATCAACCTGCATAGGCACCGAGTCCCTTATGCAGAGGGGAATGGTGTTCTTTCCGGATGCCTGTTTCTATGAGTTCATTCCTCAGAACGAATATACCAGAAACCTTAAGGATCCGGACTACGTTCCCAAGACGGTTCTCATGAACGAGGTTACCGAAGGATCCAACTATGAAATAGTCATCAGTGTTCTCCACGGGGGAGCATTCATGAGATACAGAATCGGCGATGTCTACACCTGTGTAAGCGCCAGCGCAACGGGAGAGCTTCCTCGATTCGCATTCTACGACAGGATTCCGAGCATAATTGATATTGCAAGCTTCACCAGAATAACGGAGAAGGCCATTGAAGAAACAATAAGGCTGTCCAAGCTGGGGATTGAAGACTGGATTGCCCGGAAGGAATTTGACAGAAACGACAACCCGTACATGCACCTGTATGTAGAAATATCGGAAGAATCACAGATGTCAGACGTAACAGGCAAAGCCCTGCTGACCGAGCATCTGGCGGCATACTTCAAAGCCTTTGACAGCGATTATGCCGATTTGAAAAAGCTTCTGAACATGGAACCGTTAAAGATAAGCATACTGAAAACAGGAACGATGAGAGCTTACTGCAGAGATACCGGACGGATTCTCCCTAAACTGAACGCCGATGCTACGGATCTGTCTGCACTGCTGAGATATCAGATATGAACAACGTCCCATTTCTTTATGTCAACTTAATAGCGATGTGCGGTTATGCTATAATTTTCATTTCATTTGTAGCAGCCAGGAAGACACCGGTCATCAAAACCTTCATCGCACTGCTGGCCTCATTTACTGTGTGGACAGGAGGCTCTATTATGATGCGTCTGCAGGTGGCGCCGGGCCTGGAATTCTGGTATTACGTATCCATTCTGGCCCTGTTCTGCATAGCTGATCTGACGTATATTTTCGTGTGCTCATTCACGAAAACAAAGGGAATGTTCATGAAGGTTGTATGGAGCGGGGGAACCCTCATCATTCTCATACTGACAGCGATGGGAGTATTCCTTAAGCCGCCTGAACCTGTACAGACGGAGGCGGGAACAGTCTTCATGTACAATGTGGGCTGGACCATTGCCATACCGTATGCTTTCTTCGCATGCATTGTAATATCAATAGTGCTGGTAATAAGGAAATCCGTAAGAGAGACCGGCACGAAGTCTCCGGGCATGAATTCAATGATTGCCGGCTGTATAATAATAGCCTTCGGCAACATGCTTCAGCTTATTCCGGGTAACATATTCCCGTGGGATACCCTTTCGGGAATTGTGGCCGCGGCATTTCTGGTGTACTCGCTGTACAGGAAGAGGATGTTCAGACTAACACTGCTGGTATCAAAGGGAGTTGTTGTCTTTGCATCTGTATTTATCTGTCTGGCTATAGTTATTAACTATGTTGAGTCGCTGAACAGCCTTATAAGCTCGATACTGCATATATCTTATAAGGCATCAACATCAATAGTAATCGTTCTGGCGGTTTGTATCGTAGGCGTATCCTATCTTCTTCTCAAGAGGCTGATAGACACCCTCTTCACCAGGCAGGAGCACCAGGACAAGCTGATAAAAACCTTTTCAACCCAGGTATCAAAAACGCTGGACAGCAGAAACATCATGGAACTCATGTCCGATGCCATCAAATCGGAAATCACGACGGAAAACGTGTACATCTGCATGCTGGAGGAAGGGGAGTTCGCCTTCAAGTATGTCTCCAGCCCTCTGGCGAATCATAAATTCACATTTAGAGCGGATGTTCCGCTGGCAGATTATGCAAAGGCAGCAGAGCACTGTTTCACAATGAAGGATTTCATAGGAAGCACCCACTATCTTTCAATGTGGGACAGCGAAAAGCTGCTGCTGAAACAGCTGGAGATAGCCTGCGTCCTGACCCTTGTTGAGCACGACCAGGTGGTGGGATTCGTACTGCTGTCAAAAAAGGAAAGAAACGGAGCATATACTGCAGGCGATATCGGCTTCCTGTCAACTCTGGGATCCATCGCGGGAATAGCCATGAGGAATGCCAGCCTGTTTGAGCAGGTGTCAAGGGAAGCCAGAACAGATGCCATGACGGGGGTGTACAACTACAGATACTTCACCAAGGCAATACAGGACTGCTTCAAGGAATCCGAGGGAGAGAGTCTGGCCCTGCTGTTTGTGGATATAGATGACTTCAAGCTGTATAATCAGCTTTACGGTGCCAATGAAGGGGACGAGGTTCTGAAGAAAACGGCAGACATCCTGATGAAAGCAGCAGGAGAAAACGGGCTGGTATTCAGATACAGCGGCAAGGTTTTCGCAGTTATTCTGCCGGGTTACGACGGACGAATGGCCAGGAACTTCGCAGGAGACATACGCCGGGAAATAGGAAGAATCAACGAGACAAGCTTCAGATCCGCCTACAAAAAAATCACAGCATCCTGCGGCATCTGCACATATCCATATGCTGCATCCACGGTGAGTGAGCTGGTGGATAATACAGATCTGGCTGTATATAAGGCCAAGAACAACGGCAAGGACAGGGTAGTTGTGTTTACAGGAAACGACACGGCAACCTTCAACATCCGCAAGAGAGTTGAGAGAATAATAGAAATTAATAAGAATACTGCACTGGGAGAATCATCACAGGCAATATTTGCACTGATTGCAGCAATTGACGCCAAGGATCACTACACGGCGAAGCACAGCAAGAACGTCGCAAGGTATGCGGCAATCCTGGCCGCCGCAAGCGGGATGAGTGACGACCAGATCAGAATGGTATACGCTGCGGGGCTTTTGCACGATATAGGCAAAATCAGCATTCCTGAGAGCATTCTCAAGAAGGAGGGCGCTCTGACAAAGGAAGAGTATGAGATTATCAAGAGCCATGTTAACAGTTCCATCGACATGATACGGCATCTGCCGTCAATGGACTATCTGATTCCTGCCGCGGTGGGACACCACGAGAGGTGGGACGGCAAGGGATATCCTAGGGGAACAGCCGGAGAGGATATTCCTGTTGCTGCCAGATGCCTGGCAATAGCCGACGCCTTTGACGCCATGACCACAGACAGACCTTACAGGAAGGGAATGTCCGTTGACTATGCGGTGCAGCAGATTGAGGCAGGTGAGGGAACCCAGTTTGAACCTGAGCTGGCGCAGCTCTTTGTGAAGCTGGTAAAAGACATGGAAATAGTTGTTAAGAAAACGGCAGTATAGGACAGAGGATTATCATATGGAACAGTATTATAAGATTGACAAGGATGATTTCTCAATGGCGGGAGAGGCCTCCAGTTCAGTCAAGAGGACTCTGACGAAGCTGGGGGTTGAACCTTCAATCATAAAGCGGGTGGCAATTGCCATGTATGAAGCGGAGATCAATGCCTTCATTCACGGAGGAGGCGGCGAGGCTCTGGCAGACATCAGTGACGAGAGAATAAAAATAACAGTGAAGGATGAGGGAAAAGGAATCCCCGATTTGAAACTGGCCATGCAGGAGGGCTGGTCCACTGCAGACGAGGAGGTCAGGAAAATGGGCTTCGGCGCAGGAATGGGACTGCCCAACATTGCCAAGAACACCGACGAGCTGGAGATTATCACCGGTCCGGGACAGGGCACAGAAGTGATAATGGTAATAAACCTACATAAATAGGAAAAGATAGAGTTTGTTGTAATACGAGGAGACAGAACATGAAAGTAGAAAATCTTGTTAAAGAACTGAATCTGGTGAAGCTGACTGAGGCAGGTATGGACAAAGAAATTACAGATGTTTATATCGGAGATCTGCTGAGCATTGTTATGAGCAAGTGTCAGGAGGGCAGCGCATGGATTACCTCCCAGACACACATGAACATTGTGCAGGTGGCAGATCTTAATGATGCCGCATGCATTATCATTGCAGGTGGCGCTCAGGTTGAAGACAGCATAATCGAAAAGGCAGAGGATGCCGGTGTTTCAATTCTTTCAAGCGATAAGGAAAGCTACGAGCTTGCCTGGAAAATTCACGAGGTGCTGAAATGATAACCTATGACCTGCATGTGCACACATGCCTCTCGGCAGACGCTGCTGACGACATGATGCCTACCAAAGTAATAGACCGTGCCATTGAAAACGGCCTGGATGTGGTTGCCATAACAGACCACAACACCATTGACAATCTCCAGGCAGCTCACGACTATGTGGAATACGAGCTGGATGGAGGTATTACATTTATCCCGGGAATAGAAATTGAATCGGCAGAGGAAGTTCACATGATATGCCTCTTCCCTGACATGGCTTCAGCCTCAAGAATGGGAGTCCTTGTAGGCAAGAACCTCCACAACAAGAGCAATAAGCCTTCCAAGCTGGGACATCAGTTCATCTGCAACGAGTTCGGAGAAGTGGAATACGAGGATGACAGGCTCCTGCGCTTTCCCACAAAGATGACAATAGAGGAAATAATCTTTGCTGCCAGACAGATGAACGGACTGGCAGTTTACGCCCACCTTGAGAGCAAGGCCTACAGCGTTATTTCTGTGCTGGGAGCTCTTCCGGAGTTTCCTGAAGCCAAGGCACTGGAGTTCACGAATAACGATAAGGGCAGGGCATTTGCCGAAAGGGTAAAGGAAAAGTATGACAAGCTTTACCTCTATTCATCCGATGCCCACAGCCTGGATGCCATTAACACGAGAGAAAGCAGTGCAGATCTCGAAGAATACGGTGATGAAATCAGGGATGAGAAGGGCAAGATTACTGCAGCCGGATTTATCAGCTGGCTCAGGAGCTTTGAGGGAGTATAACCGGAGTGTAACAGGGCAATGAAATTAAGAGAAATACTCATACAACTTAACGGCAAACAGCTCTATCCAAACGAGGAACTGCTGGAGAGAGATTATAAATATGCAGTTGCTACGGATATGATGAGTAACGTCATGCTGGGCAATGTGGACGACAGCATTCTCATAACAAGCCTTGTAAATCCTCAGGTAATAAGAGCCTCGGAAATGATGAACATATCATGCATAATCATAACCGGAGGCAAGGCTGCCACGGATACGATGATTGAGCTGGCCCAGAACAGAAACATTGCTCTGGCGTCCACCAATATGCCTACATTTACCGTATGCGGCAAGCTGCATAACCTTGGGCTGACCGAGGGTCCCACAACGGATGTTCGGGAGAACATCACGTCGATTGTGCGTATTGACGAGAGGTGCAAAGGCTGCGTTCACTGTGTAAGGGTATGCCCTACCGAGGCAATACGAATAAGAAACTGGAAGGCGGAGGTTGATCCGGCCCGCTGCATCGAGTGCGGCATGTGCGTCAAAATCTGTCCTTGCCATGCCATGAAGCCGCTGGTGGATTCTATGGAAATCACCGAGGGGTATGACCACAGAATAGCCATCCCATCCAGTGCGTTCATGGGCCAGTTCGAAAATGTGAAATCCAGAAACCACCTGCTTACAGCAATCAAGCAGGTGGGTTTTGATGAGGTTTATGAGGAGGCCATAGGTGCTGAAATTGTCAGCGATGCCACGAGGAGAAAGTGTCTGATGGCGGACCGAAGCGGCCGTCCGCTGATTTCCTCGGGGTGCCCTTCTGTCTTAAAGCTTATACAGATGAAATTCCCGAGCCTGCTGGACTGCGTGCTGGAATTCAAGCCGCCTGTGGAGATTGTTGCCGAAATGGCAAGAACAAAGGCCGAGAAGGAACACCCCGGCAAGAAGATAGGTATCTTCTTCATCGCACCGTGTACCTCCAAAATTTCCTTTGTTAAGGCAAATGAGGAGGATGATGAGGAATCATATGTTGACGGAATGATTGCCATCACCGATCTTTACAGACCGGTACTGGCAAACCTCAAGAATCTTGACGACAGTGATGTGGAGGAGCTTGAGAAGACAGGGGTGACAGGACTGAGATGGACAAGTCCGGGAGGTGAGAGCCTTGCCATAGGAACAGACAGATTCCTGGCGGTGGACGGAATTCCTGAAATAATAGAAATCTTCGAGCAGCTGGAGAATGACAAGCTTGAAAACCTTGACTTCATCGAAGCGGATGCATGTGTAGGCGGCTGTCTGGGAGGTTCCCTAACAGTGAAGGACCCTTACTCTGCCAGGGCCAATATGAAGCGGCTTGTGGACGAGGCCAAAATGAAATACGGAAGCAGATATCTGAATACAAGCAATAATATTCAGGAGCTTCGCAGACACAAGGAGCTTAAGTATAATCCTGTTCTGCAGCTTGACGGCGATCTGAAGGTTGCTCTGAAGAAGATGGAGGAGATGGGCAAGGTGCTCAGAGACCTTCCGGGTATTGACTGCGGAGTCTGTGGAGCACCGACATGCAGAGCCTTTGCAGAAGATGTAATCAGAGGCACCGTAACGGAGAAGGCCTGCTTTATAGAGAAGCACAGGAAAAAATGATTATAGAGAGAAAGGATGGTTATAAAAATGTATCCAAAGATGATAATCGACATGAAGAAGCTGAAATCAAATGTTGATGCGGTTGCCAGAATCACCAAGGAGGACGGCGGCTGCTCTATGATGCTGGTCACCAAGGCTCTTTGCGCGGACAGAAATGTCTGCAAAATGCTGGCTGAGCACCCGCAGGTTGATTTCCTGGCGGATTCCAGAGTTGCAAATATAAAGAAGTATTACGATCTGGTGGCTGCAAACGGCAAGCAGAGTGTGCTTTTGCGTCTGCCTATGATGAGTGAGATTGAGGATCTGGTGAAGTATGTTGATATCAGCCAGAATTCGGAAATGGTGACCATCAGAGCCATCGCCGAGGAGGCGAAGAAGCAGGGCAAGGTTCACAAGATTATTCTCATGGTTGACCTGGGAGATCTGAGAGAGGGAATGTTCTTTGAAAACGAAGAGGCAATCCTTGATGCGGCAGCTGAGATAGAGGCCATGGATGGAGTTGAGCTTTTCGGAATGGGTACAAACCTCACATGCTACGGCGCGATTATTCCTAAGAATGATAATCTGTCTGTTCTCTGTGATATCGCAGGCAAGGTTGAAGCTAAGCTCGGACGCAGCCTGGAAGTTATTTCCGGCGGAAACTCCAGTTCAATTTATCTTATCTGGAAGGAGGACATGCCTGAAAAGATAAGCAACCTTCGTCTGGGAGAGAGCTTCCTGCTGGGTAACGACACAGCCTACGGCGAGACTGTTCCCGGAACAGTTCACGATGCGATACTTATTGAGGCTCAGATTATCGAGCTGAAGGAAAAGCCGTCCCTTCCTATCGGAGAGGTGGGCAAGGATGCCTTCGGCAATGTGCCTGAATACGAGGACAGGGGCGTTATCAAGAGAGCAATTCTGGGAATCGGCAAACAGGATGTGGATATTGACGGACTCACTCCGCTGGATGAGCAGATAGATATTCTGGGTGGAAGCTCAGACCACATGATCCTGGATGTAACAGGCTGCGACAGGGAGTACAAGGTTGGAGACACAGTTAAGTTCAGACCTGAGTACGGTGCTCTCCTTAAGGCGGCAACAAGTGAATATGTAGAGAAGGAATATATCTAATATGAGTTTCGCGGAATTTGAAAAGGAAGTCAAACTTCAGAACAAGGTGATGGGAATCACCAGAGTGTATCTGAAGGATGAGGAGCCGAAGCACACCTTCGGGTGCATATACAGGCTCTGGGACAGGGTTCTGGAGCAGGAGGAAACCATTGTTACAGGCCTGGGCTACTGCGGATGCAAAGGCTTCGAGGCCAACGCTGGATTCAAGGACAGGACACCTCAGATTCCGGGAGGCTTCGGGCTGTTCCTCTCTAAGGGTTCAACCCAGCAGTGGACTCCTGACGGGGAGAGGTTCAAGTGCTCTGAGGAGTGCGCCTGCGGGCTCTGGGATGGACTCCCCAAGAATGTGATGGATGACGGCAAAGGCGGCGTATTCGACGGCATCAAATTTGAGCCGTACCGCGAAGGACTGGAATGTGACGTGGTTGTCTGCTTTTGCAATCCGGATCAGCTGTCAGCGGTGATAGTGCTTCACGGTTACGACAAGCCTGAGTTTGACAGGGTGATTGCCACCACGGCATCGGGGTGCGCTTCCATGACCAGAATTCCTTTCGGTGAGCTGACCAGGGAAAAGCCTCGTGCAGTTATTACGGGAAGCGATCTGGCTCAGAGAAAGTTCCGGGATGAGAATGAGATATCCATTGCCATTCCTGCAGGGGATTTTGAGTACATGATGAGTGTTACTGATGAATGTTTCTTCCATGCTCCCGTGTGGAAACCCATAAGAAACAGATTGAGAAAGGACGAGAAGCTGCAGGATGCCTGCTTCACCGCTCTGGGCACTGTGGAATAGGCGCGGCAGCGATAAGCGCTGTGCCGGTAAGCAATATACTGGTAAGCGCTGCACCGATAGGCGCAGCATAAAGAGTAAATCATAATAAGAAAAGAGGCGTATATAATGTTTGAGAATCTGAAGAAATTAGACTGTGACGGAGACTGCGGAAGCTGCGGTTCTGAACCTGATACATGCGGACAGAAGCCGGAACCGAGCACCTGTTCACATGACTGCGGAAGCTGTCCAAGCGGCGGAAGCTGCGGGGAATTTGACCCTGAGTCCCTCCTGGCGGAACCTAATCCGGGAAGCAATGTGAAGAAGGTGATTGCTGTCGTATCCGGCAAGGGCGGTGTAGGAAAGTCCCTTGTTACATCACTTATGGCAACAACAATGCAGCGTCGGGGTTACAAGGTTGCAGTTATGGATGCGGACGTAACCGGCCCGTCCATTCCTAAAGAGTTCGGAATTGTTGAGAAGGCGTCGGCAGACGACAAGGGTATCATCCCTCTGCCTACGAAGACGGGAATCAGGACAATATCTGTGAACAATCTTCTGGAGGATGATACGGATCCTGTTCTGTGGAGAGGTCCTGTGATAGCAGGTCTTGTTAAGCAGTTCTGGACAGATGTCTGCTGGGGGGATGTAGACTACATGTTTGTAGACATGCCTCCGGGAACAGGTGATGTACCTCTCACAGTATTCCAGTCACTTCCTGTTGACGGAATTATCGTTGTTACCTCACCTCAGGATCTTGTTGCCATGGTTGTAAGCAAAGCAATCAAGATGGCAGAGATGATGAACGTTCCCGTTCTGGGACTTGTGGAGAACTATTCATATTTCAAGTGTCCTGACTGTGGTAAGGAAACTCAGATTTTCGGACCGAGCAAGGTGGATGCCGTTGCGAAGGATTTCGGTCTGGATGTGCTGGCAAAGCTTCCTATCGATCCGAAGCTGGCGGCCCTTTGCGATAGAGGGATGATTGAAATGTTCGAGGGAGACTGGCTGGATGCTGCAGCTGAGAAGCTGGAGGGATAGATCCTGCCGGATGCTTGATGTTTGGTAAATAGGTAGAATATGCGTAAGGTTTCTAAAACAGGAATAGCCCTGGTGGGGTCCATGATTCTCTGTGTCATACTGGCACTTGCCATTGGTGTGCCCAGCGGTTTTTTTGGCGGTGACAGCGGCAGTGACAAAGATCTGAACGACGATGATACTCCGGGTATTTCGGATGTGATTGACGGCAGGACACCGCTTCTGATGTATGACAAAAGCCGGGAGGCGAAGCGCCTGATGGAAGCCATGGAAGATGACCGTGTGGTCAGCGTGAATCTGCTTTATGATCAGGGTGGAGGAAACGAGGAAATTGAGTCCTCCGATCCTGATGTTATCAGACAGGCCTACAAGGCCATGAAGAACATTACCGTACTGGAGGATGAGGTAAACCTGTCGGTGACAGATTCCTATCACCATGTTTACTTTACCATGGAGGACGGCTCCCGGGCAGGCTACAGCTTCGAGGGGGAGGATGTTATCCTGATTCCTTCCGGTGCTGCGGATGGGTCGGATGATTCTGCCGGTTCAGTTGATTCGGCAGGTTCGGCTCTTGAGAGACGCTTGATTGAAGGCTCAGACGGCCTTTGGAAGCTTTACCGCAAGCTGGCGGAACGGTAGGCGGCAGGCGGAAGGCCCGATAACGGCGGCCAGGTGGAGTGCCTTATGGAGGTAAAGCCATGTACAATTTAAACAAGAGTCCGCTGGACAAGGATGAGCAGCGGGAGAAAAACAAGGCCCGGGCCCGGAAGATGGTGCTGGTAATGGGAATAGCCTGTCTGGTGTTCATTCTGGCAATGATGGTTGAGGTTTATCTGTAGTGCCGAGGGATGTACCGGGATTTCGAGGAATTCAGGGACGTTCAGGGACGTGAATTCAGGGAACCGAGGGGCTCAGGGACAGGATTTTCAGCAATAATTCCCCAAAAACTGCATTTTAGCTGAAACAATGTTAATATATGGAGATATATGACATTATTCACCTGTAAACTGAGCCGACGTTTGAAATACTTTCAGCAAGAACTGGCAGAATCGCCTGATTTTGCTGAATGACACGGGGCATCCCCATTGATTTTTCAGCAAAAGCCTTCAAAATAGCAATTTCTTGCTGAAAATTTCGTACCTGTGAGCGAATGGTTTTATCTATAAATTTTTTTAAAAAATATTAAAATTATTGTTGACCAGACTATAGAGGTATGTTAATATAATTAAGCGCGCGAGCGACGAGAAAACGAGCACCATTAGCTCAGCTGGTAGAGCACCTGACTCTTAATCAGGGTGTCCAGGGTTCGAGCCCCTGATGGTGTACCAACGAAATCCGCAATCCGTTGATACTACTGAGGTTGCGGATTTTCATT
>JBJESQ010000036.1:0-4366 GCA_051882875.1 Lentihominibacter sp. | reverse complement strand
TCCTGTTTGCCGGAAGCATAGACGAAGTAGTTGACAAATACGAGAAGAGTAAGGCATAGTATAGATGTTTCGAGGTGATTCATAATGGCAAGTTTCAAATTAGAGGTAATGACACCATCGAAAAGATTCTACAGTGGCGAGGTTGAGCATATTATTGTTACAACCCAGGACGGCAAAGAGGGCTTTATGGCAGATCATGAATGGACATGCAAGCTCCTCGATGCAGGACAGCTCAGGATAAAGGAAAAGGACTCACCGGAGGATGAATGGCTTGTTGCTTCAGCAGCCGGCGGCTTCCTTGACATGAAAAAGGATGCTGTAGTATACATCGATGCAATTGAATGGGATAGAGGCCCTGAAAAGCGTAAATCCCGTCATATATCAAAATAAGAAAAACTAAATCCAAGGAGGATACGCAATGTACAAATGGATAGGCATTAATGCGGACAGTCCTGAGAAAGCCAAGGTAAATGTAATGGGAATTCCTTTTGACGGAGGACAGACCCAGGAACCTGGTGCAGCCAAGGGCCCTGCTAAAATCAGAGAATTTGCGGAAAACTTCATGCCGAACGCAACTGACGACTGGCATGTGCTGGAGGATCGTCAGCTTGTATACGACTTCGGTGATGTAAACATGAGCGGAACCTGGGGAGAATGCTTCGCCAGAGTTGAGGATGAGGCTATGAGAATGATGAAGCATGGCAACTTCAACCTGTTCCTGGGTGGAGACCACTCAGTTACAATTCCGCTGCAGAAGGCGTTCGGAAGAACAAATCACGGCAAGAAGATAGGAATCATTCACTTCGACGCCCACATGGAGCTTTGTGACTGCTATGACGGCAAGATCTGGTCTCACGCCAATACAGCCAAGAGAGCACTTGACGATGTTGTGGATGCAGAGGACCTGCTGTTCCTGGGAATCCGTGCGGCAGAAGCAGAAGAAGTTGAGCTCATCAGAAGAAAGAAGGATATCACTGTCATCTCGGCAACTGATATGTTCCATAAGGGCTTCTCAGAGTGCTGCCAGATGATATACAACAAGTTCAAGGATTATGACTGCCTGTACTTCACACTGGATATAGGAGTTCTCGACCCAGCCTTCGCACCGGCAGTAGGAACACCTGTATCAGGCGGTATTACATCAAGAGAACTTATCGAGTTTGTTAGATTTATCGTAAACAATCTCCCGGTAACTGATATGGATATCGTGGAAATGGCACCGCCTCTTGATGTTAACGACGTAACTTGCTGGGCAGCACTTAGAATAATCGAAGAAGTCTTCTCAATTATAGACAGAAAAGTTGAAGATGTTTCAGAGGAAGAAGACCCGGATTCAGAAATTGAATAAAAAATACAATTATGAAACAATGATAAGAAAGAGCCTGATTTCAGGCTCTTTTTTCATGCAAAAAAATCCCGCAACCATTGAAAAATGCCACCTTTTGGCGCGCGCAAAAACGTTACATCAAAGAGCAAACTAATATATATACAATGAATTCTGATAATTTGGTAAATGCTGAAACCCTTGGAATTACTGAGTTTGTTAAAACAAAAACTTTTATACAAGGGGTTGAAAGAACAGCAAAAAGGTGTATAATCTGATTTGATTATGAAAGCAGTTACAAATCTTAAGGCATTTAGAAATGAGTTAATATTTTGGGCCCTGATAATGGCCGTGGTAGCTGAGCTGGCATCCCTTATCGCAATAGGCTGGGATGTTACGTTTTTATTAGGTCTGGCGGCGGGTACTGCGGTATCGGTAACAGGAGTTTTTATCCTGGTGGGAACAGGCAGCGCACTGATGTTAACGGGCCGGAAATCCCCGATAATTCTGGGGTATCTGGCAAGGCTGATTATGTACGGAACAATTTTTTTTATATGCATCAGAATCGCAGTTCCCTGCGGATTCGGCTGCATTGCCGGGTTTGTGACTTTGCACTTCGGAATCATGTTCCTTTATGGAATTGTATATAGATTCTTCAGAAAAAAGAAAAACCCTCTAAACGACTGGACAGAGCCGAAGCAGTGGAAGGACCTGTCCGAGTACGACGAGGAAGATGACTGGTAAGGAGGTGAGCAAATGGAATTAGGACCACGGATAATATTCAGAATCGGCAGTGTTCCTATCAGCGAAACGGTTTGCTGGAGTGTAATCGTCAGTCTGGTGATACTGGTTTTCGTCTTTTTTGCCACACGAAAGATGCAGACTGTTCCACGGGGCGCTCAGCTTTTGGGAGAAATCCTGGTGGGGTTTGTCTACAAGATGGTTAAGGATGTAATGGGAGATGTCAGCGAGAAATTTGCACCTTATTGCGGGACGCTTATTGTGTATCTTGCCTTCGGAAGCATGCTGGGGATACTGGATTTGCGTCCGATTACAGCGGATTTGAACTGCACCTTCCCGCTGGCAGTTGTAACCTTCATACTGATTCATTACAACGCGATAAAGGTTCAGACGGCGAAGGGCTACATCAAGGAACTTTCCTCACCATACCCCTTCATGCTGCCCCTTAACATTCTCAGTGACACCATGTTTCCGATAACACTGGCATGCCGACTTTTCGGAAACATACTGGCGGGTGTAATCCTGATGGCGCTGGTTTACAGCGGACTTCACACCGCATCCGCAGCGCTGGTGGAGGTATTTACGGGAGAGCTGGCAAGGGAATCGGTGGTTCCGTTCTTCCAGATAGGATGGCCCCTGGTGCTGAACTTCTGGTTCGACATGTTCGAGCCGATACTTCAGGCATACATATTCACAATGCTGACTATGGTATTTATCGATAACGGAAGACATCCTGTAGAAAGCTGATGCAAAGGCAGGCACAGCAGGATTAAGAAATATTTTGCAATACGAAGGAGGATAACAAAATGACAGGAATTACAGGCACAGATCTTATAGCTGCTTTTTCGGCACTTGGTGCCGGTCTGGCAATGATTGCCATGATAGGTGTAGGAATCGGTATCGGTTTCAATGCAGGTAAAACAGTAGAGAGTACAGCTCGTCAGCCTGAGGCACAGGGTACTCTTCTGAAGCTCATGCTGATAGGTGTAGCTCTGACAGAAACGGCAGGTATTTTCGCGCTGGTAATTGCAATCATGCTGCTCTTCGCGAACCCGTTGTTATAAGAAACCGGAAGTTATTGCCTTTGTACTAGAAAGTGTAGGAAGGAGGGACAGCCATGGAAATGGTCCAGGGATTGATAGAGTTTAACTGGTCTTCACTGATGATACTGTGTAACGTGTTCATCCTGTTTCTCATTACAAAGAAATTCTTCTGGGAAAAAATCAAGAAGTTCATGGACGACAGAGCAAATTCCATTCAGGATGCCATTGACAGTGCCAATGCCATGAACAAGAGAGCAGACGAGAAAATGGCAAATTACTCCAAGCGTATCGCAGGTGTTGAGGAAGAGGGCAGAGAGATTATCAAGGCTGCCCGTCAGAAGGCGGATGCTCAGGCTCAGATGATAATAGAGGATGCCAGAAAGCAGGCGAGCGACATAATTGCCAAGGCTGAGCATACCATCGAGCAGGAGCGCGCCAAGGCCATGGAGGAGATGCGCCAGGAGATTTCAGAACTGGCAATGCTTGCGGCAAAGCAGATTGTAGGAAGAGAAATTGAAGGCATTGGTCATGAGACCATCGTTGATGATGTGATTAAGAATGCAAGGAGCGGACAATGGCAGAGTTAACGGTTGACCTGGTATACGGTACTGCGCTTCGTGAAGCAGCCCGGGATACAGGGACTGAAAAGGAGATTCTGGAGGAGGGCTTTCAGGTTCTGGACATAATTGAAAGAGAACAGGAACTCAGCGCGTTCATTAACTACCCTGCGATTTCCGCAGAAGAAAAGAAAGCTGTTTTGAAGAATATTTTCGAAGGGGAAATATGCAGGGAACTTATGAATTTCCTGTGCATTCTGGTGGACAAGAGAAGGACCGCCAGCTTCGGAAAAATAATGAAAGCATACAAGAATCTCATTGAAAAAGAGGAAGGTGTTTCCTACGGAACGGTTTACTCTGTTGTGAAGCTCAGTGATGACAGACTGGCCCAGCTGGAGGAACAGACCTCGAAGCTTTTGCGCGAGAACGTGAAACTGGAAAACGAAATAGACCCTACTCTGATTGCCGGTGTGAAAATCCTTATTGAAGGAAAGATTATCGATGCATCCTTCAAGAGGAGATTTGAGGAAATGGCAAGTCAGCTGAAATCTAATTAGGGAGGAACGGATATATGAATTTGAGACCAGAGGAGATCAGCTCGGTCATAAAAGAGCAGATAAAGAACTATGAGAGCAAGCTTGATATCTCTGATTTCGGGACAGTAATTCAGGTAGGTGACGGAATTGCCAGAGTATATGGGC
>JBJESQ010000035.1:0-28376 GCA_051882875.1 Lentihominibacter sp. | reverse complement strand
AGCTCCGGCCATTTCTGACCAGAGCCATACCTATGGTGGAGATGACGGGAATCGAACCCGTGTCCGAAAGCATTTTCACCGGAATTTCTCCGAGCGCAGCCCATGATTTATTGTTTCGCCTTTCCTGCCGTCCATAGGCAGACTGCAGAATCAGCTATCCCGTGGGTCCTTAGAGCTACCGGGAACTCACCCTAAGGTTTCCTGCATGTTTGACGTCAGTTACGCTGCCTGCAGGTGAACAGCGGCTGACGCGCGGGGCAGAACTATGCTGCCAGTGCGTAATTGTTGTTAGTTTTAGCGTTTATCTTTAACGTGCCCTTTTTACGAAGACTGGCAACTTCGGCTCGCTTATCCGGTTTCCACACCCCCGTCGAAACCTTAACATCCCCATGTATTATTATCAGAGGGGGCCGGGAAAAGCACAGCCCTCCTCCGGTATTTACAGTCCGGTGTTTACAGTCCGGTGTTTACAGTCTGTTTCTTTCCTCTGCTCTGATTGCGGCCTTTTCCTCGTAGTCCTTCTTGACTTCACTGATTTCCTCATCAAGAGCATCGATTGAGTCTCTCAGTTCCTGCATTTTGGCGCAGAATTCCTTAAGAGTTTCATCCTCAAGAGTTCCCTCCTGATACTTCTTGAACACATAGTCCGCCAGCTTTCTCTTAACTGATGAGTACTCGGTTTTCAAGTCATTCTGTTCGCTCTTAAGCTTGTTTATTTCACGCATCTCTTCGGCTTTGCTTGAAGCTGTTTCAGCCGCCGCTCCTGCGAATTTGCCTATTTTATTAAATAAATCCTGCATCATTTCCTCCTTGCCTGCTGCATTCTTCTCTCCGCATCCCTCTTGGCGATGTCGTGTCTCTTGTCGTAGTTTTTCTTGCCCCTTGCCACAGCAAGCTCAACCTTGGCTTTGCCTCTGTCATTTATGTACATTTTCAGGGGTACAAGAGTCAGCCCCTCCTGGGTGGTATATCCGATAAGCTTCCTGATTTCACGCTTGTGAAGCAAAAGCTTCCTCTCCCTGAGGGGATCAACGTTGAATCTGTTTCCCTGCTCGTAGGGGCTTATGTTCATTCCGTGGAGAATAACCTCCTCCCCGGATATTCTGGCATAGCTTTCCTTGATGCTCACCTTTCCCTGTCTGACGGATTTTATCTCCGTACCGGTAAGGGCTATTCCTGCTTCATATGTTTCCTCGATGAAATAGTCATGTCGGGCTTTTTTGTTGTTTGCTACCAGCTTCATTCTAACACATTACCTCAATTTCAGCTACAGCAGACCGATTTCATTAAATGGATACAATCTGATAACGGCCTTTCCTGTAATAGAATCTTCACTTACCATTCCCACCTCGGAATAACGGCTGTCCCGGCTCACCTGCCTGTGGTCACCCATTACGAAAACTTCATCCTCACCCACAGTGAAGCTGGCCTCGGGATATGTTACGGGAGTCTCATCTGATTTACAAACATAATCCTCCTTCAGGAGCTTGCCGTTTCTGTAAACATTGTTGTCTCTAAAGGAAATTTCATCCCCCTCAATTCCGATAACACGTTTTATCAGCAGCATGTTCCTGCCGGTTTCCGCGTTCTCAAGCTCTGACTCAAATACTATTATGTCTCCCCGCTGAGGGCTCCTGTCCCCCACATATGCCAGCTTGTTCAGAATCAGATAGTTATTCGGCTGCAGAGTGTCAAGCATGGAAGTTTCCTTGACAATCGTAGGCTTTATCACAAGGGTTATCAGGAAAACGATAACAGCCGCCACCAGGAAATCCTTCAGCAGCTCCTTTATAAATTCTCCTTTTTTTGTTCCAGTTTTCTCCATACTCTATCAAATTCTCCCGGTATCTCCGCCGTCACAGTCAGGTTATCAAGCCCCGACAATGCGGTGTATTCCTCATCTATATCTCCAAACTCAAGCCTTGCGGCATGCAAAAGCTGTGTAGTCACCCCTAAACGCCTGACAATTTCATTTGCCCTGCGGCCTGCCGCCCCCGTTCCGTACTTGGAATCCCCTGCCAGGGGGAATCCTTTTGATGCCAGATGTGCTCTTATCTGATGGGTTCTTCCGGTAACAAGCTCCACCTCAACAAGAGAAAATCTGCCGTCCCGGGTCCGTTTCAGGGGACGCACTATGGACTTGGAGATCTGTCCCTTCTCGGATACACTTACGGTATTTCGCCGTTCGTCCTTGAGAAGAGAATCCTCAATTATCATCTCTCTGTCGAAGCTGCCAGCCACTATTGTCAAATAGTATTTCGACACAGCCTCCCTTTCCCGGATAAGAGCTGTCAGCTGCCTTAATGCCGGGGCGGTTTTGCCGAAAATAACAAGACCCGTTGTATTACGGTCAAGCCTGTTCACCGGAGACGGCGTGAACACCTTCTCCGTTGCGGGATCGTATTCACCCTTGTCCTGGAGGTATCCGCACACCTGATTCATCAGAGTGTTCTTCTTCTCCCTGGAATCCCCGTGGGTCAGAAGGCCCTTTGGCTTAATCACAATCAGAACGTTCTCATCCTCGTAGGCCACCTTGAACTGCCTTCTGGCGCGGTGTTTTCTCACCGGCGCAGTCAGTTCTTCGAAGCGCTGCTCATCCATGTAAAGGACCAGCTCGTCACCCTCCTTCAGCAGAGTATCCTCCCTGGCTCTTTTGCCGTTCAGTTTAAGGTCTTTGCGTATAATCTTATATATTGCCGACAGAGGTGCACGCTTCAGATACTTTTTCAGAAACCTGTCCAGTCTCTGCCCTCCGTCATTTGAAGTTATTTCAACTTTTATCATTCAGCTCTGCCTCACTAACCAGGTTATTATACACTAAAAATACAGGTTATTACAAGACTGGTGGCTTGAGCAAAACCCGAAAATGTGTTATTGTGTCTATGTATGAAAAGGGAGTATGATTTATGAACAGATTGAAGGATTTCTTTTACAACAAGAACGATATTATCATCGTATTGGTGATTCTTGTTCTTGCCGGGCTTCTTATCTGGAACCGCATAGGTGCCATTGTTGACTACCCGGCTAAGCTTGCCGAACAGTCTGCCAAAACACAGACAACACAGACTGTCGATACCACAACAGAGACTACCACAACACAACCTGACGGCGGGGATAGCGAAGATAAGACCGAAGCTTCCTCGGAGCAGGAGCAGTAAAGGAGGACGAAATGGCATTAGTTACATCCAGTGAAATGTTTGCAAAGGCATTAAAGAGTGATTATGCAGTAGGCGCATTTAATGTTAACAACATGGAAATCATACAGGGAATCGTTGAAGCTGCACAGCAGGAAAACGCACCTCTTATTCTCCAGGTTTCCGCCGGAGCGCGAAAGTACGCCAAGCCTGCATACCTCACCAAGCTTGTGGAAGCTGCAATCATTGATACAGGCGTTGACATCTGTCTCCACCTTGACCACGGTGAGGATTTTGATATATGCAAAAAATGCGTTGATGACGGCTTCACATCCGTAATGATTGACGGTTCCAAGCATCCATTCGAAGAGAACATCAGAATAACAAAGGAAGTTGTTGAATATGCCCATGCCCACGGAGTAGTTGTTGAAGCTGAGCTGGGCAAGCTGGCAGGCATTGAGGATGCTGTAAACGTTTCCGCAAGAGATGCCACATTCACAGTTCCCGAAGAGGCAGCTGAATTCGTTCAGAAAACAGGCGTTGACTCCCTGGCAGTTGCAATCGGAACAAGCCACGGCGCATACAAGTTCAAAGGCGATCCATACCTTGATTTTGACAGACTCAGAGAGATTAACAAGCTGATACCTGATACACCGCTGGTGCTTCACGGCGCATCCACTGTTCTGCCTGAATTTGTTGCCAAGTGCAATGAGTACGGCGGTGACATCCCGGGAGCCCAGGGAGTTCCTGAGGAAATGATCAGAGAAGCAGCTAAATACGGAGTCTGCAAAGTCAATATCGACACAGACCTTCGTCTTGCCATGACTGCCGAAATCAGGAAATACATGGTTGAGCATCCTGCTGATTTCGACCCGAGAAAGTATCTGGGACCTGCAAGGGATGCAATAAAGGGCATGGTTGCTCACAAAATTAAAAACGTTCTGGGAGCGTCAAACAAGAGATAACAGATAAGGTTATAATAAATTCAAAAAACAGAGAGCTGCTGCACCGACATGGTGCCGCAGCTCCTTTTTATTATCGTCCTTTAAACTTATGGTTGTTTATTTGTTTCCCGCAATCATATCCTGCTTAAGCTGCCAGAGCTTCTGGGACAGATCCACATAATATGTCTGAGGATTCTCGAAACGCTTCATTTCATCCCACATCAGATCAAGCTGCTCCCGGCAGTACTTCTTGATTTCATCAATTGAAGGACTCTCATATACCTTCCTGCCGCCTTTGAAAATCTGACTGCGCAGGTTTCTGGCGTAGAAGTTTGTTATTGTTTTGCGCTTCCATACAGCATTCGGATCAAAGATTTCGTACTGCTCTCCTGAAGGTGCCGGCTCGTCGTCCAGGGCGATGATATCGCAGAGAGCTCTGTTGGTATCCTTGTCAAAGAGTCTCCAGATTGTTTTGAATCCCGGGTTTGTAATCTTCTCAACGTTTTCGCTGATTTTGATTTTCGGAATCATATTGCCGTCCTTCTCCAGAGCGGCCAGTTTATATACTCCTCCGAAAACAGGCTCCGATTTGGCTGTTATAAGTCTCTCACCTACCCCGAAGGAATCGATGCATGCCCCCTCCTGAAGGACATCTCTTATAATGTATTCATCAAGGGAATTGGAAATTACAATTTTGCAGTCCTCAAGACCTGCGTCGTCCAGCATCTTTCTGGCGTTTTTTGTCAGATATGCGATGTCGCCGCTGTCTATTCTGATTCCCTTGTTCGGAGGATCCAGCTCCTTGAACACCTTAATGGCAGCCGGCACACCAGATTTCAGGACATTGTACGTGTCCACCAGAAGTGTGGCGTTTGTAGGATAAATCTTCGTATAGGTTTTGAAGGCTTCATATTCATTGTCGAACATCTGAACCCAGCTGTGCGCCATTGTTCCCAGTGCAGGTGTTCCGAATTCCTCGTCGGCAATTGTACATGCCGTTCCCGCACATCCTCCTATGTATGACGCTCTGGCACCATATACGGCTGCAGTTGTGCTGTGAGATCTTCTCGTGCCGAACTCCATAACAGGACGACCCTGGGCAGCTCTCACTATTCTGCTTGCCTTGGTAGCGATAAGGCTCTGGTGATTAACCAGCAGCAGAATCATTGTTTCCACAAACTGTGCCTGCATAACAGGCCCCCTGACAGTAATGACAGGCTCATAAGGGAAAATAGGCGTACCCTCCGGAACAGCCCACACATCACAGGTAAATTCGAAGCTCTTCAGATATTCCAGGAATCTTTCATCAAATATTCCCTTGCCTCTGAGATAATCTATGTCCTTATCTGTGAACTCCAGGCTGTCCAGATACTCTATCACCTGCTCAAGCCCTGCCATTATGGCATAGCCCCCGTCATCCGGAATTCTCCTGAAAAACATGTCAAAATATGCAATGTCATCAGTCATTCCCGCTTCAAAATATCCGTTGGCCATGGTAATTTCATAAAAGTCAGTCAGCATGGTCAGGTTCAGTTTTTCAATCATTTTATCCAGTCTCCTTCCGTCTGCCACATTATACTACAAAGAGCATGCTAAAGCAAAAGCAGACAGCTTTCTTTCCTCTTTCCGTTACAGTATTTTCTTCAGGAACTCTCCCGTGTATGAACCCTCCGCTTCAGCGATTTCTTCAGGGGTTCCTTCAGCGACAATATTCCCGCCCCGGGCGCCTCCGTCAGGTCCCAAATCGATAATGTGATCCGCACATTTTATCACATCAAGATTATGTTCGATTACAACAACGGTATTTCCCTGCTCCACAAGTGTGTTAAGCATCTGAAGCAGCTTGTCCACATCTGCGAAGTGAAGTCCCGTGGTTGGCTCGTCCAGAATATACAGCGTCCTTCCTGTACTTCTCCTGGAGAGCTCCGATGCCAGCTTTATTCTCTGGGCTTCGCCCCCCGAAAGCTGTGTGCTTGGCTGACCCAGTTTGATGTAACCCAGGCCCACATCCTCCAGTGTCTGCAGCTGCCGGCTTATGGCAGGATGATTTCTGAAAAACTCCAGCGCCTCGCTGACATTCATGTCAAGAACATCGAATATGCTCTTGCCCTTGTATTTTACCTCCAGTGTTTCCCTGTTGTATCTCTTGCCTTTGCACACGTCACATGGAACATACACATCCGGCAGAAACAGCATTTCTATTTTTATTATTCCGTCTCCGTTGCAGGCCTCGCATCTGCCCCCCTTCACATTGAAGCTGAACCTGCCTTTGCCGTAGCCTCTCAGCTTCGCCTCAGGCAGCTGTGCGAAGAGGTCTCGGATGTGGGTGAATACCCCGGTGTATGTTGCGGGATTTGATCTCGGTGTCTTCCCGATAGGCTGCTGATCGATGCTGATAATTTTATCTATGTTCTCAAGGCCTGTTATTTCTCTGTGTTTTCCCGGTTTATCCTTGGCGCGGTACATCTCCCCCGCCACAGCCTTGTAGAGAATCTCATTAACCAGGCTGCTCTTCCCGGAGCCTGAAACGCCTGTCACGCATATCAGCTTTCCCAGGGGGAAGCTTACATCTATGTTCTTAAGATTGTTCTCCTCTGCACCCAGGACGTTGATAAACCTGCCGTTTCCTTCCCGCCTGCTCCGTGGAATCTCTATTTTTTTCTTTCCGCTGAGATATTGACCTGTTACGGATCTCTCGCAGGCCATTATATCGTCAACAGTTCCCTGACATACCAGTTCCCCGCCGTGGATTCCCGCTCCGGGACCGATATCCACTATGTGATCTGCGGCATACATTGTATCCTCGTCATGTTCAACAACAATCAGAGAGTTTCCCAGATCCGTGAGACCTCTCAGGGATTTCAGCAGCTTTTCGTTGTCCTTCTGATGAAGGCCTATGCTGGGTTCGTCCAGTATGTATGTGACTCCCACAAGTCCTGAACCCACCTGGGTGGCCAGTCTTATTCTCTGGGACTCTCCTCCCGACAGGGTTCTGGCTGCTCTGGAAAGCGTCAGATAGTCAAGTCCCACATTTGCCAGAAACTGCAGTCTGCTTCTTATCTCCTTGATTACTTCTGATGCAATCCTTCTGTGCATGTCTGACAGCTCCATCGTGTCCAGAAATTCTATTGCCTCCGCCACCGACATGTCGCAGAATTCAGAGATGTTCCTGCCTCCCACGGTAACTGCCAGCAGCTCAGGTCTGAGCCTTCTGCCCCTGCAGGCGCCGCACTCTGCTGTGTTCATCAGCTCCTCTATCTTGCCCTTTATCCAGTCTGAGCTTGACTCCTGGTATCTTCTTTCCAGATTTGGAATTATACCCTCAAAGGAATGATTTCTGTGCTGAACATCTCCGTTTCTGTTGGTGTAGTCGTACTTCAGCTTTTCCTCGCCCGTTCCATAGAGGAGAGCCTGCTTGAATTCCTCAGGCAGATCCTTGTATGGCACAGTGAGATCCGCGTCGTATTTATCCGCCAGAGCTCTTATCACCTGCCAGTAAAAGCTGGTGTGCTCCATTGTGGAAAAGGCATTTCCCAGAGCCTTCTCTTCGATGCTGAGGTTCTTATCCGGAATCAGTATGTCCGGGTCGATTGTCTTGATGAATCCCAGGCCCTTGCATTCGGGACAAGCCCCCAGGGGATTGTTAAAGGAGAACATCCTGGGTTCAAGCTCGTCAATGCTGATTCCGTGATCGGGACAGGCTAGAGATGTGCTGTAGGTTCTTTCTTCGGAATCTCCCACAATAACCTGTATAAGACCCTCTCCGTGGGCAACGGCCAGCTCGCAGGCCTCAGCCAGCCTGCTCTGAACCCCCTCCCTTATCTTGATTCTGTCAATTACTATTTCTATCGTGTGCTTGAAGGTTTTTTCAAGGGATATCTCATCTTCCTCAAGATGCTTCATCTCCCCGTCAATTCTCACACGGGTGAATCCCTCCCGGTGAATTCTGTCCAGGATTTTCTCGTGCTGTCCCTTTCTCTGTCTCACAACGGGAGCCAGCACTGTAAGCCTGGTGCCTTCTTCCTCATCCATAAGCAGCTCAACAATCTGATCCACCGTCTGACTGCTTATCTCTCTGCCGCATACAGGACAGTGAGGCACCCCTATTCTGGCGTACATCAGCCTCAGATAGTCGTATATTTCCGTTACCGTTCCCACCGTGGATCTGGGATTATGGCTGGTTGACTTCTGATCGATGGAAATAGCAGGGCTGAGCCCCTCAATGTATTCCACATTAGGCTTCTCCATCTGCCCCAGAAACTGTCTCGCATAGGAAGACAGTGACTCCATGTACTTTCTCTGACCTTCTGCATATATTGTATCAAATGCCAGAGATGACTTGCCGCTTCCCGACAGGCCCGTAATCACCACGAAGCTGTCCCTGGGAATTGTTACATCTATGTTCTTGAGATTGTTTTCTTTTGCTCCTTTTATTACTATGTCCTTTGCCATTTACGATGCTCCATCTACATGCCGGCCTTGTATTCAAATACCAGGTCTCTAAGCTCTGCTGCCCTTTCGAACTGCAGATCTGCCGCTGCCTGTTTCATTTCCTTTTCAAGTCTGGTCACGTAATCCTTAAGTTCCTTCTTAGTAAGCTCTGACGGCTTCCTTCCTGCCAGGAAGGAGTCGTAGCCCTCGGCATCCTCTGCCTTTGCAGTTGCCTCGATAACGCTTCTGATATCCTTTCTGACGCTTTTCGGAGTTATTCCGTGAAGCCTGTTGTAGTCATCCTGCTTCTTTCTTCTGCGCTCTGTTTCATCCATGGCCGCCTTCATTGCTCTGCTTATTCCGTCACAGTACATTATGACCTTGCTGTCCACATTTCTGGCGGCTCTGCCTATGGTCTGGATAAGGGATGTTTCAGTTCTCAGGAAGCCCTCCTTGTCGGCGTCAAGAATCGCCACCAGGGACACCTCCGGAATATCCAGTCCCTCTCTGAGAAGATTGATGCCCACGAGCACGTCAAATTCCCCCAGTCTGAGGTCTCTTATTATTTCCATTCTCTCCAGGGTGTCTATTTCCGAGTGAAGATATCTGACTTTTATTCCTGAATTTCTCAGATAGTCTGTGAGGCTTTCGGCCATCTTCTTTGTCAGCGTCGTTACAAGAACTCTCTCCCCCTTCTCCGTAACCCTGTTGATTTCACCTATCAGATGGTCTATCTGTCCCTCAGTGGAATGGGTTTCTATCACCGGATCCAGAAGCCCCGTAGGACGAATTATCTGTTCAGCCGAGATTCCTCCGCTTTCTTTCCTCTCATATTCAGCCGGCGTGGCGCTTACATACACTATCTGGTTAACGAGACTGTTAAACTCCTCAAACTTCAGAGGTCTGTTGTCAAGCGCCGAAGGAAGTCTGAATCCGAAGTCCACCAGGGACTGCTTCCTTGCCCTGTCACCGTTGTACATTGCCCTTAGCTGGGGAAGCATAACATGTGATTCGTCTATCATTATCAGGAAGTCATCCGGGATATAGTCAATAAGGGTATATGGTCTGCTTCCCGGCTCCAGTCCCACAAGATGTCTTGAGTAGTTTTCGATGCCTTTGCAGGTCCCGATTTCTCTCAGCATCTCAACGTCGTATCTGGTCCTCTGCTCTATTCTCTGAGCCTCTATCAGCTTGCCTCTGTCCTTGAACCACCTTATTCTTTCTTCAAGCTCTTCATTGATGGATTCGGCGGCCTTCTCGATTTTGTCGGCATCAGTAACGTAGTGTGAGGCGGGATAAATTGCCACATGGTTTCTGAGACCCAGGATTTCTCCCGTAAGGGGGTTTATCTCCTTGATGGTTTCCACCTCATCTCCGAAGAGCTCAATCCTGACAGCGTTCTCCGCTCCTGCGGGATATATGTCGATAATGTCTCCCCTTACTCTGAAGCTGCCTCTGTCAAAGGCCATGTCGTTTCTTGTGTACTGGATGTCAACCAGCTTCCTGAGAAGCTCCTGCCTGTCCTTCTCCATGCCGGGTCTCAGTGAGATAACCTGATTCTCATAGTCCACAGGGCTTCCCAGACCGTAAATGCAGGAAACCGAGGCTACAATTATCACGTCTTTTCGCTCGCTGAGGGATGCCGTTGCCGAGTGGCGAAGCTTCTCTATTTCGGCATTGATATCCGAGTCCTTTTCGATGTATGTATCTGTGGAAGCCACATATGCCTCCGGCTGGTAGTAGTCGTAGTATGACACGAAATACTCCACCGCATTATCCGGGAAAAACTCCTTGAATTCCCCGTGAAGCTGTGCAGCCAGCGTCTTGTTGTGGCTTATCACAAGAGTGGGCTTCTGAACCTTCTCAATAATCTTGGCCATTGTGAAGGTCTTGCCGGATCCCGTTACACCCATTAGGGTCTGGGATCTCCTGCCCTGCAGTATTCCCTGTGAAATTTTTTCTATTGCCTCGGGCTGATCTCCCATGGGCTCAAATTCCGAATAAACCTTAAACTCCGGCATAATCTCTCCTGACGCTTCTCCTATCTGGGCAGTACAATCTTTCTCTTTTCCTTATCCGATGCCTGTCTGTAGAGCACGAATCTTCTGCCTATGGCCTGAACGAATTCCGCTCCCAGAGCCTCTGCGGCGCTGTTTGCCGCCTCCTTCGGATCAAGGGTGCTGCCCTCCTGGAGTTTGACTTTAATCAGCTCTCTGGATTCCAGCAGATTGTCCATTTCCTTTATTACGTTTTCAGTCATGTCAGACTTTCCAATGTAAACAACGGGCTCAAGTTCGTGCCCGAGTTTTTTGAGATAACTTCGCTGTTTTCCCGTAATCATTGTCTCTCCCTTATGTTCTTCATTATCAAAACCCGGGAAGGAGCCTCCGCTCACTTTTCCCGGGTTAATTTCAGCTGTTATTTACAGTGCCTTGATTATCGCATCGTAGAATTCATCGTATTCTTCGAAAGCAGGATACTGAGGATAATCCTTCTTTATCTGCTCCGTTGATCTGAACAGGAATCCGGCCTTGCTTGCCTGAATCATTCCCAGATCGTTGAAGCTGTCTCCCGCAGCAATTGTGTCGTATCCGATTGACTGAAGAGCCCTGACAGTTGACAGCTTGGATTTCTCGATTCTCATGATGTGCTTCGTAACCATGCCGTCATCTGAAATCTCCAGGGTGTTGCACATAATCATTGGCCATCCCAGCTTTTTCATCAGAGGCTTGGCGAACTGCTCGAAGGTGTCACTGAGGATTATAACCTGTGTCTGCTGACGAAGCTTGTCAAGGAATTCCTTGGCTCCCGGCAGGGGATCAATCTTTGCTATCGTTTCCTGTATTTCCTTAAGTCCCAGTCCGTGCTCCCTCAGAAGATTTATACGGTATTCCATAAGCTTGTCGTAATCCGGCTCGTCCCTTGTGGTTTTCTTGAATTCAGGGATTCCTGTTTCCTCTGCAAAGGCAATCCATATTTCCGGTACGAGCACGCCTTCCATGTCAAGGCATACAATATTCATTTTCTTTTCAGCCATTATCATTTCTCCTTATAATAATAATCTACCGGGTAATTATAACATAAAAAGGACCGGATTTCTCCGGTCCCCGATAAATTATTACCTTTTTTACAGTTCGACAGGTGTGATTGTCGGCTGCTCCCACCATGGAACAAATTCCTTAACCGGTTCCTGTTCTTCGAAATACGGATCATCGTAGATGATTCTTCTCTCCAGGGTGATTTCAAGCTCGGCTGCATATTCCAGATACTTATCGTTTGCCTCCTCAGACAGCTCGGCTGATGAGATGAATCCGCTCTGATCCTCAAGCTGATCGTTAACAAAGAGCTTGGTAAACAGGAAGCCGCCCTGTCCGGTGAGATACTGTTCTCCCGTTACACCGAACTTCTCGAAGGATTCAACGAATCCCGGTGCCGACAGATGGGACTCAACTCTTACAGGCTTGCCGTCCTTCTTTCCCAGTGCTTCAACAACGAATGCTCCCGTATCCGATACCAGACCTTCCTTGATAATCTCCTCAACTTCGTGAGCGAATCTCGGAGGTGCAGGCAGGAACTTCAGAATCACTTCGTGGGTGTTAACCATCTGTCCGTCTATTTCAACAGGATCTCTCTTCAGCAGTCCCGCTCTGGCCAGAGGCTCAGCAAATTCGATTCCCACTCCGCCGTACTTGAAGTAGGCATTTTTGCAGCCTTTGAAGAGATCGTCTGCTCTCATTCCAACATAGAAAGGTTCGTCGTGGGCATGTTCCACAAATCTTACAGGGTATCCCACATAATCGTAGGTTCTTTCAATAGGAAGTGAGAACGGTTTGGTGTTAACCATCTTGCCGTCTATCCACGCCACAGGCAGGTCATCCATGTCATTGAGAGCTGTTACAGGAGACCACCAGTACGGCTGGAATCTCTTGGCTTCAACGCCTTCATAAACATTCATGAAGATTGTTTCACACTCATCAATATCCTTCATTGTATCTCTGGCTACAACACACATTGTGCCCGGTGCCGAACCGGTTCCCATTATTGCCAGCTTGCCTATTGCCTTGAACTTTTCATTGTACTCGGTGAGAAGTCTGTACATGCATTTTTCCCAGGTGTCTTCAAATCCTTCAGGAGCTGCGAAATCCTGATAGTTGCACTTTGCCTCCAGTGCCGCATCTATAACATTCTTTCCGAAAGCCAGAGGAAGGGCATTAACAACCAGATCACATCCCTCAATCAGAGGCATGATGTTCTCTTTTTTTGAAGCATCGCAGAAGAATGCTTCAGCCTTATCAAGTTCTCCCGCCAGTTCCTTAACTGCCGCCTCGTCGTAATCACCGAGAATAATCTTGTCAACATTCGGTTCAAGCTGCAGTCTTTTCGCTACTGTTGTTCCCTGTGCTCCTGTTCCAAGTACCAATACTTTTTTACCCATACAATTTCAACTCCTTTGTCTTTGTTTTCGTTTCTTTGGGTTCTTACAAAAAAATTATCACCCAGGGTCAGCCCTATTTCTATAGCCATTTTTTATCCGTTTATTGACTTTGTATCTAAAATTTGACTATAATGTATATGTAATAGTAAATCATATACAATAGGGAGGAGGAAGCATGATTATCCCGGAACCGAAACTGAAGTACAAGAACAACATGCCCTTTTCGGCGGAGCTCTGCAGAATCGGCAAACAGTATCCCCACAGACACCCTACAGAGCTCGAGCTGGTTTACTGTCTCGAGGGCACTGTCCATCTCATCGCTGCGGATCAGGACTATGTGCTTACTCAGGGGCAGATTCATTCCATCGACTTCTATGATCTTCATTATCTAAACGGGTCCTCGGATAACATGACCCTGATTCTTCATCTGGATCTTTCTGCTCTGCCCGAGTGGGAAGAGCTTCAGTATGTGTACTATGCCTGCGAAAGCAATCACTGCTTTCCCTACCAGCGTCCGGCCATGAACCGGGTCAAGGATATTATCCTTGCCCTCTCCACAATATACTTCCGAGGCGATAATGTGGACTGCAGCAGAGGCGTGAGAAGCCTTGCGGATACCCTTCTTCAGTATTTCAACTGGTTCAACTACGAAAATCAGGACGATTACATGAACGAGAATCTGTACTCCCGGTTTACCCGTATTCTCAGATACATTAATGATAATTACAGGGAAAAAATTACCGTATCCCAGCTGGCAAACCGGGAGCACATGAACCGGACCTACTTTTCCCAGTTTATAAGCAAGACGGTTTTTAACAGCTTTTCGAATATGGTGAACTACATACGCTGCTATAATGCGGAAATACTGCTTATCACCACTGATATGTCTATCTCCGATATTTCCTTTGAGTGCGGGTTTTCCGATCCCAAATACTTTTACAGCGCCTTCAAGTCCCTGTGGCACATGACTCCTACAGAAGACCGCAGGCGCTATGCCCGCCAGTGTCTTGATGCAAAGGCAATAAAAAACAGCAGCATCCCATTTTCGGATGACGCTGCTGCAGCCATTATCAGAGATTACATATCCAGGTGGCACATCACCAAGTGCCTGTCGCCTGGCTGATAGCTTCCGATGTACCCTGCCTCCTAAGGAGCCCGGATAATTGAAGTCTATGGATCAGACATACAGATTGTCGAAGTTTGCTGCAATCTCATATGTTTTGTTTTCCTGTTTCACCGCGCTTGATACGATTTCCAGTATTTTGTCCCTGTCGGTTCTGCATCCGGGCTCCAGCACCAGATCAAAGATTATCTTTGTGTGGTTCTTTCCCGGTGCCACCCTTAAATCGTGAAAGCTGTCAACACCCTCAAGACCCTCTATTGCCTTTGCAATTACCTGCTGCATACGGATTCTTATGGGGTTGTCAACCTCAATGGGATCCATGTGGGCAGTCGCTGTTATTCCCAGCCTGTTCAGGATTTCCTGCTCTATATCATCTATTACATCGTGTATTTCCAGAAAATCCTCCTTCGAGTCCACCTCTGCATGGAATGATGCAAATTCCTTTCCCGGGCCGTATTTGTAAATTACCATATCGTGAACCCCGATTACCTCAGGATGTGCCAGTATGATTTCCTGCATTTCCTCCACTGTTTCCTTCTCAGGGGGTTCTCCCAGAAGAGGGCTGATTGTTTCCTTAATCAGCATCACTCCCGAATACAGGATGAAGAGAGATACGATGCATCCCATGTACCCGTCCAGCTCCAGTCCCGTGAAATGGTGCACCAGCATACCGATTACGATAATTATACTGGATATTACATCGTTTCTGTTGTCTGTTCCCGCAGCGATTACAGGAAGGGATTTTATGTGCTTTCCCGTTGCTATTGTAAACAGCGCCGAGGATCCCTTTAACAGTATGGCAAATACCATGAAACCCACCATAAGCCAGGAAAAATCTGTGGCAGCAGGGTGCAGGCATTTGTCTATTGATGTTTTCATAAGCTCATATCCCACTATGAGAACTATTGCCGATACCACAAGGCTGCTGAGATACTCCACTCTGGCATGACCGTAGGGGTGATTTTTGTCCGCCGGCTTCCGTGCTATTCTGGCACCCACCAGGGTGATGCAGGCCGCCAGGGAGTCCACCAGGTCGTGGGCTCCGTCCGCCACGACAGCGATGGAATGTATTGCCAGTCCCAGAATTATCTTGATAACGCATAGAATGCTGTTAACCATGATTCCCAGCATTCCCGTGAGTCTGGTATAGCCCTCTCTTACCTTGGGTTCCCTGATGTTTTCCCAGTCCTTTACGAATTTTTTCCACATCCACTGCTTCATGTTAAGATTTTCCCCCTTTGGCTGTTTCTGTCAAAAACTATAAAAAATATTATAGCACAAAACAAAGTCAGAACTTGTAAAATTCTGATCTTTCCATTAAAATATAGATTGTGTTTTTAATTAAATATTTTTTATGTGCTCCCGTGGTCAAATGGATATGACACATCCCTCCGAAGGATGTATTGGCGGTTCGATTCCGCCCGGGAGTGCCATTTTTTTGTGTTCTCGTCTATTTTACGTATTTTCCTATGTGATCCGTCATGTAGATGCAGTTGTCAAATTTATCCGATGTGATAAATCCCGGGCTGCTGTTCAGCACAGCAGGAATCCTGTTTATGAGATTAGAGCAGGTCTGGTAATTGGCATCTACCATGTCAAACCGCATGGAAACATCAGGCTCGCCCTTGATGCTCCAGGAGGTGTACTCCCTGTCCTCAGGGGTGAATACTCTGGCAGCACAGCTTCCCTTGATTGTAATTCCTTCTGCCGTTTCGGTTACGGCGGTGAATCTGGAGCCTGTTACTGTTCCCGGTTCAAATTCTCTCTTTAGCTCTGTACTGTAAACAGCATCCTCACGGATTTCATACTCACATATCTGTTTCTGAGATACTGCTGTGAGACCCATTTTGCTGCAGATCCAGCCGTTCTGGTTCCACATTGATATGGGCTCGAATTTACCCTCCAGAACCAGCTTCTGCTGCTCCTCAGGGCTCATCCTGTTATAGCTTCCAAACTGCTGTTCAAACTCTTCTACAGTCAGCCCTACGCCGTGATATGCTGCCAGGGTGTCTGCATAGGCACTGTAAATGCAGTACCCTTCTATTTCCTCTACCTTGTTGAGAGAGCCTGCCAGTGTTGTCACAAGGGATCCCCAGTATGTATCCGTAAATCCGCTTGCAGAGAAAACAACCCCTGCATCCTTCGCCAGCCTGTCCAGCTTTGCCGCCTTATCCGGTGAGGAATTGTATGGATATACCGCTTCCTCCGCTATTGTGATAGCGGATACTCCTGCCTTTGCGCAGTTTTCAAAGGGTTCCATTATGTCATTCATTGTGCTTCGTGTTGCGATGATGCAGATATCGGGTTTCGTTTCTTTAAGGAGTTCCACAGCCTCATCAGGAGGTGTGATTACAAGTCCCTTCGCTCCGCATTCCGGCCATACCTCCTCAATGAGTTTGCCTCTTCTTCCGGCGTTTCTGTCGATGATGGCCACCGGCTTGGCCCCTTTGTTTATCATGTATTTCAGCAGTATTGATGCCGTTGTTCCGCAGCCGTACTGCGCGAATCTCAGTTTACGTTCCATTGTTGTCTCTCCCTGTGCATACTTAATAATGATATTAAACCAAAAAAGACTGTGGCACCGGCATTCTGTTGATGCCGGTGCACAGTGCTCTTATGTATACAATTCCCAAACCAGCTATTTCAGGAATTCGTCAATTGAAGCTGCGGCAGTTTTGCCTGCTCCCATTGCCTTAATTACTGTTGCAGCACCTGTTACAGCGTCTCCGCCGGCAAATATTCCGTCACGGTTTGTGGCTGCAGAACTGTCTGTTCCGATGCCGCCCTTCTTGTTAGCCTCCAGCTTCTCAGTTGTGTCAAGAATGAGAGTGTTAAGCTTTGTTCCGATTGACATGATAACCATATCGACAGGAATTTCGAAGTTGGATCCTTCGATTTCAATCGGACGACGGCGTCCTGAAGCATCAGGCTCGCCCAGTTTCATCTCAACGCATTCGATTGCCTTAACATTGCCTTCTTCGTCACCGAGAATCTGAACAGGGTTATTCAGAAGTTTGAAGATGATTCCCTCTTCAATTGCGTGGTGTACTTCCTCAGCTCTTGCAGGAAGCTCCTCCATGCTTCTGCGGTATATTACGTATACTTCCTTGGCTCCCATTCTCTTGGCGCATCTTGCTGCGTCCATTGCTACGTTACCGCCGCCTACGATTGCGATGCGGTCTCCGTGCATGATAGGAGTGTCATATTCAGGCAGATATGCCTTCATCAGGTTGATTCTGGTGAGGTATTCGTTCGCTGAACATACACCAATCAGATTTTCTCCGGGAATGTTCATGAATGAAGGCAGCCCCGCACCTGTTCCGATGAATACCGATTCGAAGCCCTCTTCCTTCATAAGCTCGTCAACTGTGATTGCTCTGCCTACAACTGCGTCGGTTACAAACTTTACGCCCTTTGCTTCCAGCTTGGCAACCTCAGCCGCAACGATTTCCTTAGGAAGTCTGAACTGTGGAATTCCGTAAACCAGTACTCCTCCTGTCTTGTGGAGTGCTTCGAATACTGTTACTTCATAGCCCTTGTTAACCAGGTCTCCTGCACATGCCAGCCCTGCAGGACCTGCACCGATGATTGCAACCTTGTGGCCGTTTGTATCAACAGGCTTGATTTCCTCATCACCGTAGTTTGCTGCATGCCAGTCGGCTACGAATCTTTCAAGTCTTCCGATGGCAACGGGCTCACCCTTAGCGCAGCGAACGCATTCTCCCTGACACTGATTCTCCTGCGGGCATACTCTGCCGCAGATTGCAGGCAGTGATGAATCCTCTGAAATGATTCTGTATGCTTCTTCAAATTCGCCGATTGCCACCTGTGCGATGAAATCAGGAATCTTGATGTTTACAGGGCAGCCTGAAACGCAAGGTCTCTTGCGGCACTTGAGACATCTCATTGCCTCATTGATTGCCATCTGTTCAGTATAGCCTTCTGCTACTTCCAGGAAGTTTTTGTTTCTCACATCCGGTGCCTGTTCCGGCATTGGATTCTGATTCTTTACTAAATTAATCATTGTAACGAACACCTCCTGTCAATCTGCATACGTGAGCTCTGTCTTCAGCTTCCTGTTCTCTGTAATAGGCTGATCTCTTGATAAGGTCATCCCAGTCAACCAGGGCACCGTCGAATTCAGGTCCGTCAACGCATACGAACTTGTCCTCTCCGCCAATCTTGCATCTGCAGCCGCCGCACATTCCTGTACCGTCAATCATGTAAGCTGTCAGTGATGCGATTGAGTGAATTCCGTAATCTGATGCCATCTTGCAGGTGAACTTCATCATCATAGGAGGTCCCACTGCAACAATCTCATCGTATTCTCTTCCCGATTCAATCAGCTCCTTGAGCTTGTCTGTTGTGAAGCCCTTTTCGCCGTATGAACCGTCGTCTGTCATCATGTAAAGGTTATCAACACCGGCTCTGAATTCATCCTCCAGAATTACCAGATCCTTGCTCTTGTATCCGCAGATCATGTCGACTTCAACGCCGTGATCGTGCATTCCGCATGCCAGCGGGTATGCCAGAGCGTTTCCTGTACCGCCGCCTACTACGCAGACTCTCTTCAGTCCATCCATTTCTGTCGGCTTGCCGAGAGGTCCCACAACATCCATCAGGTAATCCCCTTCCTGGAGCTGTGCCATAAGCATTGTGGTTCTTCCAACGGCTGCGAAAATCAGATCGATTGTTCCTGCTTCGGAGTCGTGTCCTGCCATTGTAAGAGGAATTCTTTCACCGTATTCGTCTGTAATGAGAATTACAAACTGTCCCGGCTTGGCCTTGCGAGCTACTAGAGGAGCTTCAATTACAAGCCAAAACATGTTTTCGTTTAACTGTCTTCTTTTAACTACTTTGAACATTGAATCTGCTCCTTTCCTCTAGTTCTGCTCCAGGCTCTTCTTCTGATTGAGGAGCTTTCTGTATCTTTCCTTGGCAAATGCTTCAGCCTCGGTGAACAGTCTGTCTGCTCTTTCAGGGTCCTTAAGCTTCAGTGAGTTGTATCTTACTTCGCCCATCAGGAAGTCTTCATAGCTTTCTGTTGGAGGAGCACTGTCAACTGACAGCGGATTCTTCTTTTCCATAACTGCTGCAGGGTTATATCTCAGCAGGTTCCAGTATCCGGCTCTTACTGCTTCCTTCATTTCCAGCATTGCCTTGTTCATGCCCTTCTTAACTCCGTGGTTGATACATGGAGCGTAGCAGATGATAAGTGAAGGTCCGTCATAAGCTTCAGCTTCCTTGATTGCCTTCAGAGTCTGTGCAGGGTTTGCACCCATGGCAACCTGAGCAACATATACATAACCGTATGCTATTGCAATCTGTGCCAGATTCTTCTTTGTTACAGCCTTACCTGCTGCGGCAAACTGTGCAACTGCTCCGATTGGAGTTGACTTTGATGACTGTCCGCCTGTATTTGAATATACTTCTGTATCGAATACAAGAACATTTACGTTTTCTCCCGATGCCAGAACGTGATCCAGTCCGCCGTAACCGATGTCATAAGCCCATCCGTCACCGCCGAATATCCACATTGAAGGCTTAGGGAGCATATCCTTGTTCTCTACAACGTATTTTGCGTCTTCGCCATCCAGCTTTTCGCATACATCAACGAGAGCGTCTCCCATCCTGCCGGCGCAGTCTGCACATTCCATGTTGTCCAGCCATGCCTTTGCAGCCTCTGCTGCTTCAGGTATTTCGGCCAGTCTTTCTACAACATGCTTCATTTCGGCTCTTCTTGCCTTCATGGCAATTGCCATGCCGTATCCGAATTCGGCATTATCCTCGAAGAGTGAGTTGCCCCATGCAGGACCCTTGCCTTCAGCGTTTACTGTGTAAGGTGAAGCCGGTGCCGACAGTCCCCATATTGATGAGCATCCTGTAGCGTTGGCAATGAACATTCTGTCACCGAAGAGCTGTGTAACAAGCTTGGCATACGGTGTTTCGCCGCATCCCGGACATGCGCCGGAGAACTCAAGCAGCGGCTGCAGGAACTGTGATTTTCTAACGTTTTCATCACTTCCCAGTTCCTTCTTCGTTCCGATTTCCCTGAAGAGATAATCGAAGTCTGCCTGAGCTGCATCCTGATTTGTTTCTCCGTCAACCATTTCGAGAGCCTTGACTCTGGCAGGACATACATCTGCACAGGATCCGCATCCGGTACAGTCATATGCACTGATTCCGATTGAGAAGAACTTGTCAGCATCATCCTTGAACGGAACCTTGATTCCGGTGAAACCGGCAGCTTCATCTGCATCCATAACAAACGGTCTTATTACTGCGTGTGGACATACATATGAACACCAGTTGCACTGCATGCACTTTGATGCATCCCATTTAGGAATGTCGATTGCGATTCCTCTCTTCTCGAATGCAGCTGTTCCGGCAGGAACCATTCCGTTTGCCAGACCGTCAAAGGCTGATACAGGAACGTCGTCCCCGTACATGCCGTTGGTCGGCTTGAGGATATTGTTGATGTAATCTGTGTGCTGCTTGTCGCGACCCTCTGCCACTGTCTTGGTGATGTCGCCTTCTGCGTTCTTCCAGCTTTCAGGTACTTCAACCTTGTGAACGCTGTTAACGCCTGCATCTACTGCAGCGCAGTTCATGTCAACGATGTTCTGTCCCTTGCGGCCGTAAGTCTTCTTGATGGCTTCCTTCATGTATCCTACAGCCTCGTCGATAGGCAGGATGTTTGCCAGCTTGAAGAATGCAGCCTGAAGAACTGAATTTGTTCTGCTGCCCAGACCCAGCTCCTTGGCGATGGTTACGGCATCGCAGGTGTAGAACTGTACATCGTTCTCTGCAATGTATTTCTTAACGTTTCCAGGGAGCTTTTCATCCAGTTCTGCATCGCTCCATGGACAGTTCAGCAGGAATGTGCCGCCCTTCTTAACGTCTTCTACCATGTAGTATCTGTTAAGATATGCAGCCTTGTGACATGCTACGAAGTCAGCCTGCTTAACATAATATGTTGATCTTATCGGTTCGTCTCCGAATCTCAGGTGGGAGATTGTAACACCGCCTGATTTCTTGGAGTCATACTGGAAGTAAGCCTGTGCATACTTGTCAGTGTTGTCACCGATAATCTTAACGCTGTTCTTGTTGGCGCCTACGGTACCGTCTGCACCAAGTCCCCAGAACTTGCATGCAACAACGCTCTTAGGAGCAACGTCAGGATTCTCGCTTCCCTTGATTGAGAGGTTTGTTACGTCGTCTTCGATTGACAGAGTGAACTCTTCCTTAGGTGAAGCTGACCAGAGGTTCTCGTATACAGCAAGGATGTCTCCCGGCTGAACGTCCTTTGAACCAAGTCCGTATCTTCCTCTGGCAACAAATCTGTCCTCAAATTCAGTTCCCTTGAGGGCTGCTACAACATCCAGGTAGAGAGGTTCACCCAGTGAACCCGGTTCCTTTGTTCTGTCGAGTACGGCGATTTTCTTTACTGTTGAAGGTATTTCTGCTACGAAGTGCTTTGCTGAGAACGGTCTGTACAGTCTTACTGACAGAACTCCCACCTTCTTGCCCTTTGCATTCAGGTAGTCAACAACTTCCTCTGCGCAGTCACATACCGAGCCCATTGCTATCATGATTTCTTCAGCAGCAGGATCTCCGTAGTACTCATACGGCTTATAAGGCTTTTCTCTTTCTACTCTCTCGCTTACACGATTCATGCAGTCAATGATTACGTCGATCTGTTCCTCGTAATTCTTGTTGCATGCTTCTCTGTGCTGGAAGAAAGTTTCAGGCTGTTCTGCGGAACCGATTGCGTGAGGATGGTTAGGGTTCAAAGCGTTTGCCTTGAATCTCTTAACTGCATCCATATCGCACATGTCCTTCAGATCCTCGTAATCCCATGTGTAGATTTTCTGCTGTTCGTGGGATGTTCTGAAGCCGTCGAAGAAGTGAAGTACAGGAACCTTTCCTTCTATTGCAGCCAGATGAGCTACAGCAGCCAGGTCCATTACTTCCTGAGGGCTTCTTGATGACAGCATTGCGAAACCTGTCTGTCTGCAGGCCATTACGTCTGAATGATCTCCGAAGATGTTCAGCGCGTGTGTTGAAATGGCTCTTGCAGCAACATGAATAACTGTAGGTGTTTCTTCTGCTGCCAGCTTGTACATGTTAGGAATCATCAGGAGCAGTCCCTGTGATGCGGTAAATGTTGATGTCAGCGCACCTGCTGATACAGCACCGTGTACAGCACCTGCAGCGCCGCCTTCGGATTCCAGTTCTACTACTTTAACTTCTTCACCAAAAATGTTCTTCCTATTCACTGCCGCCCATGCGTCAACATTTTCAGCCATTACGGATGATGGAGTGATAGGATAGATTGCTGCTACTTCCGAGAATGCATATGCAACATGTGCAGCAGCTGTATTGCCGTCCATTGTTTTTCTGGATCTCATGTTTTTCTCTCCTTTCATCCTAGTTTTCTATTCCCATTGCCTCACGCTGGAGGTAATTGTATTCAGGTACTTCTCTTTCTACGATAAGGCCTCTTGAGCAAACGTACTTGCAAACGCCGCAATTCAGGCACTTCTCGTGGTCGATTTCAGGGTGTCCGTCCACCATCTCAATTGCATCGTTAGGACAGTTGTCTGCACAGTCTCCGCATCCGATGCAGCCCATGTAGCAGACTTCCATTCTTCTTTCAGGCTCTGCCTCTGATTCACAGGCTGCCTGCTTAACGCCGATGTAAGGAACCATCTGAATCTTGCCCTTAGGACATGCTCTGGAGCAGTCTCCGCAGCCTACGCACTTCTCAGGATCCACCTTGGCAATTCCGAACTCGTTTTTGATTGCATCGTATCTGCATGCCTTCACGCAGTCTCCGAAGCCCAGACATCCGTATTCACAAACGTCCATGCCGTCCAGATCAACCTTGGAATCAACTATTTCTCCGCAGCTTTCATATCCTGCCTGCTGGAGTTTCTGATGTCCGATGCTTCCACCGCTGCATCTTACCAGTGCAACGGTTTCCTTGACTTCAGTAAGGTCGTGAAGGGTATCAACTATAATCTTCTTTCTGCACTTGACTGTACATGTTACGCAGCCTTCACACTTGTCGTAGTTGATGCGTGCAAATCTTCCGTCAACCTTGTCTCCCTGAACCATTTCGATGGCATCCTTAGGACATGCCAGTGCACAGTCGGCACAGCCGATGCAGCCGTATCCGCAGACAGCCAGGGTTTCCTTCTCGTCTGCCTTTGATGAACAAGGAATGAAGTTTGTTGCATCTGCAGGAACCATCTCGATGATTTCCTGGATACATCCGCTGAGACATGCTTCACAGCCTGAACACTTCTCTCTGTCAATGACGATTTCGCCATCTACCAGTGACATCGCATCGAACTTGCATCTCTCGATACATGTTCCCAGGCCCATGCAGCCGTAGCGGCATTCGCCCTTCGCAAAACCAGCTTTTCTTGCAGCATCGCAGCTTGTTGCTCCCTCTGCCCTGAATCTGTCTTTGCCTGCTGAGCAGCCTGCACATTTGATATAAGCAACCTTTGCTTCTACCTCTACAGGTTCAACGCCCATGATTTCCGCGATCTTTGCCACTGTTTCGGTATCAGCTGCCGGACAGAGTGTAATCGGAGCACCTTCGGCGATTGCCTGAGCACAGGCTTCGCATGTAGGACATCCGCATCCACCGAATCCGCCGCAGTCAACACCTGGCAGCAGCGCAAGAATTCGCTTTGCTGATTCCATAGTCATTCTTAATACCTCCATGAAATGTAGTTTGTATTTTGTATACACATTAAAACAAAATATATGCGCCTGCCCGGCTTAGAATGATTGTTAAATAAATAACTTTTCCTGAGCCAAGCCCCGGCACCCTTACATTTTAACACTTAAACCGTTGGAGTCAACACATTTATAAACATTGTGCTGTCTTTTTTTCAGTCCAGTATGAAATGGGCTTTTCCCTTTCATTTTGTCAAAATAAACGGTGTACGCGGCTGCAAGCGCCAAATACTTTGTTAAATAATTATCACTATATATCCTCGGCATCCACAATCTTGTATCCCTTTTCCGAAAGAAGTCGTGCGAATACCCCCATTCCCTTGATTTTTCTGCCTTTGAAGGTTCCGTCGTATATCTGATTCACACCGCAGGAAGGACTCCTGGACTGAAGTATTGCCATGTCTATTCTTTCACTTTCGGCAATTTCCAGAGCCCTTGCCGCTCCTGTTCTGTACTCATAATCCACGGATGTTCCGTCCTCGTTTCTTACGGTGCCATCCTGAATTTCTCCCGGCGCTCTCGGCACCGGGAGTCCCCCCAGCAGCTCAGGACACACTGGTACAACCTCGTGTCCCTTTATGTATTCCAGCACCTTCTCGTTTCTGTTGTTTCCTCCGCTGTATTTCACATTTTCACCAAGGAGGCAAGCACTGACCATTATCTTCATATGAAATGCTCCTTCTTCTTATGTTTGCTTATATCCATCATTCCGCCTCTGATAAGCTTGTCAACCATACGTCTTCCGCCTATCAGCCAGATGATGTCGTCTTTTCTGAGAACTGTATCTATTCCAGGGCTGACAATTGGCAGTACTCCCCGTTCAATTCCTATGATGGTTGCTTCAAATCTCTGCCTTATTCCGCAGTTTCTTATGCTTTTGCGTATGAATGGCGAATTTGCCTCAAGCTTTATGGGTATACAGACAAGCTCTCCCTCCTCGGGAACCCCTGAAAATCTCTGTCCGTACATGAAATCCTTCAGAACACGGTCATCGGACTCGGTATATTCGATGGAATTATCCTTTTCCAGCAGAATCGTGCAGGCATCCACCTCGTCCCATGTTCCCAGCATCTGAAGCACATCACCGTAACGTATCTCGGTATCTGCCGAAGGCATATTTATGTACTCGTTCTCACGTATGATGCGTATTATTGTAACTACAAATTCCCGTTTTCCGGTGAAGTCAAGGATGGTTTTGCTGAAATCGGGATCCGTTATTCTGAACTCAATTACGTAGAGTGATTCGTTAAGCCATCTGAAATCCTTCTCAAATTTTCGGTCTTCCCTTTCCTTGTTCAGGGTACGCTCCGAGAAGTTTGCTGCAAATCGCTTCTCCATGCTTATTGTTACCCCGTTCAGCCAGGTGGATCTGATGATAATTATTATTGGAATCGCTGCCAGCAGAACCAGGAGAACAAACGGAATATGAAAAATCTTCCTCAGCACAAGAGCCATGAAGCATGCGGCAATCAGAGCTCGCAGAGCCTTCATTGTTATCAGCGGAAATCTGTTAGCCCTGTGCTTCACCCAGAGCTTCACAAACAGAGGCTCATTGGTCTCGTGCATAATATTAAAGAACGGAACCATGAACAGCAGCGTAATTCCCGCAGCAATTACATTTCCCAGTTGAGTTGAGTTTACTGTGTCAACCATTATCGGTGCCAGGTACCTTGTTCCCAGCCAGTATATTATGAACAGAACCGCCGAACCTGCCAGGGTTCTCACGGCTACCATTTTCATGTATTGGTTCCAGTCCGGATCCATGGCATTTCTGTTCTGATTCTCTGAGGTGTTGCGCCTCAGCATGATTCTGATTCTGTCAGGCAGTCTGCTATTGATGAAGCCATACACCCTTTCTGAATTCTTGATAAACAATGGTGTCAGGAATGATGTAATTACAGATACGCACACGATTATGGGATAGAGATGATCGCTGATAACGCCAAGACTCATTCCAAGAGTGGCAACGATAAAAGAAAACTCACCAATCTGGACCATGCTGAATCCGCCTCTTACAGCCGTATGAAGGGACTGTCCCGACAGGAGTATTCCCGCTGTTGAGAAGAACATCTGCCCCAGTATTACCACAAAACTCAGAATAATAATCTGGAATATGTATTTCGAGAGCATCTCCGGAACTATCATCATCCCTACGGAAACGAAAAAGATCGCTCCGAACAGATCTCTGACAGGTTTAATCAGATATTTTATTCTGTCTGACTGAACGGTTCCTGCCAGAATCGAGCCTGCCAGGAATGCTCCCAGAGCCGATGAAAAACCTATCAGATTGGCGATAACCACCATAACAAGACAGAGAGCTATTGACAGAATGAGGATGGTTTCATCATTGAGAAGTCCCGCAACTCTTCTCAGAACCGAGGGTACGAGATAGATTCCGATGAGAACCCACACCACAAGAAAAAGCAGCATCAGCAGAATCTGCCCTGCCAGTACTGTTCCTGATACATTTTGTCCCACGGAAATAGTAGAAAGCACAACCATCATGAATATTCCGGCAATGTCCTCAATAACAAGAGCTCCCAGAACGAGCTGAGCGAACTTCTCTCGCTTCAGATTGTACTCATCATAGGATTTGAGAATAATCATGGTAGATGACATTGAAATCATTCCACCCAGGAAGATGCAGTCCATCTTGCTCCATCCCATGAGTGTTCCCACTCCGGCTCCCGTCAGAATCATCATTGTCATCACCGTAATGGCTATTGTGAAGGCACTTCCCCCAACAGTAGCCAGCTTCTTGAAGCTGAAGTCCAGCCCGAGACCGAACATAAGAAAGATGATGCCGATATCTGCCCATGTAACAATATCCGCCTGATCCACAATTGTCGGCAGGTATTCGAAATTCGGGCTAATCAGAAAGCCGGCAACAATATAACCAAGCACAACAGGCTGCTTCAGTTTTCTGAATATTAATGTTACAACTCCGCTGGCAGCAAGTATCAGCGCCAGATCCGCCACAAGTGCATCCAGATGCATTCCAAATCTCCTTTTTGTAACATTATACCATAAAACTGCGGTCTCTGTCACAGAAAGACCAGTCTTAAGCCCGTGTCCTCCTCCCTGCCGATGCCCCTGACGCCTCATCTTGCCAGCAGCAGATCCACAAGTCCCTCCACATCCTTCTGGAGTATTCCTTCCATAAGTATTTCTCCGTTTCTGCCTGTCTCTCCTGTTACTCGCCTTATGAATATGCTATTGGCATTTTCCCCGGAGCCGCTGCCTTCCCACATGTTAACAACTTCTACAGTTTTCGCCTCAAAATCCGTTATCCCCGCGAGCCTGCCTTTGTATTTTCCCATGCGGGTTCTGCTGCTTCCCGGCTGGGACACTATGCATATGCTGTCTGACTCCTCCATTGCCCTTATCCCGGCACCTGTAATGCAGCTGCCCATGTCAATAATTATTGTATCAAACCGGCCGCATCCCGTTACGGCTCCCAGAAAGCAGTCCATTTCAGCTTCCGGCAGTTCTCTCAGCGGGTTCCCGGCCCCCGTAGGTCTGAAAGTTTCCAGCCCGAATTTGTCCTTTATCAGAAACCCCTCGAGAAAGGGCATCCCCTCCCTGTCCCCAATTAATGATGTTCTGTCGCCCAGTAGCCTGTACAGGTATTCTCCAACAGTACCCTTGTCATTAGGCTCCGTGAAATAATCTTCGGTGGATTCCACATCTTCCAGTGACAGATACAGAACCCTCCTGCTGCGGAACCTGCATAGCTCCCGGGCAGCTGCCATTGCCACGGTGGTGCATCCGCTTCCTCCGCCGGAGGATGCAAAGGCAACGATGCGCAGGTCCTTGTCCTTCATTTTCAGAACCCTTCCTCCGAAAAGATGACTGTATATGTCAAATATCACCTTAGCAATGCTCCTGCCACTGCGGTACTTATAAATAGAAAACCTGTTGACTGTATAGTCGATTTCCTCATCAGATTCTCTGTCTGTCAGAAAAATAATGTTATCACCATAGGCATCCCTGATTTCCTCTCCCGCCCATAAAACAATATCGAAAGTCTCGTAGTAGGGCTTCCTGCCTCTATGCGCGTTCCAGTTGCTCACGAACTGCATGCTTCCGAAAGATGTAACCGACAAATCCCTGGAAACGGATATCAGTGACCTGGACAGTGCTCTGTTGTATTCAGCATCATCGGAAACAATGGCAATTGATATGTTATCCATTTCATACCCCCTTACACCTTGATGTGCTTGCTGTACTTGCTGCTTGATGTGCTTGCTGTGACGTCTTGCTGAGATTGGTAATATTTGTAAATAGTCTATCTCGATTTCCATATTTTGTCAATACGGACCGGTACGGACCGGTGCAGGATAGGATTTCATGTAATCACGAAAAAATGGAAATAATACACAGTAGATATTGCAAAGCCTTATGTACCAAGGGTTTCAGAAGACTTGAAAATAACGTTTGTGAAAATAGCGGTGAAATACGGGCAAACAGTGGGATTTCAGTTGTATTTCACTACAAAATGACTGATTATCAGCATATTTTCACAATGTCAGAATATGGAAGGTTGAAATTTCAAC
>JBJESQ010000034.1:0-96990 GCA_051882875.1 Lentihominibacter sp. | reverse complement strand
ACTGATTATCAGCATATTTTCACAATGTCAGAATATGGAAGGTTGAAATTTCAACAGTTTTACCGGCCCCCTAAAAAAAGTTCGTGATTGCAGCCACCCTGCAGCTGCCAAGTAGCCACCCTCTGAGCCATTACTATTGCTGAAAACGAGCTAAGCCACTGCATTCTACCGATGTTGAAAAAAAGATATGAAATCAGAAATTGCTTCAAACGAAGCCTCTCAAGCCCTGATTTTATCACCTAAAATTTACCAATTGTTGTAAATATTTTTCGTAATGAGAAATTGCTTCAACTTTTTTTGATTTTTGTTGAAGCAAATTGTATGAGACTTCGAATGCTTCAAATCAACCCCTTAAAACAGAACTTTTTTTACCTAAAATACTATGCATGTTGAAGCAAATATGAAGAAAATGCTATTGCTTCAACATACCCTATGCTGTATGCCCTATTTCCCATTTCCAATGCCATGAACCACAAATAACAGACAGCACCGAGACAGAAAAACTGAGGTACTGACTGAATAAAAGCTCTGAAGGCCGGCATTGACTTAAGAGCTGAGGGCCGGCATTGCTCAATGCCGACCCTCAGCTCGTTAATTAAAACCGTTATTAGAATTCTATTCACCTGGACCATTTCTGGTTTTCGAAATTGTCATAGGACATCAATGTCATTGGTCACCAATGTCACAGATCTGAGAAATCATATGGCGGTGTGAATATGCCCTTTTCGGTTACTATCCCTGTAATCAGCCTGTGATCTGTAACATCAAAGGCCGGATTGTAGCACTTCACGCCCTCAGGTGCCATAGGCTTCTTGTAGAATTTCATTCTGATTTCCTCAGGGTCTCTCTCCTCGATTGGAATATCCTCTCCTGTTTCACAGGCGGAATCAATCGTTGAGGATGGCCCGAGAACATAAAACGGTATCCCGTAATGGGCAGCGAGAACTGCAACGCCCGATGTTCCAATCTTGTTTGCAGTGTCGCCGTTTGCAGCTACTCTGTCACAGCCGACAAACACCGCCTGAATCCAGCCGTTTTTCATTACGGCGGAGGCCATGTTGTCGCAAATCAGCGTCACATCCACACCTGCTTTCTGAAGTTCATATGTGGTGAGTCTGGCACCCTGAAGAAGAGGTCTTGTCTCATCTGCAAACACCTTGAGATTAATCCCCTTCTCCCGCCCCAGCAGTATGGGGCCAAGCGCCGTTCCGTACTCCGAGGTGGCCAGCGGGCCTGCATTGCAGTGGGTGAGAATGCCGTCCCCATCCTTTACAAGGCTAAGGCCGTATTCCGCAATCGCCCTGCACATCTCCGCATCCTCACGGTGAATTGTCAGAGCCTCTCTGCGAACAGCCTCTGCCAGCCTGGACAAACCTGCATTTGCATTGATTCTGCCCGGATCAGCCTGCCTTGCCCTGAACATCTCTTTCCTGGCCGCATGAATTACCCTGTCCACTGCCCACGCCAGATTAACAGCAGTGGGTCTTGAGGATTTCAGATAATCACCCTGCTCCTTCATGACCTGCATGAAAACATCATCTGATGGAATCGATGATCCACAGCAGCTGGAAATGGCCTTCGGTTTAAGCGTCTGACGGGCAAGCGCCGCCATGGCATAACCTGCAAATACTCCGATTGCAGGTGCTCCACGAACTCTGAGTTTAGCGATTGCCTCATACATTTCCTCCGGAGTTTCAAGTTCTATGTATTTTTCTTCACCGGGCAGCAGGCTCTGATCCAGAATGATAACCCCGCAGCCGTCCTCGCTGAATTTAATGTTCTTCATATTATTACTTGAGCATTTCTGTTATTGCCTTCATGTCTGTTACTTCCTGAGCACTAAGCTTGGCAATTGCCTCAAGAGTTGCAGTTCTGGCTTCCTTGTAGACATTGATCATTGCATCCACATCTTCGATATCGTCAATGGTTTCTGCCCGCATCAGTTCATATGATGCCGCTCCCGTATCGGTGATGGTAAACATGTGGTTCCATCCCCACTGGGCCTGATTCTTGTCTGCATAGTAATCCATGGTGTGAGCATCAGTCTCTCTGTCTGCAGTTTCCATGCTGAAAATCATGTAATTGTATTCCATTACTCTGTTCAGCTGCCATGCGCAGTCTCCAGCACCTGACTCTTCATCCTCAGCCCATACTTCTCCGTTTTCGAGACCTGCGATTACTCCATCAAGTGTTTCAACATTTGCATTTTCAGGAGTATGTCCATAGTCTGCAGTGAAGTCTGTAACCTTAAGGAAGGATTCGTTAACCTTCTTGAAAGCAGCCAGTGATTTCTCGTTCAGGGCAGCACCTTCTTCTCTCAGTGATGCCATCGTCTCTTCGTCACCCTCTGCTGCAGCCGTTTCGTAGTCTTCGTTGCACTTTGCAATCTTATCGTTAAGTGCATTTCCTGCCTTCTTCAAATCCTTAACAGCTGCAAGATATGCTTCTGTGTCCACTCCGGCTTCCTTAGCTATGTCTTCATCGAAGTCTTCCTTGAGCATCTTGGCTGAAGCAGCTATGTCAAGCGGCAGAGCCGGAAGGGTGTCGATGTAGATTGCATATGCTCCGGCGAAGTTGATGTTTGTCTGGAACACATCTCCGTTATAAGTATCCTCGTTATCCTTGAATGTGTGATAATTGTTGCACATGAAGCTTTCGCCTTCAAATCCGTTCAGAACATATGGAGTTCCGTATTCTCTGTATGTGATTCCGTCCTCCATTGTAGTTACAAGCGGAGAATCCATATCGTACTTCCTGTCTCCTGCCGTAACAAGGAGTCCCGCATCAAAAATATCAGCAACAAGTCCGTTGAATTCCGGAACAGATGCAATCTTGTTGTTGCTCTCAAGATCTACTGCCGGAAGTTCGAAGTTTATCATTGCTATGCAATTCTCTGCCATGTTCTGTTCGTTTACCATTCCCCAGGCACCTGTAGTCCAGTCATACATGGAGTCTGATACGCCCCACTCCTCTGCACCGTGACAAACGAAGTAGATATCGTTTTCCGGTTCATATCCTGACTCATTCATTGCCTTTGCAGTTGCCAGAACAAGACCTATTGCAGCGCAATCATCCTGGAAGCCGTACCAGTACTTGTCATAGTGTCCTGATACGATTATCTTCTGATTGTGGTTCTTTCCGGGGATCTTGCCTATTACATTATATGTGGTTCCCGCTCCCTCGTCCATTACGGCATCTATGTTCAGTGTTGCCATATTGTGACCGTTCTTTATTGCCTTAAGAACCTTTTGCGCCTGGTCATTGCTTATTGCTGCAGACGGCAGAATGTTTCCTGCACAAACGTCCTGTACGTTTGTTGTATCTGTGCCCGCCTGACCGTAGCCTGAGCCGTCCTCATTGATTGCAGAGTATGTAAGCAAAGCTGCTGCTCCATGGTTCTTGGCTTCATACATATATCCGTCAATCCATGACTCGTTTGCCTGATCCACCAGAACAAGGGCTATCTTGCCTTCAACATCCTTGCCCTCGTAATCAGCTTCAAAGCCGGTTCCGCAATCTACAATCTCTGCAGTTAAATCACCGTCTGTTCCATCAACCTGATAGGATGCCGGTCCATTTGTTCCTGCTTCAACATCCTCAATAGTTCCACCCTTGAAATCAACCTTTGAGCCCTCAATCTTAAGAGATGAGCTGTTAAACTGAAAAAGGTCACAGGATGTTCCTACTTTTTCGACATCCTCCAGACCCAACTTTTCCATTTCCCCTGCCAGATAGTCTGCACACTTATGCTCGGCATCTGAACCGGCTGATCTCCAGCCCATATATTCTCCGAATTCTTCCCAGCTGTATGCCAGCTTCTTTGTCTGTTTCAGCGCATAATCCATATCCACAGCGTCATAATATGCCTGAACCTCCTCTGCCATTGACATATCTGAGGTCACCTCTGATGCTGAATATGTGCCGTCGTCTGATTCCGTTTCTCCTTCTCCGCTTCCGCCGCAGCCTGCCAGCGCCCATACGGACATGGTCAGAACCAGAAGCGCCACGAGAAACCTGCTCCATTTCTTCCTAGTCATGATTCTCCTCTCTTCCTTCTTTTAATAAAATGATAACGAGTCCTGTTAAAGAGATTATAATCCCTGGAGAAAATCGCTACAATCGTTTTGCTGAAATATAGCAGGAATATTCTGATTTTACTGCATATTAGTATATTGGCAGACTTTGTGTTATAATCTACCTATGATTACATGGTTGACGTCTACATATATTGGAAAAATACTGTGCACCTTTTTCATATCCATGGTGCCTGTTATAGAATTGAGAGGGGCTCTGCCTATAGGTGTAGGCATGGGGCTTACTCCTGTTACCGCTTTTATCGTAAGCATTATAGGAAATATGGTGCCTGTTCCCTTCATCCTTCTTCTCATCAGGAAGATTCTCGAATGGATGCACCGATTCGACAGATTCGATCGCCTGGCTACAAGACTTGAAGCAAAGGCAGAGAAGGCCGGAGATAAGCTGGTGAAATACGAGATGTTCGGTCTGTTTCTTCTGGTTGCCGTTCCCCTTCCGGGAACAGGTGCCTGGACCGGCTCCCTTGTTGCGGCACTCTTTAATCTGAGAATGAAGAACGCCCTGCCGGTTATATTCGCCGGGGTGGTTGCCGCCGGTCTCATCGTGTTCTTTATTACATACGGGGTTGTTCTGATAGCTTGAATCGATACTATACATACCAAACAAGGAGCTGCTGCACTGATTCAGTGCAGCAGCTCCTTGTTTATTTTGTCTTTTTATTTTTTTCTTTCAGTTTTCTACAGAATTTACTTGTTTCTTATAGCTGCCTGAGCTGCTGCCAGACGCGCGATAGGTACTCTGAACGGTGAGCATGAAACATACTGCAGTCCCACTCTGTGGCAGAAGTCGATTGACTTAGGGTCGCCGCCGTGTTCGCCGCAGATTCCCAGATGAATGCTAGGTCTTGTCTTCTTACCAAGCTCTACAGCCATCTGAACCAGCTTGCCGATACCTGTCTGGTCAAGGCTTGCGAACGGATCGTCTTCAAATATTCCCTTGTCTCTGTACTCCTTGATGATATTGCCTGTGTCATCCCTTGAGAAACCGAAGCCCATCTGAGTCAGGTCATTTGTACCGAATGAGAAGAATTCAGCCTCTTCTGCGATTTCATCAGCTGTAAGAGCAGCTCTTGGAATCTCAATCATTGTGCCTACCAGGTACTGGAAGCTTACGCCTTCCTTCTCAAATACTCTGTCGATTGTTTCAACAACAGTCTTCTTAACATCAGCCAGCTCCAGCTTGCTTCCTACAAGCGGAATCATGATTTCAGGGACGATGTCAAAGCCCTTTTCTTTTCTCACTTCGATGGCAGCCGTGATGATTGCTTCAGCCTGCATTTCTGCAATTTCAGGATATGTTACAGCCAGTCTGCATCCACGGTGACCAAGCATAGGGTTGAACTCGTGAAGTTCTTCTGCCTTCTTTGCCAGCTTTTCGTATGGCTTGCCGATCTGAGCGGCAAGTTCGTGAAGTTCCTCGTCAGTATGCGGAATGAACTCATGGAGAGGCGGGTCAAGGAGTCTGATTGTAACAGGTCTCTCGCCCATTTCCTCGTAGATGCCCTTGAAGTCGCTCTTCTGGTATGGCAGCAGGAAGCTGAGTGCTTCTCTTCTCTCTTCAACAGTATCCGCCATAATCATTCTTCTGATTGCAGGAATTCTTTCCTCCTCGAAGAACATGTGCTCTGTTCTGCACAGACCGATACCCTGAGCTCCGAATTCAACAGCCTGATGAGCATCTCTAGGATTGTCAGCATTTGTTCTTACCTTCAGAGTTCTGATTTCATCAGCCCAGCTCATTATTGTTCCGAAGTCTCCTGACAGTTCAGGAGGAACAGTCTTGATTTCGCCCTTTATCACTTCTCCGGCTGAACCGTCCAGTGAAATGAAGTCGCCTTCCTTGAATTTCAGCGAACCGATTTCCAGAGTCTTAGCTGCTTCGTTTACCTTGATTTCAGTACATCCTGATACGCAGCACTTGCCCATTCCTCTGGCAACCACAGCTGCATGTGATGTCATGCCGCCTCTTGCTGTCAGTATACCCTCAGCAGCAACCATTCCTGCCAGATCTTCAGGGGAAGTCTCAAGTCTTACGAGAATTGCCTTGTGTCCGTTGGCAACTGCTGCAACCGCATCTGCAGCATTGAAGTAAATCTGTCCGCATGCGGCGCCCGGTGATGCAGGCAGACCCTTTGTAAGCTTTTCTGCAGTTTTAAGTTCTTCAGCGTCGAACATAGGGTGAAGAAGCTGGTCAATCTGTGAAGGTTCAATTCTCATTACAGCTTCTTCCTTGCTGATGAGTCCCTCTTCAACCATGTCAACGGCAATCTTTACAGCTGATGGAGCTGTTCTCTTGCCGTTTCTTGTCTGGAGCATGAAGAGCTTGCCTCTTTCAACTGTAAACTCCATGTCCTGCATGTCCTTATAGTGTTCCTCAAGGGTATTGGCGATTTTTACGAAGTCATCGTATACCTGAGGAAATGCTTCTGCCATTTCAGCGATAGGCTGAGGTGTTCTTATTCCGGCAACAACGTCTTCACCCTGGGCGTTAACCAGGAACTCACCGAAGATCGCCTTTTCTCCGTTAACAGGTGATCTTGTGAATGCAACGCCTGTTCCGGATGTGTCTCCCATATTTCCGAATACCATTGACTGAACATTTACTGCTGTTCCGATATCATCCGGAATCTCATTGATCTGTCTGTAAAGAATAGCTCTTTCTGTATTCCATGATCTGAATACAGCCTTAATAGCCTCCATAAGCTGCTCCTTCGGATCCTGAGGGAACTCAGTTCCGATTTCAGCCTTGTACAGTGCCTTGTATCCTGCGATAATTTCCTTCAGGTCGTTCACATCCAGATCAGTGTCAAACTGAACACCCTTCTTCGCCTTCTGGCCGTCAAATATCTCGTCATACTTTGATTTGCTGATACCCATAACAACGTCACCGAACATCTGCATGAATCTTCTGTATGAGTCATATGCGAATCTAGGGTTTTCTGTAAGAGCCGCCAGGCCCTCAACGGATTCATCATTAAGACCCAGGTTGAGGATTGTATCCATCATGCCCGGCATTGATATTTTGGCACCTGAACGAACGGATACCAGCAGAGGATTGGCACTGTCCCCGAATTTCTTTCCGGAAACGTTCTCCAGATCAGCCAGTTTAACATAGATGTCATCTACAATGTCCTGTCCGATTGTCTGACCCTCTTCATAGTATCTTGTGCAGGCCTCAGTTGTCACAGTGAAACCGAAAGGAACAGGCAGGCCAATCTTTGTCATTTCTGCCAGGTTGGCACCCTTGCCACCCAGAAGATCTCTCATGTCCTTTGATCCTTCATTAAAGGAATAAACGAATTTTGCCATTTCTTATTTCTCCTTATTTTATTATATGGTTATATGAACTTAATATAAACTTTATATACACACTATAAGCCATTATCCACAGCAAATCAACCCGATTATTTAGAATAACAGTCTTTCTTCAATGTATCCGCGAACCTGAGAAACAGGAATTCTAACCTGTTCCATAGTATCACGGTCTCTTACTGTAACGCATCCGTCCTCGGCAGTGTCGAAGTCAACACATATGCTGAACGGAGTTCCTATCTCATCCTCTCTTCTGTATCTTTTGCCTATTGAACCGGCTGCATCATAGTCAACGTTAAAGTACTTCGAAAGCTCCTCATAAATCGGTTCGGCAACATCCGCCAGTTTCTTGGAAAGAGGCAGGACCGCAGCTTTGAACGGAGCGAGAGCAGGATGAAGTCTCAGAACCTTGCGGATATCCTCCTTGCCCTTGTCATCTGTAAGCACTTCCTCGTCATAGGCATCAACAAGGAATGCCAGCAGCATTCTCTCAACACCAACGGAAGGTTCTATACAGTAAGGCACATACTTCTCGTTTGTTTCTGAATCAAGATAAGTCATATCCTGACCTGAATGATTCTGATGTGCAGTAAGGTCAAAATCTGTTCTGGAGGCAACTCCCCAAAGCTCACCCCATCCAAACGGGAAGAGATACTCAATGTCCGTAGTGGCATTGCTGTAGTGAGACAGTTCTTCAGGTTCGTGGTCTCTGAGCTTGATGTGTTCTTCCTTTATTCCCAGTGATTTCAGGAAGTTTGCACAGTACTCCTTCCAGTACTCAAACCACTCAAGTTCAGTTCCCGGTTTACAGAAGAATTCCAGCTCCATCTGCTCGAATTCTCTTGTTCTGAAGATAAAGTTGCCGGGAGTAATCTCATTTCTGAAGGACTTTCCTACCTGGGCAATTCCGAAAGGAATCTTTTTTCTGGCTGTTCTCTGAACGCTCTTGAAGTTTACGAAAATGCCCTGGGCAGTTTCCGGTCTCAGATATATTTCCGACTTTGAATCCTCAGTTACACCCTGAAATGTCTTGAACATAAGGTTGAACTGTCTGATTCCGGTGAAATCCTTTTTGCCGCATTCAGGGCAGACAATGCCCTTTTCGGCGATGTATTCCTCCAGCTTTTCATTTGACCATCCGTCCACCTGAACACCTTCGATACCGTTTTCTTTCATGTATCCTTCGATGAGGTGGTCGGCTCTGAATCTGGCCTTGCACGCTTTGCAGTCAATCAGCGGATCCGAGAAGCCTCCAACATGTCCCGATGCCACCCATGTTTCCGGGTTCATAAGAATTGCCGCATCCAGACCCACATTGTATTTTGACTCCTGCACGAACTTCTTTCTCCATGCATCCTTGATGTTGTTCTTCAGCTCTACGCCCAGGGGACCGTAATCCCAGGTGTTTGCCAGACCGCCGTATATTTCACTTCCAGGAAATATGAATCCTCTGTTCTTGGCGAGAGCCGTTATCTGCTCCATTGTCACTGTTGTTTCTGTTGTCATTACTATTCCTTATCCGTTTCTTCCTTGATTTCGGCATCATCAGCCGCTTCTTCAACTACTTCTTCCTCTTCAACTATTTCTGCATCTTCCACTGCATCATCTTCCGCAGCTTCGCAGACTTCCGTTTCAGTCTCATCATCTTCGGAATCTCTCTTGACCCTTTCCTTCAGGTCTGCGGCCTTTTCCTTCAGATCCTCGGCAGCATCCTTGGCCTTGCCTGCCAGGTCGCTCTCCTTGGCCTTGTCGTAGAATTCCTTGCTCTTGTCCTTCAGATCCTCAAACTTATCTGAACCGAACTCTGCAGCAGCGGCAACCTTTTCTGATACTGCATCGCTGATGTCAATAATAGTTCCGTCAGTTTTAACAACCTCAATAACGCACTTGAAGCCAAAGGCTGCAACCATGGCAACAACCGATGCCAGCGGAGCAATGCATACTCCAACGATACCAGCATTTACAGGTATGTTGAGAACTGTTTCTCCTTCCCTCTTAACCTGAATCTTGGCAACGTTTCCTTTCTTGACAAGATTTTTGAGACTTGCGAAAAGTGCTTCTCCCTTTTCTCCGAAGGCTCTCCCCTTATTGCCTGCATTAATGGTCTCCTCAATGGCGATGATTGCATCTACAACACTGCCGTCAGCCTCTTCGAGAGCTTTCTTAGCTTCTGCATAGGTTACACCGGTTCTGTCCTTCACCAGTTCAATCTTTTCCAGTGTGATTTCCATTTTTTGTCCTCCCTTTCTCTTTAGTTTAAGCATTTAAATCATGCTTTCGCTTTTTATGTTCGAGGCGTCCAGATGATAGGCAGCATAATCTCTTATAATCTGCTGCAGCTTCTTGCCTGTTGCCTCGTTTAGAGCTGTATTTTCCAGCTTTCGTAACGAATTTCTACCAAAAAAGTCCAGTGCATTAATTATAACATTATCAATACTGTAAATCAATGAATCGCACCTGTTATTTTCAGCATCTCCGGGCTTCTCGGCATCTTTTTTGCATTTGTCGCAGATGAGTCCCCCTTCGGCGATCCCGAACCAGTGTCCTTCAGCCTCTCTGCCGCAGGAAGCACACCTGTCCAGCACAGGTGCCACACCCATATATCCCAGAAGTCTCGTCTGGTATGCCAGCACCGGAGTTCCTATTCCCCGGTTTCTTTTTTCCAGGATTTCAAAAAACTCCAGCAGCAAATCAAAAAGACCCGGTGCAGGCACCTCCTCCTCCAGCACCTTCCCGGTAAATTCAAGCACATATGAGCCGTATAGGTACTTGTCAATGTTCTCACCTATGGAATAAAAGCTTTTTACCACCTCTGCCGAGTCTATGTTGTAGCCGCTTCGTCCTCTGTGGAGTACATACCTTCCGAAGGTGAAATGCTGAAGAGCCAGACTGCTTTTTGTTTTCCCCCTCTCTCCCAGACTTGTGCCGGCACTGATTTTGCCGTACTCTCTGGTGAAAAGCTGAATCATTCTGCGATTGTATGAAGTTTTGGTTTCTCTGAGGACGATGCCCTCCACATCCGTTTTCATTAATTGTCGTATTGCTCTTTAATGGCAGTATTGTCCTAATCCCTGTATCCGAAGTTTGTCAGAGCGATATTGCTGTCACGCCAGTTTTCCTTCACTTTGACCCAGGTTTCCAGGTAGACCTTCGTTCCCAGAAGAGCCTCAATTTCCTCTCTGGCGCTCTTGCCTATTCCCTTCAGTTTCCTTCCGCCTTTACCTATAATCATTCCCTTATGGGACTTTTTCTCACAGTATATCACGGCACCTATTCTGGTAAGTCTGTCCTCCTCAACATACTGTTCAATCTCTACAGCAACTCCGTGAGGCACCTCGTCTTCCAGATACATCAGCACCTTTTCCCTGATTATCTCACTTACGATGAACCTTGCAGGGTGTTCCGTAACTATGTCGTCCGGGAAGTACATGGGACCCTCCTCCATGAATCCCGAGGCCGCTTCAATCACATCCTCCACATGGATTCCCTCGAGAGCAGACGTTCCCAGTATTCTGTCAAACATCTCCAGCTCCTCGTATTCCCTGTATGTCTTCGCAAATTCCTCAGGCCCCATCTTGTCAATCTTATTGATAACCAGAATTTTCGGGGTGTCTATCTCCTTAAGAAGCTCCACTATGTATTTATCTCCCGGTCCCCTGCTGAGAGCCTCATCCACGATGAAGATTATCGCATCCACCTCTCCGAAGGTGCTGATGGCGGCATCTGTCATGAATTCACCCAGCTTGTTTCTCGGCTTGTGGATTCCCGGAGTATCGATAAATACCATCTGAATATCATCCTCGCCGGGATTCTCACCATATCTGGTAAAAATACCCCTGATGGCATTTCTCGTTGTCTGGGGCTTTTCTGTTGTTATTGCTATCTTTTCTCCCAGAATCGCATTGAGAAGGGTGGATTTACCCACATTAGGTCTTCCTACGATTCCCACAAATCCTGATTTCATTCCTGCTCCTGTCTGGAAATGCCGAGGCATTCCATTATTTCTTCTTCCTTTGCTCTCATTTCTCTTCTGTCTTCCTCATCCTCGTGGTCGTAGCCAAGAAGGTGAAGAATACTGTGTGTAAACAGATATACGGTTTCTCTCTCCTCCGAATGACCGAACTCCTCTGCCTGCTGCCTGATTTTGTCCATGCATATCACCACATCCCCCAGTGGAACATCCCCGCCGGTGAGCCTTTGCATGTCCTCCATCTCCTCAAGGGAATCAAACATCGGGAATGACAGAACATCCGTGGGTCTGTCAACTCCCCTGTACTCCCTGTTCATCCGGTGAATCTCCTCCATTGATACAAAAGAAAGGCTGATTTCCACATCCATATCAATGCATGCGGAAGCGGCCTTTCTGAGAGTATTCATAAGGTCTGTGCTGATTGTCTTCTCATCGTTAACAATAATGCTTGCGTTCATTTTATCTTCCTTAATCCTCATCAGCCGGAGGGTGAGCCTTGTAATAGCGGTCATATGCGCTGATAACCTTCTTTACCAGCTGATGTCTTACCACATCCACATCCTTCAGATGGCAGAATCCGATTTCCTCCACATTTTTCAGAACCTTCTGCGCCTCGATAAGTCCAGAGCGCTTGCCCCTCGGCAGGTCAATCTGCGTGACATCTCCGGTAACAACCACCTTGGAGCCAAAGCCCATTCTGGTAAGAAACATCTTCATCTGCTCCGGTGTGGTGTTCTGCGCTTCGTCAAGGATAATGAATGAGTTGTCCAGGGTCCTTCCCCTCATGTAAGCCAGGGGAACCACCTCTATTACCTCCTTCTCCTTGAGACGCACCGCACTCTCCCTTCCCAGGACATCGTATAGGGCATCGTACAAAGGTCTCAGATACGGATCCACCTTTTCCTGAAGATCCCCCGGAAGGAAACCAAGTCTTTCTCCGGCCTCCACGGCAGGTCTCGCCAGAATTATCTTCTGAACCTCCCTGTTCTTGAGAGCATTTACCGCCATGGCCACGGCAATATATGTCTTGCCTGTTCCCGCAGGTCCTATTCCGAACACTATGTCCCTGCGTCTTATAGTCTCAACATATCCCTTCTGGCCTATGGTCTTCGGTCTTAAGGGCTTCCCCTCATGGGTGAAGCAGATAATGTCTCTGTTCAGGCTTCCACCCTCAGTCTCCCGGCTGTAGGAAACTCCGCGACTGCTCAAATCGGTGATGTATCCCACCTTCTGTTCATCAAGCTCCTCTCCCCGGCTGAGGGTGCTTATCATTTCCCTGAGAATTGCCTCCGCCCTGGGTGCATTTTCTCCCTTGAGAATCAGATTGCTGTCCCTTTGAATGATGTCGACTCCCAGCTTTTCTTCAATGTTTCTCAGATTATAATCCATTCCTCCGAAAAGTTCGTGTCTGTCAATGGTGTCATCCAGGGACATGGTTATCATTTTCGTATTTTCGTTTCTGTTCATGTCTGTATTATAACTCTATTTATCTCAAATGTCTTCTAATTACAGCCTCTGCAGCCTTAATTCCGTCAACAGCGGCAGACATTATTCCCCCTGCATATCCGGGGCCTTCTCCTGCGGGGATGATGCCGCGGACTGACGTCTCCATGTTCTCGTCTCTTATTACCCTGAGGGGGGATGAACTTCGCGTCTCCACTCCGGTGAGCACTGCGTCCTCCCTGTCGAATCCCTCCAGCTTTCTCCCCAGAATCGGCATTGCCTCACATATGGATTCCCATGCAAAAGCAGGAAGGCTCTTTCTCACAGAATCCCCGGGATTGTTCCTGAAGCTGCCGTAGGTTGATTCAGCCATGCCGTGCTCAGTTCTGTTCTCCCAGGCAAGCTTCTCGTATTTCATCTGAAAATCGATTCCTGCCAGGGGGCTTTCGGGTCTCGGGGATGCAAGTGCGAAATCCTCTGGTCTCACATCCACAAGAAGTGCTGAATTGGCTGTGCCGCTGTCTCTGGCGGCATTGCTCATGCCGTTGGTTACCGATGTGCCCGCTTCAGTGGAGGCATTTACCACATACCCTCCCGGACACATGCAGAAGGTGTACACGCCCCTTCCCGATTCACATCTGCAGTTCAGCTTGTAGTCTGCAGGACCAAGTATTCCCGCCAGCTCAGCGTCCCCGTATCTGGAAATGTTTATCATCTCCTGGGGATGTTCAATGCGCACGCCTATTGAGAAGGGCTTCTGCTTCATTTCGAACCCCAGCCTGTCCAGCATTTCGAAGGTGTCTCTGGCACTGTGTCCCACAGCCAGTATAAGGCTGTCAGTTTCCAGCGTCTCTCCTGATGAGGTTATCACACCCTCTAGCCTTCCCTCTCTGATTATGATCTCATCCAGCCTTGTGGAGAATCTCACCTCGCCGCCCAGCTCCTCAATCCGCCTGCGGAGATTGACAACAACCTCCCTGAGCTTGTCCGTTCCTATATGGGGCTTGGCCTTGTACAGAATCTCCTCGTCAGCTCCTGCCTCCACGAAGCTTTCCAGCACTTTTCTTATGCGGGGATCTTTGATTCCCGTTGTGAGCTTGCCGTCGGAAAATGTACCGGCACCTCCCTCACCGAACTGGACGTTTGATTCGGGATCCGGCGGGAGCTGCCCGTTTGATTCCCAGAATCTCTCAACATCCGCAACTCTCTCTGGAACAGCCTTGCCTCTTTCCAGCACAACAGGTTTCATTCCCGCCTGGGCGAGAACAAGGGCGGCGAATATTCCGCAGGGACCGAAGCCTGCAATCACAGGTCTGCTGGAAACATCCTTCACATTACCCGGATGGCTGTACCTGTTCACCCCGGGTGGGTCAAGGGGCAGTCTTTTACCGCAGTCGAAGTCCAAGGAATACACAAGCTTCACATCAGGTTTTTTCCTCGCGTCAACGGATTCTCTGACTATGGTAATGTTTCCCGGTTTATTTATTCTGTACCGGGACGACAGTTTATCCGATATTGCCCTGATCAGCTTTCGGGAGTCGATTCCCCCCTCCCGGGCAGCTACATCCCGGGGTCTTATTTTTATTTCTTCTGCTCTGTATCTCAATTCTACCGTTTCTCCAGCGAAGCCTCTGCTGCCTTTGCAGCCTTTATTCCTGTTTCCCACGCGTTCTGAAGATTGTATCCTCCGCAGGGACCCTGAACGTCAATGATTTCACCTGCGAAGTACAGTCCCGAAACAAGCAGGGACTCCATAGTATCCATGTTTATTTCCTCCAGGGAAATTCCGCCGGAGGTTGCCTGGGCATCCCGCCAGCCTCTGACTCCTGTCACCTTGAGTCTCCAGTCCTTCAGCCCTTCAGGAGGAATCATATCCGCAAGCTCCCTGGTGACTATGCCGAATGAGGTTTCTCTCTGCCTGAGTTCCTCCGGGGAAAAATCCGGAGCCAGATCAACAGAAAGGGTGTATCTTTTCATTGCATCTGCAGGCTTTTCACCCTCCTCTGCTCCCATGAAGCAGGTGAGGTTGAACACGCATATTCCCGAAACTCCGTCCTCGGTAAACTGTATTTCCCCAGATTCCCTTGCGATGGCTTCATCATCCTTGAGAAGGGTTGCACAGCCTCTTGCCCGTATTCCCTTTATGGCCTGAAAATCCGCACCGCTGCACTGAATCCCCGCCAGAATCGGATACAGTCTCGTTACCCTGTGACCCAGTCTTCTGGCAATGGAATATCCGTCACCTGCTGTACCGAACCGGGGCCCGGCTTTGCCTCCCATGGCAATTATCACCCTGTCGGCGAATACTGTTTCCGTTTCAGATATGTGTTCCTTTTCGGAGCGGCTGACTCCCGAAACCATAAATCCTCCTGTACCTTCAGCTTCATTGTTCGCCCTTGAAACGGTCTTCACATTGAAACCGCATCTGAGGCTCACGTTGTCCCCCGGTTTTCCCACCAGGGCCCTTACCACATCCGAAGCTCTGTTTGAATAAGGATAGTACCTTCCCTCCTCATCACAGTAGGTTTCGATGCCCATCTCCCTGAAGAATTCCAGTGTCTTATCCTTACCGGGACAGGCGGCATTAGTAAGGTTGCACCTACCGCCGCCGGTTGCAGCCAGCTTCCTTCCCGGCATGCTGTTCTTCTCCAGAAGACAAATTTTCAGTTCTTTATTAAAAGAAGCAGCCGCAGCAAGACCTGCTGCGCCGCCTCCTATTATACATACATCGTATTTCATTTTTTATCGTCTCTGATTTCGGCTATTGCAGCTTCAGCCTCTTCTCTGGATATACCTATGCTGGAGGTTGCCGCAGCCTCAATGAATTCCTGTTCGGTTTCCATCTTCCTCTTCTCGATTACTCTTTCCTGAACGTCAACCCTGCTTTCGAAATCCTCATCTTCAATTCTCACCGCAGTTCTCTGCTTCTTGTATATTTTAATGTCATCTTTAACTCTGTGAGGCATGTTGAAGCCCAGCTCAACGGAATTTATGCCTTGAACCAGCATAAAGAATCCCAGTATTGATATTATCGACACGTATGTTACAAACGGATTGACAAATCCGAGAAATCCTATAACCACGGTAATTATTCCTGTTATCAGAGTTGCCTTGAAATTGCCGGGTTTCCTCTGTCTGTCTATTCTCGAAGCCGCCTCCAGTCTCAAAAGCCCCGATACGAGTACCCACATTCCGAACACCATCGGAATCGCCATGTCAACCGTAAGCTGGTTGAAAAGCACAAGTATTCCCAGCAGCAGGGTCAGCAGTGCATCGATTAGTATCCATCCGTTGTTGTCCCCCTTGCCATGGGGTGTCCTGCCGATTGTATATGCCATTACGTGAATAATGCCGCAAAGAGCCATAACCGTTCCTATTACAAAGGCCATGGTCATGAATGTCTGTCCCGGGTTGACGAAACAGAAAGCTCCTGCTGCAATCATTATTATTCCGCTTGCTATTGTTAATCCCTTCATATCTTAATCTCCTGCCGAAGGCCCGGTCTACCAGATGTCATCAAATTCCGCTGTCTGGAATCCCCGGCTCTCCCTTTCGCTTTCCTCCTTTTTTCCGGTAATCTCAATGAGTACGAAAACTGCCGTCAGAACAATGACAATTTTCCTCAGTTTTGTGTTCAGATTTCTTATCATCCTATTCCTTTCCAATGCAAATCACAGGTGACATTGTAACACAATTATCTGCCCTTGCCCAGCACATTAACAAGTTTATAAAGCTCCATATCAAACTCCGGCTTAACATCCAGAGCCTCCCGGAGATCCATTGATACAATTTCTCCTGCCTGGAGTCCTATGGCTCTGCTGTCAGAATCGTTAAACAGCAGTTCCACTGCCTTTGCAGCTGTCATACTTGCCAGCCTCCTGTCTGCCAGGCTGGGACTTCCGCCCCTCTGAATATATCCCGGCACAACAGTTCTGGCCTCTCTGCCTGTCATGGTTTCAAGGGTCCTCGCCAGCTCATCGGGATTGAAGGCCGCACCCTCGGCCATAACAATCAGGCTGTGAGCCTTGCCGGATGCCTGCCCCTGGAGCACTCTCCTGCATATTTCGTGGACGTCGGTCTCAACCTCAGGCACAAGCACCACATCCGCACCCCCTGCCAGCCCGGCATGCAGAGCCAGGTCACCGCAGTTGCGCCCCATTACTTCCACAATCGTGGTCCGCTCATGGGAGGAGGATGTATCGCGAATGTTTGAAATAAGACCAAGCACCGTGTTCACCGCTGTGTCGAAGCCTATGGTGTATTCCGTATATGCCAGGTCGTTATCAATTGTTCCCGGAACACCCATCACGGTAATGCCGTTTTCTGCAAGCTCCAGTCCACCGTGAAATGAGCCGTCGCCGCCTATTACAATCAGCCCCTGTATGCCGAAGGTGCGAAGCATCTCAGCGCCGTGCCGAATCCACTTTTCCTCCATGAAGCGGCTGCATCTGGCGGTTCTCAATATAGTCCCGCCCCTCTGGAGAATGTCCCCAACCGAGGACCATTCCATTCTGGAGATTTCCCCCTCCAGCAGACCTTCATACCCTCTCTGGATTCCGTAGACCTCCATCCCGGCGTCAATTCCGCATCTGACAGCCGCCCTGACAGCGGCATTCATGCCCGGAGCATCTCCGCCGCTTGTGAGTATTCCTATTCTCTTCATAATGTCCTTCTTTCTTCAGGGACAATTCCCCAGACAATCTACTGCTTGTAATTGCCCTGTCCCACAATCTCTGTTATCTCCGATGCAAAGGCTTCCCCCGGCTCTACCCAGAGTTCCCTTCCTGTTCTCCTGCTTCCCCCTTGAGGATAGTATATTATAGCCTGATGCTTTCCCGGATACTTCTTCATTACCCGGGTTATCTTCTCAAGGTTTATGCTGTTCTGCCTGTCGATATTGTGAATTCCGTCCCCCTCCGGAAGCCGTATTTTCACAATTCCTTCAGGCTGCTCACCTACAGAGCTGATTCTATCATGTTCCACACCGGACGCTTCCGGCTCTCTGCCTGATACTCCCAGCTCCCTTATTGATACAATTTCGTCCGCCAGCAGCTTAGGCATTTCTCCTTCCTTGAAGTTGATTGTTCCCCTCACAGAGATAATATTATCTTCTTCAATCAGCTCGCTGCACCGCTCGTAGACGTTGGGGAATACTACAACCTCCAGAGCTCCGTACATGTCCTCCATGTTCACAAAGGACATCATCTTACCATTTTTGGTAATGAGGTTCTTCTTCGAGAGAATGATTCCCGCCATGACGGCCTTCATTCCATCCTTCACACTGCCGGTGTAGCCCTCCTCCTCCGATGCCGGAACCTCAGCCAGATCCCGGCTTGTTACCGATACATTTCGCTGTATCAGTTCAGCATAATCATCAAGAGGGTGGGCTGTCAGATAGACACCAAGCATCTCCTTTTCCTGGGAAAGAAGATCTTCGCTTCTGAAGTTCCTTATGTCAGGAAGTTCCCTGGTTCCAGTCATGTCAAGCTCCTCTGCATTTGTCTGGAACAGGGAAATCTGCCCGGCTATGTTGTTTCTGGCAGATGCCTGGGCGGAATCCATAAGTGCTTCGTATATTCCCATATGAGCTGCCCTATTACTGCAAAGGCAGTCCATGGCTCCGGATTTAATCAGGCTTTCTACAGCCTTCTTGTTCACTCTGTGTATGTCCAGATTCTCTATGAATCTGAATATGTCGCGGGGCTTTCCCTTCTGCTCCCTGGCCTCCAGTATTGCGTCAATGGGACCGTCACCCAGATTCTTTATTCCCAGGAGACCGAATCTGATCTTCCCATGCTTCTTTTCAGTGTCTTCAGGTTCGTACACCACCGAGAACTTCTTTTCGCTCTCGTTAACATCAGGCGGCAGGACCTCAATGCCCATTTCGCGACAGTTTCTGATATACAATGCCATGGACTTGGCGTCACCCATAACCGATGTCATCAGGGCAGCCATGAATTCAACAGGATAGTGTGCCTTCAGATATCCCGTCTCGTATGCCAGAACCGCATAGGCCGCGGCGTGGGATTTGTTGAAGGCATACTCAGCGAAGGAAATCATCTGGTTAAAGATTTCCTCTGCAGCCTCCCGGGGAACACCGTTTCTGATGCAGCCCGGAATCTCAACAGTTCCATCCTCTCCCACCTTGCCGTTTATGAAATACTCCTTTTCCTGAAGCATCACATCCATTTTCTTTTTTGACATTGCCCGGCGAACCAGATCCGACCGTCCGTAGGAGTATCCCCCCAGGTCTCTTACAATCTGCATTACCTGTTCCTGGTAAACCATACATCCGTATGTTACCCCCAGAATCGGTTTAAGTGACTCGTGGACATACTTAACATGACCGGGATTTCTCTTGTTATCTATATATGTAGGTATGGATGACATCGGCCCCGGTCTGTACAGGGCGATTCCCGCAATGATGTCTTCGAAGCAGTCCGGCCTGAGGTTTTTCATGAAGGAAGTCATTCCTCCGCTTTCAAGCTGGAACAACCCCTGGGTGTTTCCCTGGGATATAATCTCGTATACAGCCGGATCGTCGTATTCCATCCTGGTAAAGTCTATGTCTACACCGTGATTATCCCTTATCATCTCAAGGGCATCACGAATAATTGTCAGATTTCTCAAACCGAGAAAGTCCATTTTAAGAAGTCCCAGTTCCTCAATTGTTGTCATGTTGAACTGGGTGGCAAGGCCCTTGTCCGTCAGATACAAAGGCACATATTCGTCAAGAGGCAGTCTGGAAATAACCACTCCTGCAGCATGGGTTGAGGCATGTCTCGGCATGCCCTCAATGGCCCTGGCCATGTCTATGACCTTCCTTGTTGTTTCGTCGGAGTCATACATGGACTTAAGTTCCGGACTTATCTCCAGAGCCTTGTCAATGGTCATTTTCAGGGCGAATGGTATTGCCTTTGCGATGGCGTCGGTTTCCTGGTAGCTCACGTTGAGCACCCTTCCCACGTCTCTCACTGCAGCCTTCGCCTTGAGTGTACCGAAGGTTATTATCTGTGATACGTTATCTGCACCGTATTTCTCGGTAACGTAATCAATTACCTCACCCCTGCGCTCATAGCAGAAGTCGATATCTATATCCGGCATGCTGACTCTTTCGGGATTAAGAAATCTCTCGAATATCAGGCCGTATTTTATTGGGTCTATGTCGGTGATTCTCAAAGTGTAGGCAACTATTGACCCTGCAGCTGAGCCACGACCCGGCCCTACCATGATGTTCCTGCTTCTGGCATAGTTTATGAAATCCCACACGATGAGGAAGTATTCCACATACCCCATGTTTTCGATGGTTGTCAGCTCATAGTCCAGTCTTTCCCTGAGTTCGGAGAAGCTTTTTTCATCCTCATTGGGATATCTCTCTTCAAGCCCTCTGCCGCAGAGCTGTCTCAGGTATTCTCTGTTTGACAGGCCATCAGGAGCATGGAATTCAGGAAGGTGCAGCTCTCCGAAGGTGAAAGTGACATTGCACCTGCCGGCAATTTCCGCTGTGTTGTCTACAGCCTCGGGAGTGTTTGAAAAAATTCTGCGCATTTCCTCCTCGGATTTCAGGTAGAACTGATCGTTGGGGAAGCGCATCCTGTTATCCTCATCAATGGTTGATGCCGTCTGGATGCACATGAGAACATCCTGTGCCTTCGCATCCTCCTGCATAACGTAGTGGACATCATTTGTAGCAACAAAAGGTATGCCTGTTTCCTCATGAAGCCGCTTCATGTCAGGCAGTATCCGTGCCTCCTCCTCAAGGCCCTGATCCTGGAGCTCAAGGTAGAAATTTCCCTCTCCGAATATTTCGAGAAGCTCCAGCGCTTCTTTCCTGGCGCTGAGATAGTCGCCGTTAAGCAGATTATGCTGCACGTTTCCCGCGAGGCATGCCGACAGTGCTATTATGCCTTCGGAATACTCCCTAAGGAGCTCCTTGTCCACTCTCGGCTTGTAGTAAAAGCCGTTTCGGTAGCCCTCGGACACTATCTTCATAAGATTCCTGTAGCCGCCGTTGTCCTTTGCCAGGAGAACCAGGTGCCCCATGAATTTGTCCTTTTCCGAATCCTTGTCAAAGCGGCTTCTGGCTGCCGTGTAGACCTCGCATCCGATTATTGGCTTAATTCCCTCTTCAATACATGCCCGGTAAAAATCTATGACACCGAACATGACCCCGTGATCCGTTATGGCCAGGGATTCCATGCCGAGTTCCTTAGCCCGTGCCGCAAGCTTTTTAACGGATGCTGCGCCATCGAGAAGACTGTATTCAGTGTGTACATGTAAATGTGTAAAAGCCATGTTCAAATTATACCATATTTGTACTTTATTTTTGCCTACAAATTTACTATACTATTGGGTATGAGAAAAGTTCTGATTACAATTGTTTCCGTTATCGTCGTACTTGCTGCGGCAGCGGGTATAATGACAATTTCATATATCAATTCCGATGATTATAAGGCTGATGTATTTCCGGAGGGGACAATAATAAACGGAGTCAACTGCTCGGGTCTTAGCTTCAGCCGGGCAGCGGATGAACTGTCCGATTCCTGGAACGACAGACATCTCCAGGTTGTAGGCAGCCTCGACGAAACCCTTGCGGATTTCACGGATTTCGGCTGCACCTATGATATTGACGGGTACCTGGCATCATTCAAAAAAGACCACCTTGTTGCGGCTGCAGTTAATCACTATCTGCATATACCTTTCAGCGGAAGCATAACCATGAAGGTTCGAAGCTGCGGCACCGGCTTCCTGCAGGAGGTGAAGTCTTCCGATTTCCTTCATAGGGACGGAACCACCGAAACATCTGACGCCTATGTTGATCTGGATAATCCCGATTTTCCTATAATTCCTGAAGTGTACGGCACCAAAGCAGACCCGGAGGCATTTACGGAGGATCTTATCCACGCAATTGAGATGGGGCTTACACGTTTTGAGTATGATGAGAAAGCCTATGTTGCATCGCCTAAGATCAAGGCTGATGATCCGGATCTTATCAGGTATCAGAAGTTCTGCAAGAAGTATCTTAACCAGCAGATAACATATGAGTTTGGTGATGATTCCTACAGAGTGTCCTCTAAGGAACTGGCAGCGATGATGGATGATAATCTTTCAGGAGAGGCTGATTCTCAGGCAGTTGCTGAATTTGTGGATAAGCTGAAGAAGGATTATGACCTCGCCGATGGCGAGCTGAAGTTTCACTCCCTCACAGGCAGAACCTTCAAAGTAAGCAGAGGTGACTGCATCTGGGTTATTGATGCTGAGGGCGAAACCGCCCAGCTTATGGAGGATATCAGTTCCCACAGGAATGTAACCCGGGAACCTGTATATTCCAGCACCGGCACAGGCAAATACTCCAGAAAGCTGGAAATCGGAAACACTTACGTTGATGTGGACCTTGAGAATCAGCATGTTACATTCTTCAAGAAAGGCAGGAAGGCCTTCGAATGCGACTGCGTATCAGGCTCTCTCGCTGCAGGTCACGGCACACCTACAGGTGTTTATAACATAACCAATATGGGCAGAAATATCACACTGGTAGGCGGAGGCAAGAAAGGAAGTCCCGGCTACTATGAGAGTTTCGTGCAATACTGGATGGCCTTTATCGGCAATTCAATCGGGCTTCACGATGCATCCTGGAGATCCGAGTCGGAATTCGGCGGAGATACATACAAGTATTCAGGCAGTCACGGCTGCGTGAACCTGCCTCCAAGCAAAGCCGGCAAGCTGTATGATATCCTCGATATAGGCACACCGGTAATCGTTCACTACTGAGCAATAACAGCTGCTGAACACTAAACGCTGCCGTCTCAAGCTCCGATGTTGAAGTATTTGAATTCTTTTCTGATTTGCTTCAACATCAATGGAATTCATGCCGAAAAACAGATCCATTTTCGTGGTTTGTTTGCAGCAATTATGATTTCAAAGAATTTGCTTCAACAAAATCTCAAAATTGTTGAAGCAATTTTTTATTTTCTAAAATAACTGCAACAAATGGTAAAATTTAGGCGTTAAAACAGGGACTTCAGAGGCCTTGTTTGAAGCAATTTTGATTTTTCTCTGAAAACTTCAACATTCTAGTATTTGCCGGCGGGATTGATCCGCTGCTCGTTCCCAGATGGAACTATACTGATTGAACTATATTGATGATACTATACTGATGAAACTATACTGACATAACCGGATTGGTGAAAAGAGCCAAAAAAGGCCGGCGCACTAATCTCTTAGTGCGCCGGCTCTTATGCTATCTGCGCTTGTTGCCTTTTTTCTTTATTGCTTCCTGACGGGCCTGCCACTGGCGCTCTTCTCTCTTGCGCTTTCCAAGGCTTCTGAAGACATTCCAGCCGATGTACACTCCGGCAGTTGCCAGGCAGATAATAATTGTTGTGCGGCCATCATCCATAATCCCTACGAGTTTTCCGATGACGATTACTCCAATCATGAAAACCCAGAAATATATGATTTTGCCAATGATTCTGTTATCCATCGCTTCCGTGCCTCCTATTTGAGTTTAGCAATCAGTTCTCCCGCCTTGACCTGATCTCCTTCGCCAACGAGAATCTTATCGATTTCACCGTCTGCCGCAGCGAGAATGCTGGTTTCCATCTTCATGGCTTCTATTACAGCAACCGGCTGCTTTTCCTTGACCTCGTCGCCTTCCTTCACAAGAACCTTGATAATGGTTCCCGGAATGTTAGCTCCTATTTCTTTAGGATTATCCGGATCCGCATATACTGTGGCGGCAGCAGCTGACGAAAGCGCCGCATTCTGATCCTTAATCTTAACTGCCGCTCTGATTCCGTTAACCTCAAATATTGCAGTTCTGAAGCCTTCGTCGTCAGTTTCTCTTACATCTGAAAGTCTTATTACAAGCTCACGACCCTCTCTTACCTTTACCTCGCAGGTTTCACCCTCTGAGAGTCCGTGGAAGAAGATGTCCGAACCCATGTATCTGAACTTGCCCTTCTTCTTCTGGTTTGTCAGGAACTCTTCGTATACCTTCGGATAGAGAGCATATGAAAGAGCTTCCTGCTCCGTTCCCTCCAGACCGAAGTTTTCTCTGAGTCCCTTCTTTATCCAATCGAAGTCCTCATCCGGCAGAAGCTCGCCCGGTCTGCAGGTGATAGGCTCCTTGCCGTGAAGAACAAGCTTCTGGAGCTTCTCAGGGAAACCTCCCACAGGCTGACCCATCATTCCCTCGAAGAATGAAACGATTGAGTCAGGGAAGTCCATGTTGGCAGCCTTCTCATAGATGTTTTCAGGTGTCAGCTCGTTCTGAACCATGAATATAGCCATGTCACCAACAGCCTTGGATGAAGGTGTAACCTTAACAATGTCTCCCAGCATCTCATTTACTGTCTTGTACATTTCCTTAACATCCTTGAACTTGTGACCGAGACCGAAGGACTCAACCTGAGATTTAAGGTTGGAATACTGTCCTCCCGGCATTTCGTATTTGTATATTTCAGCGGAACCCGTCATCATGTCGGATTCAAACTGCTTGTAAACAGGTCTTACAGCTGCCCAGTAATCGGATATCTCCTGTATTCCGTCAGCCTCTATGCCTGTATCTCTCTGGGCACCCTGAAGTGCGGCAACTATGGAGTTCAGTGCCGGCTGGGAGGTGAGTCCCGATACGCTGTTAAAGGCAGCATCCACAATGTCACATCCCGCATTGGCAGCCATCATAAGGGTTGCCACGCCGTTTCCTGATGTGTCATGGGTATGGAGATGAATAGGAATTCCAATCTCCTGCTTCAGTTCCTCAATGAGAACCTTTGCAGCCATAGGCTTGATCAGGCCGGACATGTCCTTGATGCCCAGAATGTGGGCTCCCCTCTTCTCAAGCTCCTTGGCCATATCCACATAGTACTTGAGATTGTATTTAGTTCTCGACTTATCGAGAATATCACCTGTGTAGCAGATGCAGGCTTCGGCAATTTTGCCCTGGTTGAGGGTTTCATCGAGAGCAACCTCCATGCCCTGAATCCAGTTGAGGGAGTCAAAGATTCTGAAGACGTCAATTCCTGTCTTTGCAGCCTCCTTGACAAAGCGTCTGATAACATTGTCCGGGTAGTTCTTGTAGCCAACTGCATTGGCGCCTCTTATGAGCATCTGGAACATGATGTTAGGAATCTTCTCCCTGAGGGTTTCCAGTCTTTCCCAAGGGCTCTCACCCAGGAATCTGTATGCTGTGTCGAAGGTTGCCCCGCCCCACATTTCAAGGGAGAACAGGTCCTTGCCGTACAGAGCCACCGCCGGAGCGATTCTTTCCATATCCACAGTTCTGACCCTTGTTGCCATAAGGGACTGCTGGGCATCTCTCATGCTTGTATCGGTAAGAAGAAGCTTGTTCTGGTTCTTAACCCATTCAACGACCCCTTCAGGACCCTTTTCATCCAGAAGCTGTTTCGTTCCCCTAAGCTCTGCAATCTGTGCGCTCTTGATTTCAGGAAATACAGGCTTATCAAACTGAGGCTTGATTCCCCTGTTTCCGTTAACATAGAGATCTCCGAGATAATGAAGAATCTTGCCCTCTGAGCCTGTCTTAGGTTTTGATTCCAGCAGATCAGGATAATCGTCAATGAAACCGGTGTCGCATTTTCCCTCAAGAAACTTCTCATGATTGAGTACATTCAGAAGGAAGGTTCTGTTTGACTTGACACCCTGAATCTTCAGCTCCTGCAAAGCCCGTCTGGCTTTGCTTGCAGCATCCTTCCAGGTTCTTGACCAGGCCGTAACCTTAACGAGTAAACTGTCATAGTACGGGGATATCTCCGCACCTGTCTGGGCGTTGCCTGCGTCAAGTCTTATTCCGTATCCTCCCGGACTGATGTATCTTGTTATCACTCCCGTATCCGGTGCGAAGTCATTAAGAGGATCCTCCGTTGTGAGTCTGCACTGGATGGCATATCCCCTAGGCTGTATTGAGTCCTGACTCTTGATGTTGACTTCGTCTGAATCAAGTCTGTGACCCTCTGCAATGAGGATCTGTGACTGAACAATGTCTATGCCCGTTGTCATTTCGGTAACGGTGTGCTCTACCTGAATCCTCGGGTTCATTTCAATGAAATAGTGATTTCCGTCACGGTCGATAAGGAATTCAACAGTGCCGGCACTTCTGTAGTTTACTGCCTTTGCGATTTTAATGGCATCGCTGCAGAGCCTCTCTCTCAGCTCGCTGCTTATTGAAAGAGCCGGTGTGAATTCCACCACCTTCTGGTGCCTTCTCTGAATGGAGCAGTCTCTCTCTCCCAGATGCACGATGTTGCCATAGTTGTCACCGAGAATCTGAACTTCAATATGTTCCGGTCTTTCGATGTATTTTTCGATGAAGATGTCATCACATCCGAAGGCCTTGCCGGCTTCAGATCTGGCGCTCTCAAACTGGGTCTTCATGTCTGCTGCGCTTCTGACAATTCTCATGCCTCTGCCGCCGCCCCCTGCAGATGCCTTCAGCATTACAGGGTATCCGCAATCCTCTGCAAAGGCAAGAGCCGTTTCCACGTCGGGAATTGTTTCGGCATTTCCCGGAATTGTAGGAACGCCGCACTTCTTCGCAATTATCTTTGACTGAACCTTATCTCCCAGTGCGTCCATCATCTTGTAATCCGGACCGATAAACACTATGCCGGCTTCCTCGCAGGCTTTGGCAAAGTGGCTGTTTTCTGCCAGAAATCCGTATCCCGGATGTATTGCGTCGATACCCTTGCTCTTTGCCAGCTCGATTATCTCGTCTATTGCCAGGTACGCGTCTACAGGTGCCTTTCCCTTTCCAATCTGATAGGACCTGTCAGCCTTTGTTCTAAACAGTGTGTTCTTGTCTTCTTCAGAATATATTGCAACGCTTCTGATATCCAGCTCCTTGCAGGCTCTGAATATTCTGATTGCAATCTCGCCGCGGTTCGCAACCAGAACACGCTTAAACTTCTTTGTCTGTGCCATATTTGCTATCCTTTCTCCGTATTTTATGTATATGAAGTCATTGTATCACATTTCATACAACTTTACTACACTAATCCATTTTAACCTGGACATGAGGATATGGAATCTCGATTCCTGCTCTTCTGAATTCCTTCAGAACCTCCTCATTAAGATAATACTTGGCGTTCCACTGATCTCCCTCTCTGCAGTATGCCAGGCATTCCATCTCGATGCCGCTGTCAAGGTGCCGGCAGACGCCTATGGACGGTTCCCGTTCCATTGAAATCAGGCTGCTCCTTTTGCACACATCGTATATGGCTGCCTTTGCACGGTCCACATCAGATTCGTAGGAAATGGTGAAGGTGCAGTCGGCTCTTCTCAAATCCTGATCTGATTCGTTATACACCACAGAGGTGTTTATCATGCCGTTTGGAATTGTAACTGTTCTGTAATCCAGGGTTCTCAGTGTCGTCTGGAACAAATCGATACTCTCCACACGTCCCCTGTCCTGATTGACGCTTATGAGATCCCCTTCGCTGAAGGGATGGGTAACAATTATCATGAATCCCCCTGCAATATTTGCCAGTGAGTCCTTTAGAGCCAGAGCGATGGCGGCTCCCGCAGCACCCAGCACCGCAATTATTGTTGACATGTTCACTCCAAACATCTGAAGCACTATCGTGACAACAACAATTATGCAGGCAACCTTCACCGCATTGATGATAAATGTTATTACTGCGTTATCCACCCGTTCACTTTTTACCAGACAGCGTCTCAGCAGCTTCGTCAGCACTGAAGTTACAGCGAATCCTGCCAGGAGCACCACAGCCAGGTTTATAACGAACACCCATACCGGACCCAGATTGGCGATTGGAGTGAAAACATCCATTACTCGTAACGTTCCTTTCTGGCGTGTCTCCGCCTGTCAAGCTCACTGAGAATCTTCTTTCTCAGCCTGATATCATCCGGCACTATTTCCACCAGCTCGTCGTCATCTATGAATTCAAGTGCCTCCTCAAGGGTGAACACCCTGGCAGGTGAAAGCTTGATGTTGTCATCACTTCCCGCAGCCCGCATGTTTGTCTGCTTCTTCTCCTTGCATGGATTTACCACCATGTCCTCACCTCTGGAGTTCATGCCCACAATCATGCCTTCGTATACCTTCACCTGGGGTTCCACAAACATCTGAACCCTCTCCTGAATATTGAAGATTGCGTACGGGGTAGTAACACCCTGCTCCTGAGCAATTGCCACACCGTTTGTTCTTTTCGGGATTTCACCGGTGAACACATCAAACCTGTCAAATCTTCTTACCATTGTACCCTCTCCGTGGGTATCGTTGATGAATTCGCTTCTGTAACCGAGAAGTCCTCTCGTTGGAACAAGATACTCAAGCCTTGTATATCCGTTTTCGCTGTGCATCTGGGTCATCATGCCTTTTCTCAGATTCAGCTTGCTGATAACAGAGCCGGAATACTGATCGGGAACCGACAGAACCACTTCTTCAATAGGCTCCAGAGTCTGACCTTTCTCGTTCTTTCTCATGATTACCTCAGGCTTGGATACAGCAAGCTCATATCCCTCCCGGCGCATATTCTCAATGAGAATCGACAGGTGCAGCTCGCCCCTGCCGCTTACCTTGAAGCTGTCTGTTGAATCCGTTTCCTCAACGCGAAGACCCACATTGACCTCCAGCTCCTTGTTCAGTCTTTCTCTCAGATGCCTGGAGGTTACAAACTTGCCTACCTTCCCTGCAAACGGTGATTTGTTTACCATGAAATACATGCTAAGGGTCGGCTCCTCAATGGAAATCATTGGAAGAGGATCCGGCTTGCCCTCATTGCATATTGTCTCTCCTATGCTTATATCGCTTATTCCTGAAACAACCACGATATCTCCCGCAACAGCCTCCTCAACGGATACCCGCTTCAGACCTCTGTACACGAAGACCTGATTGATTTTTTTCTGTTCAACTGCTTCCCCTTCTCTGCATACAGAAACTACGCTGGCTTCTCTGATTCTGCCCTTTGTAATTCTGCCTATTCCCAGCCTTCCTATGTAATCATCGTATGCCAGAGCCGATATCTGGAGCTGCAAAGGCTCCTCAGCCTTTTCCTGAGGATAGGGGCTGCAGTGCTCCACTATGGTTTCAAACAGCGGTGTGATATCAAGTCCGTTCATTCCCTTGGCGCTCTTCTTCAGCTTCATTGGTTTGCCGTCGGCATCGGTGTAGCTGCCCGCTTCAACGGAAAGACCTTCAACCTCCTTAGGATCTCTCACTACTATTCCCTGGCGGGCGATTCCGTAGAGAATAGGGAAATCAAGCTGTCGGTCATTTGCCTCAAGGTCCATGAACAGTTCATATACCTCGTCCACCACCTCATCGATTCTGGCATCCCTCTTGTCAATCTTGTTTATGAGAAGAATTGGGTTGATGCCCTGTTCCAGAGACTTCTTTAAAACGAATCTTGTCTGGGGCATAGGTCCCTCGCTGGAATCCACCAGCAGAATTACCGTATCTACCGTTCTCATGATTCTCTCAACCTCAGAGGAGAAGTCCGCATGTCCCGGAGTGTCAACGATGTTGATCTTAGTGTCGCCGTACATTACCGAACAGTTCTTGGAGTATATGGTAATGCCTCTTTCCCTTTCTATGTCGTCGCTGTCCATGACGCAGTCCACAACCTGCTGGTTGTCTCTGAACACACCGCTCTGATTAAGGAATGCATCCACCAGGGTGGACTTTCCCGCATCTACGTGGGCAATAACTGCAATGTTGATTATTTTCTGATTATCTGCCAATTGTCCTGCCTTCTTTCATCTATATTATTTTCTTATTTAAGACGTTATTAACCAATCTATTATAGAAAAAAAATCTCCCAATGTCAAAAATCGGAGGGGCTTTCATAACACCCTCCGATTTCTTATCTAATCTCTCTCCCTATACTCCTTTGCCCCTGATAATCCCAAATCCCCATCGATTACTGCAGATTGAGGCGCCTGTCAAGTATTCTGTGACTGATGAACCAGTAGATTGCCATCAGCAGAGCAGTCACCAGGAATGTTCCCAGCATTTCCAGCTGGAATATTGCAAAGGCGCTGATATCCATGTTGAAGAGCTGGTACATCGGGATAATTTTGTCCATGATTCCCGCAACGATACACTCTATGATGCAGAATCCCACATACGAACCTATTGCTCCGAGAGCTCTGTGGTTTTCTAGAAGCTGTCCCATGGATATTGCCGCATATACCTTTACTGCCGCTTCACCAAAAGCCAGGAATCCCAGAACCATAACCTCCAGTATTGCAACTGCAATCTCAATTCCCCCGACATAGTCGTTAATCTCAGATAATACCACCTTCAGTTCTCCCATAAGCTCAGGCGGTGTTACTGCAAACAGCATCAAAATCAGTACCGATATTCCTGCTGCAATAATGCTCAGCATCACCCATACCCCTGCGGATATCACCTTGTTGGCAATATGTGCATTAGTGCCGACAGGCAGTGTGAAGTGCAGATACCCCTCGTTACCCAGCAGATTGCTGTAAAATCTCTGAATCAGTACGATTGCGGTGTATACGATAACACCAACAGCCATTATGGCGTACAGTATTCCTGTGAGACCGCTTAATATGCCTCCAAACACACCTTCGGGACCAATGCCGAAGACGGCTAATCCGAAGAATACGGTTACCACTATAAGTGCCCCGTAGAACGGAAGAAGTCTTCTTCCAACAGCCTTCATTTCATGCTTTACCAGTGTTCCCAGTCCTAACATCTGAATACCTCCCTGAAATATCCGTCAACACTCATTCCCTTTTCTTCTCTAAGCTCATCTGCGTTCCTGTGAAGCAGAATTCTGCCGCCCTTTATGAATACGATGTCATCAAGAACCGGCTCAACATCTGAAATCAGATGTGTACTTATTACCACCAGCGAATCGGGATTGTAATTAGTAATTATCGTTTTAAGTATGTAATCTCTGGCGGCGGGGTCAACCCCTGCAATGGGCTCATCCAGAAAATACACTGCCGCTTCCCTGCTCATGGTGAGTATCAGCTGAACCTTCTCCTTGTTTCCCTTGGAAAGCTTCTTCAGCTTCAGGTTTGTGTCAAGATTCAGGCTCTTGAACATCTCCGCTGCCTTAGCAGGGTTGAAGTCCATGAAGAAATCTCCGTAGTACTCCATCAGCTGACTTATTGTCATGTATTCCGGCAGAAATTCCTTATCCGGCAGATAGGCAACCTTAGCCTTGGTAACTATTCCCGGCTCCATGCCGTCAATCAGAATCTGTCCCCTGCTGGGCTTCAGCAGCCCGTTTGCCAGCTTGATAAGAGTTGTCTTGCCGCTGCCGTTCGGCCCTAATAATCCTATGATCCTGCCCGGCATGATTGACAGATTCACATCATCAAGAGCCGGTGTGTCTCCATAGCTCTTGCTTAGGTTTCTGCATTCCAATATGTATCCGTTTCCGCTCATTTCTCTTCCTCCTCTTCCCAGTCTGCAACAACGCTTTTGATTTCGTCCTTTGTCATCCCCAGCCTGCCAAGGTTGTCAAACAGTTCCTTAACAAATTCTCTGCTCAGTGCAAGCTTCATCTCATTAATCACGTCTGTGTCCTCCGTTACAAATCTGCCGCTTGTTCTCTCTGTATAAAGCAGCCCTTCCCTCTCGAGTTCCGCAAGTGCCTTCTGCATTGTGTTTGGATTTACCCCGGCTCCAACAGCCAGTTCTCTTACGGCCGGAATCTTCTCCCCCGGACCGTATTCGCCTCTGGCAATGCAGTATTTCATCTGTTCTACAATCTGAGAATAAATGGGAACTCCATCTCTAAATCTCCAGTCCATTTTCTCTCCTTTCAGATCGACCCTGTATTATTGTATTATGTCCTTGGTACAGTAATACAATAATACAGTTCCTCCTGTTTGTCAATACTGTTTTAAAAAAAATTTTACCTGCGGCTTTTTATGCTATAATGACCCCATGGAAAAGATTACACAGACACTATGCACGGCAATGAACTCTGACAGCTTCGTCAGAGTGATCTTCGCCGACAGAAGAAAAAAATCAACGGAATACCGCAAGGTGACCCTCAGGCCTGTAAGCATCAAGGGAGAATACATGTATCAGGCGGAGTATCATTATGACAAGAAGGTAACCCACAGGAACATATCATATTTTGAGGGCATTTCCTTCGCGGAGAAGCTTATAGAAGAGGATTTCAAACAGATAAACATACTGACGGAAGAGGAAGATATTCAGATTCTGGCATCAAAGCCCGAAAAGCCCCGCATAACCCGCAGCCGGGCATCCCACAAAAAGCAGAGCCTGGATCACGACAGGAAAAAGCAGCATCTCCTTCAGGAGGGACAGCCTGCGGATTTCCTTGTTGAGCTGGGAGTCATGTCTGAGGACGGTCATGTGAGAAAGCAGCATTACGGCAAATTCAGGCAGATTAACCGCTTCCTTGAAATCGCAGACAACTGCTTCAGCGACCTCCCTTCCCGGGGAACCCTCAGGGTAATCGATTTCGGATGCGGCAAAAGCTATCTCACCTTCGCCCTGTATTATTATCTGAAGAAAATACAGAACCGTGATGTTGAGATAATCGGCCTTGATCTGAAGGAGGATGTAATAGAGTTCTGCAACAAAGTGGCGCAAAAGCTGAATTACAGCGGTCTGAAGTTCCTTACAGGGGACATTGCGGATTACAAGGCATCAGGCCGTCCGGATAACAGACCTGCAGCAGATATGGTGGTGACACTCCACGCCTGTGATACCGCCACTGATTACGCCCTTATCAACGCCGTTTCATGGGGAAGCAGCGTTATCCTGTCTGTACCATGCTGTCAGCACGAGCTCTTCAGACAGATAAGTGAGCCTGTTAATGCTCCTATGCTGAAGCACGGAATCATCAGGGACAAATTCACCGAGCTCCTCACCGATGCCTTAAGAGGTCTTAAGCTTGAGGCTGCAGGATATGACGTGAACATGATTGAGTTCACATCAATGGAGCACACATCAAAGAACATCATGATAAAGGCCCTGTACAATCCCAGGCCTGAGGCAATGAAAAAAGCCTCACTTGAATACGAGGCTCTTAAATCATTCTATAATGTTAATCCCACAATCGACCGGCTCTAGCAGCCGGTTTTTTATTGCCCTATGTGCCGCACTTCCCGTGCTACACGCCCATTATTAAAGGCGTACCTATGGAGGTGGTTATGCACATGAGAAGTCCCGTTGCAAAGGCATAAACAGCCGTGTCCGCTCTGCAGGACTTTTCGATAATAGGCAGGCAGACATCCATGGCGCATCCTCCCGGAACTCCAACGGACTCCAGATAGCCGATCTTTCTCGCAATAAGAGGCACGAAAACAATTCCCGTAAGCTCCCGGATAACATTGTGCATAAATGAGAGTGCGCTTGCAATCATGTACTGCTGCCCGGCGCTTGCTATTATTACCGGTGCATATGAGTACCATCCGAAGCCGATGCATATGGCAGCCGACTCTCTAAGGGAGAAGCCCAGAATCAGGCAGAATATCACGCCAAAGGCCATGGTGCCTGCCATCGCGGCAAATGCAAAGGCAAAGGCCTTCATTCCCACCTGACGTATCGTTTTGATGATATTTCCCGCTGTTCCGAGATCAAATCCGACGAAAAACAGAAGAACACTGACCAGAACCACCAGGGCATAATACGAGCACTTGTCAAAGGCGTCAAGAACCTCACTGCTGCTCCCCGTCAGAAAAACAGCCCCTGCTATCATTCCTGCGAAAACCATCCCCAGAATTATCAGGGTGTTTTTTATGTCCATTCCGCCGTCTCCTCCGCCGGCACCGCTGTCCTTAGGACACTGATGCTGTCCCCTGGGGTTCCCGTACCTGTCCATGCCGAGAATCTTTCTGGTAACGAAAATAGCCAGTATGCTGCCAAACAGACATACTGCTGTCACTCCCAGGGCTTCAAGACCTATGATACCCAGATTGGAAATAACCTGCGGGTTAGCTCCCATCCGAAGTCCCATTGTAAGGCATACAATATATATGACAGCCATCATTGTCTTCTGACCGAAATCAAAGCGTTTATCCTGCTTTCTCAGGTAAAACGCAATCAGGTAACCTATTATCATAACGCTCCAGTAGAGCAGCAGTAATATCATTTTCCCTCCACACTAAGTTGCCGCGAACTATGTTGATACGGACTAATCTGCCGTTAAAGCTTCCAGTTTATTGGCTCTATCCCGTCAGCTTCCAGATATTCATTCGTCCCGGAGAAATAGCGTCCTCCCCAGAACCCGTTGTGAGCAGACAGAGGACTCGGGTGTGCGCCTGTTATTATGTGATGCTGCGGGCTTGTAATAAGCTTCGCCTTTGCCTTTGCATTGTTCCCCCATAGAATGAATACAAGGGGTTTCTCCCTGTTATTGAGAGCTTCGATTATGCTGTCGGTGAAAATCTCCCATCCCTTGCCCTTGTGGGAATTCGCCTGGTGTTCCCTTACTGTAAGCACGGCGTTCAAAAGGAGTACACCTTCCCTTGCCCAGCCCTCAAGGCAGCCGTGATCGGGAGGTCTTATTCCCAGATCCGACTGCATCTCCTTGAAGATGTTCACCAGAGAAGGCGGCTGTTTCATTCCCCGGGGAACCGAAAAGCACAGACCCTGAGCCTGCCCCGGTTCATGATATGGATCCTGACCGATGATTACTGCCTTTGCATCATCATATGAGGTCAGCTTCAGGGCATTAAATATGTTGTCCATTTCGGGATATACCGTGCCATGCCGGTACTCCTGCTTCAGAAATTCCCGAAGCTTCAGATAATATTCTTTTTTGAATTCCTCTCTGAGAACCGTGTCCCAGCTGTTTCCAATCTTAACCATGAATACAGTATATCATACATTGCAAAGCCGGTCTGTCCGCTTTATAATATTTATCATGAAACAGGCATATTTATCTAGACACGCCGGTGTGAAGCTTGTCAGGTTTCTGGCAGCGAACGGCTATGAAATAAACACCGTAACTGAATACGGAATTGTTAATCAGAACACCTCGGATCTCAACGATGCCCTGGGTCTTACTTTGAAATCGGACGGGAGTCTTGACTCCTCTCGCTCTGTTCACGTGGATCCCCGGCTTGCCACCCATGCCGACATATACATGTGTCAGCTGGGTCTGTGGAATGAGGCGGGAATGTTCTACGGTGACCCGGAAAGGCTGGGACCGAAATACCCGGATGATATTATTTACAATGCGGTATGCACCAGAAACTATGTATTTCACCTGGTGGAAAAAACCGATCCGGATCTGGTGGACTCCATTGTTACCTGGCGCAGAAGTCTGGCTTCAAGAACGGGCACTCCGGGCTTAGACGGAAATATCAGAGAGGAAACTAAGATTATAGGTGTGCACCAGGGATACTGCCGCTGCATGTGTCTGCCGGTGGACAATGACTCCTTCATAACATCCGATGAGGGCATTGCCAAGGCCCTTGAAGCCCAGGGAGCAGGAGTTCTGCTTATCGAAAAGGGTCACATCAAGCTGAGAGGCTTTGAGTACGGCTTTATCGGAGGAACCGCAGGAAACATATATGTCAGTTCCGATGACATGCAGGATCAGAGAGCCATTGTTTTTAACGGTGATCTATCTGTCCATCCGGACTTTCACAGGATTACCGCTTTCATAAGAAGCCGCAACATTCTGCCTATCTGGTTTGAAGACTACGCTCTGGAGGACATCGGCAGCATCCTTGCCATTGAATGAAGGTGCTATTGACATGAAAAAACATGCAATCATCCCTGTGTTCATACCACATCGGGGCTGCCCCAATGACTGTGTCTTCTGCAACCAGAAGGCAATAACCGCTCGCAGCAGCGATGTGACACCTGAGGATGTCAGGGAAACAATTGAACAATATCTGCCCACACTGGCAGATCGCGGTCTGGAAACAATAGAGCTGGCCTTCTTTGGCGGAAGCTTCACGGGAATACCCATTAATGAGCAGTCAGCCTTTCTGGAGGTTGCCCGGGAGTACAAGAGCCGAGGCCTTATTGACAAGATTCACATGTCAACCCGTCCCGACTACATTACTCCGGAAATTCTTGACAATCTGAAGAAATATGATGCCGACACCATTGAACTGGGAGTCCAGAGTTTTGACGAGGAGGTTCTTGCTGCCTCAGGCAGAGGCCATTCTGTTTCGGCCGTGTATGAAGCCTGCAATCTTATTAAGAAATACGGCTTCGAGCTGGGAATTCAGCTTATGATAGGTCTTCCTGCAGACTCACCTGAAAAGTGCATACATTCCGCCAGGGAGACTGTCGGAATAGGGCCTTCCATAGCACGGCTGTATCCCACAATCGTCCTTGAAGACACTGCTCTCTATGAGATGCACATGGCCGGCACATACCGCCCCCTCACAACGGAGGAGGCCGTGGCAACCACCAAGGAAATGTACAGAATCCTTGATGAGGCCGGCATCAACATAATCCGGGTAGGTCTTAAATCCACCGATCTCATAAGCGGTTCCGGAACAGGCCGGGATCACACCGCCGGTCACACCTATCACCCTGCCTTCAGACAGCTTGTTGAGGGTGAACTGGCGAAGGAAACCCTGGAGGCTCAGCTTGAGAAGCTGATTGCCGGATGTGGACATTCAGCCGGAACTTTATCCGATATGACTGCAGTGTTCAGCTCCTGCCGTGAATCCTTTTCAAATATGGTTGGAAACGGCGGCTGCAACAGGAAGTATTTCAATGACAAATACCCCCTCCTGAGGTTCAGGTTTTCCGTTGATGAACGCCTTCCCAGAAACACCTATAACGCCGGATTATCTTGCAAAAACAGCCAGCCGCGAGTATAATACACACAATTTGACAACAATCATCCTACATATATTTGATATGGATTACAATGAACATATAACATGTTTAGCGAAAGGAGCTCAAGAAGGAAAAAATGCCAATTACTGAATTACTTGAAAGAAACGCCCGGGAATTCCCCTTTGACATCAGCCTTGTGGAGATAAATCCCGAAGCGGAGGCCAAGGCCCGCCGCACATGGAAGGAATACGACCTTATCGAATCAAATCCCCACGACATCGGAAGAAAGGAAATGACCTGGAGCGAGTTCGATCTGAAAGCAAACAGATTCGCCAACCTGCTTCTTACCAGAGGAGTCAAGAAGGGCGACAAGATTGCAATCCTCATGATGAACTGCATAGAATGGCTTCCTGTCTACTTCGGAATACTGAAAACAGGCGCTCTGGCTGTTCCTCTTAACTTCAGATACACTGCGGAGGAAATCAAATACTGCCTGAAGAAGGCAGACTGCAGCGGGCTGGTATTCGGTCCTGAATTTGTGGGCAGAATGGAAACCATATGCGACTCCATCCCTAAGGTAAAAACCCTGCTCTATGTGGGGGAGGACTGCCCTACATTTGCTGACAGCTACGATCAGTACATTCAGTACTGCTCAGATAAGAAACCTGATATTGAAATAACAGATGATGATTACGGTGCAATATATTTCTCCTCGGGAACAACAGGCTTCCCGAAGGCGATTCTCCACAAGCACCGCAGCCTGTCCCATTCTGCCAAATGTGAACAGAATCACCACAGACAGACAAAAAATGATGTTTTCCTCTGCATCCCGCCCCTTTATCATACGGGAGCCAAGATGCACTGGTTCGGCAGTCTGTTTTCCGGAAGCAAGGCTGTTATTCTGAAGGGAACGAAACCGGAATACATTCTCAAAGCAGCTTCTGATGAACGCTGCACAATCGTGTGGCTTCTGGTTCCATGGGCCCAGGATATTCTTGATGCAATCGAGTCCGGAGCTGTCAATCTCAGGGAATATCAGCTTGATCAGTGGAGATTAATGCACATCGGCGCACAGCCGGTACCTCCTAGCCTTATCAAGAGATGGCACAGCGTATTCCCTCATCACGAATACGATACAAACTATGGCCTCTCTGAATCAATAGGTCCGGGATGTGTTCACCTTGGAATCGAAAACGTTCACAAGGTTGGGGCCATCGGAAAGGCCGGATATGGCTGGAAAACAAGAATTGTGGATGCGGACAGAAATGACGTTAAGCAGGGTGATGTAGGTGAACTTGCGGTTTACGGTCCCGGAGTCATGACCTGCTATTACAATGATCCCGAAGCCACTGCCGAGGTGCTTCAGGATGGCTGGCTCTATACCGGAGATATGGCTGAGATGGATGAGGATGGATTCATCTATCTGGTTGACCGTAAGAAGGACGTAATCATTTCCGGCGGCGAGAACATCTATCCGGTTCAGATTGAGGACTTCCTGAGAAAGCATGAGGACATAAAAGATGTCGCTGTTATTGGGCTTCCTGATGCCCGTCTCGGAGAAATCTCTGCCGCAATTATTGAACTCAAGGAAGGCCACAGCGTTTCCGAAGAGGAAATCAACGAGTTCTGCTCAGACCTGCCTCGCTACAAGAGACCGAGACGGATTATCTTTGCCGATGTTCCTCGCAACCCTACAGGCAAAATCGAAAAGCCTCTTCTCCGGAAGAGATACAACGCGGACAAGGTTGTAGCAAAGGAAGTTGAAAAAGAAGACCTTTAGGCAAAAACTGCCGACATATAACGTAAGCGGATGCACATCAGTCTGTGCATCCGCTTATTAGTTATGAAGCTATTCTTTTAGTGATTTTTTCTTGCCTTTGCCTAAAGTTCCTTAACCTTTGTGTCAATGGTGATATCCAGCTCTGCTGCATATTCGAAGAATTTGTCAACCTGAGCATCAGAAAGCATATCCGAGGATATTACTCCTGATTCTCCTTCGAAATCTCCGTTGATAAACAGCTTTGAGTAGAGATATCCGCTCTGTCCCGTCAGATACATTTCCCCGGTCATCTTAGCCTTTTCGAAGGATTCAACAAATCCCGGAGCGTTAACATGCACCTCTACCAGCACATCCTTGCCGTCCTTAGTGCCGTATGATTCCACTACCATGCATCCCGAGTCAACGGCCATGCCCTCTTCAACGAAGCTTCTAATTTCTTCTTCGTATTTAGGAGCATGAGGAATGTGGCTCAGAACGAATTCAAACGGAACAATCCTGTGTCCCTGGAATTCCTCCTCTTCATGACTGAGAAGTCCCGCTTCATACAGCGGCTTGGCGAAGTCCATGCCTGCACCTGCGTACTTGAAATAAGCATTTTTGCAGCCTTTGAAATAAGTATCTGCATTGAAGCCGTAATGAAGGGGTTCGTCGTGACAGTGTTCTCTGAAGGTTATTTCCTCCTCCATGTAATCATACTGTCTCTTGATATCCCGTCCGAAGGCGGGAGTGTTGATGAACTGTCCATTCTCCCAGGCTACAGCCATATCGCTCATGTCGTTAAGAGCAGTTACAGGTGACCACCAGAATGGCTGGAATCTCTTGGCAATTGCACCTTCCCATACGAAGTTATAAATTGTTTCGCATGTGTCCAGGTATCTCATGGAATAATTCGTGGCTGCGCAGATGAGTCCCGGAGCAGATCCTGTTCCGAATACTGCCAGTCTGCCGGCTTCCTTGAATTTAGGTCCATAAAGCCTGAACAATGCGTTGAAGGACCTCCACCACTTCAGAGCGGCGGGATCTTCAAATGCAGGTTCATTTTCCGGATCGAAGAGTTCACTTTCCTCCCACATGCGATCCAGAGAAATAGTGCCTGCGTAGTCCTGGTAATTTGCCTTTACAGCCAGTGTTGCGTTAAGGACGTTTTCTGTACACTCCAGCGGCAGTGCATTGATCACAAGATCTGCCCCCTCTGCCGCGGCTATGATGCTGTCTACATCATGTGCGTCCACCTGCACACCTTTAGCCTTCTTCAGCTCGCCGACGATACTGTTCACCGCATCCATGTCATAGTCTGCGCAAACAATTTCCGTAACTGCCGGCTCCTCATCAAGTCTTTTTGCTGCTGCACTTCCCTGTGCTCCAACGCCTAATACCAGTACTTTTTTCATCATTTCACCTCAAATCGTTAATATTTGTACTGTTATTAATATTATAGCTTCGCATACAGTATAACACACGCCTCCCGAGGAAGTCTCCGTATTATTTCCCTGATTTTGTATTATTTGCGTTTTCGTGCTTTGACGCACTCGTTCAGCAGAAACTCGACCTGTCCGTTTATGGATCTGAAATCCTCCTCTGCCCAGGCTGCTATCTCATTCCACAGCTCCGGCGACAACCTCAGCACCATCTGTTTCCTGGACTTTTCCTTGTCCTTAATTGCTTTCTCTTTTTTCCTGATTTCCTCTTCCAGAGCCTTAATCCGGGCAAGTCGGTTCTCCAGCTGCTCTTCTCTTCTGTTTATATTTTCCGTCACCTCAGCACCTCGTTTCTATTGCCTTCTGTTTTCTTCTGCAAAGCACCACCGATGCAAAGGCAATGATCAGTACAAGCTGCCGCTGTTGACGATAGGCTGCGCATCCTTGTCTCCGCAGAGAACCACCAGCAGATTGGATACCATTGCTGCCTTGCGCTCGTCGTCCAGCACTATAAGATCGTCCTGTTCAAGTCTGTCAAGAGCCATATGTACCATTCCAACCGCTCCCTCAACAATCTGCTCTCTTGCTGCGATGGTTGCAGCCGCCTGCTGTCTCTTGAGCATTGCAGCTGCTATTTCTTCTGAGTATGCCAGGTGTGTGATTCTCACTTCAAGTATTTCAATACCGGCATCGGCTGTCTTTGCCTGAAGTTCTTCCTTCATCCTTTCTGCAATTTCAAGGCTTGAACCCCTGAGGGTCATCTCGCAGTCATCTCCCTCAATTGAGTCATATGGATAGAGCCGGGCAGTATTTCTTATTGTGGAATCACACTGTGTCGACAGATAGTCGAAGTAGTTTTCTACATTGAATACCGCCTTTGTAGGATTCGTTACCTTCCATATAACCACGGATCCGATGATAACAGGATTACCCTGCACATCGTTTACCTTCTGCTGCGCGTTGTTCAGTGTCATTGTCTTGGTGGAAACCTTCTTGCTGACTGAAGCTGATTTTTTCCCGCCGCCCTTCTTCTTGCTGTCAGTATACTCTGCAATCTCTTCAAGGGCTGTTTTGGCTGTAGGATTAAACCCCGTACAGAAGGGGTTCACAAAGAAAAATCCTGCCTGTTTGATTGTTCCGTAGTATTTACCAAAGAGTGTGAGAACCAGCGCCTCATTGGGGTTTACCACCTTCAGCCCCGCGCATAGAACCGGGAACAGAACGCACCCGATAATTCCCAGTATCAGTAACACTGCGCCCCATACATAACTAGTGAGGTTCACCCCAACAACTACGAGAGCAATACTCACCAGACATCCGACAATAAACAGAATGAGCATCAGCATGCCCGGAAGCGGCTCCTTCTCCTTCTCAATCACGATATTGTTTACCATAGCGTTATTCTTTTCCATTTCAATCCCTCCCTGTGAAATAATATTGATATCATTTTGATATCACAATTATATCAATATCTGTGGTTTTGTCAACCCGCGAAAAAAAGAGCGGCTGCGCTGAATAGTCAGTGCAGTCGCCCTCTGTTATTTCGCATCTATGCCAGAGCTGCGGTTATTATTGCCATCGTGTAAACTTCGTCTGCATTGCAGCCTCTTGACAGGTCATTGATTGGAGCATTAAGCCCCTGGAGAATAGGGCCGTATGCATCAAAGCCGCCAAGTCTCTGAGCAATCTTGTATCCGATATTTCCTGCATTGATGTCTGGGAAGATGAATACGTTTGCCTGGCCGGCAACCTTGCTGTCCCTGCACTTTGTTTTAGCAACAACAGGTGATACAGCAGCATCAAACTGCAGTTCTCCGTCGATGTCAAGTTCAGGAGCTGTTTCCTGAGCAAGCTTGGTGGCAGCAACCATCTTGTCAACGTCCTCTCCTGCGCCTGAGCCCTTAGTTGAATATGAAAGCATTGCAACCTTAGGTTCCACTCCGAATATTCCTGCAGTTCTTGCGGATTCAACTGCACATTCAGCGATTTCCTCTACGCTAGGCTTGATGTTGATGGCGCAGTCGCCCATTGCCAGAATCTCAGGGGCTGAGCCGTCCTCGTGCTCTCTTACCATAATGAAGACTGAGGATACGCTCTTGTTACCCGGCTTTGTCTTTATGAGCTGCAGAGCAGGTCTTACTGTATCTGCAGTTGAATAAGTGGCTCCGCCAAGGAGGGCATCAGCTTCCCCCATCTTTACCAGCATTGTACCGAAGTAATTTCCCTTTGAAAGAGCGGCTCTGCACTGTTCCTCGTCCATCTTGCCCTTTCTCAACTCAACCATCTTCTGAACCATTACCTCCATGCCTTCATATGCGGCAGGATCAAGAATATCGAGGCCTTCAATATCGAATCCGCCGTCAGCGGCAGCCTTCTTAACCTCATCAACATTTCCCACAAGAACAGGAGTCAGGAAGCCGCCGGCTTTGAGTCTTGATGCCGCTTCAAGAATTCTCGGATCAGGACCCTCTGTGAATACGATTTTTCTCGGATTTTTTCTCAGAATTTCTACTAGATTTTCAAACATCTTCTTTCATTCCTTTCTCTACAATAATAGCGCGTCAGCCTGTCGCTTCGCGTTGTTCACATAAACAACGATATTATAGCATATTTCACGACAATTGACGCACTATCACTATATAATTTCTATTCCAATATCACAGTTTATCCTGGCCTTCATGGCTTCATCAGCCCTTCCTGTGAAGTGCCCGTACTTGAAATCCCCTATGGATACAGTAAGATCTGACTTTACAAAGGTAGTCCCCTCCCCTGTATCTCCGTTAAGACCGCTGTTGATATCAGCAGATACAACATACGCTCCCAGACTGCCGCATCGGTTAATCTCCCGTATTGCGGAGGCGGCCATTCCCCTAACATCGCCGGTAAATCCGGTTCCCAGCAGGCAGTCAAGAATACTCCCGTACTCAGACAAATCCGTTTCCTCCGTGAATTCCTCAAAGGGAATTCCCTCCCTCTGACAAATATCGAAATAATGTCTGCCGTCCTCGGAAAACCTGTTTTCGTCCAGCAGGAATATTCTGCAGTCAACTCCGCTGTCGCGCAAAAGCTTCGCCACCACGTATCCGTCCCCGGCATTATTGCCTTTGCCCGCGGCTATGGCCACCGGAGTTCTCCAGCAGACAGCCTCGAATATGCTCCTGCCCGCCCTGAACATCAGCTCCTTTGAAGGGGTAATGTTCCGGATTGTGTAAGCATCGCTCCTTCTCATTGTATCTACAGAGATGAGCTTGGTGCACCGGGATATGCAAAGGCAATCCGGCTCAGTCTCACATTCAAGAAATAGAATTCTCACGCCGGCATCCATTGCCTCCCTGAGAGCCTCACCATACTGTGGATGTGTTGTCACATTGGGCTTCACGGAAGATATTCCGGGCATTGTTATAGAATAGGCTATGTAGCATTCATAGCCCTCCTCCGCTGCTTTTGCAAGCTCCCTAAGGTGTTTAACAGCCCTCTGGGAGGGAGCATCGGGGAAGTACCCCTGTCCGTCGACTTCCAAGGTGCAGCCCTTGACTTCAATGAGAATTTTTCGTGTTTCAGAGGGATTATCCCTTCTGCCCCCGGCCTCACAGTAAAAATCGATTCTGGAATTTCCGAAGCTGTATTCAGGCTTGATATCTGTCAGCTTCCCATCGGGGAAACCGCCTCCTTCAAGCCACTCCCTGACAAGCCTGTTGGGAGCCTGGCTGTCTATGTTAACCCATCCCGGGCCCCGGTCTTCACCTCCAAGCTTCGCCTTAACCACAGCAATCAGGTCATAGGCTGTCTTCCTGTCCAGGTTGTCTGCCTTTGCGAGGGCAATCTCCGCTCCGGGAACAAGAAGCTCCCTGCATCTTCCCGTGTTCTTAACGTGGACCGTTTCAATTTCGCCGGTGTCCCTTAGCCTTACCTTTGCTATGAATCTGTTTGGTCTTTCGATAAATTCTCCAAATACTGTTTCGCCGTACTTCATGTTAAACTCGATTTCAAATTATTTCGGCTACGCTTTGCCGAATCCGCAGGCGGGGTATGTGCAGGTCTCGCAGTTCAGACAGAGACCTCCGTGGGCAAGCATGTTAATATCCTGCTTGGTTACGCGCTCCCCTGCCAGAAGTCTCGGAACTATCAGATCGAAAATGCTGGTTCTGCTGTACATGACGCATCCCGGAAGTCCCACCACCGGCACATCTCCGATATATGACAGCATGAACATTGCTCCCGGCAGAACAGGGGCTCCGTAGCTTACCACTTCGCCGCCTGCAAGGCGTATTCCCGATGGGGTCCTGTCATCAGGATCCACCGACATGCCCCCTGTTATTCCTATAATATCCATGCCCTCATCAATCAGCTGTCTGATGCAGTCAGCAATCATTTTCTCGTCATCATCTGCGAAAAGCTGCTTGCACACGGTGCTGCCCAGAGCTCCGAATTTCTTCACGAGCACCGGTCCGAAGGCATCTTCAATGATTCCATTGTACACTTCGCTTCCTGTTGTAACAACACCAACCTTCATGGTTTTTAGCGGCAGAATTTCAACTATAGGCTCGTCACCGAGAATCTCCTCCGCTGCGGTCATCACTTCTTCCTTAACGAACAGCGGTATTATTCTTGTTCCCGCCAGCTTGTCACCCTTGCGTACAACGATGTTTTCGTGTATTGTCGCAAACATTATCTCATCCTGAGATACAAGTCTGAACAGCTTTTCTCTATCTATTTTCAAAAGGCCGTCCACGGCGGCGCGAAGCTCTATCTTGCCCTCTGAAGGCTCAGATAACCGGATTCCCTCTCCCGCTGCCCTTGTGGCAATCCTCATTGCCGCCTCATTCTCATGAACATCGTTATCCCCCTTTTCAAGGACATACAGATGTTTTTTTCCCATGGACAAAAGAACGGGAATGTCATCCTCCTGAATGACATACCCCTTCTTGAATCTGGCACCCTTGTATTCTCCCGGTATTATCTGTGTCAAATCATGGGCAAGAACTGTTCCTGCCGCCTGCTCTACTCTGATTTCCTTCATACTACTCTGCCTTCCATTAATGTAATGTTTCTATCTGCAAAAAGCTCTGTCTCTCTGTGATTGTGCGTAATCAGAATTGTTGGTATTCCCAATGTCTTCTTGAATTCCATAAACTCATCATATACTCTGCCCTTAGTGTTTTCATCAAGTGCAGAGAAGGGCTCGTCAAGCAAAAGCAGCGAGGGCTTTGTTACCATTGCTCTTGCCAGTGCTACCCTCTGCTTCTCCCCTCCGGAAATTGACATTGAGTTCTTGTCAGCCAGATGGCTTATCCCTAAGGTCTCCATAATATATCCGGCATATTCAATCAGATTCTTCCTGCTTTCACGATGCCTGTATTCCTTTTTATTCTTCAGTCCGTACAGAACGTTCTGCTTAACGGTCATATTGGGAAACAGTGCATAGTTCTGAAACAGATATCCTATATTCCTCTTTTCCGTGGGAACATTCACTTTATCAGTATGACTGAACAATGTCCTGTCGTCAACGGCTATTCTGCCCTCATCCGGTGCAACTGTTCCTGCGAGGCAGTTCAATATTGTAGTCTTCCCGGCACCGGAAGCCCCCTCAATTACAAGAAGCTCATTTCCCATGGCAATATCCACATCCAAAGTGAAATAATTCAGTTCCTTGATAATCTTGAATTCTACTCCCATGTTAATGTCACCTCTGCATATTTTCTCTGTGGTTCTTTTTCTTCAGCCACATGTTCAGACCGAACACCAGGGCAAAACTGAAGAGAACCATAACAACAACCAGGTTCATTGCCTCGTCTTCTTTACCTGTTACTACCGAATAATAAATTGCTGTAGGTATTGTCTGTGTTCTGCCTGGTATGTTTCCGGCCAGCATCAGCGTTGCTCCGAATTCCCCAAGGGCTCTGGCGAATGTGAGTACTATTCCGCTTACGATGCCCGGAATTGACAGTGGCATTGTAACAGTTCTGAACACCTTAAATGAACTGCTCCCCAGGGTTTTTGCCGCCAGCTCCAGGCTGGGATCCACACTCTGAAACGCTCCCTTGGCATTCTGATACATAAGCGGCAGGGCCACAACACTTGCCGCTATAACGCAGGCAATCCAGGTAAAAACTACCTGGATACCGAAGGTATCAAGAAGAAAGGCCCCTATAGGACCTCTCTTCCCGAAAAGTTTCAGCAGAAGATACCCTACAATTGATGGTGGAAGAATCATGGGCAGTATGAGTATTGTTTCCCATATGTTCTTCCCCGGAACCTTCTTTTTCGTCAGCAGATATGCGAAGAATATCCCGAGAAAGAAGGCTATTGCTGTTGCCACCAGGGCAACGCGTATTGAAAGGATAATCGGTTCAAACATATTGTTCCTGTTCTTTTTCTGCTTTTTTCTGCTTTATTTTACTGTGAATCCGTACTTCTCGAATACTTCCTTAGCGAAATCACCCTTCATGAATTCGAAGAAGTCAGCTGCGTAGTCTGCCTGTGGAGCATCCTTCATAATTGCTGCAGGATATACTATTTCATCGTGAAGTGCTGCGTCAACGTCACCTACGATAACTCCATTATCCTCGTTAAGAAGCAGAGCGTCTGTTCTGTAAACAAAACCGCAGTCAGCATCTCCTGATTCAACATAGTTGAGAACAGCCTTAACATCCTTGGCATAAACAATCTTGTCGCTTACAGCATCTGTGATGTTCATGTTGTCGAATACCTGGCTGGCATACTTTCCTGCAGGCACTGTTTCGATTTCACCGATTGCAATGCTCTCCACATCGCCTGATGTAAGTGAATCCATAGTAACAACGTCCTTCTTTTCTGCAGTTGCAACAAGAGTCAGAGTGTTGGCAAGAAGATCTACTCTTGTATCGGAGTCAATAAGATCTTCCTCTTCAAGCTGATCCATGTTGCTCTTTGATGCTGATACGAAAATGTCGCATGGTGCTCCACCTTCAATCTGCTGAACAAGATCTCCCGATCCTGCATAGCTTGGAACGATCTTGCATTCTGCATCCTTTTCGTATTCTGCGATAATCTCGTCCAGAGAATCAGTCAGACTGGCAGCAGCCAGTACAGTAACTTCAGGCACCTCTGCAGTTTCTTCAGCTTCGCTTCCGCATCCGGCAAAAAGCATCATTGACATAGCCAGAACTACAGTTGCTGCAATTGCAATAATTTTTTTCATAAATACCTCCCGTTTATATATTATAATAGTGTCGATTAGAGTATATAACCTTTCCCGATTTATATATGTTGTTACAGCAACATAGTTCCCTGTGAATTGTTGTATAATGAATTAAAAGGAGATGCTTTTAAGAAAATGTTTGACAATTACGGACGTTCCATTGACTATCTCAGAATATCTGTTACGGATTTGTGTAATCTTCGCTGCCGCTACTGCATGCCCGAGGAGGGCATTCCCAAGCAGTCCCATGATGAAATCATGACCTTTGAGGAAATAGTTTCCGCAGCAAGGGCTGCGGCAGCTGCGGGAATAAAGAAAATCAGAATTACCGGAGGAGAACCCCTTGTGAGACGGGGCATTGTTTCTCTTTGCCGGGAGCTCGCTTCTCTTGAAGGTATTGAAGAAGTTTGTATGACAACAAACGGGACACTGCTTCCCAGATACGCTTCCCAGCTTAAGGAGGCAGGAGTTGACAGACTTAATATCAGTCTTGATACTCTCGTCCCGGAAAAATATAATTACATTACACGACTCGGTAATCTATCTGATGCACTTGAGGGCATCGACGCTGCATTCGATGCGGGCTTCGACTTTATTAAGATAAACAATGTCCTTACCGGGGGATTCAACGATGACGAAATTGAAGCTTTCGTTGACATGACCCGGGACAGAAACGTCGAGGTCAGATTCATTGAGCTTATGCCTATAGGCGGCGGAATCGATTTCGATCCCTCTAAATTCATAAGCTGCCGGCAGGTGCTTGAACGGGTTCCCCTTCTTGAGCCTATGGATCTGATGGACGGAGTTGCAGATCTCTATAAGCTTCCGGAAGCCCGGGGACGGGTGGGACTCATCCGCCCCATCAGTCACAAGTTCTGTGACAGCTGCAACAAGATTCGGCTCACCTCAGACGGAATGCTGAAGCCATGTCTTCACTCCGACAGGGAAATACCCCTGAAAGGAAAGAACTGCAGTGAAATGGAGGAGCTTATCCGTGCTGCAATCATGGAAAAGCCGGAGGTTCGAGGCGCTCTTGATTCGGAGAATCCCAGCATGGCAGGAAGAGACATGAATATGATAGGAGGCTGATTATGGCAGATTTTACGCATTTTAACGATTCGGGACGAAGCAGGATGGTTGATGTGGGCAGCAAGGATATAACTGAACGCTCCGCCACAGCAGCAGGCAGAGTGCTTGTAAACGCCTTAACCTTCAAACTGATAAAGGATGGTGGCATGAAAAAGGGCGATGTTCTGAACTGCGCGCAGATTGCGGGAATCATGGCCGCCAAGAAAACATCGGAAATAATACCGATGTGTCACCCTATCATGCTCACAGGAGTGGACATGGACTTCAATCTCAACGAAGATGAACTCGCCGTAGAAATCCGGGCCACTGCCAAATGCAGCGGTGTCACCGGTGTGGAAATGGAAGCACTGCACGCCGTATCGGCTGCAGCCCTTACTGTCTATGACATGTGCAAGGCAGTTCAGAAAGATATGGTAATTGACCGCATATGCCTGCTGAAAAAGACAGGAGGCAAGAGCGGAGATATAAATCAGGAGGAACTATGGAATACAAAGCAGCTGTAATTACAATGAGCGACAAGGGGTCTCAGGGACTTAGAGAAGACACCGCAGGTGACGCTGTGGTAAGCATTCTGAAGAATAACGGATGGTCTTTGGAATATAGAACTATGATTCCCGATGACCTTGAGAATATTAAAGATGAACTGATAAAGTGCTGCGATGAGCTGAAGGTGGCACTTGTGGTAACAACAGGAGGAACTGGTTTTTCTCACAGAGATGTAACCCCTGAAGCAACTCTTCAGGTGGTTGAGCGGGAGATCCGTGGAATTCCGGAAGCAATGAGAGCCGAAAGCATGAAGATAACCCCTATGGGAATGCTTTCAAGGGCCGCAGCAGGTCTCAGAGGAAACACTCTCATAGTTAATCTGCCGGGAAGCAAGAAGGCCGCATCGGAATGTCTTGAAGCAGTGATAAAACCAATCAAGCACGGAATAGAAGTTCTAACGGGCAGTTCCGGCGACTGCGCTGCAATCCATCTTCCTCATGGAACTATCAAGGCAATCTGCATCAGCGAGAAAAAAGGCGAGCAAAAGCACGACATAGGCGAAGCAGTCCTTGTGGCAGATTACGGCATTGAGGGGGATGCCCATGCCGGAAACTGGCATAGACAGGTGAGCCTGCTTGCCGCCGAAAGCGTTGCCAAGGTTCAGGCTGTGCTTAACTTCCAGCTGAAGGCCGGGGATTTCGCCGAGAACATCCTTACAGAGGGAATCGTGCTCTACACCCTGCCTGTTGGCACAAGGCTCACAATCGGAGAGGCTGAAGCTGAGGTCACTCAGATAGGTAAAGAGTGTCATCACGGCTGCGCTATCAGAGAGCTTGCCGGCGACTGCGTAATGCCTCGGGAAGGCATCTTCGTTAAAATACTCAAAGGCGGAAAAGTTAAAACCGGTGATGCCGTTCAGGTTACCGAATTACCTTGATGTTCATAATAGTATTTCATATATTTCTTAACGAATTTTCATAATAAACACATAACCGGTATGATATAATCTGACAAAAATAGTAGAGTTTAACTCGGGTTGTTTCTTTTTTTCACACGGAGGTGAATTGATTTGTCCGACCCCTTAAGTTTATTACTGGTGGCGTTTTTTCTATTTATGAATGCATTCTTTGTAGTTGCGGAGTTCGCACTGGTTCGGGTGCGTAAGTCGCAGCTTCAGATTTCCGCAGAGGAAGGCCGTAGCGGTGCGGAAGCCGCAATTAAGGTGGCCGAAAACGTTAATGCTTATCTTTCGGCGTGTCAGCTGGGAATTACAATAGCATCCCTTGCACTGGGCTGGCTTGGAGAGCCTGCCGTTTCCCACCTTCTCCACCCTCTCTTTGATTTGATGGGGCTTTCTGAGGGAGCTTCTTCGGCAGTTTCGGTTGCAGTGGGCTTCATTGTGATTACTGCTCTTCACATAGTAGTCGGAGAGCTTATTCCTAAATCCCTTGCAATCTTCTCAACAGAAAAATATGCCCGCCTTACTGCCTTTGCATTAATATGCTTCTATCGTTTGACGGCACCTGTAATGTGGGTGTTCAACTCAACTACAAATCTGGTAATGAAGCTGCTGGGGCATGATGTTCAGAATGAACACGAGGCATACACAAGCGACGAAATCAGGCTTCTGATAGACGAAAGCACCGAGAGCGGACTCATCGACCCTGCGCAGAACGAGCTTGTGGACAACATCTTCGAGCTGTACAGCCGTGAGGTTTCTTCGATAATGACCCCTCGAACAATGATTGTGTGCCTTGATAGAGAACTGACACCGGAAGAAAACATGGAAATCGTACGAAAGCACAAGTTCACCAGATATCCGGTGTGCACCGGGGATAAGGATCATATTGACGGCTTTCTCCACATCAAGGATATATACTTCAATGATTCCCGGCATGATATAGGCAGCCTGCCTGTAAGACCTATTGCCGCTGTTCCCGAGAATCTCACCATAAGCAGACTCCTGGAAATAATGCGGGAGAAGGAAACAAAAATTGTGATGGTTGTGGACGAGTACGGCGGCACAATGGGAATTGTAACCTTCTCAGATATTGTGGAGCATCTCATGGGAACCATGGATGACGAGCACATCAAAACCAGCAGAAACAAAACTGTAAGTTCCGGGAAGTACTCGTCTGTTATTCACGGCTCCATGTCTATTGACGCCCTTGAAGACATCCTGGGATTCCTGCCTGATGAGGCTGAGGGCTGTGATACGGCTGCCGGTATTCTGCTGAATCTGTTCGGAGCCATCCCTTCTGAAGGAGAATCGGTCACGATTGCAGGTCCTGACATGGAGGTTACCTTCACAGTACTGTCCCGTAAGGGCCTGACCATAGAGGATATTGAAATTAAAACATCCCCGTTACAGTAATTGCAACACCTGCTGCACCGTCAATGGTTCAGCAGGTGTTTCTTTTTTTCACAGCTGTTTCAAAAGGCTCTCGCAGCCTTCCAGAACATCCCTCCAGGTGGCTTCGAAATCTCCTGTATACCAGGGATCGGCAACATCCCCGGGCCTGCCGGTGAAATCGAGAAGCTTATGGATTTTTCCCCGGGAATCCTCTCCGAAAACTCTTCGCATGTTTACCATGTTCATTTCGTCCATTCCTATGAGGAGATCGAAGTTGTCGTAATCCTGCTTTGTTATCTGCCTTGCCCTTTTGCCGCTGCAGTCGATGCCCTTGCTGTTAAGCAGCTTCCTGGCAGGAGGATACACCGGATTTCCCAGTTCCTCCCGGCTTGTTGCCGCCGATTCTATATGAAACTCCGCGGCCCGTCCCGCCTTAGCCGCCAGATCCTTCATTACAAACTCCGCCATGGGACTGCGGCAGATATTGCCGTGGCATATGAACAGTATTTTCACCATAGCTTTGCATATCCTTTCATATTTATCCAGATACAAATGCAATAGACTCGCACTCATGCTCCTTAGCCAATGACAGGGTTCGGATTTGCAGTGTTTACCACTGCATCCACTTGCATATTTACAATATCATTTCTTACTATTTCAAAAGGCATGGGTGACCTCCTTGTTCAAAAGCATATCGGTTAATCCTGCAACATATCTAAATACATATCAAACCTTGCATTGATGTATCCTGCAAACAGATTTTCCATCGCGGAAAGATTATGTTTTGCATGATACTCATCAAATGCATTGTAGTAGGCAATTCTATCTGTAAACTTAATGTCGATAGGCGGAAACCCTGCTTTCATCAACTCAAGATTTACAAGCAGTCTTCCGGTTCTGCCGTTACCGTCAATAAAAGGATGGATGCCCTCAAACTCGATATGGAAACGAGCCAGTTTTGTTACGATATGCTCTGTGCTTTCAGACAAATCACGCAACAACTGTTCCATTTTCGGTTCAATAAGATACGGCTGCACAGGTTCATGCTGTGCACCCATAATACGAACCGGAACTCTGCGGTAGACGCCACGGTCTTCTTTCTTATCAGCAAGGACGAGATAGTGAATCTGTTTGATGATGCTCTCGCTAATCGGAACATTATCTTTCACAAGTTCACTCACAAAATCAAATGCTTCTTTATGACCAACTGCCTCAATGTGGTCCTTTAATGGTTTCTGGTCAATCGTAAGACCTCGGAGTACCAAGTCTGTTTCTCTCAGGGTAAGTGTATTTCCTTCGATGGCATTAGAGTTATATGTGTATTCCACGATAAACTCCTCATTAAGCCTTGCCACTTCGCCCGCTGTCAAAGGTCTTCTGCCGTCCAACTCAACCTTTTTACGGTCGATTTGTGCCAAAAGGCTCGCCTTTGATTTGTAACGACCATCAGCAGGTTTCTTTGCATCCACAGGAATTTTCCAACCGCGTCCTTCCTGGTACGCACCCGGAATTTTCCCCTCAGAGCAAAGAACTCGGATTCTTCTATCAGAAATGCCCCATTTTTCAGAAGCCTGTTTTACTGTCATAAACATCGACTATCCCTCCAATTTAAGATAGAGTATACCACTTTAACGGAACAATATCAAAATATCGGAACAATATCCGCCAAAATAACGGAACAATACTAAAACTGTTTTCTTCAAGAAAAGGCACCTGCAATGCTGCATGGTGCCTTCTACTACCCACGAATTTGATGAATTTTAGTAGTATAATCCGTAGTACCCTATCGAACGAACCGCTAAAGTTTCTCCTGTTTTCGCCCATACCACCGCACTTTCTCGCGCAACCTCGTTGCAATGCCGCGGCAGATGAAAAGTATTTTAAACACTATATAATTCCTCCTATCAGACGATTCTATACTCTTTGCTCAACCTATCGTGCAGTTTTTCGCCTTAACTCACAAAGTCAACAACTTCTTAATAGTCAATCCTAAAATAATCAAGATACGCTTTGTATTTAGCCTGTGCTGTCAAACAGGTATCTGTCAGATAGCCTTTCTCATTGTCCCATTCCTTCAATCCTCGGTAATAGTACATTTTCAGATTGTCATCAATGATGAAGGGAACAATGTTGTATTTCAGGCATTCCTTGAACATAATCAGTCTCCCTACACGACCGTTGCCGTCCTGGAAGGGATGAATCCGTTCAAACTTCACATGAAAGTCCAGAATGTCATCCAAAGTCTTTTCTGCCTTTGCATTGTACTCTTTCAGCAATGCTTTCATTTTACCGGCAACTTCTTCAGGAAGAGTCGTATCCATGCCGCCAACTTCGTTGGGCAGTTTCTTGTAATCACCAACAGCGAACCTATCTTTTCTGGAATCACTTGTACCATTCTTCAGTACTAGATGAAGTTCTTTGATAAACTTCTCTGTCAGTGCTGCCTTTGCATTATCAATAATCATATCAATGCAGCGGAAGTGATTTGCCGTTTCAATAACGTCGTCAACATTTACAGCTTCAGATTCTACGCCAATCCTGTTGGTTTCAAAGATATATCTGGTCTGATCGTGGGTCAGACGGCTTCCTTCGATGTGGTTTGAATTGTATGTTAAATCAATCTGTGTCTTATGATAAATGCCACCTGAGTACCTACTTGCTTTCTCCTCCTGCAGAATACCAAGCAAAGTTACAGGCTGTTCTTTCTTCTTGTTGGAACGCTCCGGTTTTTCTGCATTCTCGGGAATGTTCCAGATCTTGCCGGGAAGGAACGCGCCATTCACACGCCCTTGGGCGCAATAATTTCTGACGCTGCGCTCCGAGAGCCCCCAGTTTTTCGCCGTTTCGGCAACTGAAAGATACCGCATCTGCTCTCCTCCGTAATTAGTCGAGTATGTTTTTACATTTTATTATGTATATTATATCATTTTATCGGCAATATTTCGAACTTCTTTGCGCCTGTATTTATTTATTTTTGCCGTTCCCGGTATTCTTTATCCTTCACATTAGTATTCCCTGCTCAAAAGAAAATCCGCAACATGCATACTCTTTATACCTTCGTAATTCCCTCCGGCAAATTCGTCAGTTCGAAGAACGTATTTCGGATAGTTATCTTTGATTTCAAGCAGACGGTCATATTCCCTTCGCTCGGTTTTCTCAGATCGTATTTCCTGAGTAACCTGCACATAAATTTTTTCACCTTGACGCTGCGCAACAAAATCGATCTCACCATCCGATGTCTTACCTATATTGACCTCGTATCCTCGTCTGCAAAGCTCCAGATAAACAACATTTTCCAAGCTGGAATCGACAGTGTCAGGATTATACCCTAGAACACAATATCGCAGCGCGGTATCTGCAAGATAACATTTCTCCTGTGTTTTCAGAATCTCTTTCCCCTGAAGATCATATCTGGAGCAGCGATGCAGCAGATACGCCTTTTCCAGTTTTTCCAAATAACTGTATACAGTCTCATTATCTATTTTTCTATGTTCCGATTTCAAATAGTCTGAAATTGATTTTGCCGAAAAAGTATTTCCCACATTGGAAAATGTGTATTTAACCACTCTCTCAAGCTGATCAACTTTACGAATCTGATTTCGCCTTATAATATCAGAAAATATTGTGGAATTATAAATATCCCGAACAATGGTATAAACTTCGTCCTGTGAATAATCACGCAGATGTGTTGCCGGGAAGCCTCCAAGGCGAATATAATCTGCAAGTTCTGCATGAACATCTTTTACTTCTGTATACTCTCTCCGGAAAGTCAGATACTCTTCAAAGGAAAGAGGAAAGATACGAAAAGAAACATATCGTCCTGTAAGATAAGTTGAAATTTCCGAAGACATCATCCGAGAGTTGGATCCTGTTACATACAGATCCACATCGTAATCACTGGCCAACGAATTCACAACCTTCTCCCACCCTGTTATTTCCTGTACTTCATCAAGGAAGACATAGGTCTTTTTGTTTTCGCTAAGCTTTGCAGTCACTGTTTCAAACATTTGCTTTGCATTCATGTTCTCATATACCATGGAGTCAATATGTGTTATGTTGCGATTTGGCATCTTGTTCTTCCGATATATGACGCCTTGTCCCAATCATCACAAATTAAAACCCCGCCTGCCTGACGCAAGCGGGATTTATCAGCTCATACATTGCCCCTGCCCTTATTCCGACTTCACCTTCATGCTCTCGATTGCATGCATGAACTCAAAGTATGTTGTCTCGTCTTCATGCTGATTACCATATACACTGCTGATATACTCGCATACAAATTTGTTTTGCTATTATTGCCGTAACTTGTAAAAAGAAAACATAAGCTGAATACTTACTTCTTTCTGTTCCTTTGTCTTCACTCTGTATTCATAGGGCAGTGTACTGACAGATATGCCTTTTTCCTTCGCATAATTGATTGGATAATCTGCCAGATGTGAGCCTGCATAGATCGGTTCCGACCTCGACGCTTCCACATCGCCATCCTGATTCAAAAGAATCACCATATCATTTGCCAGTGATGACAATTTGTCAAATGCAAATGACGAATATACACCGGGATTCAATGCAGCAAGGACAATATCATATTTTTCATTAAATGAACAGGTATTAAAGTCATCACAAATAAAAACAATATTGTCGCAGTTTTTCTCCCGTGCGCGTTTTTCGGCAACCGATATCATTCTGGCAGAATAATCGATTGCTGCGATTCTGCCAAAATCATGAGAGAATCCAATGGAATAATCGCCTGTTCCGCAGCCCACATCAAGCATTGTTTTATCTTTGCCCAACACTCCAATACTCTTAAGATAATCCTTCAGGGTCTTAACCGGTTCACTGTCACTGCCATCATTGCTCATGTCTTCAGAGCGAGCTGCAACCGCATCCCAGAATCCGCTGGTATTCTCCTTTGATGAATAAAATGTCGCATTTGAATAGGCTTCATCCCATGCTTCTTTCCACATAATTACCTCAGATTATCCAATGCCTCGGGAACATTGGCAACAAAACTCTGCAACCTTTCGCATGTATCAATTTTATCACAATCCCCACAGGTGTCATATCCTTTTTCAAGGGCACATTTTCTGATCTGACATATGCTCTCACAGAATACGGATTTAATTCCATCCGTTCTGCATCCCAGACAGTTGATGTGTTCCGGAAGAATCTCCACCTGATTCAGTTCACTCCAGAATTTTGCCGTCTTCGCCCTTAATTCATCATCATCATTTATCGTTGCAATGTATGAATCGCATTTCTCACAATCCAGTCCGCAGCAGCCTATATACTTTTTCATATTCGTCCTCCTTCCATATGATACCTGTCGTAAAAATCCCCCACCATTTTATCCACTATCTCAAGGGCCTCATTAAGCCCCGCCTCATTTCCAGCGTACCTGTGCAAAAGCAGGAAAATCGGCGAGTAAAAATTATATGCCATTACCTCCGGATCTCCTTCCCTGAATGCCCCGATTTTTATCATTTCAGCAAACAGGTTTTTCTGGTATTCGATACCTTCCTCGGTGAACAGCTTCCTGTACAGCTCATAGAAATCCCTGTTGTTATACTGTTCAAGGTTTGCCAAACGCCAGAATCTCGACATGTAATCGTCCGTCAGATAAAACTTGAACACCTCTCTGCCGATGCCAATCAGCGTATCACGATTCATTCCCCTGAAGAATTCCGCCCCGGTCTTAGGCGAATCTTTCCCGGACGGAATACCCAGGTTATCTGACATCTTTCCCATATGCAAATATGCCTCATCAACAATGGTGCTGAGAATCTCCTGCTTCGACTTGAAGTGCTTGTACAGGGATGCATCCTTTATTCCCACCGCATCAGCTATCTCTTTCACGGTGGTTCCCTTGAAGCCCTTAGCTGCAAACAGCGTCAGAGCCTCATCCACGATACGCTCCTTTGTTGTCATTGCCTGCTTTCCCATATTCCCCTCACCTGTTCTTCTCTCTCATAGAGCACGCATCCCCCTGTATGTTCAACCGCCAGCAGTCCGCCCTCCTCCAGCGCGTGGAACAGGGGCGACTTCAGAGCACCGAGAAGCCCGCTCCTTCTCACATCAGTATCCGAAAATGACGAGAACGGACAAGGCTCTACTGCGCCAAATGGGTTGATGTGAAAGAAACCTCTGCCTGCTGCCAGACATCCTCCCGCTTCCTTCTCGTCACCCGGAAAGGATATGAACATCATATTTTTTTCCGCTTCTCTGAGGTGATGAATGCGCTGTTTCATTTTCTCCCTGTCTTCATCATCCGGCGCGAGGCACCTGGTCAGCTCGTTTGTGGGCACGTATTCAATATAGATTATTGCCTTGCAGCCCTTCCGCCGGAGGCCTGAAACAAAGTCTTCTCCCGTTACTTCCTCAAGATTATCCTTCGTCACCGTTACCGATGTACCGTAGAGAATGCCATTCCTGTTAAGCATTTCCATGGACTTCTCTATATTATCATATACACCCTCTCCCCGTCTGCTATCCGTGGTTTCACGGTCCCCCTCAACGCTTATTACAGGAAGAAGATTAGGATTGTTCGTAAGCAAAACCAGCAGCTCTTCTCCAATCAGCGTCCCGTTTGTAATTACAGGAAACAATATATTTCTGTGATGTCCCGCCGCTTCAAGCACATCCTTTCTCAGCATTGGCTCTCCACCGGCAAGGATAACAAATGAAACTCCCAGTTCCTCTGCTTCTCCAAACACTCTGTCCCAATCCTCTGTGCTCATTAGCGGCTTTTCTTCCCTGCTTCCGTCAAAACACATGTCCACCGCTCTGGCATAACAGCCCGCGCAGTGAAGGTTGCAGGCACTTGTTATGCTGGCAATTAAAAAAGCCGGTATATGTTCTCCATTTATTTCATGTTCATGTCTCTTCCTGATAGCAGCGCCGGCAGCCTTTGCATAATGAAACATGAATCTGCTTGCTTCCCCGTTTTTCAGTGTGGACTTGATTATGCCGCCCACAATCTTTTCAACTCCCCGTGTAAGGTATTCTTCAAGATTAAATTGACTGTCTCTCACTTCTTTCTCCTTTCAAAATAGAGGCTAGTAATCACTAGCCTCTATTTTAGCTAGTACTCACTAGCTTGTCAATTCAATTTTACTTGCTGCTGTTTTTACCAATAATCAGACGCATAACACCGGAGAGGGCTGCGAAGAGCACTCCTGCCACAGGCCACACAATCCATGTGAACTCCCATCTCATAGTCCAGAAGCTCCAGCCAAGGTAGATTGCCGTAACTGTGCACCAGTATATTCCTGAGAGAGTATCCATTTTTTTCTTAACCTGCTTCTCCTCCCTGGTATATTCACCCTCCTGAAGAAGCGTGTCGTAACTGCTCTTTATCATGGCCACCCGAATGATAGTGTTAACACCAATGGCTACCATCAGCAAAAGAATGCCAACAAAGACGGCGCATACAAAGTCAGGTGCCCCAGCCGCTCCTGCCACAATAAGGGGAATTACTGATAATATGCAAAGCACAACACCTATGGCAAGTCCTCTGCTAAACACTCCCTCATATGCGCGGCTCTTTTCCCTGACCATGCCGGTAACACCGTATTCCGTTTCAAAGTATTCCTTTTCGAAGCTTTCGAATCTGTTTTCCCGAAGTCCGAAGGTTATGAACATATATACTGCCAGCGCCACCATGCCGAACAGGAATATGCATCCCACGGCACCGGCTGCACCTTCGGATAAGCCTATTCTTCCGCTCTCTGCCAAAGCACCAAGTACAATAAGAATAACAGGGCTCAGAATGCAGAGAGCCGTGGCATTTGCCACAACAGGTGCTCCCTTCGCCTTGATTGTCAGAAACTCATTTGCCTCCTCCATGGAAACCCTGCGAACAGGTTCTGCTGTTTCGTTTCCGTAATATACAGCGGGATTTCCCGTTTCCGGAAGTATTTCATCCTTTAGGAGGTAATCTGTGGTTACACCGAACAGATTCGCCATCTGAATAATTTTCTGCAGATCAGGCACCGAGCCTGCACTTTCCCATTTTGATACAGCCTGTCTTGATACTCCAAGCTGCTGAGCCAGCTCCTCCTGGGACCATCCGTTCTTCTTTCTTTCTTCAATTATCTTGTCTGCCAATATCATTTTCAAAACATTCTCCCTTCCTTGATCTGATGGTATAATCATAGTCATTTCTCCGGTTGCTCACCACCAATTCAAGCTGTCAATTTGTCAACTGACGGTTGCATATGCCGAAAAAACAGGTTTTTCAGCCCCGTCCGGTACAATAATACCACTATATATCGAAGAATGTGTCTTTTTTTAATTCAATGAAATCAGAACAGCTGACCGGGCAGTTTTTTCTTCTCCTTCGGAGGAAACTGCCTGTCGAAATTCTCTGCTTCCGCCTCATCCACAAAATAACCTGACGGGGTTGCATATTCACCGGTAACTCCGTCAAGATATCCCGGAATCAGCTCCTTGCAGAGAAAGAATGAAGCATCCTCTCCCCCAGGAAGCCCGTGATAACGAATTCCGAAGCTGCCTGCCTCTCTGAAACCGCTCTTGCCGTAGAAATCGATGTTGCCCTCAAAGCACACTGCGCCGCATCCCAGCTCAGCCGCCTTCTCGAGAGAATAGTCCAGAAGTATCTTGCCGTAGCCCTGCCTCTTAAGCTCCGGCGCGATACATATCGGTCCCATGGTCATAATCGGTATTTGCCTTCCGTCATCCGCATCAATTATCGCCTTCATGAACATGTTCTGTCCGATTATTTTCCCATCCAGCTCCATTACGAAATCCAGTTCAGGTACGAAATCCGGATCATCTCTCAGCTGATTAAGCACATAGTGCTCCAGGCATCCGGGACGATATACATTCCAGAAGCTCTCCCTCACCAGGTTCTCAACCTCTCTGTATTCCTCTTTTTTCTCTAATCTTATTTCAATTCTTTTATTACTCAATTTTCATTCTCCTATTCTAAATCTTTCCATAAATGCTCTTGTCTGCCTTTGCAGAATACTGATGCCTTCCCCAGGATTCCCGCTGCCGTCAAACATATTTATCAGCAGGAAAAACGGCCCGCAGTACTCCACCGCCATATCAGCGGGATTCCCCTGAGCAAGCTCTCCCTTTTTTATCAGTTCACGAAAGAGATCCGTCATGTACTCCACAGGCCCCCGGACAATGCACTGACTGTACAGCCGGGCCATATCCTCATTGCGGTACTGTTCCAGGGCGAGCATCCGCCTGAAACGCACAGCGAATTCATCCTCCGTCCAGAAGCGGTATTGTCCCTCGGTAAAAGCCAAAATGCTCTCAATCGAGGTGCGTTCATAGGATTCCGCCCCACGGTTGTAGGTCTCCTCAGGCATGCTGTGTTCCCGGGCTCTCTCGGCATCAACTTCATACATTCTTTCCACAATGCTGTCGAATATGTCCCTCTTGCTCTTGTAATGTCTGTACAGAGCCCCCTTAGTAATATTCAGCTTTTCGGCGATGTTTCTCACAGACACAGCCTCATATCCATCCCTCGCAAAGAGCTCAAGAGCCGTCATCAAAATTCTCTCTTTAGTATTTCCCAAAAATAATATCCTCCTGTCATACCGCTGCAGCTGCAGTTCATAGCAAAAGTAAACGACCGTTTACACACATAATAGTAAACGGTCGTTTATTTGTCAAGTCTGCTTTACATTGATGCCCCCGGCCGGCCTTTGCTAGAACACTCCCGGCCAGGCCAGCTGCAGGAAATTCCACACAAGCTTCAGCCCGTAAAATATTATAATTGCGCCGCAGACAATATTTATTACTCTTATCACCTTGCTGTTTATCTTATCAGCCAGAAGGCTCACAACTGATGACATTCCAAACCACCAGATCAGCGATGCGCAGCATACCCCTGTAATAAACAGAATTCCGGAGCTGCCCGGAAGAGACGCCCTGAAGGCTCCAAGCAGCATTGTGCCGTCTATTAATGCCTGGGGATTGAACCAGGTTACAACCATTGCTGTCCAGGCAACGTATTTGATGTAAGCACCTATGGACTTGTTGCGGCCCTTTTCCTCGGCTTCGCTCTTTTCAAGAGAGCCTCCTGACCGAAGAAGTCCGATTCCAATCCATATCACAACCAGTGATCCCACCCCCAGAATTATCATCTGAAGCCACTTCAGGGCACTGATAAGAGCTCCAATCCCGAAGAAGCAGGCTGTAGCAAGGGTTATATCATAAAATGTCACAATTCCTGCTGTCACAAGCACCCTCTGTCTTTTCTGGGTCAAAGCCGTGTTGATAACAAAGAGATTCTGAGTTCCGATTGGTGCGACATATGCGAAGCCCAGAATCAGTCCCTGAATAAAATACTGCATTACTGTTTTCCTTTCCTCCGGCAAACTTTTATCAGCTGAAAATTATGCATTGCTCTACCTGATGCCCATTCTGGAAGCCCTCAGCGACTGGGGCGAAGCTCAGATGGTTAAGGACTGAACACATACAATAAGTTCATATCTGTTCTTTACCCCTGCTTTGCGGAATATGTTGTTCAGATGTCTCTTGACCGTATACTCGGATATGCACAGCCGCTCAGCAATGTCCGGGTTGTTCATTCCGCTTAATACAAGTTCTGTAACTTCCCTTTCCCTATTGGTGAAGCCGTACTCTTCGGCTGCCTTTGCAAGCTTTTCGTCAGTCTGCAATTCGGTATGTTCAACAAACAGTTCGAAGGGGTCTTTTCTCAGGAAGAACACTATTACCACCACATCTACAACGCAGTATGCAACCAGCACCGGATCAAGAATCATTTCCGATGCAAAGGCAAAGGCAGGCTTATATACCACTTCAAAATCAAAGAGAGCAACCCACATCATGTACAGCATCAGGCTTACGGAGAAGAACAGAACTCCGTTTCTTGTACTTCCCTTCTCCATGAGTCTTAATGCTCTGTAAGTAAATACTGCAGTGTACAGGATAACTGCCAGGGCAAACAGGCCGTTAAGTGCAACAATCAGGTATTTCAGCCCGGGCTGTTCAATTATTATTGAGCCGTATTCGCCATTGTATTCTCCGAATATGCAGATGATTCCCTCCACTATTGCGGCATATGCTGCCGTAACAGCAATTCTCGTCTTCCGCATAAACGGTTTGTCTCTGTTATCAAATACAGTGATAACCCTGAGCCATGCCAGAATCAGAACGAAAAAGCCTGCATCCGATAATACCGAAAGACCGCAGATGCTTCTGAAATCCATACCTGTAATCCGGAAATAGAAGTGCAGAAAAGCTATAAACAGATACGCGAAAAACGCCATCGTCAGACAGCGCATTGCTTTGTTCAGGCTGTTCGGTTTTTTTGCTGCGAGAATGATTGCAATAAGTGCCACTGCAAACATCAGAAGCAGCATAATGATTGTTGCAATCATCAAAGACGGTTTTAACATTTCTTCCCCACGTATAATTAGACTGGCGTTTCCACCAGTCTAATTATACGACATTTATCCTCGTGTTCAAAGACTCTTACAACGTTGTAACACTATTTTTCTGCATCGGCATCAAATGAAAGCTTGCCGTCAAATATGGTTTTCATTACCTTAACGTTTGAAACATCTTCAATGTCGGCAGTTGTAACATCAATATCCATAATTACAAGGTCTGCCTTCTTACCTACTTCAATGGTACCGATTTCATCCTCCAGATACATGGAGTATGCTCCTCCGTAGGTTGCTGCATTGATTATCTCATCCAGAGACATTCTCTCATCGGCTGAAGGAAGAACGCCTATCAGATAGTCACCCTTCTTGCCGGGATCTGTGCTTCTCTCAAGATCCATTCCTTCATACCATCCATCAAATATCTTCTGAGGCAGCGTTCTTGTAACTGCACTGTACAGAAGCCATCCCCAGTCAGGCTCTGTTACGAAGAAGTCGCTGTGAACTCCAACATTCACTCCTGCCTTGATAAAACTTTCTTCTGGATACATGTTATCGGCTCTTTCCTGTCCGATTGACGGAACATACAGATCGTAATAATAATCATCCTGTACTGCCCAATACGGTGCTATCATTGCGCTTACACCAAGGTCTGCCATTCTCTGAATATCAGAATCCTTCACGAACTGAACATGAACGAAGGTGTCTCTGTTTCCCTTGTCACCGTTTGCTGCTCTGACTTTTTCCAGAACATCCAGTGCATAGGTTGCGGCAGCATCGCCAATCTGATGCACATGAATCTGATATCCCTCAGCATCTATCTTAGTCCATAGTGTTTCAAGGAGATCGCTGTCCCAGGTTTTCATTCCCCTCTCACCGGAAACATACGGTTCGTCCATATATGCTGTTTCTTCCTCCAGAACCTGGTCTGCAAAGAACTTGAACGCATTTACCTGGAAATAATCAGTGGTGAATCCCTTTGACTGTTCCATTCCCTTGTCTATGAGAGCCAGCAGCTCTTCCTCGCTGCCCATTTCCGGTGCCAGGTGCCATGCACCGCGAATTCTGATGGTGAGCTCTCCTGCTTCAGCCATTTCTTCATAGGCCTTCCAGTAATTCTCGTTATCGATTGGAACCATTCCATCGTAAACGGTGGTTACTCCTCTTTCGTTGAGGAACTCCTGAAGCCATGCAATTGCTTCCTTGTATTCATCAAGTGTATACTCCGGAATTAGATCCTCAACAAGATTCATTGCCGATTCCTTCAGATAGCCTGTAGGCTCGCCTGTCTTCTTATCCTTAACGATGATTCCGCCTTCAGGGTTCTCGGTATCCTTTGTAATTCCGGCAAGTTCAAGTGCCTTTGAATTCACCCATTTGGAGTGGCCGTCACCTGACATTATAATAACAGGCTTATCAGCACAGACTTCATCCAGCATTTCCTTAGTTGGTCCCTTGCTGTCAAATACGGATCTCATGTATCCTGATCCAACATAAACCTCATTGTCAGGATGTTCCTTTACAAAGTCTTCAACAGCACCAACGTACCCTTCAACCGAAAAGGCATCCTGAAGACCTATTTCGAAGTAGTAAGCCATGGCACTCTGGGCGGGATGCATGTGCCCGTCAACCATACCCGGGAGAACGCTTCCCCCTGCTGCATCGATGACCTCCATGTCACTTCCCTCATATTCGGATGCACCATCTGCATCCCCTACATATTCAATAATTCCATCTTTAACTACAACTGTTTCAGCGGTTTCGCCATCGCCGGTGTATACAGCAGCATTGTTGATAATGTATCCTGAAACATCTGCTTCACCTCCGCCGCATGCAGAGAACGATACTATCATGCATAACACCAGAGCGACAGCCGCGGCTCTTTTAATTAACCTGTTTTTCATAACCTTCGTGGCATCATTAAAATGTGCCGTCCCTCCTCTCAAAAAATAACTGCGAGTTGTAAGTATCAGCGTTGTAAGTGTTTGTCTCTGATACACCTGATACCTGAATTATATGTTTGGAGGGCTTCGAATTATATAGCACACCAGTGCAATATTTATTATTGCACAAAAAAGGAGCTGTATAACAGCTCCTCTCCCGTCATTATAAATCCGTTAGCGGTTATCCCCAGTATCCTCCGAAGAGAACAAGCAGATAAACCGTTGCCAGTATTATGGACATAATCATCATCGGACCGCCTATCTTCAGGAAGTCGATAAATGTGATTGGATATCCTCTTCTGTTTGATATACCTGTCAGTACAACGTTTGCCGACGCTCCGATTATTGTTCCGTTTCCTCCGAAGCATGCTCCGATTGAAACAGCCCACCACAGAGGCCATACATCAAGTCCGGCATCCGCCATCTGCTGAATAAGCGGAATAAGCGTAGCTACGAACGGGATATTGTCCAGTACTGCTGAACAGATTGCCGATACCCACAGCAGAACAATCATGAGAATCACATAATGTGTTCCCGTTGCGTCCATAAGCGAAACCGCCAGCATGTGGATAAGTCCAACCTTCTCAAGTCCTCCTACTACTATGAACAGGAAAGCGAAGAATACGATTGTAGGCCACTCAACATCGTGAACAGTTTCCTCAACATCCTGCCTGCCGATGAGAATCATCAGCGCTGCACATGAAAGGGCAATTACAGAAGTCTTCAGTCCCAGAGCATCGTGAAGAATAAATGCCAGTGCAACCAGGAATATCATTACTATGCTCTTAATAAAGAGCGCCCTGTCTCTGATTTCTGCCTTTTCATCCATCTGCATTATCAGATCCATCTTTTCAGGGGTAACCGTCAGCCCCTTCCTGTACAGGAACTTGAATGCGATGATGGTTGCTATCATTACGATAACCACGATAGGTCCGTCATAGATACAGAACTGCACGAATGAAATATCAGCAGCACTGCCGATCATAATGTTTGGAGGGTCTCCGATAAGTGTTGCAGTTCCGCCCACATTTGATGAAATAATCTGTGTCATAAGGTACGGAATCGGATTCAGCTCCAGAGTCTTGCAGATACTGAAGGTCATCGGTCCAATCAGCAGTACCGTCGTTACATTATCAAGGAATGCTGACAGAACAGCTGTTATAATCATGAAATACACCATGATTTTCCATGGGTTTCCCTTGGCAATCTTGGCCGCCTTAACTGCAAGATACTCGAATATTCCCGAGTTCTTGACCACCGCCACAAACATCATCATTCCGATGAGAACGCCAATAGTATTAAAGTCAATGAAGCCAAGTGCTTCTGCCGGTTCAAGTATGCCGATAAGAATAAGCAGAACAGCACCAATCAGGGCGCATGCCGCTCTATGCAGCTTCTCGGATACAATAACCGCAATCACTGCTACAAATATAGCAAGTGCAATAATCTGCGATGCAGTCATAATAAAATCTCCTTCACATTTTTACCAGATAACTTACCTCTTTTACTTCTAATAAAAAAGGGTATTGCACAACAATGCATACGCTAGTTATTATTGCACAATATCCTTATTTAGTCAATCAATATGCCTGAGAGCAGGAGCGCCTACAGCCAGTCATCATTATTGTAATATACTGTCTCTCTGTTGGCACTTTCCTTCATTTCTTTGTCATTTCCCCGGCCCGGATATACTCGCCGGCTTGGATGTCCGTACCTGCTGTAGTCCTCTTCACATGTTTCCTTCGGCGGCCACTCATCCGGCACTCTTTCCTGTCGGCTTTGCTCCTTAAGAAGAAGCTCCCTTCTGCGAAGTTCCTCCTCTCTTCTTAAGAGTTCCTCTTCTCTTTCCTCATACTTTCTCTTCTTTCTTCTTTTCCTGCTTCCCGAAAGAACAATCAGAAGAATGATTATGACAATAACAAGTATTACGGCAATGGTTCCAAGAGCCATCAGCTTGTCTGTGAGCTCCTCGATTTCATTGGCCTGCTGGTTCTGAAACATCTCCATTTCCAGGAGCTTCTGTTCGAAGTATTCCCTCAGATCCTGAATATAACGTGCAATTGCTTCTGTAATTCCCATATTATCCACCTTTTCTTATAACAGTTTTCTCATTCTGCTTTTTTCACAAGCAGTCTGAGTGAGTTCAATATGCAAAGCATAGCTGCTCCCGTATCCGCAAATACAGCCAGCCAGATATTTGCAAAGCCTACAAATCCCATTATAAGCACAATCAGCTTAATTGCAAGTGCAAGGGCTATATTCTGTCTGGCAATCCTGCCTGTTCGCTCCGCAAGTTCAAGAGCCTGTGGAATTGCCTCAACATTTGAGTTCATGAATACCATGTCCGCAGACTCGATTGCAGCGTCGGCTCCCGAGCCCATGGCAGCACCAACATCAGCCCCTGCCAGAACAGGTGCATCGTTTATCCCGTCTCCCACAAACATCACTGGACCGTGTTCGTTTCTTATTTCCTGCATTACCGTAAACTTCTCATCCGGAAGAAGCTGAGATCTGACATCCTTCACATCAATTCCCGCCTGTGATGCTATCTCTTCAGCCCTTTCCTTCCTGTCCCCGGTCAGAAGCACCGGTATCAGCCCCAGCTTCCTGATACGGGCAATTCCTGCAGCCGCATCATCCTTAAGTTCATCTCCTGTTACGGTCTTCGAGGCAAACTCTTCTTCAAAGGAGCCCTTCTTCTCCGAGCTTCTGGTATCCAGAAGACCCGTGTCCTCAACAATGCCCTTGGTTATAGTTCCTGTCTTATCGAGGGCAACCGCCTTGATTCTTCTCAGAGCCTCAAGAGTCTGTCCTCCCTTTATCAGAATTCCCCTTCCTGAGGCTGCTCCTATTCCCAGAAAATATGCCAGCGGCACGCTGATAACCATGGCGCACGGACAGCTGATAACCAGGAATGTTATTGCCGTCACTATCCAGTATTTCCACTCACCTCCAAGGGCAAGGGGCGGCACCAGTGCCACTGCCAGAGCCAGAATCACAACTATAGGTGTATAAACCTGGGCAAATCTCGTGATGAACTTCTCTATTTCCGGCTTGCTCTCTGCAGCGTTCTCAACTGATTTGAGAATTCGGGAAACCATTGATTCTTCAAGAGGCGCTGTAACCCTCATTGCGAAGCTTCCCCTGGTGTTGATACAGCCGGAAAGAAGTGCTTCATCCACAGCTGCGCGTACCGGAGCCGGCTCCCCTGTAACAGGAGATGTATCGATTATTCCTTCTCCTTCCACCACAATGCCGTCAAGTGGAATTCTCTCTCCCGGATTTATCTGTATTATCGTTCCCACTGTAACATCTGCCGCAGCAGCAACCCTGATGTTTCCGCCTTCGTCAAGTACGTTCACCGTTTCCGGTCTCATGTCAACGGCTTCCGAAATCTTCTTCCGGCTTCTCTCAACTGAAATGTGTTCAAACAGCTCTCCCACATTGTAGAAGAGCATCACACCCACCGCCTCAGGATAGTCACCTATGCCGAAGGCTGCAAGGGTCGCAACGGACATCAGAAAATTTTCATCAAAGACCTTTCCCTGCAGTATGTTCCTTGCAGAAGTCAAAAGCACTTCCCTTCCAAGAAGCAGATATGCCACAACACACACTGTGGCAACTATTACTTCAGGCACTGCAGTAAATCTGTATTCCATCAGCAGTGCCGCAGCAAACAGCACCGCCCCGATAATCAGGCAGGCTATCTCCTTCCCGCCGACCTCTCCGTGATCATGGTCGTGACCGCAGCCGCAGCTGCATCCGCAGCTTAAAATGTCATGGCCTTGATGCTGGTCGTTATCCTGGCCGTGGTCATGATCGCAGCCGCAGCCGCAGCTGCAGTGGTCGTGTTCATGGGGATGACCATGCATATGTTCATGTTCATGTTCGTGTTTCACTTTGTATTCACTCCCTTTCATTCGTTCAAGTGCTCCAGTGCAATGTTCAGAATCTGCTTAACATGGTCGTCTGCCAGTGAATAGTATGAGTGCTTTCCCTGCTTTGTAAACTTAACAAGGTTATTCTCTCTCAATACTCTCAGCTGATGACTGGTGGCAGACTTAGTCATGTCCATAAGAACCGCCAGATCACAGACACACATTTCATGGCAGTTAAGGGCAGCCAGAATGTGAAGCCTGGTGCTGTCTCCAAAAACCTTATACAGACTGCTCATCCGCTCTATCTCCACATCTGAAGCTATATCCTGTTTTACCTGTTTCAGGCAGTCATCATGAACCGCATTGCAGTCACATGTCATTTCATTCTTTCCCATGTTTCCTCCCTTACGATTGAATGTTTATTCAACTGACTTGCCTGTATTATAGTTGAATAAGCATTCAATTGTCAAGCGCAATTCCGTATTTTATGGTACAAAAAAACTCCTGAAACCGTTCAAGGTAATCTTCTTGGTTTCAGGAGTGGGCTGCTATTCTATCACATCAGCCATGGCATAAAAGCCCGGTTTTTCTGCCTTTGCACGATCTGCCAGAAACAGTATCGCATCACAGGCGCCTATGGCATAGCACCTCCAGTCATATGCATCGTGAGATATGCGGAACATCTCACCTCTGCAGCCGAAGAGCACGTGATGACTGCTTGGGGTATTACCCGCTCTTACCGAATGGAAGGTAATGTCCTCATACTTCCCTTCTCTCATTCCCGCAGCCATTTCCGATGCCATCTCAATGGCCGTGCCGCTTGGAGCGTCCAGCTTTGTGTCGGAATGGGCCTCAATAATCTCCATTCCCGCCTTCCCTTCAAGGAGAGCTGCCGCTTCCCTGAGAAGCTTCTTCATAACAGTTACAACATAGGAAGTATTGGCCGTCTGCATTACAGGAATAACCTCTGCCGCCTTCGCAAAGGCAGCCAGCTGTTCATCGGAAAAACCCGTTGTTCCGCAGAGAAGCGCCTTTCTGTGGCTGATGCACTTCTCCAGCACATCCATGCTGAATTCAATTCTGGAGTAATCCACCACCACATCGCAGAGATCAATCAGAATTCCTTCTCCTGTCTCAGCCTCCAGGCTGTCGTATACAATGGCTCCGATGTTTTCACCCAGGCCGCATACATGACCTGCATCGGCTCCTATGTAGCTGCTGCCGGGAGTTCCCACGCAGCCGATAACTTCTATCTCCTTGTTTTTGTAAGCCTCCTGCACTATGAGGCTGTCCATTGCTCCCCTTGGCGCCGTTATTACTACCTTAACCATTTTTACCTCCTATTCTATGCATTATTAACATGCTTAACAATCCGCTGACCAGCTTGCTTACTATGAAAATCAGCACAACATATCCGCTTGATACGGCGGATACGAAGGCCATGGATCCTCCCAGAACGTATGAACCGCTGATACTGAAGGCTGAATTCATCTGCTTTCCCTTCTCGTCCATTCTGTCGAACAGAGGCAGAATTGCCAGCGACGTGGCGCAGTTCATCAGAATGCAGATAACCGATATTCCGTTAGTTCCCAGCCTTCCGGCAATTCCTTCAAGCTGTTTCCTGAAGAACTTCAGAACCAGCTCTGACATTACCAGAGATCCTGAAATGATAATTGCAGATTTAAACACTATCATTACCGCCTCTGATACGGCATCGGTGCTCACATATCTCAGTGGCGGAACGAACAGCCCCAGTATTGCAATGAAAAACATTATGTTTGTCGCCATCTGGATTGCTCTTCCCACCACCAGGGAGCCCTTCACCATCCTGTCAGGTATTTTGTAGAGACCCAGGGCAATAAGCAGGCATATTACAAGCACCGGAACAAACTGTTTCAGAAACAGCACAATATCCATGCGGAGAATTGCCTCTGCCGCCAGCATGCCCACGGGAATCATGGTCATTCCCACCAGAAAGCCTTTGAGAACCACATGGTAGTTTTCCCTGTCCAGGGTGGACAGAAATACCGGCAGCTGGAAACAGACAGCCTGTCCCAGCAGGGTTCCCAGCACAACTCCGTTAATTATCAGAAGCTCGGGGGAATCCGTCAGAGCCTCCGCCACGAAGTATCCTCCCACATCAGGTGCCAGAAGGACTCCCACTATCAATGTGGAGTCAAAGGGCATAACCGAAGACAGGGCCTGAAACGCCTCCCCGTGTCTTCCGATGAATTCCGCACCTACGGTGCACACACCCACAATGGGAATTACCATGGTTCCCATTGTCTGCAAACCCTTGTCGAAGGATTCAGTAAGCCCCCATCTCAGGGAAAATATTTTATCTGCCAGCCCTATTACTGCGAAAACAAGCATTATGCCTGTGAAAACATTCATTTTGTGACCTCAAAAAAGAGCTCAAGCTCCTTAAGAATATTCCTTACATAATTCGGGGATGCCGGTTTCATCGGAGTTGCAGGTGCGACTCCGGCGGTGAGCCTGATAAATGGATTCTTTCCCCCGTTAAATGCGATTTTCTCACCATAGGCCGCCACCAGATCCGGAACTGTATTCTCCCTGAATTTCACATCCGGCGTCAGGGTAAATTTCAGCTTGTATCCCTCCTGGGATATTTCGGTAATGCCCATCCTGCCGGCGGCACTTCGAATTACCGCTATTCTGATGAGATTCTGCGTTTCTGCAGGCGGATCCCCGAATCTGTCTATGAATTCATCCATGAGATCCGAAGCATCCTCCGATGTCTCCACAAGTGCGGCTTTTTTGTACATCTGAAGCTTCAGCATCTCATCATCAATGTATCTTGAAGGAATAAGTGCAGGAATCGGCAGATTTACAGCCGTTGCCTCCGTTTCTGCATGAACCTCATCCATGCCTGTTTCTCCTGCCGCAGCTTTGGCAAGAGCCTCATCAAGAAGCTTGCAGTACAGTTCATATCCTATCTCGAGCATGTGTCCCGACTGCTCCCTTCCCAGAAGGTTTCCCGCTCCTCTCAGCTCCAGATCCCGCATGGCAATCCTGAATCCCGATCCAAACTCGGTAAAATCTCTTATAGCCTTGAGGCGCTTCTCTGCAATCTCCGACAGCACCTTATCCTTTCTGTACATGAGATATGCATAGGCGATGCGTCCCCCTCTTCCCACTCTTCCTCTCAGCTGATGTAGCTGTGAAAGACCGAATCTGTCAGCATCAAGGATTATCATGGTATTTACGTTGGGAATATCTATTCCGGACTCTATTATGGTTGTTGAGACAAGAATATCATAGTCTCCCCGGGCAAAGTCAACCATAATGTCCTCCAGCTCCGACTCCCTCATCTGGCCGTGGCCTACCGCTATTGATGCCGAGGGCACCAGACTGCTGATTCTGTCCGCCACTGTGTTTATGGACTTTACCTTGTTGTAGAGAACATAAACCTGTCCCCCTCTTGCCAGCTCTTTTCCGATAACTTCCCTGATGAGAAAGTCATCTTCCTCCATGACATATGTCTGGACAGGATACCGGTCCTCAGGCGGCTCATCTATTGTACTCATGTCCTTCATTCCCGAAAGGGACATGTGGAGAGTTCTCGGTATAGGTGTAGCCGAAAGAGTAAGGACATCTATATTTTCACGCATCTGCTTGATTTTTTCCTTGTGCCGTACTCCGAATCTCTGTTCCTCGTCGATTACAAGCAGACCCAGATCCTTAAATTTCACATCCTTTGAAAGAATCCGGTGTGTTCCGATGACGAGATCTATCTCACCCCTGCCAAGGCCTTTGATTATTGTCTCCTGCTGAGCCGCCGTTCTGAATCTTGACAGCATCTCCACCCGTACAGGGAACTTTTCGAATCTCTCCTTGAGAGTGTAATAGTGCTGATTTGCCAGCAGGGTTGTAGGTACAAGAACAGCTGCCTGTTTGCCCTCTGTAACGCATTTGAACAGTGCCCTTGCCGCAACCTCAGTCTTCCCGAAGCCCACATCCCCGCACAGGAGTCTGTCCATGGGATAGGGCTTTTGCATATCTCCCTTTATCTCTTCAATGCACCTCAGCTGATCCTCCGTTTCCGCATATGGGAAGCTGTCTTCAAATTCCTTCTGCCACGGTGTATCTTCAGAAAATGCATAGCCCGGCTTCTCCCGTCTTATATTGGCAACCCGCAAAAGCTCCTCGGCCATATCTGAAACTGCTGCTTCGGCTCTTGCCCTTGTGGCCTTCCACTCATTGCCCGAAAGCTTGTTTATCCGCGGAGCCACTCCCTCGGCTCCGATATATTTCTGCAGAGAGCCAAGCTGATCCACGGGAACGTAGAGCATATCTGTTCCCGCATATTCCACCTTGAGAAAATCCTGCTTCATTCCCTGTACAATAAGCTGCTCTATGCCGGTAAATCTGCCTATTCCGTGGCTTTCATGCACCACATAATCCCCCTTTTCCACGTCGGCAAAGCTTCTTATGCGAACTGCCGGGGAATCCTTGCGGGCAGCGGATCTTCTGCCCTTTCTTCTTACGGTTCTGCCTCCTCCGAATACATCCCCTTCCCAGATAAAGCATTCCTGCCTGTAGGTAAGCTCCATGCCGGCTGTCAGAACCCCCTGCACCACTCTGACGCTTCCTGCCTTTGCACGGCCCGGAAGAAGTCTGTCATTAAAGCTCTCATGCTGAACAAATTCCAGCATGTTATTCATTTTTTCCTGACTGCTGCAGACAATTGTAACGTCGAAGCCTCTGGCTATATAGCCTTCGATATCTCCCTTAAGCTGATCTGTATGCCCTGCATACTGGTGTGTCTGTCTTGTTTCAACCTGTCTGAGCTCCGAGAGAAAAGGGCCGCCGGCGCTGTTTCTTCCGCCCTTTATCGTCATAACAAAAGGCGTGAATATGTACCCCTGAATTCCCCGGTTTTCCGGCAGATTGTATATGTCAAAGAAGTCATCCGGGTTCAGCAGCCCGCCGAAATCCTCTTTAATTCCGCGGCCGCTTCTCAGCAGCTCTTCTATGTCATATGATCTTTCTTTTTCGAAGGTCTCAAGGGTCTCCAGACACCTTGCCGGATCGTCAATCATGATGACAGGCTCACTCATGTAATCCCAGACATGCTGAACCTCGTCATAAAAATACCCGAGAAATTTCTCCATGTACTGGAGGTTGATCATACTGTCAAGATACTCAAGAAGCTGTTCTTTCCTGTGCTGCAAAGGCTCCCCAAGCTCCGGATTCTTTCTGATTGCGCGTTCATAGGCTCTCCTGATGCGGCCGGATGCTCTATTAAACAATTCCCTCTCTCTTAACAGCTGACTGCAGGGGTATATGGATATATCCCTGAGGACATCCTCCGACCTCTGAGTTTCAAGATTGAAGGTTCTGATGGAGTCTATTTCAGTGTCAAAAAGCTCAATTCTGAAGGGCATTTCGCCTTCAGGAGTAAATATATCTATTATGCCGCCTCTGATGCTGTATTCTCCCCTGGCTTCAAGCATGGAAACACGTTCGTATCCCATTGTCTGAAGCTTTTCTGCGAGGCCGGATATGTCAATATCCTCACCCAGAGTGAGCTTAATGACATTCTCCCTGAAGACGTCTGCAGGGGGCATCTTTTTCAGCGCTCCCGTTACAGGTGCAATTACTATGCAGTTTTCTCCCGATACAAGTGATTTCAGCGCCTTCATTCTCTCCAGCAGAGAATCGTTGCTTTTGGCCTCGTAGGCAATAAGACTTTCATCCTCGGGAGGAAGAATGAGAATCCGATCCTTTCTTCCATTAAGGGCACTAAAAAAAGAAAGGTCCGTCTGAAGTCTCTTCGCCCTGTTTAATGTGGGTACTATAATCAGACACTGACCTTTTCTGTCTTCCAGTATTTCGGTTATGATTGGTGCGATGCGGCCCTCTGAGGCTCCCGCAATGTTAATCATTCCCTTCATTCCTAGGTTCCTTTTTCTTTCCTGTATTATATCTGTTCATTGCAGTGTCAATGCCGCTTTCGATAATGCAGTCGATTGACTCAGCCGCAGTCCTTATTGTCTCTGCCAAAAGCTTCGCTTCCCCTCCTGAAATCTTTCCTGTTACGAAGTCCTTCCAGTCGGCGTTCCCCGAAGTACCTATGCCGATTCTGATTCTGGGAAACTGATCTGACTGAAGCTGATATATTACAGACTTCATTCCGTTATGACTGCCTGCACTACCCTTTTTTCGTATCCTTAGGCTGCCGATATCAAGATCCATATCGTCATATATTACAATCAGCTTATCCATGGGAACGTTGTAATAGGCCATTACTTCCCTTAAGGATTCTCCGCTGAGATTCATATATGTCTGGGGCTTCACCAGCAGGACCTTTTCTCCGCCGACAATGCCTTCACCTGTAAGGGCTCTGTGCCTGATTCTGCTGACGTTTATACCGTGACAGGCTGCGAATTCATCCAGGACCAGGAATCCCATGTTATGACGAGTTTTCTCGTATTTTTTACCCGGGTTTCCCAGCCCTGCGATTACATACATCTGTCTTTCCTTACTTAGAATCTGTGTCCCTCGAAAATCTTGCTGATGGACTCGTTTTCATGAATTCTCATAAGGGTTTCAGCAAAGAGGCTTCCCACTGAAATAACCTTGATCTTATCGATTTGCTTTTCCTCAGGAAGAGGTATTGTGTTGAGGATAACCAGTTCCTCAATTGCGGAATTCTGAATTCTCTCTATTGCCTTGCCTGAGAATACAGCGTGGGTTGCACAGGCTCTTACGCTCTTGGCGCCCAGATCTTTGATTGCGTTTGCTGCGTTTGTAATTGTTCCTGCTCCGTCAATCATGTCGTCAATGATTACAGCATTCTTGCCCTCGATATCTCCTATGATGTTCATGATCTCGCTCTCGCCGGGCTTAGGTCTTCTCTTGTCAACAATGGCGATGGGCGCATTGAGAGGCTCTGCCATGTTTCTGGCTCTCGGAACGCTTCCGTGGTCCGGAGATACAATTACCAGATCCTCGATGTTCTCCTTGGCATAATACTCTGTAAGCAGAGGCTGTCCGATGAGATGGTCAACAGGAATAGTGAAGTATCCCTGAATCTGAGCCGCATGGAGATCCATGGTGATGATTCTGTCAGCTCCTGCTGCAACCAGCATGTCAGCAACCAGCTTGGCTGTAATCGGATCTCTTGCCTTTGCCTTTCTGTCCTGTCTGGCATATCCGTAATAAGGTACAACGGCACAGATTCTTCCTGCTGATGCTCTCTTCATTGCATCAACTGTAATGAGCAGCTCCATGAGATTGTCGTTTACAGGGCTGCATGTAGGCTGAATGATGAAGCAGTCACAGCCTCTTACTGTTTCACCCAGATTCACACATGTTTCACCGTCGGCAAATTTCTTGACTTCAAGTTCACCCAGCGGCTTTCCCATTATTGATGCTATTTCCTTTGCCAGCTCAGGATGGGCATTGCATGTGAATAACTTGTAATTTGAGAATAGACTGTTCTTCATCATTTCTCTTCTTCTCCTTCCTAGTCCTCAATCTTTTTTAATTCTCTCACTCTTGTTTTCTTTATTGTTTCAATTCGTGACACATCCATGTCAAGAATCATTTCACCTGCTTTGTAAATATCTCCTGCTCCCATTGTCAGAATTAAATCCCCTTCACCGGCGTTTTCATAAACGTGTTTCGCCATGGACTGAAAATCATCGAAGGTTTCAACGTCCAGCTCCGGATTGTGCTCCCTGATTTTTTCCATGAGGGTTCTTGAACTGATTTTATATATATTCTTTTCTCTGGCGGCATATATTTCCGCCAGCATTACGCTGTCCGCTGCATCAAAAGCCTTGGCAAACTCATCCATCAGAGCCAGTGTTCTCGTATATGTATGCGGCTGGAACAGACACCAGAGCCTGTTATGCTTCATGTTTTTGACAGCCGCCAGCGTCGCCTTGATTTCTGTAGGATGATGGGCGTAGTCGTCAATTATTGTGGCTCCCGTTCCCGTTCTGCCCATTATGTCAAAACGTCTGTGGGTGCCCCTGAAGGTCTGAAGAGTCTCAACTATGTCCTCAACCTCCACTCCCAGTATGCTGCAGCATGTAAAGGATGCCAGCGCATTGAGAATATTATGCTCCCCCGGTACACTGAGCTTGATGTTGCAAAGGCAGTCGCCCCCATGATTAACATCAAAGCTTGGCATCCCCTCGGTGTCAAAGCTTATGTTGCTGGCATAGTAGTCACTTTCAGAGCTTAGTCCGAAGGTTACTGTATTCGGAAGACCCTCCACCACGCTTTTCACGAAGGGGTTGGCATCGTATGCAATTATTACACCCTCTGACGGAACAAGTCTGGCGAATCTCTCAAAGGATCTGGCAATATGCTCAACATCCTTGAAATAATCAAGATGATCCGAATCGATATTGAGTATTATCTCAACATTCGGCTGAAGTTCAAGAAAGCTGTCTCTGTATTCGCAGGCTTCCGTTACGAAGTACTCTCTGTCTCCCACATAACAGTTGCCTCCTATTTCCTCAAGATTTCCTCCCACCAGAATGGTAGGTTCCCTGCGGGCATTCTTCAAAATCAGAGAAATCATGGATGTTGTGGTTGTCTTGCCGTGGGTTCCCGAAACCGCGATGCTCCTTTCATACTCCCCCATAAGGGCTCCCAGAGCCTGGGCTCTTGTGATTGTGGGTATACCCAGCTCCCTTGCCCTGGCAAGCTCCGGATTGTCGTCGCCTACAGCCACCGTATAGACCACCAGATCAGCTTCCTCCACATTCTTGGCTCTGTGTCCCAGAAAAATATGGGCTCCGCCTTCAATAAGTTTCTCCGTAATATCACTTTCTCTCATGTCTGAGCCCGATACAATGTATCCCCTTGACATGAAAATCTCTGCAACAGCCGACAGGCCGATGCCCCCAATACCTATGCAATGTATTCTCTTATATTCAGATAAATTTATCACTAATAATCCTCCCGAAAAAATGCAGACTAATTATACCACAAAAATTGTTCTGGTGATACATTATACCATCTTTTGTGATTGTCAGAAAATTGCGCATAATCCTTGAATTTTTTCGTTTCTGGATGTATACTGTTACAGTACTTATAAATACATAATGACGGCACGAAAGGTGGTACGCAGATGAACATTACTGATGTACGAATCCGAAAGGTAAGCGATGAGGGGAAGATGAAGGCCGTTGTATCCATCACTTTTGATGATGAGTTTGTTGTTCATGACATCAAGATTATTGACGGTCAGAACGGACTCTTCATCGCTATGCCGAGCAGGAAAATGGGTGAAGGTGATTTTAGGGATATCGCACACCCGCTGGTATCTGAGACCAGAAACAAAATCAGAGATGCCATATTTGAAGAATACGATAAAGTGCTGGCCGAAAAAGCTGTAGAAGATGCAGTCGCTTCCGCTGAAGAGGAAGCATAGCATAATAGATACGGTGAATGTGAGTTTCAAAATTGGTATAAAAAACATCATCCTGGGGGGGATGATGTTTTTTATGTATCTGAATTCATGCGCCCGTGGCGGCCGGAAAGGCTGGCTGGGGAGGTACGGCAGCTTATACCTCAGGTACGGTTTTTTCAGCAAGAAATTGGAATTTTGACAGGTTTTGCTGAAAATCGCACATCCTGTCTCCACAAATAACTATGTGCGGATGAACGCAAGGGCTCTCAGAAGCCCTCAGGTGCGCTCATGTGCACAGTTTATCTGATTTGCTGAAATCGCCGGAACGCTTGAAAATGCTGACTTCCCTTGAAAAATAAAGAACTCGGAGCTTTCGCTCCGAGCCTTCCTCTTGGCTAGGGTAGCAGGATTCGAACCTGCGCATGACGGAATCAGAATCCGTTGCCTTACCGCTTGGCGATACCCCATCGCCTGAAAAAAATATGGGGTGGATAGTGGGATTCGAACCCACGCATAACGGAGCCACAACCCGCTGTCTTAACCACTTGACTATACCCACCACATTTATGGAGGCGACACCCGGATTTGAACCGGGGAATAAAGGTTTTGCAGACCTCTGCCTTACCACTTGGCTATGTCGCCGCAAGTTTATTGTCAAATGGCCGCAGGTTATTGCGGCCACCTGACGATATTAATTTGGCGATCCGGATCAGGCTCGAACTGACGACCTCCAGCGTGACAGGCTGGCATTCTAACCAACTGAACTACCGGACCCTATGGTGGGAGTTACAGGGCTCGAACCTGTGACCCCCTGCTTGTAAGGCAGGTGCTCTCCCAGCTGAGCTAAACTCCCATATGGTAGCGGCGAGTGGAGTCGAACCACCGACCTTCCGGGTATGAACCGGACGCTCTAGCCAACTAAGCTACACCGCCACACTCGCAGCGTGTCTTAGCCGCCGCAAGAATTATATTACCACTCGCCCTTGCCATTGTCAACGATTTTTTTAAGAAAATTTAGGGGTTTTTTATCCGCATTTTTCGATGCTTTCTTTTCCCTTATTTCATCTTGTTTTTCATGAATTTTTTTATGTACTCCGCAGACTGAATTTCGGTTTCAATGCAGTCCCGGGTAAGTTCCTTCGTAACCTCAACTCCTGCCTTTGCGGCCGCTACGCGAATAAGAGAAGCAGCGAATTCAGGGTTCTTGGTAATAAGGGGTCCCAGGATTCCCGTGTATATCACGTTCCCGCTTCTGGCACCCTCTTCCCCTGAAGCGCCGTCATTTCCCCGGCCGTAAACAAGTTTTCCCAGAGGCTTCTGTCCCGCATTCAGCTTAACATCTGCAACCTGAATCTGATTGCCTATTATCTCCAGTCCGTCCTCGGTTTCAATCCATATATCATCTCCCCAGACGGATTCTCTCTCAATCCATTCCATGTCAAGAAACCCCAGGCCGCTGATGGTTCTTCCGTCAATAAATCTGACGGATTTACCAAGGACTCCTCCGCTGCTTCCGTTGGCGATGAACATTCCGCCTCCGGATATGAATCCCTTGAGACCGGAGTCATCCTCCTCATTGCCCAGCTGAAGCTTCAGTGCAGAGATTACATCCGGTACGCATTTCAGCTCTCCTGCAGTCATGAAAATCATGTGGGGCCACTGCCAGTCTATTTCCTGTCTCAGGCTGTCGCATCGTCTTATTTCAACGGGAACATCCATCATGCTGCAGAAGTGAAGCAGCCCCATAATGTCACCCCTGCCTCCATGGATGTTCATTACATCAGGATACAGCCACAGGATGTGGATACACCTGAATCCGCTTTCGCTCTGAACCACGGAAACATTAGAAATGCTTTCAGCACTGCGATTTACTTCATTTCTGATTGTATTGAATCTTTCGAAGCTGTTCATGCCATTTATCCCTCCTATGCGTTTGCCTTTGCATATTCTGCCAGCGACTCAAACTTGTGAAGCCATGTAATCAGGTACACATTGTCGCATTCACATCTTTTCAGTTCCTCGACTATTGCAGCGTCATCATTGGTAGGCAGAACCACCAGTTTATCCGGATCAAATCCGTCATAGAACATCCTCAGTGCCGCATCGTACGCAACCGTCCCTGAGAAGCATATGCACTTTGACACTCCCGAGTTCACCAGACGCCGGAAGTCGCAGTCGTATGTGTAAAATGTATTGGTGTAATGAGGTTCGAAGTCAACCAGTTCATCCAGACCAAGCATAAATACCTTGTCCGTGGTGTCGTCCGCTATGACATTGAGAGCTGACTGTACCGTTTCCGGATTCTCCTGCTTCATGCGCAGATACTTGACATTCTTCCCCCCGACATGGATAGTCTCCATTCTGCCGCCCTGAAGGGTAAAATCGCTGAAAGCTGCACTGATATCTTCCTGCGGCACTCCAAACTCTGCTGCAACCGCCAGCGCTGCAACATAGCAATACAGGAAGTATGGTGTGCTGTATTTGAAATCATATGATGCACCATCAACCTTGAATTTCCTGTTTTCAAAGTCGATATCCTCTGCCAGATACTCGATTATCCCGGTGCCGAATCCGCACACAGGACATCTGAAGGGTCCGATGTTATCAATGTTATATGCATCAAAAACAATCGGCTCGTGGCATTCGGGACATGGCATGGTAACAGAGAAGAAATCATCCTGTTTATCAAAGGAGGATGAGTTTCTGTCCACTCCGTATCTGACGCACTTTCCGGCCAGCTTTCCCAGGCTCAGCGCATTAGGCTCATTGCCGTTGGCATACAGTGTCATATCCGGTCCCAGAACAGACGCGATTTTTCTGCGTATTATTTCAGGCTCCCCATTTCTCTGAACCTGATCCTTCTGAATGTTTGTGACGCACAGATGTTTTGCCGGAAGCTGCTTATGTATTATTGGCAGAAATCTCTCATCTGTCTCCATAATTACAACATCGGCATCCAGCTTGCCGTTGAGACCGCAGCTTTTGAGAAGAGATACTATTACTCCTCCGATAAGATTTGCTCCCTCGAGATTAACAGCTACCTTCATTCCGGATTTTTCGAAAACGTGTGCCATTATATTTGTTGTGGTGCTCTTGCCGTTTGTTCCCGTAACAAAGATTGTCTTTTCCGGCTTGAGCCCATCTATGTGACTTATGAAATCAGGATCTATCTTAAGAGCTATCCTGCCCGGCAGATTGGTACCTCTGCCTCTGGCTACGATTTTTATTCCCCAGGCCGCCAGCTTGGCAATGTACAATGCCGCAAAGAATTTGAATTTCATGTCTACTCCCTTCCGTGAATTCTTTCTGATTCGTTAATGCTTTCTTCAAAAAAACGATTGAGCTTGCAGAAACCTTTGTAAAGTATTTCTCTCTCCTCCTGGGTGAAACCGGCGCTTACCCGTTCAGCCATACGCTGCCTGTATCTAAGCTGATACCGGGAAAAGAGCCTTCCCTTCCTGGTAAGTTTCACAAGAGTGTTTCTGTCGCTTTCCGGGTCTTTGACCCGTTCAACCAGTCCGTGCTTTTCAAGTTTTTTCACGAGAGTTGTGGTTGACGGCCTGCTTATTTTCAGATAATCCGCCAGCTCGCTGAGCCTGGTGTCACCGGTCTGATTCCTCAGGAAGGTAACGGCGTTTCTGTCTCTGAAGGTGAAGCCGGCACTGCTGTATTTTCGCTTGGTTTCTTCCATCAGCAGGGCATTGTGGTATGTGTCAGCCAGTATCCTGTTGATATTCTCTGTGAATTCTTTCATTGTTTTCTCCAAAATGTTAGATTCTCTAATTATTTTACCATAAAAAAAGGGGTGCCGCACTATTGACTTTGTGCAGCATCCCATTTATTCATCATCTTCTTCCCGGATATGGAGCCGTTTCCTTATGTACTTGGGAATCTCCTCCGCTTCCATTCCCAGAACGAACTGGAATTCCTCCTGAACCAGCCGTTCCGCTGACTTAAGCATAGTGCATTCCGTAACAGGAAGCTTCTTTCCCTCCCGGGCAAGCTGTCTCTTTCGCTGGTAAATGCAGATTATCATATTCAGGAGTTTCCCGCTGACACCCTCAAATAGAATGCTTTTGAAGTATTCGGCTCTCTGCCTTCTATCGGGAATCCATTCAACAGCGCCATCATCAGTGAGGCCCATCAGAATATCGTCAATGTCCTCCTTCTGCATAAGCGGTCTGAGCTTCGAAGTGAGTTTTTCGTTTTTCACGGGAACAAAAAACTGTGTTGCACTGTTCTTCTTCTGCCTGAGAACATAGTACAGTTCCTTTGGCATTCCCGCAGTGAAACTCATCACTTCAATCTTTTCTACTGTGCATATTCCGTTGTTTGCATATACAACCAGCTGTCCTATTTCAAATTGTGTTTCTTCCATCAGGTCCATCCTTCCAAGTAATACGCCCAAGTGATATTATAACAGAACTCGGGGTATTTTTCAAAGGTCAAAACACTGTTACTCGATAAAGGACAGGAGCTGGGCCCTCTCCTCCTCCGTAAGTTTCATCTTGTCACAGGCAGCAAGCAGCCGCTCCTTCGGTATTATATAATCTCCGTCGACACACAATCTTGTGAAGTCGTTTTTGTTTATTCCCGACTGGCTGAAGGTTATTTCTCCGCTGAGAATCTTTCTGTCGTATATCCTTAAAAATGTCTGTGCGAAAGTTGCCATTATCTGTCCTCTATCTGAATATCAGCAGTTACGCCATACTTTTTCTTCAGCTCTCCCAGCTGTGCGAAGTGCTCTGTTTTGCAGTGTTCAGCCTGGTGCTCTCTTGTTTCCCACTGTTCCCAGAGAAAGAGCGTGTTATCTTTTCCCACGGGATAAAAATAGTCGTATCTGAAGCAGCCCTCCTCTCCTCTGGAAAGCTCATCGATTCCCTTTTCCTGGATTTCTCTGAGGTATCCGTCTCGGTCCTCTTTGTTTGCCATTGTGTAAGTTACAAAATAATCCGTCATGTCATCCTCCTTAATCTATCTCTGAATTCATCTGCCACGGTCCGGGGATACACTATTCTGACTCCCGGCCCAAGGCCCACAATCCATCCGAAAAACTGCCCGCTTACTGTAACTTCCTGGGTCACCTTGAATCGTTCCTCTCCCGATGGGACTATTATCACATCGGTGCCGAATCTGTCCAGAATCGGTCCCACGAGACTGTTGTCGCATTCAAGGGTAACCTTCTCTGTCTTTCCTCCGTACATTCCGAAGGTTTTCTTGGCAAATCCTGCCGCATCAAAGCCCCTGAAGCTCTCTTTCCCTTCTCTCGGCTCCGGAACACATCGTATGTCCTTCATCTTATCCACACGATAGTGCTTCATTATTCCGCTTTCGCCATCAAAGGCAATCATGTAGTAGTTTTCATCATCCCACACCAGGGCCCATGGACTTACCGTAACCGGCCTGTCGCTTTTTGGCACCAGCTGCTTTTCCAGGTTCCAGACCATATATCTGAAGGCGATTTTTGAATCCCCGGCTATTGCCGAGTGGACAGCATCCACGTTGTAGTAAATGGACTCATTCATGGTCTTTATTCTTCCCGAAACATAGACCTGCCTTTGCAGATTTCTTGCCTCACCTGCGCTGGTGAGTTTCTCAAGCTTGCTTATGAGCACCGCAGACTTCCTGGCGGTGATGAATTTGGAGGACTGGACTGCATCCACCAGCAGCTTCAGCTCCGCCAGTTCGAAATCACGTTCACCCAGGTAGTAGCCCGCCGGCTCCTCCTTGTCATATATGATATCAAGCCCGAATTCCCTCAGGGTTTCTATGTCGTCATAGATGCTCTTTCGTTCGGCACTGAGGCCATGAGACTTCAGCATCTCAATCAGCTCCCGGGTTCCTTTCCTGTGCTCCTGGTCGGTGTCTCTCACAAGTGTTTCCAGAATATACAGCAGCTTCAGTTTTCCCACGCTTACTTTGGCCATATTACCGGTCTCCTAAACAACTATACAATTACCTGCAGCAGCTCATCTGCTGTCACGTCCCCGAAGTAACCTTCGAGATCCGAACTCTCCAGCACGTCCTGAAGTGCCTCTCTGGAATACTCGATTCCCCTGAGACTTTCCTCAAGCTGATCAACGTCCCTGGCAGGGAAAAAGTCTCCCGTTATTTTCACGTCTTTTATCCTGTGCTTCTCTATGCTGAAATGAAACTCAATCTGCCCGCATCTGAAAAAGTCTCCCCGGACAATGTCCGCCTTGGGGGATCTTCCCAGATTCCAGTCATCGGTGGCATATTTTCTCTCCCGCAAATCCAGTATTTCCTGCTTTTGCTTATCCGTGAGTTCCACCGTCTTGAGGCCGTATTCCCTGTCAAACCATTCCAGGAGAAGGTTCTTGAAATCCTCAACTGTAATGTCACCGAGATAAGGCTTCAGATTTGTAACACGGCTCTTCACCGATTTTGTTGCTTTTGATTTAAACTTGCCCTCTTTTACCTTCAGAGCCTTTGCGACGTCATCAGTATTCACGTCGAACATCAGGGTTCCGTGGTGAAGCAGCTTATGGTTGGAAAACTGCTGAGCATTGCCTGAAAACTTCTTCCCATCGACCAGGATGTCATTTCTTCCCGTCTGCTCCGCCTTAACCCCTGCAGACTCAAGAGCTTTGACTACAGGTATCGTGAAGGTTTTAAAGTCAATCTTTGACTGAACATCAGGAATTATGAAGGAGTAGTTCAGGTTTCCCAGATCGTGGTACACCGCGCCTCCCCCTGTATTCCTTCTGACCACATTGATTCCCTTCTCCTTAATGAAGTCGTAATTGACCTCCTCAAGGGTATTCTGGTATTTTCCCACAATAACCGCAGGGCCGTTCTGCCAGAGCAGAAGAACAGGCTCATCGTAATCGGTATTAAGGAAAACGTATTCCTCAAAAGCCAGATTATACCGGGGATCGTTATTTGTGTTCTCTATATATATCATCTTCTGTACCTCCTGCCTCGAATAGCGTTTCTTATGCCGTGATATATTCCTCTGATTGCAATAAATACTGCGAACATCACCAGAAATCCCATTATCCCCGAAGTAATATCACCTGATTCCATGGCTCCTGTTCCCGTCATCCTCTGACCGATTTCTATCGCAAAGGCAATAACGATTATTACCGTAAACACATACATGAAAGTAACAATCATTATGTGGCCCCTTGAAGACAGCCACCTGAACAGAGGATGCAGCAGGAATACCATTATCATTCCCAGAGCTCCCATTATAATGAAGTGAAGCTCCTTATCTGTAAGATAGTACTCAAACTGGTTGTTCAGGTCCATTATCCCGCTGTGAACTCTGGCAATCATCATTGCAATCCAGTACAAAAATTGCTCCATAATCTCAAATCCTCCCTTATATATAAAGAGCCGATTCCGGCTCTGCAACTATATTATGCCTATATTATAGAATAAAACAGACTTAATTTACACAAAAAATAAAAAAATCCCCGGCAGGGATTTTGTCATAATTGGGATTTTCCTGATTATCTCACAATATCTCCCACTCCCGGAAGTATCATCGTTGGCTGGTATGCATACTGGGACGGAGTATTCTCATCGGAAATTCCCGACAGCACCAGCACAGTGGCCACGCCGCTTTCCGTACCGGCAACAATATCAGTGTCCATACGGTCTCCGATTATTACTGCCTCGTCGGAATGGCAGCCAAGAAGCCTGAGCCCCGTTCGCATCATGAGAGGATTCGGCTTGCCGCAGAAATACGCATGCTTGCCGGTGGCCATTTCAATAGGTGCTATCAGCGCCCTGCAGGCAGGAGCGATACCGTTCTCAATAGGTCCGGATACGTCAGAGTTGGCACCAATAAGCTTCGCCCCTTTTCTAACCAGGTTTACTGCCTTTGTAAGAGTATCAAGAGAATAACTCTTTCCCTCACCTATTACAACATAATCCGGGTTGACATCGTTCATAGTCAGCCCCGCATCATACAGGGCATTAAGCAGTCCTGCTTCCCCCAGAGCGTAGACAGAACAGCCCGGCGCCTGTGCCTTGAGAAACTCCGCCGTTGCCAGTGCGCTGGTATAGAAATGCTCTTCCGGAACATCAAGCCCCATCCTCATCAGTTTCTGCTGCAGTTCCTTCTGAGTCATTCCGCTGTTATTTGTCAGAAACAGGTACTCCTTTTCCTCCCTCTGGAGCCAGTCCACAAATTCCTTTGCCCCGGGAAGCAGCCTGTTGCCGTGATATATGACACCGTCCATATCACATATGAAACCTTTTTTCTCGTTAAAGTCAATCATTCTTTCACCCCCTTGTCGTTTTAATAGTAACAGCACCCGCACAGGTTGACTATCACAAGGGGGTCAAAGCAATGTAAAATTCCTGTAAATTCTGTTATATGTGCCTTGCCGCGTAGTACGTATGTATTTCGTGAGCCTCGCCCTCCACATGGTAGTCAAAGAAATCGGTTAATCCTGTGCATCTTCCTATTTCTTCATGGGAATGGATTTCATAGCCGTAGCACTGAAACAGCTTCAGTAATCCTTCAAGGGCGATGAAGGGCTTCATTGATCTCGTATAGCTGTTTTCGATATTTTTAACGGATATTGATCCCTGAGAATAATTACCGGTGGCGCCTGCAATAACTGCAGAATCCGAAAAGTACCTGTCCATATATTCATAAAGCTGTCGCTCGTAGAAAAAAGCGTAGTTGAACGTAGCCAGATAATCCACCATCAAATCCACGCTCTTTTCCTGCAAAGGCAGCCTGTTTGACGGCGATATCACGTACATTACCTTCATGTCGGCTCCAAGGGTCTCCAGATGCCTTCGGCTTGCCTCAATTCCCTTTCTCGACATTCCCATTACAATTATTGTTCTGTTTCTGAGATACTCCGCATCATTGTGGAGATAAAGATACAGAGAAGCGATATCCGGGAACAGAATTACCCGGGGATTGATACCCGATTCCGTAATCCTGTTGTGTATCCATTCACGGGCTTTGTGCTGAACCATCAGAAAATCCGGCTTTGCCGACAGAAAACCCTCATATTGAATACAGTAATCCTGATCCAGCTGAGAAGGTTCACCGAAGTAGTCGTCAATAAATACAGGATCCGCATCAAGATCAATGCCTGTGTCGATGTTTATAATTCCGTTTTCGATAGCCCCTTCATACCCGCAAAGGCAGGTAATCTTTCCTGCGAAAATTTCCCCATGCTGTATGAACGCATTTTCAAGGTTTATACCTTCTCCACATTCAGGACACCTTATCAGAGACAGAAGTTCAGCAGGCATACCATGAACAGTATGACTGCTTTTGACCTCCTGTGACACCAGAACAGACTCCTCGACCTTCAACTGAGCAACCTTAATATCTATTTCCTCCAGCGTTTTCCGAATGCTGTCCCGCTGATTCTCCAGATTTGTACGCTTCTCATTCAATATTGACAGAAGCTGCCTGTATCTGAGTTCATCTCTTACATCAAGCATCCGTGTAACATTGATGAACCGCTTCATCTCATCAACTGTGAAGTTCATCTGTCTCAGTTCATTAAGCAGCTGCATTTCATTAAGGTTAATCTCATCAAAATCATACTGAGCCCCATTCTTTCTGGGTGTCAGCAGCTCCTGGGAAATATAGTATCTTATTGTGGAAACAGGCGCATTCGCCTTCCTCGAAAATGTACCTATCTTCATTGCTCACATCTCCTTCGATTCTATAGTAATACAATTTGCGCCAAAACATCAAGTGCACTTTATGTTTTGGCGAAATTTGCTGATTATTCCCAATTGACATCTACCGCAGAAGACAAACTATAATGCGTTTAGTCGAATTGTTATTATTTTTAGAATTTTAAAAAAAGGAGGATCATCATGTCAAACAATACTTCTGGTGTATCCGGCCTTCAGCAAAATCAGTACAGCGTATTTTCGATTTTCTGTCTGATTTACTGTTCAGCAAGTGCCGGAGCTTTCGGGGTTGAGGAAATCGTTAGCGGATGCGGTCCCGGAATGTGTATCGGCGTACTTATTGGAATGGCTCTTGTCTGGGGATTCCCTGTTGTACTGGGCTCCGCTGAGCTGTCTTCAATAATGCCCGGAGAAGGCGGATATTATTACTGGGCTAAACACACACTGGGCGAATTCTGGGGCTATATTATGGGAATAAATGTTGCCATAAGCTTCTACGTATGCAGCTCAACTTATGTTGTTCTGGCAGTAAACTATCTGGCAACTGTTATTGATATGACCGTGCTTGAAGCTATTGTTATCAAGGTTGTAATCATTGTTATTTTCACAATTATCAATCTCCTTGGTCTGAAGGATGTAAGTGTTCTCAGTTCAATATTCGCTGTTCTTATCGTTCTGCTCTTTGCAGTAATATCAGTTATAGGTTTCACTCACTGGCAGTTCAACCCGATGGATCCGTTCATCCCTGAAGGAATGAGTGCTGTTGAATCAGTCAGTCTGGGAATCGGACTTGGTATCTGGATGTACTGCGGTTTCGGAGTTGTTACATTAATGGCAGGTGAAATATCAAATCCGCAGGTTATCTCAAAGGCAATGAAGCTGGCTGTTCCTGCAGCTGCAATCACCTACATTCTCCCAACTCTTGCAGGCCTTGCTTCTCTTGGTCAGTGGGAACTTTGGAGCACAGACGGCAGCACAGGTGTAGGCTTCGCTGCAGTAATGGCTCTCGGTCTGGGGAAAGCAGGCAAGCTTATCTTCGTGGTAATCGCTGTTGTATCTGCAATTTCAATATTCAATACAAATATGGCCGGCGGCTCACGTTCATTCTTCGTAATGGCTGATGACAGCCTCTTCCCTAGAAAGTGGATAACTAATGTATCCAAAAATCGCGGAGTGCCGTACGTAGGCGTTATATCAATATCAGTTGTTACTCTTCTGATGATGGAGATGGAATTCAAGGCTCTGGTTCTGATTCAGGTTATTCCTATTCTCGTTTGTCAGGTTCTCGTGTCTGTAATTCTCTTGAAGTCCAGAAAGGACATTCCTGCAGAAGAGAGAATAGGATGCTACACAGTTGGCTGGGGAAAGCTTGGCCTGTTCCTGATAACATTCCTGCCGGCACTTATCTGTGTTGTAGCGTTCTACCTGAACGGAATGGATTACTTCCTCTACGGACTTGTATTCCTGCTGATTGTTCTTCTCACATATCCGATTGTCAGAATCAGCCTTGGAGGACTTCACAAAACCAGTCCTGAGCTGTTCCCTGAGAATGAACGCACCAGACTGGCATTTGGAGATATTTTCCGTATAGCTAAGCTGATGCTCATAATAGGAGCTCTGGCTGTATTCGGATTCTTCGCATTCCAGGTAGTTGAAGGCGGATGGGGTCCTGAATACTACGAATACATGTACGGCAGCGGACTTCTCAGCAACTTCGATGCAATGCGTATGACTCTGCTTATCGGAGGTCTTATCTGCATGGCTGCAGCCGCTGTTCTCTACATCATCGGACGCAAAATTGACAAGAAAATGCTCATGCCTACAAAGCGTACTGTAACCGTAGGCAGACACAGTGACGAAATACTTTAATGAAAGCGGTGAATACATATGGACAAACTACTGATTAACGGCTCGATATATACAATGGATCCGGAGTTTCCAAGGGCAGAGGCAGTGGCAATCAGTGACGGAATAATCCAGGCAGTTGGTACTACTGATGAAATAATGAAGCTTCGCAGCGAAAACACTGAGGTATTGGATCTTCAGGGCAAAATGCTTCTTCCGGGACTTATTGACGCACACTGCCACCCTGCAATGACTGCATACTTCATCAATGCTCTTCAGTTTGATGAGGAAATGACTCTTGATGAAATATTAAGCAGCCTTAAGGAATACGTAGATGCCCATCCGAAGAAGGAAAACTATTTCGGTACAGGGTATAACGAAATCTGCTTCTCAGACAGGGAATACACTACTGCACTTCTGGATGAAATATGTCCTGACAAGCCTGTATTCCTCTCAAGCAGCGGCTGCCATTCGGCATGGGCAAATTCCTGCGCCTTCAAGCAGGCAGGAATTACTGCCGAAACACCTGATCCGATTCCTGGATTTCAGTATTTCGAAAAGAATGCCGCCGGTGAGCTTACAGGTCACGTGGTTGAAACAGAGGCCGAGAACATGATTTATCGGGCCATCGATTTCTTCGACAACGAAACCCTGGAGCACTCATATCTGCAGATGGCAGATGAGTTCTCAAGATATGGCATTACTACACTGGTGGGCTGCGGCAATTTCGACTGGATGGGAGACCGTCCTTATGAGACGGCAGACAGGCTGATAAAATCGGATCGGCTCAACATGCGAATGTTCGACTGCGCTTTCCTTTCGACACTTACAAGAAAAGAATCTTCAGTTGAAGACATCAGAAGGTTAAGCAAAAAATACGACAGCGACCGTCTGAGAGTAAACACATACAAAGTAATAATGGACGGAACCTTCGAGTCATGCTCTGCAAGCATGTACGAGGAGTACATCCCGGGCTACAAGCAGATTCCTCCTCTTCTTGAGGGCAAAGAGCTTCAAGACCTTCTGGTTCAGGTGGCATCTGAGGGCTATGATATCCACGCCCACGGTATTGGAAACTATGCAATCCACGAAATTCTTAATGCCGCAAAGGCTGTCCGTGAGGCCGGTTATGAAGATACCCGCATTACCTGCGCACATACTCAGTATGTATCAAAGGAAGACCGTGCCAGGTTCGGAAAGTACAATGTTATAGCAAATACAACCGGCGGATGGCATTACTGGTATCCGGGAATCGACACCGTTATGGGCACCACAGCTGAGGATGAATTCACACTTAAGGAAATCATTGACGGCGGTACTATTATGACCATGGGCAGCGACCGTCCTGCCGACGAGGTTGGCTTCGATCCGAGAATGGAAATCGTCACAGCCATGACAAGAAAGTATGTTGGTTTCCTTAATGATCCTGAGCAGCCTTCACTGCTGCCGGATAATCAGAAGCTTTCCCTTCAGGAATGCCTCGAATCCTACACGGTAAATGCCGCTCACCAGATTCACATGGACGGCAAGCTTGGTCAGATTCGCAAGGGAGCCTATGCAGACCTCTGTGCTTTCAAATATGACATGTTTGAGCTTACTCCTGAGGAAATACTTGAGGATCCGCTGGAAATGACAATGTTTGAAGGTGAGATAATCTTCAATCGCAGCTGAACAGCCACCGGCATGATAAAATAAACACCTCAAAAGTTGAAGAATCCGTTCCGTATTCACTATACGGAACGGATTCTTTGATTCTCAGCGGCTAATCGTCGGTCCATACTCCCCTATATCCATAAAACGGCTCCTTCATAAACATCATGCCCTCACTGTTTACATACATGCCTGTCTTCTGATACGGCATATAGCTTTCAAGGTTAAATGCCAGAAACATCCCTCCTCCAACCAGACAGAATGTAATCATCGCCGAGATTATTACATTCACTGCCCTCCTCAATCCATTCCAGCTCTATGCCGCAAAGGTCTGAAATCGTCTTGCCCACATCGCCTCCTAAAGATGCAATTGAATACCGCATCTTTTCAGGAAACCTGCAGGGCTTTCCCTCCGATTTGCTGCAGCCGTCACATATCCTGCAGTCGCCTGTGAGCAGCGACTTCGAACCGGAGAATTCTTCTTCCAGGGCATACATTTCCCCTGCGAGCTTTTGCTTAAAATCCAAAAGCGCCTCCGTCATTGACTCGGAAGTTCGTTCCCTTCCAAAGGTTAACTGATACCCAACCACAAGAAATCTGTCAAATGAATTCCAGTAGTCCAGAGGATTAAAGTCATATGGCGGACATGACCAGACCGTATTGTAGTGCGGGCATGCCTTGCAGCACTCCTGAAAAATCTCAACATCAACATAGTCTTTGACATAAGTTTCAATGTCTATTTCAGCTTCAAATCTATTTATTGAATTGATTATTGTCATTATCTTACCTCTCTGTAATGCGCCGGTATCATCAGGATAAGCCGACAGCACATTCAGAAATTCTTAAAATGTTCGTCAAAGAGCCTTACAATCAGGGTATCGAACTGATGGCCCGCCTGTGCCCAATTGCCACAATTACGATTACAACCTTATCGTCCTGAATGTCAGCAAGCAGACGATAATCCCCAACACGGTACCTCCACAGGCCTTTCTTATCACCGGTCAAAGCCTTGCCGTGCTGCCGTGGGTCTTTCGTTCCCACCAGGTTCTTATCAATCCATGCCTTTATCATAACAAGAACAGCTCTGTCCAGTTTCTGCAGGGTTTTAATAGCCTTGTCTGTGTAAACTACTTCGTATTTCATATGCCAAGAGCCTTCCAGACATCATCGTGAGAATATGTTTTCACATTTCCGTTTTCCTTTTCGATGAGGTATTCGTCGAACACCTTCATGTCATATTCATCTTCAATGCGACTGATCATCGTTTCCCGGATGATTTCGGATACGGTCTTGTTATTTATTTTCGCATAGTTCTTGATTGCATTAAGTTCATTATCTGGAACCCGCAGGCTTATTGTAGCCATCTCTTTATCCTCCTTGTGTAATACGATTGTATTACACTTTGAATTCTGCGTCAATATGTCCCTTGCTGAAATACACATCTTATCGAAGATAAGAAAACCGATTCCTTGTGTACTATAATTCTATTCTGAACACAGTACTGTGAATCGGTCTGAATTTCTATATTGAACAAATATTGAACAGTTCTTTGCAACATCTGTTTCTTTAAAAATATCGAAACCCCAGAAATAACTATTCCTGGGGGTTTGTCCTTGGTTGCGGGGAGAGGACTTGAACCTCTGGCCTCCGGGTTATGAGCCCGACGAGCTACCAACTGCTCCACCCCGCGATGTTAAATTGTTATTGGTACCGGCGACCGGGGTCGAACCGGTACGGGTATTACTACCCACGGGATTTTAAGTCCCGGGCGTCTGCCTATTCCGCCACGCCGGCACGTTTATGCAGAACCATTATCAGCTATTAGCACAGAAGCTTATTAGCGCAGAATCTGAAGCCGAGACTTCAGATTCTGCTTATTGGCTCCGAGGGTGGGGCTCGAACCCACAACCTATCGGTTAACAGCCGATTGCTCTACCATTGAGCTACCTCGGAATATAAGGTTTTGTCCCGACGACAAGAGCTATTATACAGCACGTCTTTCATAGCTGTCAACATATTTTCACCAATTATTTTCATCATTTTTTCGAAAATCTGCCTTACTGTTATCTGCCCTTCCCTTCACGGTTCCTTTTATTGACTTGGCAGCTGACTCTCAGTAAAAACAGCACCAGGCAGCAGTGTCTATGTTGTAAAAATCAATGATTATTGAAATTTGCTTCAACAATTTCTACATTTTGTTGAAGCAAATCGATTATTATAGAAAATGCTTCAAACGACCCTCAAAAATGATACAGATTTTGGGGTGAAAACCAATAGATGTTGAAGCAATTAAGGGAAAATCGAAATTACTTCAACATCCCAGGAGTTTACTGCCGCTGGCGGCAATGATCCCTATTTCCCCAGCCTCTTACTGATTTTGCGGCCTTTTTTCTCCTGTCCGGCAGCTGGGGCACCGGAGGCATTGTCAGCAGCACCGCCGCTCTTTCCTGGGTCGCCGGCAGCACCGGCAGAAGCCTTTCCGTTCTCGGCTTCGTACTCGTCCACATCTGTCATGTCAAAGCTTTCAGGATTCTCAATAGGAGCAGGTTCCTCCTCTTCAAGCTTTTTGTTTTCCTTCTTTGTAGCTTCAACAAGCTTTGCCTGCTCTTCCTCCTGAGCCGTCTCAATCATTCTTATCTTTTCGGAATACTTCCTGATATTTGCCTTGTCCCCCTCTTCCTCATAAATCAGAAGAAGCTCCTTCATTGTTTCAAGATGGCTTCCGTTTGTCATGAGAACCTTCTTGTATTCCGAAACCGCATCTGCTGTGCGTCCCGCCTGAACATATCCTCTTCCCAGGTAATAATGCAAAGGCCACCAGTCGTTGAAGTGAGTCTTGTCGTAATGCTCCAGAACTTTGATACCTTCCTCGTATCTGCCGGATCCAATCTTGAGGCATGCATCCTCAATGGCAACAGGATCGGCAATCTGCTGAAGCCGTTTGTTGATTTCCTTCCGATCCTTATTGTTCTTGGTGAACTTCAGGAAGCTCTGCCATGCCAGCTGAGCCTTGCCGTATAATCCCATGTTAAGATATGAATATCCCAGATAATAATATCCCATGGCAAATCTCGGATGGGTTTCTGTAAGAAGCTCAAACCACTCCAGGGATTCAGCCTTGAAGCGTCCAACATACTCTTCGTTCCTGCTGTTTTCATACATGACGCGACAGGCACGGGCATATGAATACATGGCATGCATGTAATCAAACTGCATGCAGAGAGCTGCTCTGAAGTGGATGCAGGCGTTGTCCATTTCGCCCTGCTCCGCTGCATCTCTGCCCTCCTTCAGCATTCCCTCTGTAAGCTTCTTGTTGTAGAGCTTGTGGAGAATGGCGCAGTAATCCTTCGTGTGCTTGAAATGAGGGTCACATCCCATAACCCAGGCCATGTTTTCAGCCAGTACCAGGAAGTTAATTCCCTTGCCGCCGGCAAAGTCCTTTACCTCCTTCTTTCTCAGTGGAACCGGTACACCCCTCAGGAGGTCCCCTGCCTTTGACTGGGCAATGAACTCCTCAGAAAACTCAACAAAGACAAACTTGTTCAGGTATTTTCTGAAATACCTTCCGATTCTGTCCTCTCTGAGCTGAATGTCGGATTCCTCCCTTGGTCTTTCCACCGTCCTGGTAATTCCCACAGACTGCAGGAAGGTCTGATCCTTCTGGTGAATCACCTGTTCCTGCTGCAGTTTCTTGTTTTTTCTGATACTCATCTTTTCTCCTTCTACAGTGCACGGAAAAGTTCGTTCTTGAACATATCATGATTTCCCATCGCCTCTCTGAGAACTGCCATCATGGCTTCCTTGTCCTCAGGAAGATTGCCGCGAAGAGGAACATAGTTCGATGCGTGATTGCTTCTGAACACGCAGGTCTTCGTAACATTGGTGTTTTCAAGCAAAAGCAATGTTTCCTCCATAACTTCCTCTGCTGTCAGAAGCTGCATTCTGCCGCTTTCAATTTCCCTGGCCATAGGCACCGACGGATCAACAATAAGGGTAAGCAGCCCCACGTAGGAAGGATTCATTTCTGAAATCATGGTTCCCGTCTGAATGGCGTGATCCTCCCAGCCCTCTTTGCCTGCAAGACCTGAGATGAATGTTACCGACGCCTGCATTCCGCAGGCCTCGATTCTCTGAACCCCCTCAATAAGCTGCTGACGAGTCTCACCCTTGTTGATTCTCTTGAGAACCTCGTCGCTTCCCGATTCGGCTCCGAGATAAACCATTGTGATTCCTGCCTCGTACAGCTGTCTCATTTCCTCATCTGTTTTGTTGAGTACATCGGTGGCTCTGCCGTATATCGTAACTCTCTCGCATTCAGGAAAAAGCTCTCTGATACGTTCCAGAATCGGCATCAGTCTTCTGTTGGACAAAGCCAGGGCATCCCCGTCACAGAGAAATATTCTGTTGACACGCCTGTACTGGCGTCTGGCATCATCAAGATCCTCCAGAACCTCTGACAGCTCCCTGACCCTGAACTTTTTCTTTTTGAACATGCTGCAGAATGTACACTTGTTGTGGGTACATCCTATGGTAACCTGGACAAGCAGGCTGTAAGCCTCGCTTGGAGGTCTGTAAATATCTCCTTCGTATCTCATTTAATCTCCTGTCTACATCTTCTCCGGCGCCTTCATGCAAAGCAGATCAAGTCCGTTTCTGATTGCTGATCTGGCAGCAAGAACCATTGCCACCTTGGCAATCTTTTCATCCTCGTTATCAACGAGAATGTGTTCGTCGTGATAGAACTTGTTGAAGGCCTGAGCAATATCCACAATGTGTCTTGTAACGATTGACGGTTCGTATTTTTCCCCCGCCTCAACTATAACCTCCGGCAGCTCATACAGAAGCTTCGAAAGCTCGTGTGCGCTTTCTCCTGTCAGGTACTTGGCATCAAAGCCCTCCTTTGCCTTTGCAACAACATCCTCTCCCGCATTGCGGAGGATGCTGCAGGCTCTGGCATGGGTGTACTGAACGTACGGACCTGTCTCTCCTTCGAAGTTCAGCACGTGTTCCCATGAGAATACGTAGTCCTTGATTCTGTAATTCGAAAGCTCGTTAAAGACAACTGCTCCGATGCCTACTGCCTTTGCAATTTCCTCAACTGTCTCTGCATCGGCATCCGGATTCTTTTCCTTTATGATTTCACGGGTCTTGTCAACTGCTCCGTTGAGAACGTCTTCAAGGAACACAACTCTGCCCTCTCTTGTTGACATTGTTCCGTCCTCAAGACTTACAAGTCCGAATGGAACGTGTATGCAGCTTCTTGCCCAATCATAGCCCATAAGCTCCAGAATCTGTATCCACTGCTGGAAGTGGAGATTCTGCTGAGAGGCTACTACGTAGATGTTCTTGTAGAAGTCATAGGTTTCTTTTCTGTATACCGCTGCCGCGATATCTCTTGTGATGTAGAGTGTTGAACCGTCTGACTTGGTAATAAGCGCCGGTGTCAGGCCGTAATCGTCCAGCCTTACCAGCTGAGCGCCGTTATCCTCCTCCAGAAGTCCCTTCTCCTCAAGCTCCTTAACGAAACGAGGCATCTTATCTGAATAGAAGGATTCTCCGGCGTAGGAATCATAGGTTATTCCGAGCATGTCGTATACTCTGCTGAACTCCTTGAGGGATTCGTCTCTGAACCACTGCCACAGTGCCTGCTCCTCAGGTTCACCGTTCTCCAGCTTGGTGAATGTGGCACGAGCCTCATCCTCCAGTGAAGGATCCTTCTCCGCTTCAACGTGGAACTTGGTGTAGTATCCCAGCAGTGTCTTGATAGGAGCATCGATAACATCCTGCTTGTTTCCCCAGTGTCTGTAGGCAACAATCATCTTTCCGAACTGTGTGCCGTAGTCTCCCAGGTGATTTATTCTTACCACATTAAAGCCCAGGCTGTCGTAAATCTTGGCGATTGAAGCGCCTATTACCGTGCTTCTTATGTGTCCGATGTGGAAGGGCTTGGCAATGTTAGGCGAGGAGTATTCCACAATAACAGTCTTGCCTTCTCCCATGTCGCATTTGCCGTAGTCATCTCCTGCGGCAACAACCTCAGATACAACTTCCTTCGCGAAAGCCTCCTTCTTAAGGAACATGTTAACATATGCATTTACCTGCTCCACCTTCTCGAACATGGCATCATCTCCAATGGTCTCAGCAATGCCCTTGGCAATCATCGGAGGAGCCTTTCTCAGTATTTTAGCCAGCTTGAAGCAAGGGAAGGCGTAGTCTCCCATCTTGCTGTCTGCCGGTGTTTCAATCATGTTTCTGATTTCTTCCTTCTCCAGACCTTCAACCTGCGGTGCAATCAGATCTGTAATTTTGTCAACGTAATTAATCATCTTCTTCTTGTATGATCATTTCAGAAGCAAAATGATCACATTTTCCTTTCTTTTCAT
>JBJESQ010000033.1:0-97178 GCA_051882875.1 Lentihominibacter sp. | reverse complement strand
GAATGTTGCAATTCCAACGTTTCCAGATGCAGCTGGAAAAAGTTCGTGATAAGTATATGAGCATATGAAAGCATATGAAAGCAGCAGTGTTGGAAGCTAGCCGATGTTGAAGCAACTACTTTGAAAACATCAATTGCTTCAACCTCCCAGGGGTGCTGAAGCCCTTTGCAATCAAAAAGTCGGGAGAAAGTCGGGAAATGAAGAATTTCCCCTCGATTCCGAACAAATAAAAAAGCTTGAAACCGTTGAAATTTCAAGCTTGTTGGCACCCCCACTCGGAATCGAACCAAGAACTAATCTTTAGGAGAGATTTGTTATATCCATTTAACTATGAGGGCATATACGGGCGAGATAAAATTCGCCCGAGTAAGATTATACCAAATAATTTCAGCATATTCAATGATAGGAAACGGATTTGTTGCAATGAGTCAGCTATGGACTATTTGCGACAGGCTGAGAAATGCCACAAAATCCTTTATGGCTTAGTTTTTTATGGTATCCTGTGGCATTCATAGGTCGGTCTTGCTGCATTCTGCCACAAGAATTCTTTGAAAGCCTGCATATTCAGGACATCTTGTGGCAAAAGACTAAATTTCTGTTTCGTGGCCTTTGCATTAATCACTGACGGGAGGCAGATGGCGCAGACTGCGGGCGAATGGAGAGCCTGCTGCAGGGTCGGCGGGTTTTGCTGGCAATCCCGCGGCGGGTGTATTAACATAGAGCTAAAAGGAGGGAACATGCAAGGATATAACTGTATCATGATATTTAATGCAAAGGCAGACAGCATTTTGTTCTGCCGGCGCCTTTGGGATCCATATGAGGGCAAGTTTAACCTGCCTGGGGGAAAGATTGAACCCGGCGAGGAGGGCTTCACGGCCGCTTACAGAGAACTGGAGGAGGAAACAGGCATCAGCGAGAATGATGTGGTGCTGAGCCATATGATGGACTTTACCTATTACAATCAGGATTGTTATGTTGAAGTATATGTGGGAAATCTTTCCCGGGAGGTTCAGCTCGTTCCCGAGAAGCATCCTCTGGAATGGCTCCCTGTTGCCGACGACTTCTTTGATCTCGACAGATTTGCAGGAGAAGGCAATATCGGACATATGGTGGAGCAGGTACGAGACTACGGCAAAGGCATATCACGCACCTAATCTGGGCTATTTTAGTCCAGATTGTTTTTTTGGTGTTTTTTTGCGCTGCATCTATGTACAACATATGGTATTGGATGTATAATCACACTATCGAAATCCCCAATATGCTGATGCAGAGGCAGGGGCACAACAAATCGTAAACTAATTGCATTTTCAATACAGGAGGAACCAACATGTCAGTTACTATTACAGGAAACGCAGATCCAAGAGAAGCTCAGGCTTATGTAGAATATCTTGAAAACAAGTTCAACAGGAAGGTTAGCAAGCTGGATATCAACATCGACGGTGAATTCGCAGATCTGTCATATGAGCTGGAGCACGTTCCGTTTGAGAGAATCAGAAGAATCACGGGATATCTGGTTGGAACAATGGATCACTGGAATGATGCCAAGAGTGCAGAAGAGAGAGACAGAGTGAAGCACTCACTGGGCAATGATGAGATGGAGTCTCTTTCATAGATGAGGACTCTTGATTTTGCAGCACTTTCAGTCCCATATCCTTTTACTACTATACCCTTTAACTGGTGGATTTAAAGTGCTATAATGAACGCGTGAATCGGGCAGAGATGCCTGTCGTTCGCGCGTTTTAGTTTTTAGTAGTAGAAAGGATTTTACATAAAATGTACAAGGAAGCAATGCGTGCCGCATGGGCAGAAATCAATGTCACCAATCTTGATTACAACATCAAACAGATTAAGGAAAAAGTCGGACCGGGAAAGAAAATTACCGGAATCATCAAGGCCGACGGTTACGGACATGGATCCGTGAAGTGCGCCACCGTTCTCAGAGCAAACGGTGTTGACTCCTTCGGAGTTGCCACACTGTCTGAGGCAATCAAGCTGAGAGAAGCCGGCTTCGCAACCGAGCAGATTCTGATACTGGGCCTTACACCGGATCCCTATGCTGACGTGCTGGCTGAATACAATCTTACTCCGGTTGTATGCAGCTTCTCAAACGCCGAGGCAATAAGCAGAGCAGCCGCAAAGGCAAACACTGTTCTGGACTGCTACATTGCTGTAGATACAGGTATGGGAAGAATCGGTTACTGCCCTGAAGATCCGAGTGCAGTGGAAGATGTTAAGCTTATTGCAGGTTTATCAAACCTCAGAATAATTGGCGTCTTCTCACACTTCGCAACAGCAGATGCTGCAGACAAGAACTACGCACACATGCAGGAAAACAGGTATGCCAAATTCCACAAAGCTCTTGCCAACGCAGATATTCCTACGCCGTGGAAGGCTCTTTCAAACAGTGCAGCCATCATGGAGATTCCATCTGCTCATTACAATCAGGTTCGTCCGGGAATCATTCTTTACGGACTTTATCCATCAGATGAGGTGGACAGGAGTCAGCTGGATCTGAAGCCTGCAATGAGCGTCAAGGCAAATATTGTTCATCTGAAAAAGGTTCCTGCAGGAACCTCCATCAGCTACGGCAGAAGATGGACAGCGACCGAGGACAGCCTCATAGCAACAATTCCTCTGGGCTATGCCGACGGATACCCTAGACCGTACTCCCAGCAGGCAGAGGTTATTGTTAACGGAGTAAAGGCCCCAATAACAGGAAACATCTGCATGGACCAGTGCATGATTGATGTTACCCATGTTCCTTATGTTCGTCTGGGAGACGAGGTAACTGTAATGGGCAAGGACGGCATCTACGAAGTATCCGCTGACGATATTGCCAGAGCAACAGGCACCATCAACTATGAAATCGCCTGCGCCTTCGGACAGCGCCTGCCAAAGGTTTACGTATATTAATCGCGATTGATTCGTCATCAGGAAGGCAGTAAATCAAAGAAAGGTATTCGCATACTAAAGGACACGAAAAAACCGGCAGCCTCGGGAGCATCAGCTCCCGGTCTGCCAGTTATTTGCTGTTCAGAATCTGCTGCTTTTGCCGAAGCCCGTTCTGTATCCCAATTCTTCAAGCTCCTTATCCAGAATCTCGTATCCCAATCTGTAGGCATCCAGATTTATCGCTGCTATGCTGGCATTGAAGTTTTCCTTGATTTCTTCCTCAACTGCCGGATAGTGAATCTTGGGCATGAGCCGGGTAAGAGCCCCCAGCGCTATTATGTTCACAACGAAGGGCTTGCCCATATCCTCTGCCCGCTGGGTTGCCTGAATTCTGTAGACATCTGGTCTGTCACTTTCAACAAGGGTGCTGTTAATAAGAACAATCGCATCGTCTTTAACAGTATCTATGTACTTGTCATAGCCCACCTGATTCAAGGCAACAAACACATCTGCATCCTCAACCTTCATGTAGTCGATTTCCTCGTCGGAAATAACAACCTCCGCCTTGCATGCGCCGCCTCTTGCTTCAGGTCCATAGGACTGTGTCTGGGCAATGTTGTAATTTTCACCAAGGCCGTATGCCTTCGAAAGAAGTACCGATGCCAGTATTACTCCCTGTCCGCCGGATCCGGCGAACCTCACATTAAGTCTCATTGCTGTTATTCCTCCGCTTCCACATCAATTGCTCCGTCGGGACAGAGTCTCTCACACATCCTGCAGGCTATGCAGTTTTCCGGTTTTGATACTGCCGGCATGCTTGTACCGTAATTGTTTCTCTTCTTTGATTTTATGAATACTTTTTTCGGGCATGCTGTCAGGCAAATGTTGCAGCCTTTGCAGCAGGCTTCATCTATCGTAATGTTTGCCATTATCTTCCTCTCCTGGTTTATCTGTTATCTTACGCCGCATTCAATCAGTTTAGCTTCAACCTTGTCTAAATACTCCACAGCATCAGGATTGTTGATGAATACGCCTATTGGATATTTGCCGTCGCATTTCTCCGGAATCCGGTTTCCCTTGAGAGCTTCTCCCTCCTGCTTAACCAGAAAGGTGCTCTTTTTGTACATCTCCATTATTTTAGCAGGATCCTTCTCACCCCAGATGTTTTTTCCTGCCTGAACCGGACACTGGGAAAACACCTCGATGAAGGAGAACCCTTTGTGCGCCATTCCCTCTGCTATTGACTTTGCCAGCTGAACGGGATGGGCGGTGGTCCATCTTGCCACATAGCTTGCTCCCAGATTTGCCACCAGGCTGCAGGCGTCAATTGGCATATCAATGCAACCGTAAGGGGAGGTTTTTGTCTTTGCCTCAAGAGGTGTTGTGGGTGATTTCTGCCCCCCGGTCATGCCGTAAATGTTGTTGTTAACCATCACAACTGTCAGGTCTATGTTTCTTGCCGCTGCGTGAAGCAGGTGATTTCCGCCTATTGCCACGCAGTCTCCGTCTCCGGTGAATACAAGTATTTTCTTGTCAGGCCGGGAAAGCTTAAGTCCCTCTGCGAAGGGGAGCGCTCTTCCGTGCATCGTGTGAATTACATCCAGCTTGTAGTAGCAGGGAATCCAGGAGGAGCAGCCGATGCCTGACACACATGCCACATCATCCTTGCAGTCCAGCTTTTCCATGGCCTCCATGGCAGCAATCTGTATTATTCCGTTGCCGCAGCCCGGACAGAAGAGTGTCGGGAGAGCCTCCTTCTTTATGTATTTCTCATATAGCTTATTCATTATCTCCCTCCTCTTCAAGACCTGTAACCTCAAGGATTCTATCCAGTATTTCTGTTGGCGTGTGGATATCTCCTCCGCACTTCGGCATGGATATTACCCTTTTGTCCCTGAGGGCTCGTTCTACTTCTCTCGTGTATTTGCCCACATTCATCTCCGGAACTATGACCGTATCAACCCTCTCTGTGGCCTGCCTCAGCAGCTCCTCCGGGAAAGGCCATACCGTATTTATCTTCACAAGTCCCACCTTCAGGTGACTGTAGTCAGTGTGCAAGGTCTTGTTGACTCCCCTCTTCAGAAGATCACGTATAATCTTGAACTTAGGTCCCAGTCTGTCATCCCTGATTCCCCGGGCATGTTTAACTGCGTTCATGGCAGGTCTGGCAACGGAGCCGTAGGCCACTATTGCCACATCCGCATCCTCCATGCAGTAGCTGTCAATGCTCGAAATAACATCGACATGATCCCGGATTTTGCTGTTTATGCTGTTAATAAAGTCCCCGCTCCTGGATGCAATGTGCCCGATTCTCCTGCCCTGCTCATCGTGGAGCTGTCCTTCAACCATGCTGTTTGCACCCTGGAAGAAGTCCGCCTGAGGGGAAACAACGTACTTGTGCTTTTCGCTTTTTATCTCCTTCCGTCCTTCCCTGATTGTGATTTTCTCTCTCATGTGTCCCACAACCTCGTCTGCCAGAAGAATTACCGGGGTTCTGAACTGTTCAGCAAGCTCGAAGGCTCTTATTGTGAAATCGTACATTTCCTGAACCGATGACGGAGCCAGAACTATTATTCCGTAATCACCATGGCTGCCGTAACGGGCCTGGTATATGTCCTGCTGTGATGACAGTGTTGGCTGACCCGTTGAGGGGCCTCCCCTCTGCACATTCACAATGACAATGGGTGTCTCAGTTACCGCGGCGAATCCGATAGCCTCCTGCATGAGAGTGTATCCCGGACCCGAGGTGGCTGTCATTGCCCTGCTGCCTCCCCACCTCGCTCCGATGATTGCGCAGGCGGAACCTATTTCGTCCTCCATCTGAATAAAAGCGCCCCCTGCCTTCTGCATCTCTGCGGACATCATTTCTATTATCTCCGTTGACGGAGTAATGGGATATCCGGCAAAAAATCTGCATCCTGCATAGAGCGCTCCCTTGGCACAGGCTTCATTTCCCTGTAGCACCACTTCGTTTAGTTTTTCGGGTTTTGCGTCCATTTTTCAGCCTCTTTTTTCTCCTTTTTATACAATGCGAGTCGCGAAAGAAACATCTTCTTTCTAAAATCATACTAACATTGTATACGATTCTCTTCAATTAAAAACCCTTGAAAATTCAAGGGTTTTCGTGTTCTATTATCGAATTTTGTATTTCTGTATACAATTTTAGCCTGCTAAAACGGTGCACAGCCGGCATTATCTCTCCAGCTTGCTTTCGCAGTATATACACCTATAGATGCCTTTCTCTCTGTCGGTAAGGCGGAATCTGTGAGGCAGCTCCTGCTCGACAGTAGTAATGCAGCGAGGGTTCTTGCACTTTACAAATCCTTCAATTTCCTCAGGCATGTCAAAATGCTTTCTCTTGGCCAGCTGTCCACCCTTGATGTAGTTTACTGTTATGTTAGGGTCAACAAATCCGATGGCGTCGATGTTGATGTCAATCATCTTATCAATTTTGATAATGTCCTTTTTGCCGTACTTCACGCTCTCGGCGTTCTTTATCAGGGCTACCTGGCAATCCAGTTTGTCAAGCCCCAGAATCTCGTATAATTTCATTCCCTCACCGGCCTTGATGTGGTCCAGCACGAGACCGTCTTCAATCTTTCCAATTATCATCCTTATTCCTCCCTTATTCCCGGGATTCTCTCCCGGTTGCTTTCTGTATTTACGTTAAATCGGGTAATCGCACTCTATTTCGCTTCTGCCAGCAGCTTCAGAATGAGTGCCATTCTGATATACTTGCCGTTGAGAACCTGTTCGAAGTATCTGGCTCTCGGGTCCTCGTCAACTGCAACGGAAATCTCATTTACCCTTGGCAGCGGGTGAAGAATGGCCAGATCTGCCTTTGCATTATTCAGCTTATCCGGGGTGAGAATGTAGCTGTCCTTCAGTCTCAGGTAATCCTGTTCGTTGAAGAACCGCTCTCTCTGAACTCTTGTCATGTACAGAATGTCAAGCTGAGGCATTGCTCCTTCCAGATCCGTTGTCTCAACGAAGTCCATATTGTTCTTAACAAGAACCTCCTGCTTCAGATATTCCGGAATTCTCAGCTCTTCCGGCGCGATGAGTACGAACTTAACGTTTTCGTATCTTGACATTGCCGTAATCAGTGAGTGCACAGTACGGCCGAACTTCAGGTCGCCGCAAAGGCCCACAGTCATGTTGTCCAGTCTTCCCTTTTCTCTGCTGATTGTGAGCAGGTCTGTCAGTGTCTGAGTCGGGTGGTTGTGTCCGCCGTCTCCTGCGTTGATTACAGGAACTGTTGACTTGGCGCTGGCAACTACAGGTGCACCCTCCTTAGGATGTCTCATTGCGATGATATCCGCATAGGCTCCTACTGTTCTGATTGTGTCTGCAACGCTTTCCCCCTTTGCTGCGGATGAGCTCTGAGCCTCTGAGAAGCCCAGCACGTTTCCGCCAAGCTCATACATTGCCGCTTCAAAGGAAAGTCTCGTTCTTGTGGAAGGCTCGAAGAACAGTGTTGCAAGCTTCTTGCCTTTGCACTTCTCACAGTACTCTTCAGGCTTGGCGATTATGTCCTTCGCCACTGCTATCATCTCGTCAATTTCGCTGACCGATAAATCCATAATGTCAATTAAGTGTCTCATACTACCTCCCATTCTCTTCGATAAATTTCATTAACTGTTCATATCCGTTTTTATCTACAAGCCCTCTGTCAAGAGCCATTTCTGCCGCTGTGTTGAAGTCTGACAGGCTGACGTTTCTGATGCCTGCCTCATTCATTCTTCTTAATCCCTTCTCCATTCCGTATGTGAAAATGCTTACGATGCCCAGAACCTCAGCGCCGGCTTCCCTGAGGGCTTCAACTGTCTGAACTGCGCTTCCGGCAGTGGAAATCAGATCCTCCACAACAACAACCTTCTGGCCCTTCTCAAGGCGTCCCTCGATGCGGTTGTTTCTGCCGTGGTCCTTGCTGGAGCCTCTCACGTATCCCATAGGCAGCCCCAGAATATGTGCCGCGATTGCAGCGTGGGCAATGCCTGCTGTGCTTGTTCCGAACAGCGCCTCAGCCTCAGGATACTCACGCTTAACCGTTTCCGCAATTGCCTGCTCCACATCATTTCTGCTTTCCGTTGATGTGAGAATAAGCCTGTTGTCGCAGTAAACCGGGCTCTTTATGCCGCTGGCCCAGGTGAAGGGCTCCTCAGGCCTGAAAAACACCGCACCTATATCCAGAAGGTGCCCCGCCACCAGCTTCTTAATTTCGTTCTGTCCTTTCATCCTATAAACTCCTCTCTGCATTTCCTGTATGCTTCAAGCGGATCAGCCGCCGCAGTTATGCTTCTTCCTACCACTATGTAATCCGAGCCCAGCTCCCTTGCCTTTGCAGGAGTTGTCACTCTCTTCTGATCTCCCGCCGCGTCACCTGCAAGTCTTACCCCTGGTGTAACCGTCAGGAAACCGCTGCCGCAGGCCTCGTGAATCATCCCCGCTTCAAGAGGGGAACACACAACTCCGTTCAATCCCGTGCGAAGGCAGTTTCTGCCGTATTCCGTTACCACCTCGCCGAGTCTTCTGTCAATGAGAATCTCTTCCCTCATTACCTCCTCCGTTGTTGATGTGAGCTGTGTCACTCCTATGAGGGTTCCCCTGAAGTTCTCTCTTGCCGCCTGCATCATCGCCCTGGCACCTGCCGCATGAAGGTTGCACATGTCCACATCCAGGCCGTCAAGAACCTTCATTGCTCTGCCTACCGTATTAGGTATGTCGTGAAGCTTCAGGTCAAGAAATATTTTGTGTCCCCTTCCCTTGAGGGTCTTTGCTATTTCGGGACCTTCCCCGTAAAAAAGCTCCATTCCTATCTTCACATAGGGCCTTTCGTCTCCCAGTTTCTCCAGAAACTCCAGCGTTTCCCCGGCATTGGGGAAGTCACATGCTATGATTACATCTTTTCCCATCAGTGCGCACCTCCTGTTATTTCTCTCAGTTCAGCAACTCCGTATTTCTCCATTGCAGCCGGCAGATTAAGTATTATGTCTCTGCAGGCGTAGGGATTCACAAGGTTTGCCGAGCCTACCTGTACAGCCGCAGCTCCTGCAAGCATCATTTCCAGCACATCCTCCGGACAGCTGACGCCGCCGCAGCCCACAATTGGAATCTTCACTCTCTCGTAGGCCTGATACACCATTCTCAGGGCCACCGGCAGCACCGCCGGTCCCGAGAAGCCCCCAATCTTGTTGGCTATCACAGGCTTGCCGGTTCTAAGGTTTATCCTCATTCCCTGGAGGGTGTTTATTAGTGTAAGTCCGTCTGCTCCTGCATCTTCACATGCAAAGGCAATTTCACCTATGTCTGTTACATTTGGTGACAGTTTAACTATGAGGGGTTTGCAGCCTCCTGTGTTTTTCTGTTCATCCAGAGCCTTTCTCACCGCGCCCACAACCTTCGCTGCCTCTCCCGGATCCGTTCCGAAGGCCATGCCGCCGTTGTGCACGTTAGGGCAGGAGATGTTAAGCTCAATCCATCCCACCTGTTCCTGCCGGGCAAGTCTTGTGGACACCTCCACATATTCCTCTATGCAAAAGCCGCTCACATTTGCCATTACCGGCTTGTGGAATATTTCCTTCATGGCAGGAAGCTCTTCTGCTATTACCCTGTCCACTCCCGGGTTCTGAAGTCCAACCGAGTTGATAAGGCCTTCCCTGCATTCTGCAATCCTCGGGGTGGGATTCCCGAAGCGGGCTTCACCTGTTGTTCCCTTAAAGGAGAAGGTTCCCAGCATGTTTATATCGTAAAACTCTGCGAATTCTCTTCCGTATCCGAAGGTTCCGCTGGCAGGTATTACCGGATTGTCAAGCTCTGTTCCGCAGAGGTTAACTTTCATGTTTACCATATTATTTCTCTCCTTTCCAGGACGGGTCCTTCCCTGCATATTCTCTTGTTTCCGTATTTTGTTTCGCAGGAGCAGCCCATGCAGGCGCCGAAGCCGCAGCCCATTCTCTCCTCGAAGCTGAGCCATCCCGGAAGGTCTGCCTTTGCCTGTCTGTCAATTGCCTTGAGCATTCCTTCAGGCCCGCAGGCAAAAAAAGAGGTGCAGTCCAGCTCCTTCATCAAATCTGTTACAAAGCCTTTAACACCTTGACTTCCGTCCTCAGTGGCAACCATTACGGCCACTCCCAGCTCCCTGAATTCCTCCGTGTAGAATATTTCATCGGCAGTTCTGAATCCCAGGATTACCGCAGGCATTTTCCCTGCCTTTGCAAGCTCTCTGCAGAGGCCGTACATCGGAGGCACTCCAGCTCCCCCGCCTATGAGCACCGGGAATCTGCCGATTTCTGCGTTGTGAATGTCATAGCCGTTTCCTAGGGGAAGGAGAACCTCAAGACTGTCCTCCTTCTGAAGGCGGCTCATGGCTTCTGTTCCTGCTCCCACAGTCTTATATATTATTGTTATTGATTTCCCGTCCCAGCTGCAGATTGAGATTGGTCTTCTCAGGTAAAAGCCTTCAATTCTGATATTGATAAACTGTCCCGGCTTAAGCTCATCTGTGGAGAAGGTCTTCTCCCCATCCCGGATGTCTGCGGGCACTTCAAGAATCATTTCGTATGTTCTGTCTGCTATTTCTCTGTTGCTTCTGATTTTAAGCTCTGTTTTTATCAAATCTGTATACCTCCTTCCCGTCCATGTATGTTGCCAGGCATCTTCCCTTCACCTTCCATCCTTCAAACGGGGTGCTCTTGCCTTTGCTCCTGAATTCTGCAGGATTTATTTCGTATTCCTCTTCCAGATTCCACACCGACCATTCCCCTGTTCCATTCTCCAGTCCGAATCTTTCAGCCGGCGCTGTACTCATCATTTCTACGAGTCTTTCCAGGGTTATTATGCCTTCCTTCACCAGCTTCGTATAGAGTACCGGGAAGGCTGTCTCCAGACCTACTATTCCGAATGCGCATTCTTCAAAGGCTCTGTTCTTCTCTTCTGTGCCGTGGGGTGCATGGTCTGTGGCTATCATGTCTATTGTGCCGTCTTTGATTCCCTCGAGGAGAGCCTGTCTGTCTGCTTCCCATTTTATCGGCGGATTCATCTTGAATCTTCCCGGACAGGCGTCAGCCTTTGTTCCCCTTTCTGCCTTGGCACGATCCACATCCTCCCTTGTCAGGGTAAGATAATGGGGTGCCGTCTCGCAGGTTACGTCAAGGCCTTCAGCTTTGGCCTGCCTAATGAGTTCTACGGATTCCTTTGTTGATATGTGGCATACATGGTAGCTGCAGCCTGTTTCCCGCACCAGCTTAAGGTCTCTGGCAAGCTGTTTGAATTCCGCTTCACTTGAGTCCTTGGGGTAGCTCTCGTCCTCGCAGTGGGCTACTATGATTTTTCCCAGCTCCTTTGCTTTCATCATGGCCCGCTCCATGAGCTCATCTGACATTACTCCGAAGCCGTCATCTGTGAAGGCCACCACCTCCGGCGCCAGAGCCTCAAGATCCGCCGGCTGCAGCCCCTTCTGCCCTGCTGTGATTGCCCCGTAGGGATATACCCTTATTATCGCATCCTTCTCTATGGCCTCCAGCTGCACCTTCAGGTTTTCCGGGCTGTCAGGGCAGGGCTTCAGGTTCGGCATTGAGCATATGGCTGTGAACCCTCCCGCTGCAGCCGCCTCTGTTCCCGTGCGAACTGTTTCCTTATATAAAAAACCCGGCTCTCTCAGATGAACATGCACATCTGTGAAACCGGGTAAAACATAACAATTATTAAATCTTTCAACAGGGAAATCAGCAACCTGCGGAGTGAAGACACCTCCGCCGTTTACCACAATCTTTCCTTCTGTAATTTTTCCGATTCTGTTTCTCACTTAAATCCTCCTAGGCATCTGAAATAAGATAACACAATTTGGTGCAGGCTGTCAATTGGTTTTTGTGTGTTAGATGGTGATCTGATCCGCAGTGGTCTGCAGCGGTGCTTTCACGGGCTTTTTCCTGTCGCATCCATGCCATCTCCATGCCATCTCCGCGGCCTCTCCGTGCCATCTCCGCGGCCGATAATCACGAACTTTTTCCAGCCGGCTCTGGAAATGTTGGAATTTCAACCTTCCATATTTTAACATTGTGAAAATGTGCCGGTATTCAGCCGGATTCAGCTCTTTTTCGCCGAAATTCCTTTGTTTTTCCCGGATTTTACCGTCATTTTCACAAACTGTTTTTTCCCGTGTTTTGAAACCCTTGGTACATAAGGGCGTCAGACCCCGCCGGAAATTATTTCCATTTTTTCGTGATTATATGCGGCTCTCATGCGCCAGAATACCCATCGGAGCTCATCGAATCCCGCCAAATCCCATAGGATCCCAATCGGAGCCCCTTATGTTGAAGCAGCATGGACCTCAAGCAACATTGCTTCAACAAATAGAGAAAATACTTCAAAGCACGCTGATGTGCTTTGAAGTATTTTTAATTGTTCTTAAATTATTTCGCCCTTGGCAAGGGTTCACGGGTGCGCAGGGCTTGGCAAGGGTGCGCAGGTGCGCAGGGCTTGGTCAACAAACTATTTAAAGAACTTCACTGCCGATTCGAACATCTTCATGTCGAATCTGCCTGCTACGTTCTTGTAGAGGCCGTAGCCTGTTCTCTCTGCATGTCCCATCTTGCCGAAGATTCTGCCGTCAGGGGAAGTCATTCCCTCGATGGCGAAGGCTGAACCGTTAGGATTGAACCTGATATCATCGGAAGGGTTGCCCTCAAAGTCAACATACTGAGTTGCAATCTGGCCCTTTGCGGCTAGCTCCTTAAGGAGAGCCTCGTCTGCCAGCAGTCTTCCCTCGCCGTGGGAAACAGGAACGGTAAATACATCACCAACCTCAGTTCCTGCAAGCCATGGGGACTTGTCTGATGCTACTCTGATGCGAACCAGTCTTGACTGGTGTCTTCCTATCTCGTTCAGTGTCAGGGTAGGACAGTTTTCGTCAGTATCCATAATCTTTCCGAACGGTACCAGTCCCAGCTTGATCAGTGCCTGGAAGCCGTTGCAGATTCCGCACATGAGTCCGCCTCGGTTGTCCATAAGATCCGTAACCGCATCTTTAACTGCAGGGTTTCTGAAAAAGGCAGTAATAAATTTACCTGAACCGTCAGGCTCATCGCCGCCGGAGAAACCTCCCGGAATGAATACCATCTGGGAATCCTTGAGAGCTCCTGCAAAGGCCTCAACGGAACCTGCAATTGCATCTGCAGTCATGTTTCTTATAACCATGATCTGTGCCTGGGCTCCTGCCGCCTCCATGGCTCTGGCAGAGTCGTACTCACAGTTTGTTCCAGGGAATGCCGGAATCAGAACCTTAGGTCTGGCAGTGGTTATTACTGCCTTTGCGAAGGAATCACTGCTGTAATCCTTCTTCCTGTATGTGAGATCAGGTATGGTCTGGGACGCCGCTTCAATGTTGCACGGGTACACAGACTCCAGCTTGTTCTCGTAAGTTTCCAGCAGCTTCTCCAGATTTACTGTTTCGCAACCCATGGTTATAGCTCTTTCCTCTGTTGTGTGTCCAAGCAGAACGCCTGCATCCACATCATCGGCAACCTCCAGAACAAATGAACCGTAGCTGTATCCGAAGAGTTCCTCGATGCCGATGTCTTCGTAGGCAAAGCCTATCATGTTTCCGAAGCACATCTTCATTACTGCCTCTGCAATTCCTCCCGGACCCGGAACATATGCTGCGTAGAGCTTTCCTTCATCTCCCAGAGTCTTGACAACCTCGAAGATCTCCTTAAGGGACTCTGTTTCAGGAAGACCTTCCTCGTTTACTGAAGGTCTCAGAACGACAGTCCTGTGACCCGGCGCCTTGAACTCATTAGTAATTATATTGTCAACGTGAGCAGTTGTTACTGCGAAGGATACCAGCGTCGGAGGAACATTGATGTTCTCGAAGGTTCCGCTCATGGAGTCCTTGCCGCCGATGGCTGCAGCCTCCAGTCCCATCTGGGCCTTCAGTGCACCGAGAAGTGCCGCGAACGGCTTGCCCCATCTTGCAGAATCCTTGCCAAGCTTCTCGAAGTATTCCTGGAAGCTCAGGTATGACGCCTCTCTGCCGCCGCCTGCAGCGATAAGCTTGCACATTGAATCAACAACTGCCAGATAAGCTCCGTGATAAGGGCTCTTTTCGGCAATGAACGGATTATATCCCCATGACATGATGGAGCATGTTTCCGAAGTGCTCTGCTCAACTGAAATCTTCTGAACCATTGACTGGGCCGGCGTCATCTGATACTTGCCGCCGAACGGCATCACAACTGTGCCTGCTCCGATTGTGGAGTCGAACTTCTCCGAAAGCCCCTTCTGGGAGCAGATGTTAAGATCATCTGCAAGTGACATGTATTTCTCGCTGAAGCTGTTTCCTTCAGGCAGTTCAGCCTGGAGTGCCTCTGCCTTTGCAGCTGCCGCTTCAACAGTAATGTGCTTGTCTGCTCCGTTTGAATTCAGGAATTCACGGGAAATGTCGACAATTGTGTTGCCCTGCCAGTGCATAACCAGGCGTGGACTCTCGGTTACCGTTGCAACCACAGTTGCCTCCAGATTCTCCTCTGCCGCCAGGCTGAAGAATTCATCTCTGTCGGAGGCTGCGATAACAACAGCCATTCTTTCCTGGGATTCACTGATTGCCAGCTCGGTTCCGTCAAGACCCTCGTACTTCTTCGGAACAACATCCAGATTGATATCCAGTCCGTCTGCCAGCTCTCCGATTGCTACGGAAACGCCGCCGGCGCCGAAGTCGTTGCAGCGCTTGATCATTCTGGAGGCCTTGCCGTTTCTAAACAATCTCTGGAGCTTTCTTTCCTCAGGTGCGTTACCCTTCTGTACTTCTGCGCCGCAGCTTTCCAGTGAACTTAGGTCGTGGGACTTGGAGGAGCCTGTTGCGCCTCCGCAGCCGTCACGTCCGGTTTTGCCGCCAAGGAGGATAATGATGTCTCCCGGCTCCGGCCTTTCACGTACCACGTTTGCTGCAGGCGCGGCTCCCACAACTGCACCAAGCTCCATTCTCTTGGCTGCATATCCGTCATGGTAGATTTCCTGAACCAGACCTGTTGCAACACCAATCTGATTGCCGTATGAGGAATAACCGTCAGCAGCGGAAGTAACCAGCTTCCTCTGAGGAAGCTTTCCCTTCATTGTCTCCTCCAGAGGCTTCAGAGGATCCGCTGCCCCGGTAATTCTCATTGCTGTATATACATAGGCCCTTCCCGAGAGCGGGTCTCTGATGGCGCCGCCGATACATGTGGCAGCTCCGCCGAATGGCTCGATTTCAGTAGGATGATTGTGGGTTTCGTTCTTGAACAGAAGCAGCCAGTCCTCTTCTCTGCCGTCAATGACGGCCTTGATTTTCACGGTGCAGGCGTTTATTTCCTCCGACTCATCAAGACCCTCCATCTTGCCCTGAGCCTTCAAAGCCTTGGCCGCTATGGTACCTATGTCCATAAGGGTGACAGGCTTGGTTCTGCCCAGGCTCTTTCTTATCTCCAGATATTCCTCGTAGGCCTTCCTGAGAGTCTCGTCCTCGAAGGTCACATCATCGATTACTGTGTTAAAGGTTGTATGTCTGCAGTGATCCGACCAGTATGTGTCGATCATCTTGATTTCTGTAATTGTAGGTACTCTTCTCTCTTGCCTGAAGTACTCCTGACATACACAGATGTCATCGTAGTCCATGGCAAGTCCCATTTCACCAATGAACTCCCTGAGGGCGGCCTCGTCCATATCATTGAATCCGTCAATGGAGGCAACCCTCTGTGGAACATCGTAAACGGTCTTGAGAGTTTCCGGCATTTCCAGCGCTGCTTCTCTCATTTCAACCGGGTTGATTACGTGGCTCCTGATTGCACCCATGTCCTGCGTGCTAAGGTCTCCCTCAAGGAGATAAACCTTGGCGCACTTCACGATAGGTCTGTCCTGCTGTGAGATAATCTGAATGCACTGAGCCGCTGAGTCAGCTCTCTGATCGTACTGACCCGGCAGAGCCTCAACTGCGAAAATCTGCCATCCCTCTGCACCGAACTCAGCTGCCGAGGTTCCCTCAGCTCTGTAGGTAACATCCACCTGAGGCTCAGAGAACACACTGCCGATACACTCCTCAAACAATTCACTGTCAATGTCCTCAACATCGTATCTGTTCAGCACTCTGACACTCCTGAGGCTGTCAATCCCAAGAAAAGTTCTGATTTCCGAAAGCAATCCCTTCGCTTCATTGGCAACAGCTTCCTTCTTCTCAACAAAAATTCTGTAAACCATCCTATTTCCTTTCCGCATCCAGAGCTCTCTTACCTATATCTTTCCTGTAATACGCTTTATCGAAATCAACCTTACTTACGTTTCTGTATGCTGTGTCAATGGCTTCCTTCAGGCTTGGAGCAACAGCCGTCACTCCCAGGACTCTTCCGCCGGAGGTCTTCAGAGTCTCATCCTGAAGGGCAACCCCCGCGAAGAACACCTCTGTATTCTCCTCCATCTCGTCCATAACAATCTCGCAGCCCTTCTCGTAGCTTCCCGGATATCCGCCGGATGCCACAACAACACAGCAGGCACTCTTATCCGCAAATTTAACCGGAACCTCTGCCAGCCTTCCGTCGGTTACCGCCTCCATTATCTCAAGGAGATCGCTTTCAAGCAAAGGCAGGCAGGCCTGTGTTTCAGGATCCCCGAATCTGCAGTTGTATTCGATTACCTTCGGTCCATCCTCGGTAATCATGAGTCCGAAATACAGACAGCCCTTAAAAGGTCTTCCTTCTTCCTTCATTGCCTCAATGGTAGGAAGAAATATTTCCTTCATGCAGCGGTCTGCAACCTCCTGTGTATAGTAAGGGTTCGGAGCGACAACTCCCATACCGCCGGTATTAAGGCCTTTGTCGCCATCAAGAGCTCTCTTGTGATCCATTGAGGAAACCATGGGAACAACCACATTGCCGTCAGTGAAGGAAAGAACCGAAACCTCCGGCCCTGTGAGAAATTCTTCAATAACGATTCTCCTTCCGCTGTCTCCGAACTTCCCGTCCTCCATCATTGATCTTACGGCATCTCTGGCATCATCTCTTGTCTCGGCGATGACAACACCCTTTCCCAGAGCCAGCCCGTCTGCCTTGATAACAACAGGAATCGGGCAGCTCTCAAGATATTCAAGGGCAGAAGCCGGCTCATCAAATACCTCGTACGCCGCCGTAGGAATCCCGTACTTCTTCATCAGGTTCTTCGAAAAAATCTTGCTTGCCTCAATAACAGCGGCCTTCCTGTCCGGTCCGAAGGCCCTGATGCCTTCAGCGTTAAGGGCATCAACCGCGCCCATTGCCAGAGGATCGTCCGGTGCAACAACCGCATAATCGATTCCCTTTTCCTTCGCAAAGGCGGTAATGCCTTCAATGTCAGTAGCCTTGATGTCCACGCATTCTGCATCGGATGCGATTCCGCCGTTCCCCGGAAGGGCGTAAATCACTTCAGCCTTCGGGCTTCTGGCAAGACTTTTGATTATTGCATGTTCACGGCCGCCGCCGCCTACTACCATGATTTTCATTCTCTTCTCCTTGGTTCTGCCTGTAATAAGATTAGTGATGGAACAGTCTTACTCCATTGAAGACCATCACCATGCCGTATCTGTTGGCGGCTTCGATAACATCCTCGTCTCTTACGGAACCGCCCGGTTCAACCACATATGATACTCCGCTCTGCTGAGCCCTTTCGATACTGTCTCCAAACGGGAAGAATGCGTCAGATGCCAGAACGGCACCGGTCTGTGCATCCAGATACTCCCTCTTCTCCTCAGCTGTAAGAGGCTCCGGCCTTTCGCTGAAATACTTCTGCCAGTTGCCCTCTGCACAGACATCTTCCTCGTATTCGTTGATGTATCCGTCGATGGCATTGTCTCTTACTGCTCTCGGCAGCTTTTCCTTAAACGGCAGATTCAGAACCTTGTCGTGCATTCTCAGATACCAGGTATCTGCCTTGCTGCCTGCAAGTCTCGTGCAGTGAATTCTTGACTGCTGTCCCGCTCCGATTCCTATGCACTGTCCGTCCATGGCAAAGCACACAGAATTTGACTGGGTGTACTTCAGAGCAATCATTGCCAGAACCAGATCCTCCTTCTTGTCATCAGGAAGGTCTGTGTTCTCGGTCACGATGTTCTCCATCAGACTCTTGTCTATTACGATATTATTATGGGTCTGTTCGAAGGTAACACCAAACACCTGCCTGCTCTCCTGAGCTGCAGGTTCGTATTCCGGATCTATTTCTATAACATTGTAGTTTCCGTTTTTCTTCTTGCTGAGGATTTCCAGCGCCTCAGGGGTGTATCCGGGAGCGATTACTCCATCAGATACCTCTCTCTTGATAATTCTGGCAGTCACCTCATCGCACACGTCTGACAGCGCCAGGAAATCTCCGAAGGAGCAAAGCCTGTCAGTTCCTCTGGCTCTGGCATAGGCGCAGGCAATCGGTGAATCATCAAGACCCTTGATGTCATCAACAAAGTATGCTCTCTTCATCTTGTCTGTGAGAGGACGGCCGATTGCCGCCGATGTAGGACTCACATGCTTGAAGGAGGTTGCCGCAGCCATTCCCGTTGCCGCCTTCAGTTCCTTAACAAGCTGCCACGCATTGAAAGCATCCAGGAAGTTAATGTATCCCGGTCTGCCGTTAAGTATTCTGATTGGCAGCTCACTTCCGTCTGCCATATATATCTTCGCAGTTTTCTGATTCGGATTGCATCCGTATTTCAATGTAAATTCGTTCATTTTCTCACCTTATGAATTCTTGTTAATCAGGCGATCTTCATATTTGCCTGTCGCAATATCCGTATATCTGACATAGAGGGATATTTTGTTATCCCCGTCGAGTCCCTCCCAGAGGCCTTCTGTGAAGGAATCGATATCATCGGGAATATCCACCCTCTCCGGCTCTCCCAGGAATGTAGGGAGAGGATTTCCATCCTGCTGATATGTGTGGATGAAGTGTCCCAGACCCGGATCCGATTCATACTCAAATGTGTATCTTCCTGATTTTGTTCCCTCTCTGTTTCCACTCTTGAGAATGCTTATCTTGTATTCGAAATCTTCCTCTCCGAAGGTAATCATTCCGCTTATTCTCGGAGTCATGTTCGGGAAGTCCGGTTCAAACTGCCTGGTTCTGAGAGCTTCCTCAAAGGTTCCTCCCTTTTCCAGATACTCATAAATAGTGTCTGTCTGATCTCCGTTTGTAACGATAAGCTTGTTTTCATACTGTCTAAGTGCCGCATAGATGATAAGTGACGGGTCTTCAACCTTGGCCTCATCAAAAGGTCTGGTGTACAGAGCATCCCCATCCTTCACGAAGATTCTGTTTCTGCTGTTTTCGGATCTGCCCATGATGAAATATGCGCTGACTGCCTTCTGTCCATCGGGAGTTCTTCCCAGCACAATGCCCCTGCCGACATAGGAGTTGTTTTCAACCAGTCTGTCTATGGGCTCCTTGCCATACTGTTCCATATCTTTCGCCTTTTCTTTCATAATTCTCTTTGATACAATATCCGCCGCCTTTGGAAGAATCTGCCATTCAGCTTCTTCCATTACCCTCCTCTGGAGAGTTTCAGGGCTATCGCCCTCCTTCACCTTAACCGGCTTCTGCAGAATGATGCGTCCGCCGTCCGGCACTTCATTTACATAGTGAACTGTGGCCCCTGTAACCTTGACGCCGTATGCCAGTGCCTGCTGGTGAACCTTCAGTCCGTAGCATCCCTTGCCGCAGAAGGCTGGAATCAGCGACGGGTGAACGTTGATGATTCTGCCTGCATATGCGTCAGTGAAATCCCTGCTGAGTATCTTCATGAACCCGGCAAGAACAATCAGCTCAATGCCCCTCTTGTCAAGCTCTGCCCTGATGCCTTTCTCGAAGGCTTCCTGACTGCCTGTCTGTTTTCTTGTTACTACGGCTGTGGCAATTCCTGCTGCTTCCGCCCTCTTGAGCCCGTAGGCATCGGAGCTTGATGATACAACCAGCTCGATTGAGCCGTGCTTCAATATCCCGCTCTTCTGAGCATCTATCAGCGCCTGCAGATTCGTTCCGTTACCGGATATGAGAACTGCAATCTTTGTCTTTACCATAGAATTACTCCTTCTTCGCTCTTGACAACTTCACCGAGGATATACGCATCCTCACCATTCGCCTGCAAAGTCTCAACAGCTCTGTGGGCATCTTCCTCTGCCGTAATGCATATCATGCCTACACCCATGTTGAAGGTGTTGAACATGTCTCTTTCCGAAATACCTCCTGCCTTTGCAATTTTGTCAAATACAGGAAGAACTCTCACATCATCCCGTCTGATCTTAGCTCCAAGACCTGCAGGAAGACTTCTCGGAATGTTTTCATAAAAACCGCCGCCGGTGATGTGTGCTACGGATTTAACCTTTACCGCCTCCATCAGAGCCAGCACAGGTTTCACATATATCTTCGTAGGTGTCAGCAGCATCTCCAGCAACTCTCTGTCTGCTGTTTCGATGTCAAATACCTTTCTCACCAGGGAAAATCCGTTTGAATGAACTCCGCTTGAAGGCAGGGCGATTATAACATCCCCCTCTTCTACGCTGCTCTTGTCAAGCATCCTGCTCTTGTCCACCATTCCCACTGCGAATCCTGCCAGATCGTATTCATCCTCCGGATAGAAGCCCGGCATCTCAGCAGTTTCTCCTCCAATCAGCGCTGCTCCGGATTGAACGCAGCCCTCTGCAACACCCTTGACGATTTCCGCGATTCTTTCGGGGATGTTCTTGCCGCAGGCGATGTAGTCGAGGAAAAACAGAGGCTTCGCACCTACGCAGATTATGTCGTTGACACACATTGCAACGCAGTCAATGCCTATGGTGTCGTGTCTGTCAAGTTCAAATGCCAGCTTGAGCTTCGTGCCTACTCCGTCTGTACCGCTGACAAGAACCGGCTCCTCAACTTCCTTCATGTCAGGGGCAAACAGTCCGCCAAAGCCCCCCACATCCGACATTACTCCGGAGGTGTTTGTTCTGGACACGTGCTCCTTCATCAGCTGAACAGCCTTGTAGCCCGCTGTAATGTCAACCCCTGATGCTGCATAAGCATCGGATTTTGAATTTTTCATCGCTTACTCCTTTCCGTTCCAGCAGTATGTGCAGACGCAATCTTCATCAAGTCCGATTGCCTCAAGGATTCCTTCTATATTCTGGAATTCCAGGGAGTCAAAGTGCATTCTTCTGCAGAGCTCCTCCCTGAGAGCCTTGCCTCTTTCGGTTCTTCCGTCGGAATACTCGTCAATGTACTTTTCTCCTTCTTCCCCCTCCAGCTCCATTATTGCCTGGCGGGCAATCAGATCCATATCATCTGTCTTTCTGGCAAAGCTCAGATACTTGCAGCCGTACATGATAGGGGGACATGCGGATCTCATGTGGACCTCCTTGGCTCCCTTGGAATAGAGGAATTCTCCTGTTTTTCTCAGCTGGTTTCCTCTCACAATACTGTCGTCCACAAACAGCAGCTTCTTGTCCTTGATCAGCTCGTTAACAGGTATCAGCTTCATTTCGGCAATTCTGCTGCTCTGTTTCTGTGATCCGGGCATGAAGCTCCTCGGCCATGTCGGTGTATATTTCACGAATGGTCGTGCATAGTCGATTTCGCATTCGTTGGCGTATCCTATTGCGTGGGCAATTCCCGAATCAGGAACTCCGCAGATGTAATCGTATTCAAACTCATTGCCTGCTGCCGCTTCCTCCCTTGCCATGATTCGGCCGTTTATGTTTCTCATGCGTTCCACGTTCACGCCCTCGTATGTGGAGTTCGGGAAGCCGTAGTATGTCCACAGGAATGCACAGATGCACTTCTTTTTTCTGGCGGGAGCCTTCACCTCTATGCCCTCTGTCGTAATTTCTACTATCTCTCCCGGCCCCATCTCATAAACCGTCTCGTATCCCAGTTTCTCATATGCGAAGGATTCGAAGGCAACCGCATATCCCTCTGAATCTTTTCCTATGAGAATCGGCGTTCTTCCTAATTTATCTCTCGATGCCAGAATGCTGCCATCCTCTCTGAGAATGAGAATAGATGCAGATCCCTCAATTTCATCCTGAGCGAATTTCAGTCCGCTGATGAAATCGGTTTTCTGATCTACCAGTGAGGCCAGCAGCTCTGTAGTATTTATTCTTCCTCCGGTCATGGCGTCAAAGTGTCCGCCGCTAAACGCCAGAAAATGCTTCATGAGAGCATCAGCATTGTTGATTTTTCCCACGAAGCACACTGCATATGTACCGTGATTTGAATGAATGAGCAAAGGCTGGGGATCGGAGTCACTGATGCATCCGATTCCCGATGTTCCTCTCATCTTGTCTATATCGTTTTCGAACTTTGTTCTGAAGGGTGAATTCTCTATGTTGTGAATCTCTCTGTCAAAGCCCTTTTCCCTTTCCCAGAGAGCCATGCCGCCCCTCTTTGTTCCCAGGTGCGAGTGATAATCTGTACCATAGAACACATCCATGGTTACGTCTCTCTTAGAGACCGCTCCAAAATATCCGCCCATTTTATGTCAAGTCCTTTCTGGTTCTTTACTTTCCATATGTATGCTTCTTTTATATGCTTCTTTGCATATCTGCTAGATTGTGTCACCTGTTTCGATGACTGTATTCATAAGTGTATTTGTGGTGTATCCGAACACTGAATCCGCCAGAGCCCCGTAGTAAACAATACGCTGAGCCGTTTCACCGTTAATCTTGTGCGCCAGTTCCTTGTCCTTCATCATGTTTGTGTTGATGTAGATGTTAAAGCTTGCTGCCTGCATGGCGGCCTTGCAGAGCACGGCACTTGATCCCGAGTCTGCAATAACTACCTTGTTGCCCTTAACTGCAAACTCCTGGGAGAGCTCAATAGCTCTGCCGCACTTCTTGATAATCTCCATTGGAACGAGGCAGGCTTCATACAGAGCCTTCTGCTTTGCCTCTGCTATTCTCTTCTTCTCTTCAGGATCCTTTGACTTCATCTTGTACAGCTTGGCCAGAGGCTCGAAGTTATCTATATCCTTCTGAACCAGGTCCACAAGATCCTCCTGGATCTTGTGGATTTCCTGAATGTTTTTCTCCATTTCCGCTTCAACGGCAATATACTTCTTGCTGCTGAGTGTAAGTGATGCAACCATTGTTGACAGTGCTGCTCCCAGCGCTCCAACAAGTGCCGCTACGCTTCCTCCCCCAGGTATAGGCTGTGAGGAAGCCGCTGCTTCAACAAATTCTCTGCAGGATTTATCTGTAAATGTCATATCCTTCACCTTTATCAGTTAGCTCACGGGAATTAAGCGAAAAACAGTTCTGACAGAGTCATTGGATCAATGTACTCGCCGTCTTTATATACTCTCATGTTGCCCGATGCGATTTCGTCAATGAGCATTACATTGCCGTCGGCATCGTATCCGAACTCAAACTTGATGTCGTAGAGAACCAGTCCCTTTTCAAGAAGGTCGTCTGCAACGATCTTTGTTATCTTCTGGGTCATGTCCTTGAGATCCTCGTACTGCTTGTCTGTCATGATTCCCAGAACAATAAGACCGTCCTTTGTTACGAGAGGATCGCCCAGTGCATCGTTCTTGAAGGTTGTCTCAACATATGCAGGAAGATCTGCACCCTCTTCAACATATTCGCCGTATCTTCTGAAGAATGAACCTACTGCCTTGTGTCTGCAGATTACTTCCAGACCCTTGCCGAATACTGTTGCAGGCTTAACCTCCATTGTGGTGTTTTCCAGATCCGCACTTACGAAGTGTGTGCTGATTCCTGCTGCATTTATCTTTTCGAAGAAATAGATTGACATTCTCAGGTTAACGTCGCCAACGCCTTCAATTGTCAGTCCTACTGAATTTTCGCCGGGATCGAATACGCCGTCCTTGCCGGTGCAGTCATCCTTGAACTTCAGCATGTAGTTGCCGTTGTCCAGTGCGAATACGTTCTTTGTCTTTCCGGTGTAAACTAATCTTTCCATTTTGTTCCTCCTTTTTATATAAAAAAGTTATTATTTACTGTTTCATGTGCGGCTTACGCATTAAGAGCCGCGTCCTTCGCCAGAACCGCCTCGGCTGCCTTTGCCCGCTCATCCTTTATCTTTGAGGACAGTTCCTTATCCGTCAGCGCTATTATCTGGGCTGCGAGAATCGCTGCGTTGGCTGCTCCGTCGATTGCCACCGTGGCAACGGGGATTCCGCTTGGCATCTGCACTGTTGACAGAAGAGCATCAAGACCATCCAGTGTGGAGGATTTTACCGGCACTCCGATTACAGGCAGGGTTGTGTTTGCCGCTAGGGCACCCGCCAGATGTGCCGCCTTTCCTGCCAGGGCGATAATTGCTCCGAAGTCTGCAGCTTCTGCACCCTGGGCGAAGGCCTTTGCCTGCTCCGGCGTGCGGTGTGCTGAATAGATGTGAACTTCGTATGGGATTCCGTATCCCTTCAGTTTTTCTATTGCTTTTTCGGCTACAGGCATGTCGCTGTCCGAGCCCATTACGATTCCCACCTTTTTCATGCTTTTCTCCTTTAAATTAAATGAAGGCAGACCAACCCACAGTATGAATTGATTCTGCCCAGACGATCGACATAAAACCCCCTGCCGCTCCCATGCGGTGCTCCGCGTCTCGTCAGTTACGACAGGTTCAGTAAAATTATATTAATTTCACCTTTATAATACTCCCGATTCGTCGCCTGTGTAAAGTGGTCTTTTACCTTTTATTGTATTTTATTCAGGACAAAAATCCCCGGAGGAGAACTCCTCTTTCGAGGGTTCCCCTCCGGGGATAATCATCAGTTTAGAGATTCAAGCAAATCTGCATCGCAGAGGGTTCCGATATTGTTCTTCTCAAGAATCTTTTCTGCCTTTGCAATATCGTTGACCTGCATTACAACATACGCATTCAGAGGCTGCTTTCCTGCGAAAGCGTACATGTATTCCACATTTACATCCTGGTTGTTCATTGCCGCCAGCACGTCGCTTAATGCTCCGCTTCTGTCTGCCATTTCAACTGCCAGAACGTTGTTGGTGGATACCAGTGTCATTTCTCCGAGTATCTTCTTTGCCTTATCAGCATCAGATACGATAAGTCTCACAAGACCGAAGTCGCTGGTGTCAGCCAGACTCAGCGCCCTGATATTGATATCTGCCTCGGACAGTCTGGCAACTACCTCCGACAGCTTGCCCGGCTTGTTTTCGATATATACTGAAAGCTGTGTTACTGTCATTTTCCTTTACCTCCTTAAGTATATTTTAATCGTGGAGCTTTCTCTTGTCCACTACTCTTACTGCCTTGCCTTCACTTCTTGCAATTGTCTTAACCGGTACCAGGTGAATCTTAGGTCCGATTCCCAGCATTGTTCTCATTGCAGCTTCGATGTCCTTCTCTCTCTTCTGTATGTCTGAGATTTTGTCTGACATCTGATCCGGCGCCATTTCAACATATACGTCGAAGGTGTCTGTGTTGTTCTTTCTGTCTATTTCAATCTGGTAGTTTGGCGGATATCCCTCCTTCAGAAGCACTGTTTCTATCTGGCTAGGGAATACGTTGACGCCTCTGATGATGAGCATGTCATCGCTTCGTCCCATCGGCTTTGACATCTTAACGTGTGTTCTTCCGCAGGAACACGGCTTCCTTGAGAGAACGCATATGTCTCTCGTTCTGTATCTCAGCAGAGGGAAGGCTTCCTTATCAAGGGATGTGAATACCAGCTCTCCCTTTGATCCCTCCGGCAGCACCTCACCTGTTTCAGGGTCGATGATTTCTGCATAGAAGTGGTCCTCGTTGATGTGCATTCCTGTCTGCTCTTCACATTCGAAGGATACTCCCGGGCCGCTTGTTTCAGTAAGGCCGTAGATGTCATATGCTTTGATGCCCAGGCTCTTCTCGATACTCTGTCTCATTTCCTCCGTCCATGGCTCTGCTCCGAATATTCCCGCCTTCAGCTTGTTATCCTCAGGCTTTATGTTCCTCTCTGCCATTGATTCTCCAAGGTATGCCGCATAGGACGGGGTGCAGCAGAGAATCGTTGATCCCAGGTCCATCATAAACTGAATCTGTCTCTCGGTGTTTCCCGAGGACATCGGCAGGGTCAGGCAGCCAACCTTGTGAGAGCCGCCGTTGAGTCCCGGTCCGCCTGTGAACAATCCGTATCCGTATGACACGTGGCACACATCGTCCTTAGTTCCGCCGGCTGCTACGATTGCTCTGGCACAGCATTCCTCCCAGAGGTCAATGTCGTTCTGAGTGTAGAAGGCCACAACTCTCTTGCCTGTTGTTCCTGAAGTTGACTGGATTCTCACGCAATCCTTAAGGTCCACTCCCAGCAGTCCGTAAGGATATGCTTCTCTAAGGTCGTCCTTGCAGAGGAACGGCAGCTTGCTGATGTCATCAAGGCACTTGATATCATCCGGCGTTACGCCCTTTTCATCCATCTTGGCTCTGTAGTAGGGCACGTTATCGTACACGTGTCTTACCTGCTTTCTCAGTTTCTCTTCCTGAATCCGGATTATCTCCTCCCTGGATGCAGTTTCAATTTCTTTCTGATAATAATTCGTCATCTTTACTATCTCCTTACTACTTGAATCTCTATCACTAATGATTCCGGGGTTCCCCGGTTATTGACTGATTGTACGTTTACTCTCCCAGATTTTCGGTAACGTGCACCGTTCTGTTCACATCATAGCACGCAAACATCTTTTCCACATTCTCCGGTCTGGTTTTCGCTGTTAAAGCGCTTACAACCGGTACTATTATGAGACCGCCAACCATGGCGATTACTCCGGAAATAATTGAGTTTCTGAATGCAAATTCAAGAACGCCCATGCCTGCAACGCTTAATATTCCCAGGGAAACCAGGAGCTGAACAATTTCCATTCCCACTCCGAAGGCAAAGGATGCCCATACTGCAGCTTTTGTAACCTTCCTGCTGTACAGGGAATACAGGAACGGAGCCAGGAATGCCCCTGCCAGTGCGCCCCAGGAAACACCCATCATCTGAGCGATGAAGATGCTCTTGTCGGTTGCCTGCTTAATAGCTATTATAGCAGAAATAATGATGAATATTGCGATGAAAACTCTAACTGTCAGCATTTTGCTCTTTTCGTTCATCGGCTTCTTTCTCAATGGCTCAATAAAGTCGATTGTAATTGTTGAACCGCTGGTGAGCACCAGTGACGAAAGGGTAGACATGGATGCGGACAGAACGAGAACAATTACTATGCCCACAATCAGTGCCGGAAGTGTTGAAAGCATCTGCGGGATAATCGCATCGAAGCCCTCTGCTTCCACGTCAATGTCATACAGCCTGCCAAAGCCGCCCAGGAAGTAGCATCCTCCTGCTACTATGAGGGCGAAGAAGGTTGAAATGATTGTTCCCTTCTTGATTGAGTCCTCATTATCAATAGCGTAGAACTTGCTGACCATCTGAGGAAGTCCCCATGTGCCCAGGGATGTGAGCATTACTACGAACACCAGGAACAGAGGATCAGGTCCCAAGAAGGATACATACTGCCATCCTGCATTCTCATTTGCTGCTATTGTTCCCATTGCCTCCATCAGGCCGCCGTTGTTGTGAAGCACTGCGCCGATTACGGCAACGATACCTGCCAGCATAATCATTCCCTGAATGAAGTCGTTGAGCGCCGTTGCCATGTATCCGCCGATTATTACATATACTCCTGTGAGTACAGCCATAACTATTACACATACGGAGTAATCTATGCCGTCATATGCCATTGCGAACAGTCTCGACAGCCCGTTATACAGGGATGCTGTATAAGGAATCAGGAACACGAATGTGATAACGGATGCCGCAACCTTAAGGTTCTTTGATTCAAATCTCGAACCGAAGAAATCCGGCATGGTCTTGCTGGAAAGATGCTGGGTCATTATTCTCGTTCTTCTTCCCAGAATGCTCCAGGCAAGCAGGGAGCCGATAAAGGCATTTCCCAAACCGATCCAGGTGGATGCCAGACCGAAGTTCCATCCGAACTGTCCCGCGTATCCCACGAAGATTACCGCCGAGAAATATGATGTTCCGAATGCAAAGGCCGAAAGCCACGGTCCCACATTTCTTGAGCCGAGAACAAATCCGTTTACGTCCCGAGCATGCCTGCGTGTCCTTATTCCGATGGAAATCATAAGGGCGAAGAAGCACAGAATCAGGATTGTAGTTATAACTGTCACTGAGTTCATTTTCTTGTCACCTCTCTTAATGAAATAATAAAAACGAAAAGGCGGAACAGGATAACCTGCTCCGCCTTTGAAAACATAATTTTTATAACTTCTGTTCCAGGCATTGCAAATTATCCCATCCGGCATGAAGGGAAAAAGTAAAAGTAATAATACTTTTCAAAATTTGCAACGCTGAATTCGTTTCTCATAGTAAATTCCTTGTTGTCAGCATTTTTGTTGACTGACTATAAAATAATAAACAAATCGTTGTGATTTCGCATAAGTTTCTCGCATATACAAAATAGCACAGCTTCCTGTACCTGTCAACGGTTTTTGGATGGTTTGTGCTATTTTGTACATACTTTATCTGATTATCACGTTTCTCTAATTATCATACAGGTTGTTAGTGGCGTATTCCGGATCACTTGTGGCATCGATGCCCATGGTTTTCAGCGCCTTCTCGTCGTTGTCGCTGAGAATTGCGGTACAGTGGGCACGGCATCCCTCCAGCCGGCTTATTGCCTTGAGAGCCTCCTCCGCCAGAGGATCCGTCGTTGCCGAAATGGTCAGCGCCGTAAGCACCTCCTTGAGGTTAAGGGAAGTCCTCTCGGCATGAAGTATGGAGGTTTTCATGTCCTGAATGCTCTTCAGCACCTCAGGGGAAATGAGATTCACCTCATCATCTATGCCGCAGAGCTGCTTAACTCCGTTCAGCATTGCCGCTGCCGCCGCTACCATTCTTCTGGAGCTGCGGCCGGTTACGAATCGACCGTCCTCCAGTTCCAGCGCAAAGGCAACGGTATTCTTGTATTTCTCATTCTGAGCCTTTTTTGCCTTTGCATATTCTCTTGCTGCCTTTACTACAGCACGGTCGTCCTCACAGAGGCCCATGTCGTCCATGAGCAGCTTCGTTCTTTCCAGAACGTCCGCGCCGATCTTGCCCTTCTTGTAGTCACATTCCGCTATAAGATATCTCCGGATAATCTCCTGGCAGGCGGCCTCACGGCAGATCTCGTCATCTGTAATTCCGAAGCCCGCTCTGTTGACCCCCATGTCCGTCGGGGATTTGTATTCCGCCTCCTCCCCGGTAATTTTCTCGATGATTCTCCTGACAACAGGGAATACCTCCAGGTCTCTGTTGTAGTTAACAGCCGTTTCCCCGTAGGCCTCCAGGTGGAAGGAGTCTATCATGTTCACATCCTTAAGGTCTGCCGTTGCCGATTCATAGGCAACGTTAACGGGATGCTGAAGAGGCAGATTCCATATAGGGAAGGTCTCGAATTTGGCGTAGCGGGCCACCCGGCCTCTCTTGTACTCGTGATAAAGCTGGGAAAGGCTTGTGGCAAGCTTGCCGCTGCCTCCTCCCGGACCTGTTACCACCACCAGAGGCTTTGTTACTTCAATGTAAGGATTGGCTCCGTAGCCCTCATCACTTACTATGGTATCCACGTCAGTTGGATAGCCCTTTGTGAAGCTGTGGGTGTAGGTTCTGATTCCCCGCTGATTCAGAAGGTTAATGAACTTTTCTACTGAAGGCACCTTCTCCGAATACCGGGTTACAACCACGCTGTTTATCGCAAGCTCGTACTTCCTGAACATATCAATCAGGCGCAGCACCTCAAGGTCGTAGGTTATTCCGAAGTCCGCCCGGGTCTTGCTGGTTGCGATGTCCCCGGAATATACGCATATTATTATTTCCGCCTTGTCTCTGAGCTCGTGGAGAATCTTTATCTTGGAGTTTTCGTCGAAGCCCGGCAGAACCCGCATGGCATGCTTGTCCTGCACCAGCTTGCCGCCGAATTCCAGATACAGCCGGTCCCCGCAGCTTCTGTCTATCCTGTCCGAAATATACTTTGACTGTTCTTCAATGTATTTTTTCGCACTAAATCCTGTCTTTTTCATGACTTACTCCCATTCAATCGTGGCAATCGGCTTGTTGGAGAAATCCCAGAGAACTCTGTTGATTCCCTCAACCTCCGAGACGATTCTGTCTCTAACTGTGCAGAGAGTCTCCCAGGAAAGCTGAACTGATTCCGCCGTAACAGCATCCACAGTGTTTATAGCTCTGATTACTGCTGCCCAGCCCATGTACCGTCTTCCTTCCTCCTTGCCGTCGGCACCCTCAACATACTTGATGCCTGTGGACTTGAGATCCGGAACGGTTATGAAATACTGCCAAGGCACCTGTTCCAGCTTTTCTATTTCTTCTCTTAATATAGCGTCGGCTTCCCTCAATGCTTCAAGTCTGTCTCTTGTAATGGCTCCTGTGCATCTGACACCGAGGCCCGGGCCCGGGAAGGGCTGTCTGTAAACCATCTTGTCCGGAAGACCCAGCTCCTTGCCCACTACTCTCACTTCATCCTTGTACAGGAGCTTTACCGGCTCCACCAGTTCGAACTGAAGATCCTCAGGAAGGCCTCCCACATTGTGATGGGCCTTAACACCCTTGGATTCTGTGATGTCGGGATATATTGTACCCTGGCCCAGGAATTCTATTCCCTCAAGCTTTCCCGCTTCCTCGGCGAATACGTCGATAAACTCCTTGCCTATAATCTTTCTCTTTTTTTCTGGATCATCTACGCCTGCCAGCTTGTCCAGAAATCTGTCAACGGCGTCAACGTAAATCAGATTGGCGCCCAGCTCTTCTCTGAACACCTTGATTACCATTTCCGGTTCTCCCTTTCTCAGGAGTCCGTGGTTAACGTGGACGCACACCAGCTGATCTCCTATGGCTCTTATGAGAAGCGCAGCCACAACACTTGAATCAACTCCACCCGAAAGGGCCAGGAGAACCTTCCTGTCTCCCACCTGGCTTCTTATGGCTTCAACCTGCTCTTCGATGAAAGCCTTGGCAAGCTCCGGTGTTGTAATGCGTTCCATTGCTTCCGGTCTTATATCTGAACTCATTTTCTCAATCCTCCGATTTCTCCTCTGCTTCTGCTGTACCTACTCTGTTGTATAGTTGTCGAAGTATCCCTGGATGTAAACTACAGGTGTTCCCTTGTCTCCTGAGCCGGAGGTCAGGTCGCAGAGCGAACCGATAAGGTCGGTAAGTCTTCTTGGAGTCGTTCCCTCTGACGCCATGTTGCCTACGAGATCTGCATCCTTCTTCTCGATTTCCTTCTTGATGGCGTCCTTAAGCTCATCACCCTTCATTTCGCTGAAGGCGTTGTCTGCCAGATACTTTATCTTCAGTTCATTAGGTGTTCCCTTGAGTCCTTCTGTATAGAACGGAGCAACCTCAGGATCCGCGAACTCCCATATTCCGCAAACAGGATCGTGGAAGCAGCCGTCTCCGTAAATCATGACTTCAACATCCTTGCCTGTGAGCTTCTTCATGTCCTCCTGAATTCCGTCAACGAAGCCCTGTGCCTTGCAAGGGAAAAGCTTAACGGAGCTCTCTGTTGCCTTGTTGCTTCCCAGAAGACCGTAATCAGGGTTGTATCCGCTTCCGTCAACAGGGGCAGTCATTATGTCATCAAGACCCAGCACTGTCTTGGCGCCGGCGTCCTTCAGAATCTTCTTTGTTGTTTCCTTGGTGTGGATGTCGCATACGAGAATTTTATCTGTGTGCTTCATGATTTCTCTAGGATCGTTGCCCAGAATTATCTCACATTCCGCTCCTGACTCGTTTACGAGATTTGTGTAGTATTCTATGTAATCAACTCCTGTGAACTTGTGCTTCGGGCTGCCGAAGTACTCTCTGAATGTTGGAACATCCAGTATATCTCTGAAAGGATCAAGACCCTTCTTGTATACTTCGTCCGGATCAACCAGCAGGTTTCCCTTCTCGTCAGCAGGATAGGACATCTGTATCACAATTTTCTTTGCTGCTCCCGCAATTCCTCTGAGGCAGATTGCGAAACGGTTTCTTGACATGATAGGGAATACAAGGCCTATTGTTTCATCGCCCAGCTTAGCCTTCACATCCTTGGTGATGTTCTCTGTGGAAACATAGTTTGACTGGGATCTTGCCACAACTGACTCAGTGATGCAGATAATGTCCCTGTCACGAACCTTAAATCCCCAGTCATCATCCTTTGATGCCTCCAGAACGGCATTAACAACCGCTTCTCTGAGATCGTCATTCTCCTTGATGATTGGAAGTCTGATTCCTCTTGATACTGTTCCTACTAAACGTGCCATAATTACTTTCCTCCTGAAAAACGTGATTATATTCTGGTTTTATTATGTTACCTACAGTTCAATTATATGTGTTTGCAATGCCGCAATAAAATACATATAATATATGCGTTACCATATGTTTTGTGTATGATAAAATCGGAGGCATCATTTATGGAACTCAGAACGCTGAAATACTTCGCGGCGGTGGCCGAGGAACTGAATATTACAAAGGCAGCTGCCATTCTTAACATAAGCCAGCCGCCCCTCAGTGCTCAGATAAGAAAGCTTGAGGAGGAGCTGGACACACAGCTTTTTGTCCGGGGCAGGCGATCCCTTCAGCTTACGGAATCGGGGCAGCTCCTCTACAGAAGAGCCAAGGAGATGATCCGTCTCTCGGAACAGGCTCAGGCCGAAATCCGGGCAATGAACAGCGGTATTACCGGAACAATCTCACTGGGCCTTGTTGAGGGGAACGCCCCTGCCATGGCTGCTGAATGGATCTCCGGTTTCACCGCTGAATATCCAAGAATAAAATTCAACATAGTTGACGGTAACAGTGACGAGCTCACGGAGAAAATGCGAAGCGGTATTATCAGTCTGGCGGTGATTACCGCCCCTTATGATCAGCTTCTCCTTAACAGCTTCCCGGTGGCAAAAGGCAAAATGGCGGCAATCATAAGCCGCCTTCACCCCCTTGCCTGCGGGGAAGGGCAGCCTATTACAGTGAGTGACCTTGAGGATCAGCCCCTTATCATCCAGAGCCGCAAGGCAACCGTCAATGCCATATACAAGCAGTTCCGTAAGATTAACACGGAGCCCAGGATAGTCTGCCGCATGGACAGCTATCTTGATGCAGTTGCCCTGGCAGAAAAAAATGTGGGGATAAGCATCTTCCCGCAGACCTCCGGCATCCACAACGATAATGTGGTAATACGCCCCGTCCAGTCTGAGCTTTCAGATGTCAGCTACCTTTTCTCCTGGCGTAAGGGTCACCCCCTTCCTACGCCGGAGGAAAAGTTCATCGATTATGTGAAAAGCCTGGTGCTTTAGTGCCTTCGCGGCAGATGCTGTTACCGGCATAACAGCAAAAGAAAAAGCCTACAAGGCGCTGTAGGCTTTCATTATTTCGGCAGCTTTCATTACATTGTCTACGGTATGGCTGTCTCCGGAGAGAATAAACCGGGCTCCGCGAGCCCTCAGATATTCCAGAATAGGCTTCGAAGGATACGGCTCTGTTCTGTATCCTCTTACTACCGCCCCGAAATTTATCTCAAAGAGGAGCTGTTTTTCTGTAGCAAGAAGCTTGTCTGCCGCGGCCTGCCACGCCGCAACATATCTGGGATGACTCTCGTCAAAGTATATTCCCTTTCCTCCCGCTTCTCCGCCTTTGTTGAATTTGCTTACCAGATCGAAGTGACCCACAATGTCCGCACCGGTTTTGCGGACAACATCTCCAAGGAGTCTGTAGTAGTCCTCGCAAAGGCTGTAGACATCCCCTCCGTAATCCTCTTCTATGGCCTGCTCCAGCATTTCGGTTGTATCGTCAACGGAAAGGCGTGACGGCAGATAGTGAACCGAGCCTATCACGTAGTCCCACCTGTCTGCAGGTTCCTCTGAACAGTAATCCTGTTCAATACCGCATAGAATCTCAATCTGATCCCCGAACTCCATGTCCAGAGTGCGGATTTCCTCCTCGTACCTGTCAGTATCCTCAAGGGTCATGCACATATCCGGGTCGAAATCCGTATGGCTGTGTCCTGAGAATCCTATCCTCTTCATTCCCGCATCAAGAGCGGCAAAAACCATCTCCTCGGGAGTGTTTTTGCCGTCGCAGTAACAGGTATGCATGTGGAAGTCCTTCAGACCCTTCTCTTCAATTATCATCCTGGCAATATCAGCCCTCACCTGTCATTTTCTCCTGCTTCACCTTATGATCGATTACATGGCGGGATGCCAGCTCGGCGGTTATGTCCTCAAGGGATATTCCCGCTTCAACCATAAGCACCATTACATGATAGGCCAGATCTGCAATTTCGTAAACAGTCTCAGCCTTATCCTCTGCCTTTGCGGCAATAATAACCTCTGTGGATTCTTCTCCCACCTTCTTGAGAATCTTGTCGAGACCCTTCTCAAAGAGATATGTAGTGTAGGAGCCCTCCTTCTTGTCCGTCTTCCTTCCTCGGATGAGTTCCATAAGGCCCTCATACGAGAATTTCTCCGACTCCGCCTCCATAAGGGGATAATCGAAGCAGGACCATGTTCCCAGATGACATGCAGGCCCATCAGGCTGCACCTCAATCACCAGGGCATCCCTGTCGCAGTCAGCTGTGATGGAAACAATGTGCTGGTAATTGCCGCTTGTTTCCCCCTTAAGCCACAGCTCCTGCCGGGATCTGCTCCAGAAGCAGGTAAGCTTCTTCTCCATGGAGATCCTGAGGCTCTCCTCATTCATATATGCCAGAGTCAGAACCTGTCCTGTGTTTGTGTCCACAACTATGGCAGGCACCAGACCCTTTTCGTCAAATTTGATTTCATTGATATCTATCATTTTCGTAACCTCTTCACTCTGAATATTCTTTAACAAGCCGGCATCTACAGACATCTTGCAGGAATTCCCGCTTCAGCCATGGCCTTCTTCAGATCAGAAATGGCAACCTCTCCGAAGTGGAATATTGAGGCAGCCAGTCCCGCATCCACCTGAGGGATTTCCTCAAACAGATCGATGAAGTCCTGTATGCAGCCTGCTCCGCCGGAGGCGATTACAGGCACACTTACGGCCCGGCACACCTCTTTAAGCAAAGGCAGGTCAAAACCCTTCTTCACTCCGTCAGTATCAATGGAGTTTACAACAACCTCTCCGGCACCATCTGCAACGCAGCGTTTAATCCAGTCTATTGCCTCCATACCTGTATTTTCTCTGCCGCCTTTGGAGAATACTCTGTACACTCCGTCTATCAGGGCAATGTCCGCAGATATCACAACGCACTGATCTCCGTAAAGCTTCGCCGCCTCACCGATTATCTTCGGATTGCGGATTGCTCCGGAGTTTACGCTGACCTTGTCTGCTCCACACTTGAGAACCCTGTCAAAATCCTCAATGGAACCAATGCCGCCTCCCACTGTCAGCGGGATAAATACTCTGCTCGCCGTTTCTGTTAGAATGTCCGTAAACAGCTTACGACCCTCGCTGGATGCGGTGATATCATAAAAAACCAGCTCATCCGCACCTGCTTTAGTGTAGTATTCCGCAAGCTCAACAGGAGATGCCACGTCTCCCAGGCCCTTGAAATTTATTCCCTTAACTACCCTGCCGTCCTTCACATCGAGGCAGGGAATTATTCTCTTTGTTATCATCTGGCCACCTCTATTGCTTCCTTAAGATCGATTGCTCCCGTGTAATATGCCTTGCCTATTATGGCTCCGTACATGCCCTGAGCTGCCAGGCGCTTTACATCGTCTATCGTCGATACACCGCCTGATGCCACAATCTTCATGCCAAACTCCTCTGACAGAGTCTTGTACATCTCGTGGTTCGTTCCCTCCATGGCGCCGTCCCTGGAAATGTCCGTTACATTTATTCGGTCCACTCCGATTTCCTGAAGATACCGGCAGAATGGAATCAGCTGCATATCGGACTTTTCCTTCCAGCCCTTTATTGCCACATATCCGTCCTTAACATCGACTCCTACAACAATTCTGTCGCCGTATTTGCCAACCGCAGCCTCGAGAAAGGCTCTGTCGTTAACCGCCGCCGTTCCCAGCACCACCGCGTCAATGCCTGCCTCCATGTATCGGTCCACAACCTCCATGCTTCTTATCCCGCCGCCGATTTCGCAGGGACATCCCCCTGCTTTTCTGATGGCGGTGACTGTATCAAAGTTAGGGGTGTCTCCGTCTCTGGCGCCCTCCAGATCCACAATATGGATAAGCTGAGCTCCGCAGGCCGCGAAGTCCTCTGCAATCTCCCCAGGGTTTTCACTGTAAACGGTCATGTCTTCATATCTTCCCTTCAGAAGCCTCACAGCCTTGCCGTCTATAATATCTATTGCCGGAAGTATTATCATTTCCGCTCCTCCATTTCAATTAAGCTTTATCCCGTCTACAGTTCGCAGAAGGCTCTGAGAATATTCATTCCCACCTCTCCGCTCTTTTCCGGGTGGAACTGACAGCCGAAGACGTTTCCCTCAGCTACAGCCGCAGTCAGCTCACAGCCGTATTCCGTTACGGCTATGGTGTTGAATGCGCAGTCGGCTCCGTAGAAGGAGTGTACGAAATAAACGCAGTCTCCCTCCTTGATGTATTTAAACAGCGGGCTTTTTGCTCCCTTGAACTTCAGCCCGTTCCAGCCTATGTGAGGAATCTTCAGTTCCTGTGGAACCGCCCCCCTGATGGGCACAACGCTGCCCCTTATGAGACCCAGACCCTCATGTTCTCCGTACTCGAAGCTTCGTTCAAGCAAAAGCTGCATTCCCAGGCATATTCCCATAAGGGGTTTGCCTGCCTTTGCAGCCTCTGTAACAAGCTCTGCCATTCCGGACTCCCTGAGCTTGCGGGCTGCGTCCTCATAGGCGCCTACGCCCGGCAGAATGATTCTGTCCGCCCGGCGAATTGTTTCCGGATCGGAGGTCACAACTGCTTCCTGACCTATGTATTTCAGAGAGCTCTGGAGGGAAAAGAGATTTCCCACTCCGTAGTCAATTATTGCTAACACTATAGTACTCCTTTCGTGGACGGTATTTCATCTGCAAAGGCAGCCTCAATTCTAACGGCTGTCCTCATTGCTCTGGCTGCGGCTTTGAACATTCCTTCGATGATGTGGTGGGAATTTGTTCCCGCCAGCATTCTCTGGTGCAGCGTGCAGCCGGCGTTTCTAACGAAACCGTACCAGAATTCACTTACAAGCTCGGTATCGAAGGTTCCCACCTTCTGGGTTGGGATTTCCACATCAAAGGCCAGGTAGTCCCTTCCGCTGAAATCCACCGCCGCAAGCATCAGTGCTTCATCCATAGGCACCAGCGCATCTCCGTATCTGATGATGCCCTTCTTCTCTCCCAGCGCCTGACGAAATGCCTCTCCAAGGACTATACCCACATCCTCTACGGTGTGGTGATCGTCAACCTGAGTATCTCCTGTGCACTTCAGCTCAAGATCAAATCTGCCGTGTCTGGCGAATAGGGTCAGCATGTGATCCATGAAGCCCACTCCGGTATTGATTTCACTTTTGCCGCTGCCATCCAGGTTAAGCTTAAGTGTGATATCTGTTTCTGCAGTTTTTCTTGCTATTTCTGCTGTTCTCATTTATCTGCTCCTTTTTTGCCTTTGCATCCGGCTTCCCCCAGAAGCTTCTTCAGTGTTTCTATGAAGGCCTCCATCTGACGGCGGCTGCCGATTGTAACCCTATTGTACTGGGCAATACGCTCCTTGGTAAAGTGCCTGACGAGAATTCCCTCTTTTTTCAGGTCCTCGTAGAGACGGCCTCCATCGTATTCCGGATGCTTCATGAATATGAAGTTTGCTGTGGAATCCGTAAGCTCGAAACCCAACCCCCGGAGTTCTTCCTCTGTATACTGCCTGTTTTCGATTATTCTGCGGCAGTTTTCACAGGTATACTCATCATCCTCCAGAACTCCTATTCCCGCAGCCATGGTTAAGGCATTGATGTTGTACGGGTTTGTGGAGTTTCTTATGGTGTTCAGGTCCACTATCAGATCCCGGGATGCTGCGCCGAATCCCAGCCTTGCTCCCGCCATGGATCTGGACTTGGAGAAGGTCTGGACTACCAGCAGGTTGTCGTATTTTTCAATTAATGGTATGCAGCTTTCTCCTCCGAAATCCACATACGCCTCGTCAACAACCACAAGGTTATCGGGATTGCTTCTTATTATACCTTCAATTTCCGCCCTGCTTAAGGCTATTCCCGTATGAGCGTTGGGGTTTGCTATAAACAGGGTTCCCCCTGCCTTTGCATAGTCCTCGGGACAGATGCGAAAATCTTCGTTAAGGGGAATTTCTCTGTATGGCACCCCGTTCATATCGGCGAATACCGGGTAGAATCCGTAGGTGATGTCCGGGAAAACCGCCGGTGTGTTCCCATCGCAAAAGGCCATGAAGGCGAAGTTGAGAACCTCGTCGGAACCGTTGGTCAGTATTACGTTTTCCGGTGTCAGCTTCACGGAGTATTTATCCGACAGGTATCCGGACAGACTCCCTGCCAGGGCTTTGCAGTCCGGGTCCGGATACAGCTCGAGCCGGTCCAGGGCCCTTGCTGCTTCAGAGCGGGCCTTATGGGATACCGGGAATGGTGATTCGTTTGTGTTCAGTTTGATATACTGCCGGTTCTGGGGCTGTTCTCCCGGAACATAGGGCTCAAGTTCTGTAAATCTTTCGGTTAGAAATCTGCTCATTTTTTTATCTGCTCAGCCATTTTGCCGGCTATTTCCTCTATCTGTTTGTTCTTGAATTTGAAGCTGGATTTGTTTGAAATGAGGCGCGCGCTTATCTGGGCTATCTCCTCAATTACTTCCAGGTTGTTCTCTCTCAGTGTTGTTCCCGTTTCCACCAGGTCAACTATCACGTCTGACAGTCCCAGTATAGGCGCCAGTTCAATTGACCCGTTCAGGTGGATTATATCTATGTCTCTGCCCATTGAGGCATAGTATTCTCTTGCCACATTTGTGAACTTTGTAGCTACTCTGAGATCGCTGTCGGGATCGTTCACATAGCCCTTAGGTGCAGCCACCGCCATGCGGCAGCAGCCGGTGTTCAGATCCAGAAGCTCATATATGTCGGATCCGGCCTCCATGAGAATGTCCTTTCCCACAACGCCTATGTCTGCCGCCCCCCGTTCTACGTATATGGCTACATCCGAGGGTTTTACCCAGAAGTATCTCACGCCCTTTTCGGGATTCTCGAAAATCAGCTTCCTGTTTTTCTCCCGAATTGAAGGGCATTCGAAGCCGGCCGCTTCAAACATGTCATAGACTCTGTCTCCCAGTCTTCCCTTAGGCAGTGCAACGTTTATCATATCAGCCACGAATGACCACCTCCTCACCTTCGAATCTGGAGAGTCTTCCCAGATTGTCCATGTATACTGCGAAGCCTATGGCCTTGGAGTTTCTGTTCATGTTTTTCATGAGCTTGTCGTACTGACCTCCTGACAGCACTCCGTCGGGAACGCCCTTGACGAAGCCCTTGAAGAATATTCCGTTATAATACTTCAGATCGCTCACAACAGAGAAATCCAGATTCAGCATATCCTCGAATCCTGAGCCCCTGAAGGCTTCCACTATTTTCTTCAGCCTTGCCAGGCTGGCCATGTACTGCTCAGCTCCCTCTGCCTTCCCAAAGGCAGTCTCCAGTTTCGGTATTACTTCCTCCGGTTTGCCGTAGGTTGTTATCAGCATCTTCAGAAGCTCGCATCTCGCAGGGCCGATGTCGTAGTCTCGGCACACCTGAGCCAGGCCGTGGATGTTCTTCTTGCCGATTTCTTCTGCTATTTTCTCTTCTGCTTCCCTGGATACTCTGCAGCTTGCAATGAGCTGCGACAGAATGTCCAGATTTGAAATATCAAGCACCGCATCATTTGACAGTATGCTCAGGCTTTCTGCTGCCAGCAGCAGCACCTCGCAGATGCAGTCATCGTCCACCTTGCCCAGGCACTCCACTCCCACCTGCATTATTTCCTTGAAGTATCTGGTTCGCGGAGATACTCTGTACACGTTTTCGTTGTAGTATATTTTCCTTATGTCGTCTCCGATGTTTCTGTTATTCTTGACAATCGAAAGTGTTACATCCGGCTTCAGTGCCATAAGCATTCCGTCTGTATCCGTAAATGTGATTATCGATGCGTAGTCCATGAAGTCTCTGTTGTCTGCGTACAGATCAAAGGCTTCAAACTTGCTCATTCTGAACATGGAAAAGCCATGACTTGCGTACAGGGCTCGTAATGCAAACATGGCTTTTTCTTTATTGCTTAATTCTGTTAACTTTATTTCCATTTGGTGTTTACGTTCCTTTAGCTTGCTTAATAATGTTTATTGAATTATTCGAACCTGCTCAGTATGGATCTGGCGTGTCCTTCCAGGCCCTCCTGTCTTGCCAGCAGTGCAACCTTGTCCTTGGCGTAGCTCAGTGCCTCTTCGGTGTAGTATGTGAATGACATCTTCTTGGTGAAATCGTCAACTGAAAGAGGACTTGCGAATCTGGCTGTTCCTGCTGTCGGCAGGGTATGGTTCGGTCCGGCGAAGTAGTCGCCCAGTGCTTCAGGACAGTTCTTTCCTACGAATACCGACCCTGCGTTCACTACCTTATCGGCATATTTTTCGGCGTCATCAAGATACAGCTCAAGATGCTCCGGCGCCAGCTTGTTTGCCAGTTCTATTGCTTCGTCGATTGTTTCAGTAATAATAATCTTGCCGTTGATTTCCACTGATTCCGTGGCAATTTCCCTTCTCGGAAGCACTTCAAGCTGTGCCTCTAACTCCTGAGCTGCTGCCTTTGCAACAGCTTCGCTGTCCGTAATCAGAACTGCCGTTGCCATCTTGTCGTGCTCTGCCTGGGACAGCATGTCCGCTGCCACGATGCGGGCGTTGCTGCCCTCATCTGCCACAACAAGTATTTCGCTCGGTCCGGCGATAAGGTCTATTCCCACCTGGCCGAACACCTGCTTCTTGGCTTCCGCTACATAGGCGTTGCCCGGTCCTACAATTTTATCTACCTTAGGAACGGATTTTGTTCCGTATGCCAGGGCTGCAACCGCCTGAGCTCCGCCGATGCGGAATACCCTGTCTACTCCCGCAATCTTTGCTGCTGCCAGTATTACCGGTGAAATAGTTCCTCCGGCTGTCGGAGGCGAAACCATTACTATTTCCTTTACTCCCGCAATTTTAGCTGGAACAGCGTTCATCAGAACCGTTGACGGATATGCTGCTGTGCCTCCCGGAATGTATATTCCGACTTTTTCGATAGGCAGAACCCTCTGCTTCAGTGTTACTCCGTTTGCTTCTATTGTATATCCATCCTTAAGCTGTTCTCTGTGATATGCGGCAATTCTGTCTGCAGCCTCCTGGAGAGTATCCTTGACTTCATCGGGTACTGCCTTGATGGCTTCCTCTATTTCCTCCTGTGTCAGCTCCAGCCTTTCGGGTCTGGCGCCGTCCAGTGTTTCACAGTAGTTCAGCAGTGTAGGATCTCCTCCCATCTTAACGCTGAAAATAATTTCTTCAACTACCTTGCTGACATCTCTGCCTGATCTGTCTCTTATGAGAACATCTTCCAGTTCATATTCGCCTTTTCTTAAAATCTTAATCATCATATTCCTCCGGTATTTCTGTATTCTTTGTGTTGTCTTTGTTCTTGTTGTCTGCGTTTTATACATTCACGCGAATAATTTTTCACGGTGTCGCGTTAACGCTTTATCTCGTTAAATTATGAAATCACACAAACAGTGTAACAAATGCAGACATATATGTCAAGGTGCAAAAAAGCCGCTTTGCTATCATCTGTTTGCTTGTTTCACCGGCACTGGATGCTGTCTGTAATTGCGCTGAAAAATTCTTTGCTCCATAAATCGAGAGCTTCAGTATTCTTAATAAAAGGAAGCACGTCCTTCCTCGCCTGTGCATAGTCTATTTCTTCAAATCGGGCGTTCAGCATATTCTTGACATCCTGTAATGTAAGCACGGAATTTTTGTCCCAGTGACCTGTCTGCTCAAGTCTTGCCTGCAGATGCTTAAGATTAAAGCCTGTTCCCTCTGACAGATAAAACACATAATCATAAAGATCCCGCCCTTTGATTCTTGTCTTCCAATTGCGGCAAATAACAGCATGCAATTTACCCGAAAAAAGTGACGGCATATCATACATTGCAACCTGATACGGAACCGGAAGAAGCCGATACTTTGTTTCATATGTTGCGAATGCGGGAGGGTTTGTATCAACTTCAAATTTGATTTTAATCACCTCGTTTGAAGCACCTTCTTTATCGGAACCATTAAAGAAAAGCAGTAAATGCTCCTTTGTATTTCCTTTGAGAAAGGCTGACTTAACAGCAGAGTCTGTTGTCTTTGCTTTTTCCTCCGCTTTCAAATTCAATCCGTAAGAAGATACTTCTTTTTCAAGCATCGGAAGAAAGTTTCCAAAATTATAATTGCTGTCCGGTTTCTTTAAGGAAAAATCCAGGTCTTCCGAAAAGCGATCCAGGCCATAAAAGATACGGAGAGCCGTTCCTCCATAAAAGGCGGCATCCTTGAAAAATCCCGCCCTGGACAGGCCGCAAAGTACAATTTCCCGAATGACTTCTTTCATGCTGTTCTTCTTATCATATATGTTTTTATTCTCATATTTACTGAGCATCTGATCCAGTATGCTTTTCATTTTATACAGTTCCCTTTCTTAACAAGCGTTCCAGTAAGCGATGGTTTTGGGTTTTATAAAGTGCGCATAAATCCCGCATCTTAAATAAATCCAGTTTTGCAAAAGCTTCAATCTCTATTCTTAAATCGCTGAACAGACACTGCTTTAATCCCTTTAGGTTATTTAGCGGAGAGGTCTTGTACAGCATGTCACAAATTGCTTTCTCCGGAGCTGCAATAAAGTATGCGTATCCATTTTCTTCTTTCGCCATAACCTCTGCCGGGTATGCAGCGCTGGGAACATCTCTATATGTAAAGGTTCCAAATGGTGTAGTATACTGTTTTGTCTTTTTCTTTTCAAATGTTGCACAGGTATAATTATAAGCTGTCTCAGGAATAAGGCCGTAGTAACTCAGTGCAAATTCAAATGATAAATATGACGGCCCGTAAATTGCGGCTGCCAGCAAATACCCCGGAATAGATGCATCTGTTTCGTATAATCCTCTGATAATCGGAGTTAGCGTTCCATCGTCATTCATCCTCTTGATTTTAGCCACAGGATTTTGATATTCAAATAATTCTTCCTTTAAGATATCCGTTGTTTTTATCATATTTTCACCACCTAATGCAATTATATTGCATTAAGTGGTGAAAATCAAGGACTGGCTTGTCGCCTAGATTTTTCTATTTGTTGAAACGTAACTAGCGCTCTAAAAAATGCTTCAACATTTTTTAATTTTGTTGAAGCATTTCTTCATTAAGACAAATTCGTTATTTGTTTCAGGAGCCCTCCAGCATTCTGTCGATTGAACGCTTCGCCTTCTCCGCAGTCTCCCGAGGTATTTCAATCTCTTCGCCGCCTTTGCCTGTGAGAACGTTGTAGACATCCATAAGGGTTGTAATCTTCATGTCCATACAGGTGAGATTCACAGACAGCGGGTGAAACACCTTATCAGGTGCATCGTACTGCAAGTGTTCCACGATGCTGTTCTCGGTTCCTATTATGAACTCCCTTTCAGGTGATTCCTTGGCGTATTTCATGATTCCCGTTGTGGAGCCAACATAATCCGCGTGCTTCACAACTTCAGGTCTGCATTCCGGATGCACCAGAAGCAATGCCTTCGGGTGAAGCTTCTTCGCTTTTATTACTTCCTCTTCAGTTATTGCGGCATGTCTCGGACATCCCCCGGGTACTAACTTGAATTCCTTTTCAGGTACCGCCTTGCTGACATAGGCACCGAGATTTGGATCCGGTATGAACAGAATCTTATCTGCCTCAAGCTCGCTGCAGATTTTTACTGCCGAGGATGAGGTTACACATACATCCGCCTCTGTCTTCATTTCTGTGCTTGTATTAATGTAGGCAACTACAGCATGTCCCGGATTTTTCTCCCGGAGTTTGCGGACTGCGGCTGCATCATACTGATCTGCCATAGGACATCCCGCCAGGGGATTCGGCAGGAATACTCTTTTGTCCGGAGACAGGATTTTGCAGGTTTCTGCCATGAAACGCACACCGCACATGATAACATTATTTCTGGCATCTGCGGCGGCTTCCACCGAAAGGCCGTAGGAATCTCCCACATAGTCCGCTATTTCACATATCTCCTGCCCCTGGTACGCATGGGCCAGAATGCAGAAGCCTTTTTCTTCCTTTAACCTTAATATTTCATTCTGTAGTTCCTTAACTTTCATAGTCTCACTTTCCTCTTTTCGAGTTAATTCAACGGGCGCTGCTTATTCAACGGGGTGAAGATTCTTCATGGATATATCGAGAATAGGCGATGAATGAGTCAGGGCCCCGCTGGAAATATAGTCGACTCCTATATCCTTCAGCATTTCGATCTTCTCCTTTGTGACATTTCCGGAGCACTCTGTCTCTGCCCTGCCGTCGATTATTTTCACAGCTTCCTTCATCTGATCTGCCGTCATGTTGTCAAGCATAATGATATCTGCCCCGGCATCTGCAGCCTCACTCACCTGCTCCAGTGTTTCCACCTCTACTTCTATCTTTCTTACAAATGGCGCGTATGCCCTTGCACTCTCAATGGCTTTGGTAATACTTCCGGCTGCTCCGATGTGATTATCCTTCAAAAGCACTCCGTCGGAGAGGTTGTAGCGATGGTTGGATCCTCCTCCTGCCTTTACGGCATATTTCTCGAAAACGCGGCAGTTAGGCGTTGTTTTTCGTGTGTCCAGAAGGGTGATTCCCGTTCCCTCCAGAAGCTTTACCACTTCCCGCGTATATGTGGCAATTCCGCTCATGCGCTGGAGATAATTCAGAGCTACTCTCTCCCCCGACAGGAGAACGCGAATGTCCCCGGCTGCCTTTGCGAGAAGCTGGCCATTGGCTACCCTGTCTCCGTCTGCAGCGAAAAACTCTACCTCCACGTCAGAGTCAAGAAGCTTGAACACCCGCTCAAAGATCTTCAGACCGGCAATGACACCATCCTCTTTGCAGATAAGGTCTACTGTTCCCTTCCTGCTTTCGGGCATTACCGAATTGGCTGACACATCTTCGTATGTTATGTCTTCCTGCAGCGCCATCATTATCAGCTTGTCTGCGTTTATTCTCATAGTTATGTCGTTCATGTTATCCACTAATCTTTCCTAAAACCATTTCCCTGTATTCTGCGAAGATTGCCTCCTGCTCCCGGTAGAGTCCCGGATCTGCTTCAGGGAAGTCCATTTCTTTTTTTCCGTTTCCAAACAGTATCTCATCTGCTGCCTGTCTTGCGAACACCAGGGACTCCAGAAGGGAATTGCTGGCAAGACGATTCTTGCCGTGAACGCCGTTGCAGCTCACCTCTCCTATTGCAAAGAGCCCCTCCATGGAGGTCTGACTGCTGAGATCCACTGCGATTCCGCCCATGTGGTAGTGCTGAGCCGGAACTACAGGAATGGGTTCTTTCGTTACATCATAACCTTCTTTGAGACAGTGTTTGTATATGTTCGGGAAGTGATTCATGATTTCCTCTTCCCCGATGGGCCGGAGGTCTTCCCAGACGTAATCGGTACCGTCCCTTTCCATCTGAGCGAATATGGCCTTTGACACCACGTCTCTCGGCTGGAGTTCGTCAACAAATCTGTTCATATTCTTGTCCAGCAGTATCGCTCCCTCCCCCCTGGCGGATTCGGAAATCAGAAATCTGCGACCCTTCTTTTCTGAGTACAGTGTTGTTGGATGAATCTGAACAAAGTCCATATGGGCCAGCTCTACTCCGTGCTTCATGGCTATTGCCAGCGCGTCCCCTGTCAAATGGGGGTAGTTGGTTGAGTTTTTATACAGACCGCCGATTCCGCCGCAGGCGAAAACCACATAGTCTGACATAATTGAGAATATATGTCCCTGGCTGTCTGATGCCACTATTCCTCCGCATACGTTCTCGGCGGAAATAATGTCAATCATCGTAGTATATTCCATTATCTCGATATTCTCTTTTTCCTTAACACGCTTAAGCAGTGTTGATGTGATCTCCTTACCTGTAATATCCTCATGAAAGAGAATCCTCGCCTGGGAGTGAGCGCCTTCCTTCGTGAAGTCCAGCTCTCCTTTGCCGTTTCTCTCGAATTCAACTCCGTATCTTATCAGTTCCCTAATCACCCCGCTGGAACATCTCAGCATAAGATCCACAGCCTTCTCATCGTTTTCATAGTGACCGGCACGCATTGTGTCCTCAAAGTAATCGTCGTAGTCTTCATCTCCTCTGAGCATGCATATTCCGCCCTGTGCCAGATAAGAGTCCGATTCATCTGCGCTTTCCTTCGTAATCATGAGAATTCTCTTGCTGTCGGGAAAGCTCAACGCGCAAAAAAGGCCGGCTGCCCCGGTTCCTACAATCGTAACATCATATTTTCTTTTCATAATCTCACCATTCAGCTGTATTATGTTGATTTTCTCCCTATCATTATATGACGGAGCCTGATTGTATGTCAATTTATATATGTTGTCATATGTCATGTTTCGTGACAAGACACTTATTCTTTTAGGCATTTTTGCATCAGTCCCTGTTGTTCCCGCCGTGAAGGTTGCCTTTGGGTCCTCCGCAAACAATCTGCCTTCCAGATAAAAAAGAGCTGTTACACTATTTTCAGTGCAACAGCTCTCACACACTATCGTCTGTTTTTATCCAGCCAGGTTTCAGTCGCTCTCTTTGCGGACCTTCTCAGGTGTTCTCTGACCTCTTCTTTTGCCCCCTCCACATCTCCTGCTTCAATTGCTTCATAAATTCGGACATGCTCAGAGTATACTTCCTCAACGTTTTCCTTAATTGAAAGTATTCCCTTTCGAGCCAGATGAATATAGTCCTGGTAGGACTTCAGCGCCTGAACAATGAATCTGCTCTCTGTCATCTGATATATGATATTGTTGAACTCCTCGTTGGCCTGAAGAAGCTTTTCAATCATATCGTGTGTTGTGTAGAAATTCATTATTTCCAGCTGCTCTTTCAGCTTGGCCAGATTCTCCTCTGACCTGTTCATGATTGCCCATTCCACAGCAAGCTGCTCTACAGCTTCACGCACTGCGTATATATCACGCATATCCTTCTCGCTGAACCCTCTGGCGAAACAGCCCTTGTTGGGAATGTATTCAATCAGCTTTTCCTTTGTCAGCTGTTTGAACGCATCCCGTACCGGAGTCCTGCTGACTTTGAGTTCGGTTGCAATCTTATTCTCAACAAGCTTTTCTCCCATGGCATACTCCCCTGTGATGATTCTCACACGCAGAATATTCACGATTTCCTCCGCCAGGGAAGCTTCTCCTGTTAATATCTGGGGCTCCATTTCTTAATCTCCTGTTTCCTTATATCACCGGCTGTTTTCTCTTAAAGCAGATGGTTTTCAATAACCTGTACGTCAGGATCGAAGTCCTCAATCTGAAGATAATACTCTGCAGCATCAAAGAATGCCTGCATAGGCGCCAGACCGATTACCTCTGTTCCGATAACATTTACACCGTACCTTGCGGCTTCTCTTCTTACCAGCTCAAGAACTCTGTGGAGCGGTGTAACCCTGAAGTCTGTCATGTTGATTGATACCTGTGCAATGTTTCTCTCTTCAATAAGAAGGCCCATTGCCTTGACACACTTGAATCCGCCCTTGACCTCTCTGATAATGTTCGCAATCTTCTTGGCAATTTCCTCATTATCAGTAGCAAGGTTGATATTGAAGGCGATGAGAGGAGGACGTGCTCCTACTGCAACAACTCCACCTGTAGGGTGAATTCTCTGTCCTCCGAAGTCAGGAATCCACTTATCCTCCTGAACTTTTTCGGCCATTCCCTCAAACTGTCCCTTTCTTATCTTGGCAAGGTTCTTTCTGTGCTTGGCAGTTGCTGATTCCTCATACAGGAATACCGGCAGATCTGCTTCAGCAGCAATTCTCTCACCTACTCTCTTTGACAGCTCGATGCAGTCTTCGGTTGTTGCTTCCTTGATAGGAACGAAAGGCATTACATCAACACAGCCCATTCTCGGATGGCCGCCCTCGTGCTTTGTCAGGTCAATCAGCTCCACTGCCTTCCTGGCAAGCTTTACCGATGCCTCTTCGCATGCTTCAGGTGAACCCATGTAAGTTATTACCGATCTGTTGTGAGTTTCATCTGATGAATAGTCAAGCAGCGTACAGCCCGGAGTGTTTCTGATCTGATCAACACAAGCCTCAATAACTTCCTTGTTCCTTCCTTCGCTGATGTTTGGAATGCTTTCAATAATTTTCGCCATTTTATCTACCTCTCCTCCAATTTTATTTATACTTTGCAAAACCCTTAAAGGTCGGCTTCTATCTCCTTGTAAAGTCTTTCTGCGATTTTCTCGCCCTCAGCCATTATTCTTCTTCCCTCTGCTTCACATTCTGCCGCAAAGGCCTCATCCTTCACACCCGGCAGGTTTATCTTAACATTCAGCCACGCTCCTCTGATGCATGCCAGGAAGTTAAGCACGCCAACGCCATAGTCGCTGGCACAGTTTGTGTTGAAATGTCCCTGAAGCCTGTCTGCCAGCTCCAGGCCCTTCATTGCCAGCTTCATTACGCTGAACGGAACCTTCGTTGCCTCCAGTGTTCCGTCAGCAATTGCCTTTTTTCTCGCTGCCTTTTCCTCGTCGGTTCCCTTCGGCATCTTGAAGGCGGCGGCCACGAGATTGTATGCATCTGTATCTCTGTCGATACTTGCTGTAAGCTCGCTGTAAAGCTCTCCTGCTTCCTCTTTTATTTCGCCGCAGAGCTGATGATCCTCTGCATACTTTTTCTTCATTGTTGTCAGGTCGCAGACCATTGACAGCAGTGCAGCACCCTGGGCTCCTGCCAGTGCACTGACGCTGCCGCCCCCCGGAGCAGGTTCGTCGCTGATTAGTATATCCAGATATTCATTTACTTTAAGATCTACAAGCTTCATTATTTTACTCTCCTTCTTCTATCTACAAGTTCTCCGCTTTTTATCACTCTGTTTACCAGGTTGGAGCCGAATCTGTAACATACCATCTCGAAATCAGGTGCGTTCCAGATAACCAGGTCACCCTTCTTCCCTGTCTCTATGGTTCCCACAGTATCTCCTCTGCCTATTCCGCAGGCAGGGTTTATTGTTACAGCTGTTAGCACCTCTTCAGGTGTCATTCTGTATTTTATGCATCCCAGGTTCATTGCGAACTGGAGATTCAGTGACGGACATGACCCCGGATTGAAATCGCTGGCTATTGCAACGGGAATCTCTTTTTCAATCATTCTTCGTGCCGGTGCAAATGTCTTTCCCAGGTAGAATGATGTTGCAGGAAGGCACATTGCTATTGTGCCGCCCCTTGCCAGAGCATCCATCCCGGATTCTGTAATTGCAATAAGGTGTTCTGCGGATATCGCTCCCAGCTCACCGGCCAGCTCGCTTCCTCCTATGGCTTCTATTTCGTCAGCATGCACCTTAAGTCCGAAGCCCATGTCACGGGCACACTCTAGGTAGCGTCTGCTCTGCTGTGCATTAAATACCGAATCCTCGCAGAATACATCACAGAATTCTGCAAGGTTCTCCTCCTTCACCGCAGGCAGCATTTCTGAGCATACCATTTCGATGTACTCGTCTCCTCTTCCCTCGTACTCAGGGGGAACCGCATGAGGTCCCATAAATGTAGCAGCAACATCCATGTAGTGTCTGGTGTCGAGATCCCTGATAACTTTGAGCATCTTGATTTCACATTCAGTTGTAAGTCCGTATCCGCTCTTGGCTTCACAGGTTGTTACGCCCATGCCCAGCATCTCATCCAGAAACCCAGCGCTCTTGATGTAGAGCTCTGCCTGATCTGCTTCCCTGGTTTTGCGTACTGTATCGATGATACCTCCTCCGGCCTTCAGAATATCCAGATAATCTGCTCCCGCCAGCTTCATTGCCAGCTCGTGCTGTCTGTACCCTCCAAAAACCAGATGGGTGTGCCCGTCTACAAGACCCGGAGTAACCAGCTTGCCCCCTGCATCATATTCAACATCAAAGTTTCCCGCAGGAAGTTCACCATCCTTGGTTATTTCAGTAATCACTCCGTCTTCCATGGCAACTGCCGCGTTAAAGTACCTGACATTTTCGCCCTGCTGTCTGCCCCTGTGGGGATTGCTGCCTACAGGGGTCTGAATGCAGCCAATATTCTTTAAGAGTGTTCTCATATCGCCACCTATTTCACATACTTATCTACGATTTCTTCAACAAGCTCATCATCTGCGATGTATGGCAGAGTGATGTGTCCCTTGCCGGCATAGTTCCTGTTGTACTCAACGGATGTTTCAATGGCGTGTTCGTTTCTTGCCCAGTTTCTTCTGGCAACACCACCCATAACGTCCCACATCATTGCTGACTTCAGGATGTTGTCTACCCTCTCGCTGCCGTCAAGAAGCAATCCGAAACCGCCGTTAATGGCCTTGCCGATACCTACTCCTCCGCCGTTGTGGAGCGCGCAAAGGCTCATGCCCCTTGCAGCGTTTCCTGCAAAGCACTGAACTGCCATGTCTGCCATCACATTTGAACCGTCCTTGATGTTTGATGTTTCTCTGAACGGTGAGTCGGTTCCCGAAACGTCGTGATGGTCCCTGCCCATCATTACAGGACCGATTTTACCTTCTCTTACAAGCTTGTTAAATGCCAGTCCGATATCTCTTCTGCCCTCTGCATCCTGATAGAGAATTCTTGCCTGTGTTCCTACAACCAGCTTGTTCTTTTCTGCATCTCTGATCCAGATCCAGTTGTCTCTGTCCTGACCTCTTCTGTTAGGATCTATTACCTCCATTGCAGCCTGATCTGTTGCCCTCAGATCCTCAGGCTTTCCTGACAGACATACCCATCTGAATGGACCATAACCGTAATCGAAGAGAACAGGTCCCATTATGTCTTCAACATATGAAGGCCATATGAATCCGTCCTTGTCGTCAACACCGTTCTTCGAAAGTTCCTTGACACCTGCATCATACATGGCCTTCATGAATGAGTTGCCGTAATCAAAGAAATATGTTCCCCTTTCAGTTAAAGTCTTAATTGCCTGGTAGTGTCTGTGGAGTGATGCGTCCACCATTTCACAGAACATCTCTCTGTCGTGGTGAAGCATCTCTGTTCTCTTCTGGAAAGTCAGTCCCACCGGACAGTAGCCTCCGTCATATACATTGTGACAGGAAGTCTGGTCCGAAAGAAGGTCTATGTTGAAGTTCCTTTCAACCGCTGCTTCCAGCAGGTCAACAATGTTGCCCCAGTATGCTATTGATATTGATTCCTTCGCATCCAGCTTCTCCTGGGCAAGTCTGAATACTTCATCCAGATCTTCGCATACCACGTCAACCCAGCCCTGTGAATGTCTTGTTTCAATTCTCGACTTGTCTACTTCCGCGAATATTCCAACTGCTCCTGCAATGTTGGCTGCCTTTGGCTGTGCACCGCTCATTCCGCCAAGTCCTGAAGAAACAAATGTGTGGCCGGTGAGATCTCCGTCCTCCGGAATTCCCAGTTCCTTCCTTCCTGCGTTGAGAATTGTGTTAAAGGTTCCATGGACAATTCCCTGTGGTCCGATGTACATCCATCCACCTGCAGTCATCTGTCCGTAGTTGGCAACACCCATCTCTTCAGCTATTTCCCAATCCTCCAGGTTGTCGTACATTCCAATCATGATGGAATTTGTTATTATTACTCTCGGAGCCTCAGGCTTAGACGGGAACAATCCCAGAGGGTGTCCCGATTCAACTACAAGTGTCTGCTCCTCTGTCATTTCTTCAAGATATTTTTTAATCAGTCTGTACTGGAGCCAGTTCTGGCATACAGAACCTGTTTCGCCGTATGTAACAAGCTCGTATGGATAGAGGGCAACCTCGAAATCCAGGTTGTTGTCTATCATTACCTGAAAAGCTTTTCCTGCGAGACAGTTTCCCTTGTACTCGTCAATCGGCTTGCCGTAAATTCTGCCTTCAGGTCTGTATCTGTAGGCATAAACTCTGCCATATGTTTTAAGTTCTTCCATGAATTCCGGTGCCAGTTTCTCATGGAGCTCCTCAGGAACGTATCTCAATGCGTTTTTGAGTGCAATCTTTGTCTGTGCCTTTGTAAGTCTGAAGCCTCTGTCAGGTGCTCTTCTTATGCCCTCCTGAAACTCCGGCATTTCCGGATATCCCAGGTCAAGTTTTACCGTCATTGCGTCTGCAATTGTTTTGTTTTCCAGCATATTTATCCTCCTCACACTATTTGAGTGTTACAACCTTTTCAACTGCTCTGTTGACTGAGAAATCCTTTACCATCTCATCAAACTTGGCAAGCTCGTCGAGCATTACGATATCTTCCTCTATCGGGTCCGACTTCGTTCTGATGTATTCATAGGCTGCTCTTGTTGCAGGTGAAAGCTTGTCTATTCCGCCCTCACCCTGTTCCTGTCTGAGCCATATTGCCTGAGCTGCCGCTGACAGTTCTATACCCAGCACCTTCTGTGCATCGTCTAATACCAATGCAGCTGTTCTTGCTGATGTTGTTCCCATTGATACGTGGTCTTCCTGGTTCGCTGAAGTCGGTATAGAGTCAACACATGCAGGATGATCGTATACCTTGTTTTCTGAAACCATGGAAGCTGCTGCATACTGAGCAATCATGTATCCGGAATTGAGACCCCCGTTCTTTACCAGAAATGCCGGAAGACCCTCTGAAAGCTGTGAGTTAACAAGTCTTTCTGTTCTTCTTTCGGAAACATTCGCAAGTTCTGAAATTGCAATCTTTAGAAAATCAAAGGCCAGAGCCATCGGCTGTCCATGGAAGTTTCCACCGGAGATTACCTCATCCTGATCAGCGAAGACCAGCGGATTGTCTGTTACTGCATTGATTTCCTTGGACACCTTGTCATATACATAACCAATGGCATCTCTTGAAGCGCCGTGAATCTGCGGCATGCATCTCTGTGAGTACGGATCCTGAACCTTAGTTTCGTGAAGCCACTTGGCATTGCCTGATCCCTCAAGGAGTGTTCTCATGTTTTCGGCTTCTATCATCTGTCCTACCTGGCCTCTTATCTCGTGAACCTTAGGATCATATGCCTTTCTGATTGCATGCATGGCCTCCCCCGTCATTGCCGCTGCTATGTCAGCGGTTTTGAGAAGCTCCATTGCGTCGTACAGAACATTAAGACCAACTGCCGTCATCATCTGTGTTCCGTTATTCAGAGCTAGCCCTTCCTTCGCTGCCAGTTCAACAGGCTGAAGACCTTCTGCCTTGAATGCGTCGGCCGCATCTATCACCTTGCCCTTGTATTCAACCTTACCCATTCCTATAAGTCCCAGCGCGATACATGAAAGAGGTGCCAGGTCTCCGGAGGAACCAACGGAGCCCTTCTCCGGAACAATTGGAATAATGTCCGCATTCAGCATGTCAACCATCGTCTGAACTGTTGACAGTCTAATACCGGAGAATCCTCTTGTCAGTGCGTTGCATCTAAGAAGCATGGCTGCTCTCACATAATGCTTCGGATAAGGTTTTCCCATGGCACAAGTGTGGCTGATAATCAGATTTTTCTGAAGTTTCGCTGTATCTTCAAAAGAAATCTTAACATTTGCAAATCTTCCGAAGCCTGTTGTTAGTCCGTATATGACTGCATCATTTTCAAGCTTCTCTTCAACATATGCTCTGGCTTTGTTAACAGCGGCTTTCGCTTCCTCTGTTATCTCTACCTTTTCGCCTTCTCTGCAGACTTTGATTACATCATCAATAGTCAGGCTCTTACCGTCAATTCTAATGGTCATGCGTTTTCTCCTTTTACATTTATCTGTATTAAATTGTCTCTCGATGCCAAATGTATATTTAGTGATACAATTATACCTAATGATATTTTAAAAAACCATACTTTTGGCATAATTTGGCAGTACGGTAATATGCTATCGCTTTATTTTGTTAAAGCGCAGTCCCTGGAGAGTATGCTGTGAGAGTTTGCGTGAGAGTTTGCTGCAAAAGCAAATAATGCTCATGCAAAAAGAGGAGCACTTTTCAGTGGCTCCTCTTAGTTTCATAATTAAATGTTCCACGTGGAACATTTTTTATTTAAGTCCGGTTATCAGCTCAATCAGCCTTTCAAGTTCCTCGTCTGAGTAGAACTCAATTTCTATTTTGCCCTTATTGCCCTTGCGGTTCAGGTTGACTTTGGTGCCAAGAGCGTTCTTCATGTCTTCTTCAATCTTCTTCTCGTCAGCGCTCTTTTTTGCCTTTGCGGTTTTTCTGGCAGGAGTTTTTGTCTCCTTCGCCATTAGTTCAATTTGTCTTACCGACAGCCCGTCTTTTGCCGTTTTCTTAGCAAGGGTAATCTGCCTTTCACGATCCTTTACAGCTGCCAGGGCTTTTGCATGTCCAACTGATATATCTCCCGCTGCAGTTAGAGTTTTTACCTCTTCAGGAAGCTTCAATAATCTTAGACTATTGGTGATATACGGTCTGCTTTTACCTACACTGTAAGATACCTGTTCCTGAGTGAGACCATAGGTGTCAATCATCTGCTTAAGGCCCTCCGCTTCTTCTATTGGGTTCAGGTCTTCGCGCTGCATGTTCTCGATGATTGCAAGAAGCATGTTCTCCTCATCCGTCAGCTCTTTGACGATGCAAGGCACTTCCTTGAGGCCCACAATTCTGCATGCTCTCCACCTTCTCTCACCGGCAACTATTTCATAACCGGCCTTGAGCTTTCTCAGTACAATCGGTTGAATAAGGCCGTGCTGCTGTATGGACGATGCCAGTTCTTCCAGCTTTTCTTCATCAAAATGCTTTCTCGGCTGACCGGTATTGGGCTTGATGTCGTTTATGTCGATATACAGAACCCCTCCCCGAGAAGCAGCTTGTTCGTCATTCTTCGGTGCGCTGTCTGACTTGACGGTCTTGCCGCCCTCTTCCTTGTCAGCCGATTTTACCGGTTTTACCTCAACATCTCCAAAGAGTGCATCAAGACCTTTTCCCAGTCCCTTTGCTTTTTTAGGTGCTGCCATTTACATTCCCCTTTCGTTTTCAAGGAACTCGTCAGCAAACTCCATATATGCCTGTGCACCTGCCGATTTCGGATCGTACTGAATTACCGGCATTCCGTGGCTTGGAGCTTCAGCGAGTCTTACATTCCGTGGAATCACGGTAGTATATACCTTATCTTTGAAGTATTTCTTGACTTCCTCAACAACCTGAACAGAAAGGTTTGTTCTGCCGTCAAACATGCTGAGTATAACCCCTTCAATTTTGAGATCGGGATTCATGTTTGATCTGACTATCTGGATTGTACTCATCAGTTGACTTACTCCCTCCAGGGCATAAAACTCACACTGGATTGGGATAAGAACAGAATCCACTGCTGTTAAAGCGTTGATAGTAAGAATTCCAAGTGATGGCGGGCAGTCAATAAAGATGTAATCGTATTCCGGTTTAAGAACATCGATAGCCATCTTCAGACGTTTTTCTCTGCCGGCAATATTAATGAGTTCGACCTCTGCCCCTGCCAGCTGAACACTTGCAGGCATTATGTCAAGATTCTCTATGCCGGTAGGAACCACTGCCTCACCCGGATGGTGATCATCTTCAATGAGTATTTCATGTGTAGTTACATCCAGTTCTCTCTTTGAAATACCCACTCCGCTTGTAGTGTTCCCCTGTGGATCTATATCTAAAATGAGTACTTTTTTTCCTTTCATGGCCAGGCAAGCAGCAAGATTGATATTTGTCGTTGTCTTCCCCACTCCGCCTTTTTGATTAAAAATTGCTATTGCTTTTCCCACATCTAACCTCCTGTATTACACAATTTTCAATACTGATTATATAATGAATTTATAATTCCTGCCATAATTATTAACAAAAAAACATAATGAATCTAAGAAAATAACAAGCGGAATGTTCCACGTGGAACATTCCGCCGTAACACAAAACATTATGCCAAATATTTACAATTAAGTTGTGAAATTATAAGGACCTATGCCATTAAAAAAGCAAAAAAACCGCTTATATCGAAAAATAGAGCCTCGCCTTTTGAAACCCTTGGGCCCCAAGGGTTTTGAGTATCGCCTATTAACGTTTTAAAGGGTCTTTTCCAGGTTTGCCCGGTTTTCGCGGATATGTCCCCGGTGTCTCCTTTTCTTTTATTATATAAATCAGCTTATGCTCAAAATTCGTTTCCTCCGCTTCGGGAGTGTCAATTCTCGTTATTTTTCCTCCGAGAATATCAATTGCCCCCGCAGCATCTTTTATTTCACCACTGCAATCCGGTCCCTTGTATGCTATGAAGGTTCCTCCAACTTTTACAAATGGAAGACAGTATTCTGAAAGTGTGCTCATATTCGCAACTGCCCTTGAAACGCATATGTCGAATTTTTCTCTCATGTCCTTCTGTCTGGCAAGCTCCTCTGCCCTGCCGTGAACAGCTTTAACATTTTTTATGTTGCAGATATCACAGAGTTCATCAACAATTTTAATTCTCTTGGCTAGTGAATCCATCAGAAGGAATTTCTTGTCAGGAAAACATACAGCCAGAGGTACACCCGGAAAACCTCCGCCTGTCCCCACATCAATGACTGTTTCAGCAGACTTAAATTCAGGACTGCTGCAGCATAGAAGAGAATCTATGAAATGCTTCCTTATAAATTCACCTTCATCCGTGATGGCTGTCAGGTTAACATTCTCATTCCTATTCAGAATTTCCTTCATATATAATTCAAGCGCAGAAATTTTACTGTTTATGTTATCAATATTATTTTTTTCAAGAAATAAGCTTAAGCTTTTCATCAGTTAGAACGTTTCTCCTTCTCAAGGTAAATCAGTAAGACATTAATATCTGCCGGGCTGACGCCGGAAATTCTTGAAGCCTGACCAACAGACAAAGGCTTAAAATCGTTAAGCTTCTGTCTCGCTTCAATTCTCAATCCCTCTATTGAGGAATAGTCAATATCCTGACTCAGCTTCCTGTTTTCAAGTCTCTTGAACTTGTCAATCTGCTGCTGCTGTTTTGTTATATAACCGGCATATTTAATTCCAACTTCCATCATGGTTTTCTGGTGCTGTGACAAAACAGGCCTGTCCTCGTCAACACAAGCAACATCATCATATGTAATTCCGGGCCTTTTTAATATTTCAATAAGCGGGACAGAATTTTTAACAGGAGCACTGTTATGACTTGCCAATATCGGATTGATGGTTTCCGGCTTGACTGTTTTCTTCTTTAATCGTTCTGTCTCTCTTTCCACGATTTCCTTTTTATCGAGAAATCTTTTATATCTCTCCTCTGTAGCAAGTCCAAGTCTGTAACCTTTTTCCGTCAGCCTCAAATCAGCATTATCCTGACGAAGCACCAGTCTGTATTCAGCCCGGCTGGTCATAATTCTATAAGGTTCATTGGTTCCCTTTGTTACAAGATCATCAATAAGAACTCCTATATAAGCCTCGCTTCTATCGAGTATAAATGGCTCCCTGTTATCAATCTTTAACACTGCATTGATTCCTGCCATGAGTCCCTGAGCTGCTGCTTCTTCGTATCCTGAGCTTCCGTTGAACTGACCGCAGCAGAAAAGATTCTCTATTGTTCTGTTCTCAAGACTGGTCTTAAGGTTAAGAGGATCTATGCAATCATATTCAATTGCATAGGCAGGTCTTACTATTTTCAGATTTTCAAGCCCATCAATAGTCTCATAGAACTGCTGCTGAACATCCTCCGGCAGAGACGATGACATGCCCTGAATATACATTTCATCTGTATACCGTCCCTCAGGTTCAATAAAAAGCTGGTGTCGTTTTCTGTCAGCGAATCTGTTAACCTTATCCTCAATTGAAGGGCAATACCTTGGACCCACCCCTTCAATCTGACCTCCGAAAAGAGCAGACCTGTGAAAATTCTTTCTTATGACATCATGAGTATTCTCATTGGTATAAGTGAGCCAGCATTTTATCTGGTCACATTCTATTTCATCATTCATAAAGGAAAACGGTACAATCTGAGAATCTCCCTCCTGTGGAGTCATTCTGCTGTAATCGAGACTGTCAGCAAGAGCCCTGGCAGGAGTTCCTGTTTTAAATCTCCTCATCGGAAGTCCGTACTCCCTGAGCTTAGCTGCCAGTTCCATTGACGGTGCCAAACCATTAGGACCGCTGTCAAAGGCACTTTCTCCAATAAAAATTTTACCGGCAAGAAAAGTACCGGTTGCCAGGATTACAGCCTTTGCATAATAAACTGCTCCGGTTCTCAAAATAACACCGCAGGCCTTCCCGTCTTCCAATACAATATCAATTACCTCACCCTGTTTAAGATCGAGAAGCGGTTCCCGCTCCAGGGTTCTTTTCATTTCTATGTGATATTCATTTTTGTCAGCCTGCGCTCTAAGTGAATGAACTGCAGGACCCTTGGCTGTATTGAGCATTCTGCTCTGAATAAATGTTTTATCAATATTCAGACCCATCTGCCCTCCAAGGGCGTCTATTTCTCTAACAAGATGACCCTTCCCGGTTCCACCTATTGATGGGTTACAGGCCATCATAGCAACAGCTTCAAGATTAATTGACAAAACCAGAGTTTTCTTACCCATTCTGGCGGCTGCAAGTCCGGCTTCGCACCCGGCATGACCTGCACCCACCACAATAATGTCATATGTATCCATTAAATAATTTTTCATAGCACACCCTGCTTGTACATTCTTACTTTCCCAGACAAAATCTGGCAAAAACTTCATTAATTATTTCATCAGAAACAGTATCTCCCACGATTTCACCAAGATAATCGTAAGCATTCCTAATGTCTATCTCCACAATATCCAATGGTTCCATGATTTCCAAAAGCTTCAGGGCATCTCCCACAGCTGATTCAGCCTGCTTCAGCAAATCTATATGTCGCACATTATTAACCATCAGAGACTCTCCCTGAGAAATTCTTCCTCCGTAAACAAGACTCTCAATATTATCCTCAATTTCACTCAAGCCTTTTCCTTCAGCAAGAGCCGTCTCAATGATATCGCAATCAGGGAGTTCATTTGATACATCCTCTAAAGTTATCGCAGCCCCAAGGTCCCTCTTATTAAGAAGAACCAGAGCGCTCCTTCCACCAATATGTCTAATAATTTCCCTATCCTCAGAAGTTAACGGTTTACTTCCGTCTACAACGAAAATTATGTAATCTGCACTGTTGAAAGCTTCCTTGGACTTCTCAATTCCAATTTTTTCTACTGTGTCATCAGTATTCCTTATTCCTGCAGTATCTATAAGATAAACAGGAAGATTTCTGATATTTACAGACTCCTCAATTGTATCTCTGGTTGTCCCAGGTATTTCAGTGACAATAGCCCTGGACTCCCTAAGAAGGCAATTCATTAAAGATGACTTGCCCACATTAGGCTTTCCCACAATGGCAATTCGTATTCCCTCTCTTATCATTCTGCCGCTATTTGCCGTAGACAGCAACTCTTCAATCATGTTTCTGATATTGCAAAGGCGGTCAGCTGCTCTATCATAAGTCAGTATTTCAATATCCTCGTCAGGATAATCAATATTAACTGTCACATCCACAAGAACATCAAGCAAGGCCTGCCTGATTTTTTCTATTCTTGATGAAAGACTTCCTTCAAGCTGCGACATAGCCACATCAAAACCTCTGTCGGATTTTGCTTTAATTACATCAATTACAGCCTCCGCCTGTGACAAATCAAGTCTTCCATTTAAAAAAGCTCTCTTTGTAAATTCCCCCGCTTCGGCCATTCTGGCACCGTTTTCCAATACAAGAGAAAGGGTTTTGCGTAGAGCCACCATGCTTCCGTGACAATTGATTTCCACAACATCCTCTCCTGTATAGGTTTTCGGTCCCTTCATATAAACAGCGAGAACCTCATCTATATGTTCTTTGCCATTCACAATTTTACCGTAGGAAAGCCTGCGGCTCTGAATTTTACCTGTGAATATTTTCCGGAGAATATTTAGGGATTCATCCCCGCTTATTCTTATTATTCCTATACCGCCTTCTCCATACGCGGTAGCAATTGCAGCAATTGTATCATCCATATTGTTTCCACTAAATAAGACCCGCTAAACAAAGCGGGCCTCTCTTTTTACTTTTTGAGTTCAATGATAACTCTTCTGTAAGGCTCTTCGCCTTCACTCCTGGTTGTTATGTTAGGGTTCTTCTGCAGTGTCGCATGAATAACCTTTCTTTCATAAGGGTTCATAGGCTCAAGACGAACATATTTTTTAGTCTTAACAACCTTAGCCGCAAGTCTGTTTGCAAGCTGTTCCAGAGTCTTCTTTCTCTTAGCTCTGTAATTTTCAGCATCTACAACAACCTTTATGTATTTATCCTTATCCTTATTGACGACAAGGCTTGTCAGATACTGTATTGCATCAAGTGTCTGTCCACGCTTCCCTATTACAGTTCTCGAATCCTGACCGTTCATTTCAAGATAAACAATTCCGTCACCTTCTTTAGCCTTGAAATTAAGGTTCAGACCCATTTTTTCAGTGATGTCCTTAAGGAATGTCAGCGCTTCATTTTCATCAACATCTTTAAGACTATCCTTATCTACATCATCCATGGAAAGGTTTACAGTCTTATCTTCATTGCTTTCCTGAGACTTCTTTTCGTGTGTTTTCTTTTCCTTAGATTTTCTTTCCTTGTGCTTTGGCTCCTTCTTTTCGGCCTTTGGTTCCGGCTTCTTTTCTTCCACTGCCGGCTTAATTTTCTCTACTCTAACCTTGGCAAGCTTAGCACCGATTCCAAGAAAACCCTTTGTTGGTTCTTCCAGAACCGTAACTTCCACTTCGTCTCTGGAGCATTTGAGATCTAACAGGGCGAGTCTAACCGCTTCTTCGATATCCACTCCCCATTTTTCAGTATAATCCATTATGTTTCCTCCAAATGTAGAGACTTAATTGTTTCTGTTTTTCTTTTCGATTCTTTCTCTAATTTTCTTTTCCTGCTGCTCTCTCTTGATTTTGTTTCTCAGGTGCTGCATATGGATATTAAATCCAATCTGAATTATCTGGCTGACAGCCCAGTAGAGTGCCAGTCCGGATGGGAAAGATCTTGCCATCCAGAGAATCATGATAGGGAAAATGTACTGCATCATCTTCATCATTCCGGCAGACTGATTAGCAGCAGCACTTCCTGTATCCTGCAGCATTCTGTTCATAGTAAAAGCAAAGAATGTTGCAACTCCTGCAATAATTGGCAAAATCCATGGGTCAGGCTGACTTAAATCATCAATCCAGATAAACGGTTCATGAAATGCGAAAATCATTGAATCCTTCGTTATGTATCTTAGAGGATTTCTGAGCAGTGCGAACAAACCCATGATTATAGGCATCTGAATGAGCATTGGAAGACAACCACCCATTGGATTGAATTTTTCTTCCTTATAGAGCTCCTGCAGCTTAATATTCATCATTTCCTGGTCGTTGCCGTACTTGTTCTGAATAGCCTTGATCTTCGGCTGCATTTCAGACATCAAAGCTGTCGACTTTGTCTGCTTGATATAGAGCGGATAGAGACAAAGCTTAACGAACACAGTAAAGATGATAATAGAAATACCGTAGTTTCCAATAAATCCGTACAGCAGGTCAAGAAGTAACCCCATAGGCTTAGCAATAACGCCTAATATTGTGTACATTAATTTCCTCCTATTTTAAAGGGTCATAACCACCTTCGTGAAATGGATGGCATTTAAGCAGCCTTCTAATTCCAAGATAGCTTCCTTTAAAAAATCCGTATTTTTCCAGAGCCTGAATAAAATAAGTTGAACAAGTAGGATAAAATCTGCATTTAGGGGGAAAAAGAGGAGAAATAAACTTCTGATAGAATTTAATAATTGCAATCATAATATGTTTCATGATTACGCCTCTCTTTTAATCCTTAAACAGTTTAGCTCTGTTTACAGCTGAATTCAGAGATTTTATCACGTCGGAACATTTTCTGCCGTTAATGCTGTTTCTGGCTATGAAAATTAAATCATAACCGCTCTTAATATCAGAGCATGATTTTCTGAAGCTTTCCCTCATGAGCCTCTTTGCTCTGTTTCTCTGAACGCTGTTTCCTACTTTCTTACTTGCCAAAAAAGCTGTTCTGTTATAAGAAAGACCGTTTTTTCTGTAAAAAAGAACAATCAGTCTATCAGAAACAGATTTTCCTCGCCTGTAGATAGCGGAAAAATCTTCCTTTTTTCTCAGTACTTCCTTTTTCAGCATTTCTCATTGAGTCCTATAACAAAAAGACCACATTCCGGCGGTCTCTATGCTGATAAAACTTTTCTTCCTCTTCTTCTTCTTCTCTTCAATACATTTCTGCCGTTCTTAGTTTTCATTCTTTTTCTGAAACCGTGTTCCTTTTTACGCTGTCTCTTTTTTGGCTGATATGTCATTTTCATTGGCCATTTTCCTCCTTCTTAATAAATTTATCCGCATGAATCTCAATTTCAAATCATGCACATATGCTCAAATATTATACAACCCAAAAAAAATCATGTCAATTTATTTAATGTATTATCCTCAGTATATGGTAAACTTTACCCTGTGAATACAAATTTCACAACGCTAAAAAACTCAAATCCCCAATATATAGTTGTTGTTGTGAAATCCTTGCACAATTTTATCCACTCTTTGTGGATAACTTCTCTGTTTCGTTGCAATTTAAGGCAAATTATTTAACTGTTGCCTGTGGATAACTATTTTTGTTATCATATAGTTAACATTTTGAAAGGTATTATTCACTAATAATCATGAAAATAGACAATATTAAATGGAAAGACGTTCTATCCGAAGTAAATAATGAAATATCAGATGTCAGCTTCAGAACATGGTTTCTTCCACTTATTCCAATTGATTTAGATGAAGAGAAAGAAATTATTTCACTGGCAGTAACCAATCACATGAACGCCAACATATTCAAGAACACTCCAAATTACGTTAATGTCCTTGAAAATGCAATAAAAAATGTTTTCAAAAAAAACTACAGAACAAAGGTAATGTTCAAAACTCAGGAAGAGATAGACTTCATTCGCGCCGTACCACAGAAAACCAGCACACCGGCTCCATCAATTGACGCGGATAATCCTTACAGAGAAGAATACTATCTCAATCCAAAGTACAATTTCGACAATTTCATAATCGGTCCAAATAACGAATACGCCCATGCAGTATCAAGGGCTGTTGCAGAACATCCATCATCAATGTACAATCCGCTATTCATATACGGTGGTTCCGGATTAGGCAAAACTCATCTTATGCATGCAATAGGCCATTACATAATGGAAACAAATCCAACCCTGAAGGTTCTTTATGTATCCTCAGAAATGTTCACAAACGAACTTATACAGTCACTTCAGGATCCAATTAACAAAAACAAGATGGTAAACGCCTTCAGAGAAAAGTACAGAAACGTAGATGTATTTCTCATTGATGATATCCAGTTTATAGAGAACAAAACGCAGACTCAGATTGAGTTCTTTCATACATTCAATGCTCTGTATGAATCAAACAAACAAATTGTCATAACAAGCGACAGGCATCCAAAAAAGCTGAGAGAACTTGATGAAAGACTGACATCAAGACTTAATTCAAATGTTCTCGCAGACATTCAGCCCCCTGACTTCGAGACAAGAGTAGCTATTCTGAGAAAAAAAGCCGAACAGGAAAAAATAGAAATAGACGATGATTTCCTGGAGGTAATCAATCTTATAGCAGAAAAAATCAAGCTGAACATCCGAGAGCTTGAAAGTGCGTTAACAAGAGTTATCAGCTTTTCGAAGATAAACGGAGGCAAAATTACAGAGAAGTTCGCCAAAGAAAACCTGCCGGATATTTTCTCAATAAGAGATTTTGATATATCCTGTGAAACTGTGAAGAAGGCCGTATCAAAGAAATATCTTGTTAAGATTGCTGATATGGAATCATCAAAGAAAACAAGAGGAATTGCTTTCCCAAGACAGATAGCAATGTACCTCTGCAGGGAGCTTACCGACCTTTCCCTTCCTAAAATAGGCGAATCCTTCGGGGGAAGAGATCACACTACGGTTCTATACGCATGTGATAAAATAGGAAAGGAAATGAAACTGCATCCTGAACTGGCTGAAGAGATAAGGGAGCTTAAGGAAGATATACAACAATAAAAATTTATCAACAGCCCCGGTTAATAAAATCAACTGTTTATCAACAAGATATTTTAATAACTTTCGGCTTAATTTCAACGATAATAAGACTTTTCTACAATTCCACAGCCCTTATTATTAATATAATTACTTAATATTATAAATAATATAATCAAAATCAATATTTTCTCATGGGAAAAAGAGATAATACGGAGGAAAATATAAATGAAATTCACATGTAATCAGCAAACTCTAGCAAAGGCAATAAACACTGTATCAAAAGCCGTATCAAACAGAACAACTCTTCCTATACTCAAGGGTATCCTCCTTCAGGCAGAAGAAGACGGTAAACTGATATTAACAGCATCTGATCTTGAAATAAGTATTAAGAAAGAAATAGAAGCCAACGTTGAAGAAGCAGGCAGTGCTGTAGTAATATCAAAGCTCTTCGGCGACATTATAAGAAAATTGCCAAACGATGACATTTCAGTGTCGGAAGAAGATGATACATCTGTTACATTGAAAACAAGCTATTCTGAATTTAAGGTAATAACACTTCCTGTAGAGGAATTTCCTAATATAGGTGAAAGAGAACAGAATTCAGACAGAATATTATTCAACGGAAATCTGTTTAAAGAAATGGTAAGAAAAACATCTTTCGCAGCAAGCATGGATGAATCAAAGGGTGTCCTCACAGGAATACTCACAGAGATAGAAGAAAACGAAATAAAGATGGTTTCCCTTGATGGATTCAGACTTGCTCTTGTTAAAGAAGATGTTAATGGTGCAGTACCAAACAAATTTATAATTTCTGCCAAGGTTATGAATGAAATAAGTAAAATAGTAGCAGAAGAGGATGAAGACGAAATAAGCATATATCTTGGAGAAAGCAAGGCTTTAATTAACATAGGTACAACTGAAGTAATCCTTCGAATAATGGAGGGAGATTTCATAAATTACAGAGATATAATACCATCTGATAATAATACAAAGGTTATAGTGGGAAAGGAGCTGCTTACCGAAGGTATAGAAAGAGCTTCCCTTCTTGCAAAAGAAGGAAAGAATAATCTGATTAAGATTTCAATTAAAAACAACCTGATGACAATTACCTCAAGATCAGAGGAGGGAAATGTCAAAGAAGAAATAATAATAGAAAAAGAAGGAAACGACATTGAAATCGGATTTAATTCAAAGTTTGTTATAGAAGTTCTCAAAGCAGTTGACGATGAACAGATTTCACTCAACTTCAAGACAGGTGTTTCACCTTGTGTTGTAAAGCCTGTTGAGGGAGATGCATATGAATATCTGATTCTTCCGGTAAGAATTCCTGCAATTTAGATTATGCATATAAAGGATATTGAACTGCACAATTTCAGAAATTATTCAGATGAAAAGCTGTCATTTGCCAGAACTGTTAATATATTTCTCGGTAAAAATGCACAGGGGAAGACAAATCTTCTCGAGGGAATATATTTAAATGGACTTGGGAAATCCTTTAAAAACGTGAGGGAAAAGGATCTCATAAAATTCGATTCTGATTTTTGCCGCCTCAAAACGACATTCTATCAGGACAATGACGAGGATGAAAAAGTAAATGAGCTTGCAATTACCAGGGACGGCAAAAAGGGTATCAAAGTTGATGGAGTTGAAATAAAAAAAACCTCGGAGCTTCTGGAAAGACTGTTTATAATAGTTTTTTCACCCGAAGACTTGAAAATAGTAAAGGATGAACCTGAAAGAAGAAGAAAATTCATCGACAGGGAAATGTGCCAGATAAGAGCAGGTTACCTGGCAGATATCACAGATTACAGGAGAGTGCTGAAGCAGAGAAATGCATATCTTAAAGGTGAAACAATAGATATGGATATGCTCAGCATCTGGGATGTGCAGCTGGCAGCCCTTGGAACAAAGATTATTGAAAGAAGAAGAAGCTTCATAGAAAAACTTGAAGAAATAAGCAGAGAAATACATTACAAAATAACAGGAGGCAAAGAAAGACTTCAGCTGAAATACGAACCGTGCGAGTTCAATCCCGAAAAGGTCAGGGAGGATATCCGAAACAGAACAACAGGTCACGGTCCACACAGGGACGATTTCAGTATTATTGCAGATGGAATAGATTTAAGAAAATTCGGCTCACAGGGACAGCAGAGAACTGCAGCTCTTTCCCTTAAACTTTCCGAAATCAGAATAATAGAAGAAGAGAAGAGAGAAAAGCCCATTCTCCTTCTCGATGATGTATTATCAGAGCTTGACAACGACCGTCAGGTTTACCTTCTGAATTCTCTCGGCGAGAACCAGATGTTTATCACAACAACCGACATAATAGGGTCGGTAGCCAGAAATCTGCCGGAAGGAAAAATTTTCAAAATAAATAACGGGCAGGTTGAAATAGAAATATAAATATAAGCTAAAAAAATGCGGTCTGAACGATTTTTATCGGCTAAACCGCATTTTTTATTAAAACAGCACAAAATATTGCGAAAAAGGCGTTTTCATGATACAATATCTCGTGTTTTGTGATTAAGTAAGTTACTGATTCACCGTTGAAATACAAGGAGAATAATTAATGGCAAACAATGAGAATTTACAGCAGTACGGTGCCGAACAAATACAGGTATTAGAAGGATTAGAGGCTGTAAGAAAAAGACCGGGAATGTACATCGGAAGTACCGGTGCCGCAGGACTCCATCACCTTGTTTACGAGATTGTAGACAACTCGGTGGACGAAGCGCTGGCGGGATTTTGTACAACAATAAAAGTTGCAATAAACAAGGATAATTCAATAACCGTTGAGGATGACGGAAGAGGGATGCCTGTGGACATGCATCCAAAAATGAAGAAGCCTGCAGTAGAGGTAATTCATACTGTGCTCCATGCCGGAGGAAAGTTCGGGGGAGGAGGATATAAGGTATCCGGAGGACTCCATGGTGTTGGTGCTTCAGTTGTTAATGCACTTTCCACCAGAATGGAAGTTGAAGTAAGAAGAAACGGCAAGGTATATACACAGGCCTACGAATACGGCAAAACAGTTACTCCTCTTGAGGAGGTAGGAAACGCCAGAAAGACAGGATCAAAATCCACATTCTGGCCGGATCCTGAAATATTCGACGATACCGTTTACGATTATGATACTCTGGCAAGAAGATTCAGAGAGATGGCATTCCTCAATAAAGGAATAAAAATAGCCATTGAGGATAAGCGCAACGGCAATTCCGACGAATTCTATTATGAAGGCGGAATTAAGCAGTACGTCCAGTATCTGAATGAATCAAAAAATGCCATACACAAGGACATAATATATTTCGAAGCAAAGGATGAAGGAAGAGAGGTTGAGGTTGCTCTTCAGTATACCGACAGCTACAGCGAGTACATTGCGTCATATGCCAACAACATCAAGACAACTGAAGGGGGATTTCATCTCCAGGGATTCAAGGCAGCTCTTACCAGAACCTTTAACGACTATGGTAAGAAGAGCAAAATACTTAAGGAATCAGATGATCCCTTTGATGGTGCTGATGTCAGGGAAGGAATTACCGCAATAGTATCCGTTAAGCTCACCGAACCTCAGTTTGAAGGACAGACAAAAGCGAAGCTAGGCAATTCCGATATGAGAGGTTTCGTTGAAACAGCCACTGCGGATTTCCTTGGTGCATTTCTTGAGGAAAACCCTAAGCAGGCAAAGGTAATAATAGAGAAATGTCTCAAGGCTGCCAGAGCCAGAGAGGCTGCAAGGAAGGCAAGAAATCTTGCCAGAAGAGCCACGGTTCTGGACAGCGGTTCAATGCCGGGCAAGCTCTGGGACTGCTCCGAAAAGGATCCTGCAATTTCAGAAATATTCCTGGTGGAGGGAGACTCCGCCGGAGGCTCCGCCAAAGACGGAAGAGACAGAAAGAGACAGGCTATACTGCCTTTGCGAGGTAAGATACTTAATGTTGAGAAGGCTCGTCTTGATAAGATTCTCAATTCTGAGGAAATCAAGAACATGATAACTGCCTTCGGCTGCGGCATCGGTGCGGATTTTGATATTACCAAGCTCCGTTATCACAAGATTATTATAATGACAGATGCCGATGTTGACGGTGCCCATATCAGGACGCTGCTTCTCACATTCTTCTACAGATACATGACGCCCCTTATTGAGAACGGCTATGTTTACGCTGCCCAGCCTCCTCTTTTCAGAGTTAAGCAGGGCAAGGATATCTACTACACCTATTCAGATAAGGAACAGAATGAGCTTCTGGAAAAACTGAAGGGCAAGAAATACGATATACAGAGATATAAGGGTCTTGGTGAAATGGATGCCGAACAGCTTTGGGATACTACCATGGATTTCACAAAGAGAACCCTTATTCAGATAACAGTGGACGACGCTACGGCTGCAGATGAGATTTTCACAACTCTTATGGGAGACAAGGTTCCTCCTCGCAAGAAGTTCATTGAAGATCATGCGGTTTATGCCAACATTGACGTATAGGAAGGGAGGTAATTCATATGACAAAAGCAAATCTGCTTGAGGATCAGAAAATGATACAGCATGAGATTCATGACGAAATGAAGACCTCCTACATCGACTATGCCATGAGCGTTATAGTTGGGAGAGCTCTTCCGGATGTCAGGGACGGACTTAAGCCTGTACACAGAAGAATTCTTTATGGAATGCATGAACTGGGAATAACCCCGGATAAGCCACACAAGAAATCAGCTCGTATTGTGGGTGAAGTAATGGGTAAGTATCATCCTCATGGCGACAGTTCAATCTATGAGGCAATGGTAAAGCTGGCACAGCCCTTTGCAACAAGATACCCGCTTGTTGACGGCCACGGAAATTTCGGATCAATAGACGGAGACGGTGCAGCGGCAATGCGTTATACGGAGGCAAGAATGACTCCCTTCGCACTGCAGATGCTTAGAGATATTGATAAAGAAACTGTGGATTTCATTCCGAACTTCGATGAGGAGGAGCAGGAGCCTACAGTGCTGCCGGCAAGGGTACCGAACCTTCTGATAAACGGAAGCAACGGTATCGCCGTAGGAATGGCAACATCCATTCCGCCTCACAATCTTACTGAAACCATTGACGCCTGTGTGAAGATGATTGACATGGAGGTTGCCGATGAGGAATGTACCGTTGATGATTTAATCAAGATAATAAAGGGGCCTGATTTCCCAACCGGTGCTGTAATAATGGGAAAGAAGGGAATTCAAGAGGCATACAGAACGGGACAGGGCAAATGCGTTGTCAGATCCGTATGCGAAATTGAAGAAACCTCAAGGGGAAAATCCCAGATTATTGTTACTGAAATTCCGTATCAGGTTAACAAGGCCAGAATGCTGGAAAAGATGGGAGAACTGGTAAAGGAAAAGAAGCTTGAGGGTATTTCCGGCATCAGAGACGAGTCAAACCGTAACGGAATAAGAATAGTAATAGACCTTAAGGCAACTGCGAATCCAAGGGTAATGCTGAACAAGCTGTACAAGCATACAGCACTACAGGAAAACATTTCCATGATTATGCTGGCAATTGTCAACGGCAGACCTAAGGTTCTCAATCTCAAGGAGATTCTGGAGGAGTATCTCAAGCATCAGAAGGATGTTGTAACAAGAAGAACACAGTTTGATCTCAAGAAGGCAGAGGCAAGAGCACATATTCTGGAAGGACTGAGAATAGCTCTTGACAACATTGATGAGATAATCAGAGTAATCAGATCAAGCTACAACGACGCCAGGGAAAAGCTGATGGAGAGATTCGGCCTTTCAGAAATCCAGGCCCAGGCAATTCTTGACATGAGACTTGCCCGTCTTCAGGGACTGGAAAGAGAAAAGATTGAAGCGGAATACGCAGAACTCCAGGAGAAGATTAAATACTACAGGAGCATTCTGGGAGATATCAAGCTTTTGCTTGGAGTAATAAAGGATGAGCTTCTTGAGATAAGAAAGAAGTGGGGAGACAAGAGAAAAACCCGCATTCAGGGAGCTGTTGACGAAATGGATGAAGAGGATCTGATTGAAGAAAAGCAGGTTGCGATTACTCTCACTCACAGAGGTTATCTGAAGAGAGTTCCTGCCGATACATATAAGACTCAGAGAAGAGGCGGCAAAGGAATAACTGGAGTTACCACAAGGGATGATGATTTCATCAGAGATCTGATAATGACATCAACCCACGACTACCTGATGTTCTTCACAAGCATGGGTAAGGCTCACAAGATAAAGGCCTATGAGATACCTGAGGCAGCCAGAACAGCCAAGGGAACAAATGCTGCGAACTTCCTGAACCTGATGCAGCGTGAGAGAATTTCAGCAGTTATTCCGTTCAGAGATTTCAGAGATGATAAGTATCTTATCGCAGTTACTAAGAACGGAACCATTAAGAAAACAGCGATTTCCGAATTTGACACCAACAGAAAAACCGGCCTGATAGCAATTACCCTGAAGGACGGGGATGAACTTGTTGAAATCAAGCAGACGTCCGGAAGCGACAATGTTATCATTATTACAAAAAACGGCAAGTGCATAAGCTTCTCCGAGGAGGATGTGCGCCCTATGGGAAGAGTTGCCGGCGGTGTTAGAGCTATTAAGCTTGAGGATGATGATGAGGTGGTTGCAATGCAACTGGTTCAGCCGAAGGAGGAACTGCTGGTTGTAACAAGCAAGGGCTTCGGCAAGAGAACACCTGTTGAGGAATACAAGGTTCAGGCAAGAGGCGGCAAGGGTCTTCTCACCTATGATAAGAGCAAGTTCAAGAAAACGGGACATCTGATTGGCGCAATTGTTGTGGATGATGATGATGAAGTAATGCTTATCAACTCCAAGGGCACGGTAATAAGAATTGAGGCCAGCGGCATAAGCAAGCTAGGCCGTGCTACCCAGGGTGTTAAGATAATGAAAACCGGCGATGATGTGGAGATTATTTCCATGTCAAAGGTAATAAATGAGGAGGAACGAGCCAGAGACGCCAAGCTAGCCTTGAAGCAGAAGGCCCAGAAGAAGGCAGAAGCACGGGACGCTGCAGAGGATGAGGAATCAGAACAGACATCATTTGATATTTAAGGAGAAGAAGAAATGAAAAGAGTATTCTCAGGCGTACAGCCGACAGGGAATCTGCATCTTGGAAATTACCTTGGTGCACTGAAGCAGTTTGTTGAGCTTCAGAAAGATCACGAATGCATTTACTGTATTGTTGATGAACACGCAATTACAGTTCCCCAGAATCCTGAGGAACTGAGGAAGCATATTCTGGATGTGGCGGCTCTTTACATGGCGATAGGAGTTGATCCGAAAAAATCAATAATTTTCGTTCAGTCTCAGGTGTCGGGACATGCTGAGCTTGGATGGGTTCTCTGCTGCAATTCATATACAGGAGAGCTTTTCAGAATGACCCAGTTTAAAGCCAAGAGCGGAGGCAAGGAATCCGTGGGAACAGGCCTTCTCACATATCCGGTCCTTATGGCTGCAGACATATTGCTATATGACACAGATGTTGTGCCCGTGGGAAATGATCAGAAGCAGCATATTGAGCTTACAAGAGATATCGCAATAAGAGTTAACAACAAGTACGGCGATACCTTCGTGGTTCCTGAGGGAAGATTCATGAAATCAGGGGCCAGAATAATGGCACTGGATGATCCTGAAACCAAGATGAGCAAGTCCGCAGAGAACGAGCACTCAAGAATATCCCTTCTTGACGAGGACAGCAAAATCAAGAAATCAATCATGAGAGCAACCACTGACTCTGACGGAGAAATAAGATTCGATCCGGAAAACAAGCCGGGAGTATCAAATCTGCTGAACATCTACAGCGCCCTCAGCGGCAGAACAGTTGAAGAAATTCTGGCAGATCAGCAGTGGCGAGGATACGGCGATCTGAAGAAGGAACTGGTTTCGGTTACCCAGGAGGCTCTGGCGCCAATCAAGAAGAACTTTGAAGAAATCAGATATTCAGATGAATTAATCAGAGTTCTCAATGACGGGGCAGAAAGGGCAAACGCCATCGCCCAGCCGGTAATGAAGAGAGTAAGAGACAGATTCGGCCTGGGAATCTAATCCCACGAAGCAGAAAAGAGACTTAAAAAGGAGCTTTAGCGGCTCCTTTTTTGATACATATTGTGTGGGATTATCCCTCTGAAATAAGCTTCTCTACGCCGCTTCTAACAATCCCCTCGATTTTATCCGAAAGGAGCTTTTCCTCCGTCCGGCTCATTCCGGCAGTAGGAACGGCCGGATGGACAATTACATCAATACGGGCGCCCTTAGCCACCCCGGTTTCCTCAAAGCACTTGTATGTGCCGTGAATTGAAACAGGAATGATGGGCACTCCGGGCTTAGTTGCCAGCTTCATGGCTCCCTTCATGAAAGGCGCCATTTCGGGGCCTTTGCTTCTTGTTCCCTCAGGACATATTGCCATGGAGAAACCGTCTTTGATATAGCTGATTCCCTTGGTTATGGCTTCAAGTGATGCACGGGGATTATCGTTTTCTATGAAGACAGAACGAATCCGAGGCATCCAGGGACCGAGAAGAGGAGCCTTGGCAAGGTACTGCTTGGCGATAAAGCCGAACTGAAACTTCGTGAAAACAGCCATAAGAACCGGAATGTCAAAATAGCTCTGATGGTTTGCGACAATAACCACCGGACCATTATCCGGAATATTCTCCTCTCCATGTATATGGAGGTCGCAGCCGAAGCTCTTCATCAGCATTGGGCCGAAGGTTGAGGTGGAGTCGAGAATCCACCGGCGCTCCTCTTCAAAATTACCGGCCGCCTTGGCATCCTCTATTTTAGTCTTGTTCTTATTAAAGTATTTAACAGCGTTATAAAGCTTAATTGCCGCAGGAATGTTGCGGATTATTTTCATTAAAAGACTACCTCCCCCTTAGAATGACACATCCTGATCCCCACGGTCAAAGAACACGCTCTTTGAGGATACAGAAAGAGGGATTCCGTAGCAAACCTTGACATCGTTTCCGAAAAGGTTCATGCGGGCAGCGCCCTTGCCGGCGGAGAACAGAACGCGGTTATCAATTCTGTTATCTGCCGCAACTGAAACTGCAGAACCAACAGCAATTCCCAGATCCGTAATATTAAAGGCGCACATGGCACCGGCTGCTCTGTTGGCAGCACAGTCAGGGAATCCGCAAAGACCGCAGTTGGTCAGCTGTATAGGTTCGTTTTTAGCCCAGAGGAGAACCACGCAGAAGCTGTTATCAACGTTTCCCGCATCTCTGGCATAGAAATCCTCTCCGGTTTCCCGGGCAATATCTCTCATGTGGGCGGCCAGGATATCCTTGTCATCTCCTGAAACAAGCACTGCCTCGACGTTATCAACGCCGCAGCCCTTAGGCGCCGTCATTGCTGCAGCAACCATCTTTTTGCCAACTGCCATTGCCGCCTCTCTGGCAGCGTCTTCTCTTCTTTGAATCATTTCAACCCTCCAAATAAAATTTTCTGTCGCTCAATAAAACTGTCAAAGGCCCTGCGCTTATCTTCCTGAGTCCCAAAGGCCATAAAGGCGTGATAGGAATCCTCCTGCAGACGGGCATTTTCCCAAAGCTGATCCTCAGAAAGCTCTTCCCCTTCGATTACCAGCTTTCCCTGAAGTATTATGCTTCTGGAATCATCGTCATAAAGAACGCCGTCGCCGCAGGATACCACCAGTTCCCTGCCGGAGTCAGCAAGCTCCTTAAGAACCTCATACTCCTGATTTCTGTAGCCGTGTTCACCATTCATCATCACAAGCCTTTTGATTGAGCGGCCGTCCCTTCTGACAATTTCTTCGTCAAGGGACAGAAGCTCAACACCCCTTTCCCGGGCAAGCTCTGCTGCCTTTGCATGGATGGGGGCTCCGAAATATCCCGTAACAATTGTGAGTCTGTTTGTCATAAATACCTCTTGTTATTCATAGTTTTAGTAATTATACTACATTTGAGGAATTTAAGGAAATGATTAACTGAAAGGGTGTAAGAAAATGAGCAGCAAACCAACACTTGTAATAATGGCGGCGGGCATGGGATCCAGGTACGGAGGTCTCAAGCAGGTGGACAAGATCACCGAAGCCGGAGAAATAATATTGGATTTCTCTCTATACGATGCCATGATGGCGGGATTTGACAGAGCGATTTTCGTGATACAGGAAGAGCATCGCGAGATATTCAGAGAAATTGTTGATGAAAGAGCCGGAAGATTCATGGAAATCGAGTACGCATACCAGGATCTTAAGGATATTCCGGAGGGTTTCGAAATACCTGAAGGCAGAGAGAAGCCGTGGGGTACATCCCATGCAATCTATGCCTGCAGGGAGCTCCTGGACGGACCGTTTCTGGTAATTAACGCCGACGACTATTACGGACAGGACGCCTTCGTATCGGTGTACGAGTATCTGGAGAATGCAAAGGCAGGTCAGCCTTATGATTTTTGCATGGCGGGATACATGCTGGAGAATACCATTACAGAAAACGGACATGTAACAAGGGGCGTCTGCGAAGTGGATGAGCAGGGCTGTCTGAAGGATATTGTTGAAAGGTTCAAGATTCAGAGAAAACCGGAGGGAATCTGCTATCTGGCAGATGATGAAGAAACATGGGTGCCTCTTCCTGAGGGAACCCGGGTTTCAATGAACTTCTGGGGATTCACAGCTGAGTTCATCGATGAGCTGAAGAATGACATAGGTAGATTCTTCAGGGAGGATGTTCCGACAAATCCGTTAAAGAGCGAGTTTCTCCTGCCTAGATCCGTGGACAGGCTTGTTAAGGCAGGCAAGGCAACGGTGAAGGTGCTGCCTTGTCATGACAAGTGGTGCGGGGTTACCTACAAGGAAGATAAGGCTTCAGTTCAGGCTCAGCTTCAGGCGAAGAAGGACAAGGGAGAATACCCGGATAAGCTCTGGAAATAAACTGTTTACTTAAGCTTTTCAAGCTGCCGGTTGTGGTGACTGCTGATTACGGAGTAATATCTGGCCATGTTACGGCAGACTTTTTCGTCCCAGGTGGAGCTTGCGGCATATCGCTTGTTGACATCTGTAATGCGTTTCCCGTTATACAGGCTGGCTCCCGGGGTCAGGTAGCTGTTTGCAAGAGCTCTGGATACTACCCGTATTCCCTCTGCCTTTGAACTGAATCCGCTGCCGCCGTAGCCAAACATGTTGTTAGGTCTGAAGCATATTGTGCCATTGGCGCTTTCCAGAGATGCTATGGCCATTACGAAGAGACAGTTTACATTGTTGTCCTGCTCGCACTGCCAGAAGTCCTCCTCAAGGCCCACCAGATTTCCTGCGGTAACAAGCTTCAAATCCGCAACTGTAACGCCGCTGGGCTTGCTCATGTCCATGTTCCATATCTCATTGTATGAGTATGCGGGAATTGATTCTTCTTCGAATACATACTCCACCGTATCCTCCCGCAGGATGTTTGCCAGGTCCGTTTCCTGCGCTGCCTCTGACTTCTCCGCGGCGATATCAGCCTCTGCCATGTCGGCATTGGTATTGAGACTAAGCGTTCCCAGCCATAAATTGAGTGCCAGAAGCACCAGGGAAACACCGATGCCAAGAAGAACGAGCTTCAAAGAGGTATGTTTTTTTCGCATTTCTGTATCGTTATGTTCCATATTGTATAGACCACCTATTTGTTCAAATCACCTATTTATCAGCAGGCAGGACAAGGCCCCCTGCAGCAGCCTTCATTATTTCATCATCCAGAATTACCCGCCAGCCGCTGAAGCCGTCTGCCTCAAGGGGGATGAATACTTCCCTTTCGCCGGTTTCACTGCCGGCAGCCGCATCCTCCAGCTGGTTAAGGTAAATATCAAGGCAGGCAGCGGCAAGCTGATCCTTGTCCGTAACCTTGTCCTCATAGAGATTGTCCATCACATAATCGTGGGAATCTTTCTCATAGCTTTCAAGAACCCGGCTGAAGTCATTGTTCGTGAGGGTGACCTTGCATACGGCGATGTTTTCCCTTTCGGCGGAATCGGTAATTTCCCAATTTAGATCTTCAAATAGGACGCTGCGCATTCTTGAAGCATCCTCATCAGACATTCCGGAGTTTGCAATCAGATTAATGTAGCTGTTGTCCATATACATTTCATAAGTCTGAGGGTTTCCCTCGGTCAGGCCTGAGAAAAATTCATTTACCGCCTCCCGGGGAGTTTCCTGAGCAATATTTGAGACACTGCCGGAAACGAAAACCGCCACCAGAAGGGATACGATTGTGTTTATTATTCCGCTCATCAGAAATCCTTTCATTGTCCGCCGCTGAAACCGGAGGCGGAGCTTGGTACAGGACAATAATACAAAAAACAGCATTAATTTTCAACATTGCAGTGACTGCACAGAGAAGACGCAGAAAAAAATCTTGATTTGTGGCCAATCTGATGTATAATATATAGGCGTGTGCGTGCACGTGGCATCGGACATAGGGTTCGACGCGTATCCTTGCAACCCGAAAAGGGTTGCCATCTAGTCCACAGGGAGGTGAAACAATGACAAATTATGAGGTAATGTTCATCATCGATCCTACACTGGAAGACGATAAGAAAGAAGCCACAATCGAAGCAGTTAAGGAAATTATCGCTTCAGAAGGCGAAGTCGGAAATGTAGACGTATGGGGAATGAGAAAGCTCGCATATCCAATTCAGAAGAAGACTGAAGGATATTACGTTGTTATTGAGTTCAAGGCTGCACCAACACTGCCTAAGGAACTCGACAGAAGACTCAAGATTTCAGACAACGTTATGAGACACCTGATTGATAACAGAGATCAGAAATAGAAATCTGAAGGGGGAACAGCATGAATAGTGTTATACTTATTGGGAACCTGACAAGAGACCCGGAACTGAGATATTCAACAGGCCAGAACCAGACTGCAATATGCAGATTCACCGTGGCAGTAAACGACGGCTTCGGCGACAAGCAGAGAACAAGCTTCATCCCTATCGTGGTATTCGGCAAAACTGCAGAAAACTGCGACAGATATCTGAAGAAGGGCAGCAAGGTTTGTGTTAATGGCAAAATTCAGACGGGCAGTTATGAAAAGGACGGCAGAACCGTCTATACAACAGAAGTAATTGCAAACAATTACGGCGGAGTGGAATTCCTCTCAAGCAGCCAGGGCGCAGGTCAGGGCGGCGGATATCAGGCTCAGGAAAGCTACGGAGCACCGGCAGGTCAGCCCCAGGGCGGACAGGCTATGGATATCCCTAACGAGGGCTTCACATCATTACAGGATGATGATATTCCATTCTAAAAAATCCTAAAGAAAGGAGACCATTTCAATGGCTTATGATAACAAGAGACGCGGCGGCGGAATGAGAAGAAAGAAGGTTTGCCAGTTCTGCGCAGATAAGACAAAGAAAATTGATTACAAGGACGTTGATACTCTCAAGAAGTACATCACCGAAAGAGGTAAGATCCTTCCTAGAAGAATCACAGGTACTTGCTCAATTCACCAGAGAGAGGTCACAAAGGCAATCAAGAAGGCCAGAATCCTGGCACTGCTGCCATATGTTGCTGACTAATTCGGCGATTAGAAACAAACAGTAATCCATAAGGTCCTCAATGCCTGAATATCCAGACATTGAGGACCTTTTGCATTGCCTCTCAACTGCCTTTGCAATCCGCCTTGGTTCTTGTTATAATATAGGTTACGAAAATATGCCTTAGTGTGCCCGTTATTAGGAGAACAAGATGTACGCAGGACGAATAGAGAAGCTTCTGGCCTATTACACGCCGATGCCGATGTGCATTGTAAGCCCCCAGGGGAAGGTAACCAGAGCAAGCAGAAAAATTGCAGAGGTGTTCAAGTACGACGGCATTGTGGATTATGACATATTCGCACTGACCGGGATAAAGATGAACGATTTTATCAAGGCGGCAACAGATGACACATCTCTGTATATCAAGAGAAACGATAAAAACTTCAGGATAGCCTGCAGCTTTCTGGGGAGCGAGCGAGATGGGGAAGTTCAGGAAGATAGACCGATTATAATGAACTTCGTGGATGTAACCGCCTATGAGAAGCTCAAGGAACTCTACAACAATGAAAGAGTTTATATGCTCCTTGTTAACGTGGACAACATGGACGAGCTCATAGCTGAGGAAAGCGAGCAGCGGGAGCTGGAAATCGCCGTTGAAATCGACAGACTCATAAGAGGCTGGGCGGCAGAGATGGGAGCTATGGTGGCCCGGTACAAGGAAAACCTGTACGAGCTCGCCATTACCCATAAGAACTACGAGGAAATAATAGCAGGGAACTTCGAAATTCTGGATAGAGCCAGAGCCATAGAAGCGGAAACAGAGTTCCCTGTAACATTAAGCATAGGAATAGGAGTAGGAGGCAAGACTCTGGCGGAGGGCGACGATTATGCCCAGGAAGCGCTGGATATGGCATTGGGAAGAGGCGGAGATCAGGCAGTAGTCAAAAACGTCAGAACCTTTCAGTACTACGGGGGAGGAACCCAGAGCGTCGAGAAGAGAAACAAGGGAAAATCAAGAATAATAGGGCATGCCCTGAAGACTCTCATGGAGCAATCCTCAAACATTTTCATAATGGGACACAGCAATCCGGACATGGATTGTTTCGGTTCGTCCCTGGGAATCAGCCGGCTTGCCGCAATAACAGGCAGAGACACATATATAGTTCTCGGAGAATACAACGAAACCATGAACAGCATAATAGAGGATGCAAAGGCAACAGGTGACTACAATTTTATCTCCGAAGAAAAGGCACTGGCGCTTGTTGACGAGAAATCCCTGGTAATAGTTATGGATACTCATAGACCAATGCTGGTGGAATCAATGAAGCTGGTTGAAGCCGTAAGCAGACTGGCGGTAATAGACCATCACAGGAAGGCGGAGGACGTACTGCCCGGACAGACCCTTTCATACATGGAATCCTACGCATCCTCTGCATCGGAGCTGGTTACGGAAATTCTGCAGTACATGGTGGACAGGAAATCCATCACGAAGATTGAAGCCGACGCGCTGCTTGCGGGAATTACTCTGGACACAAACAGATTCGCTGTCAAGGCCGGAGTAAGAACATTCGAGGCGGCATCCTGGCTCAAGAGAGCCGGAGCCGATCTCCAGAATGTCAGAAGATATTTCCAGGACAATGCGGACAATTTCAGAGCAAGAGCCGAGGGTATCGCCGATGCGAAAATATTCGAAGACGGCATAGCCATGTCAATATGCAAAGGCCAGACACTGAATACCCAGATAATAAACTCACAGGTTGCTGATGAGCTTCTCACCATTAAGGGCATTGAAGCCAGCTTCGTGGCGGGAGTAAACGAAAAGGGAGAAACGGTGGTAAGCGCCAGATCCCTTGGAAACATAAACGTGCAGTATATCATGGAGCACTTCGGCGGCGGAGGACACATGAATACAGCAGGAATGAAAACAAACGTATCACCGGAAGAAATTCTCAAACAGATTGATGAATATCTGCACAAAGACAACACAATAGGAGGATAAAATCATGATAGTAATCCTTACACAGGACGTAAAAGGCACAGGCAAGGCAGGAGATGTTGTTAAGGTAAACGACGGCTATGCCAGAAACAGACTCATACCTAAGGGACTGGCCAAGGAGGCCACCCAGGGAAATGTGAGAAGCCTGGAGAAGCAGAAGGCAATTGCCGAAGAAAAGAGAGCGGAGCAGAAGGCAGCAGCAGAGGAGAAGGCCGCTGAGCTCGAAAAGATTACCCTTATCGTGAAGTCAAAGGGGGGAGAAAACGGCAAGCTGTTCGGCTCCGTAACATCAATGGACATCGCCAAGGCTCTCAAGGACCAGGAAGGCATTGATGTGGACAAGAAAAAAATCGAAATGGAAGGACCTATAAAGCAGGCAGGAAAAACTCAGGTGACAATCAAACTGTTCCCTGAAGTATCGGCCAAGATGAAGGTGGAAGTAACCGTAGAGTAAGCGGGAAGAATCGGAACAAGAGGAATAAAAATGGAAGAGAGAATCCCTCCACACAATCTGGAAGCGGAACAATCTGTACTGGGGGCAGCGCTGCTTTCCCCGGATGCCATGTATGATGTGCTGGAAATCACATCGGCAGACGACTTCTACGACCCCAACAACAAGGAGATTTTTTCCGTCATATACGAGCTGGCCAGAAAGAATGCACCTGTTGATGCGCTGACCGTTTCCGAAGAGCTGGATAAAAGGGGAAGCCTTAACATGGTAGGGGGACGTGCATACATAGCAGGCCTCGCCTCAGCCATTCCCACAACAGCCAACGCAGGAGAATATGCCAAAATCGTGGTGGAGAAAGCCATGATAAGAAGGCTTATTGCCAAGGCAGACGAAATCGTCGCCAAGGGATACGACAAGAGCATGGATGCAAACCAGCTTCTGGATTATGCAGAAAACGGGATATTTGATATATCACAGTCGAAGAACAAGGGAAAGTACACGCCCCTTAAGGATATACTGGCAAGAAACATCGAAGCCATGGACCTGGCAGCCAAGCAGAAGGGAGGCATCACAGGGGTAACAACAGGCTTCAGAGAACTGGATGCCAAAACCTCAGGCTGGCAGAAATCAGATCTTATCATACTCGCAGCCAGACCCGGCATGGGCAAGACGGCCTTTGCACTGTCTCTGGCTCTTAATGCTGCAACAAAGGCAGGAAAATCCGTAATGATATTCTCCATGGAAATGGCAATGGAGCAGCTGAGCGCCAGACTTCTCGCCATGGAATCAAAGGTTGAGATGCAGAAGATAAGGACGGGAACTCTCGAGCAGCGGGACTGGACGGATTTCACTGTAGCCATGGAAATACTGGCAAAGGCGCCCATTTACATAGACGACACTCCGGGACTGAGCATAATGGAAATGAAGAGCAAGTGCAGAAGGCTCAAGGCTGAGGGGAAGCTGGACATGATTATCATCGACTACCTGCAGCTGATGAATTCAGAGGGCAGGGCCGATTCCAGAACACAGGAGGTTTCCGTGCTCACGAGGAATCTGAAACTTCTGGCAAGAGAACTGGATTGTCCGGTTATCGTTCTGTCTCAGTTATCCCGTGCTCCGGAACAGAGAACCGACCACAGGCCGATGCTGGCAGATCTGAGAGAGTCGGGATCAATAGAGCAGGATGCGGACATAGTGCTGTTCCTTTACAGGGATGACTACTACAATAAGGAATCCGAGGCGCTGGGAGAATGCGAAGTGATAATCGCCAAGCAGAGAAGCGGTTCAACGGGAACCGTCAGAGTCGCATGGCTGGATAAGATAACAAAATTTGTGGACAGTGCCGGCAGCGGCAGCTTCGGCGGATTTTAGAACATGGGATTTAAGAAAGAAAAGACAAAAGAATATTATCTCCTTGACACCCCGGTGGAGAATCTTTTCATTAACGAGTACATGACAGGGGCACCTGGAGATTACGTGAAAGTGTATCTTCTGGCGCTGATGAATGCTGAGCTTGGTGTTGCCCTCAGCAATGAAGACATTGCCAAGCAGCTGACCATGAATATCGAGGATGTGCTGAAGGCATGGACATACTGGGAAAACATGGGGGTAATAAGGAAAACCAACATCTCCCACGAAAACATCCTTGAATATGATGTGGTATTCGTATTGCTGAAGGAGAAGCTGTACGGACCCCAGGATGAAAGCGGATACATGCCGGCGGAACGGGGGTTCACCGGGCAGCTGTCAAGCAGCGAATACAAGAACATGTTCAGCCGCATTGAGAAAGCCGCCGGTCGAATAATAAGCGGCAGTGAAATGAATGAAATCGCATCGTGGATTGATGACTTCGGAACAGAACCGGAGGTTGTTGCCTTTGCATTTGAATACTGCGCCAGGAAGAAGAAAAAGGCTGTGAACTACGTTGGCGCTGTAGTCAAAAACTGGGTAAAAGACGGATACAGAACAATTGAAGATGTCCACGAACACATTGAACTGCTGGAGGAGAGGACCGAGGCTTACAGGAGAGTGTTCCAGGCTCTGGGCTTTCACAGAAGCCCCACCGAGGAGGAACGCAGAATTATGGATTCCTGGTTTGACAGCCTGAAATTCAATATGGATTCGGTGCTACAGGCCTGCAGCAAAACAGCCGGAATTTCAAGCCCGAACATAAATTACGTGAACAAAATTCTCGTGAACTGGCACGAGGAAAAGGGAAGTCCGGAAAAGAGCGGAGTTACCACTGCGGACAAGATGGAGTACTACGAAACCTTAAGAGCTCTTAACGGAGCCCAGGCAAAGGCAAGAAAGGAAGAAGTGTACGAAAAGGTTCCTGAAATCCGGGAGATTGACGAAAAGGAGAGAGGACTCACCTCGGAAATAACGAGAATAATCGCAACCGGCCGGATAAACGGCAGGGAAGAAATAGAGAAGATAAAAGAAACGATAGACACGCTTAACATGAAGAGAGCAGTCCTGATGACGGATAACGGATTTGAGCTGGACTACATGGACATGCAGTACAGCTGCCCGAAATGCAAAGACACGGGGATGCTTGAAACAGGAGAGAGGTGCCAATGCTTTGGAGAGATAACGGAGGAAAAAATCCGGCTGCTGAAGAAAAAGATAACGAAATAATGAATCAGAATGAAACCGTCAAGAAAGCCTTCAGTGACGTGCAGGATCTGAAGGCGAAGATTGAAGAACTGAAAGCCAGAACTGAGGGAATTGCAGACTCCACGCCTGAGGATGGTGAAGAGTCTGTTTCTGCTGTTCGGGAAAAGGCAGGAGAAAGCATGCCGGGAGCTTCCGGTATAGACAGCGCCGAGGTCAGGGCGGCGGAGCTGGCGGTTCTCCAGCAGGCAAAAAAGGATGCGGAGGAACAGCAGGCCATTCACGAGGACAGGCTGGAGAAAACAGCCAGAATAAAGGTTGCTCAGATTCGCCGGGAGGAGGCCAGGGAAAAGCTGGCGGCAAAGCAGCAGGAAGCTGTGGAGAAGAGAAGAGCTCTCAAGGAGGCAGAGGAACGGGAAGCCGAGATGAAGAAGCAGCGGCAGAAGGCGGAACTCCGCGCGGAGCTGAACAGAAGCGAAAGGCGCCGACTCCATGCCGAGGCACTTGAAAGGAAAAACAGCTCGGAACAGAAGCTGAAGGATATTCAGCTCCAAAAGGAACAGATGGAACAGGAGCGTCTCAGAAGGGAGGCTGTCCTCAGGGAACAGCAGGAAAGAAAAAGACAGGAGGAGCTCCGTCGAAGAGCAGAAGAGGAAAAGCGCAGAATTCAAGAGGAAGAGCGAAGAGCGGCAGCTGCCCGGAAGGCGGCAGAACAGGCCAGACGCGAGGCCGAGAAAATAAAAGCTGCGGAAGAGGCAAGGCTTGCTAAAATACAGAAAAAGAGAGAGGCCGCGGAAAAAAGATACGAGAAGCAGCACAGAAAGGCTGAAAGAGAAAAGTTCATTGAAGAACAGCGGGCGATTCAGCGAAAGAAGCGGGACGCCGAAAGAGCAGAAGCCAACAGGATAAGAGAAGAGAACAGAGCCAGGAAGGTAGCGGAGAAGAAGGTCCGCAAGGAACAGCTCAAGGAAGAAAGAGCCAGAAAAAACGAACTTAGAAAAAAGAAAAAGTTTGCACAGAAGGCTGCAGATATGGGCGGCGGAATTGTTGCCGTGCACGGCACAACGGTGCAGACGGAAATACAGCCGGTTCCTGCCTTTTCGCTTTTTGACCTGCTTGGATTCAGCAAGAGAAAGGAAATAAAAAGAACAGTCCTTGAGGATGACAGGGAGAAGCTCATTAGCGAAAGCGAAAGAATTAAGAGCGAAGCCCGGGCTACGGCAGCGAAGCTTGCAGAGGCCAGAAGAGAGCGGAGAAAAAATACAGCACTATACAAGAGGTGGAAGAGTTTCCAGGAATTTTGCGACAGGAGGAGCAAGGAGATTATTGTTGTACTATCCATGCTTCTTATGATGGTGGTTGGTACGGCAGGTGTATTCAATTACATGACAGCCTATTCCTACGCATATAACGGAATTGAACTGGGATATGTGAAAAACAAAGACGATGTGCTTCAGATTACAGGAATGGTGCAGACAGCTCTCTCTGAGGAAAGGAACATGAATGTCGTAATCGATCCAAGTGACGACATATCCTTCACAAGAGAGTTTACCTTCAACAAGGATATCGTGATTGATTCCCAGGAAGAGATTCTCAAGCGACTTACTTACATGGGAGATGTTAATGTTAAGTCCTATGGAATATACATTAACGGCAAAAAGGCAGGAGCAGTAAGCACCAAGAAGACAGCCGCAGCAGTTCTGGAGGACATGAAGAACAAGTACGCTAGCGGCAAAGAGGGCGCAGAGATAAAGAAGGCAGAAATCGTTGAAAACATTGAAATCAGATCCTGCAAGACTCCAATGAAGGATGTCATGTCGGAGGCGGAAATGGTGGAGAAGCTCTCCACCGATTCCGAAAAGGAAGTGGTTTATACAATTGAAAGGGGAGATACCCTTGAGAGCATTGCAGAAAACCACGGAGTAACTCCGGAGGATATTGAAGCGGATAATGCCAATGTTGATGTTAATACACTGCCGGTGGGAAGCACCATCATACTCCATGAGGTTGCTCCGATAATGACTGTCAGGATTACTGAAGTCAGAACCTACGAGGAGAAGACAGATTACGAGACAATAAAGAAAAAGGACAAGGATCTTTACGAGGGATACACAGAGGTTGATCAGAAGGGAGAAAAGGGCGTAAGCGAGGTTGTGGACAAAACCCTCTCAATTAACGGAGAGATTGTTGAAACCGAAAATCTGAAAACAGATGTGAAGAAGGAGCCCGTTGATAAAATCGTCCGTGTAGGAACAAAGGAGAGACCTCCAACGGTTGGCTCCGGAACATACATCTGGCCGGCCAATCCGGGAACATATGTTGTAACCTCCGAATTCAAATGGCGCTGGGGAAGACAGCATCAGGGAATTGATATGGGCTGCAGCACAGGAACTGACGTACTGGCCTCCGACGGAGGAACCGTGACCTATGCAGGATGGATGGGAGGATATGGAAACCTGGTAATCATTGACCATCAGAACGGAATAGAGACATATTACGGTCACAACAGCAGCCTCTGCGTCAGCGTAGGCGACAAGGTCTTCCAGGGGCAGCACATTGCCGAGGCGGGCAATACCGGAAACAGTTTCGGATCCCATATTCATTTCGGTGTTAAGGATCACGGAACCTTCAAGAATCCAAGGAATTACTTACCATAATGTCCAGAAGGAAGAGAAGAAGCAGACAATTTAAAGAAAGCAGTCGGGTTATCAATATGGAGGATGCCAGACGGCAAAGGCTGCAAAAGCGGCAAAAAGCCCGGGAGGCAGCCGACCGAGAGCGTACGGCAAGCGATGAACGGAGAATCAGAAGGAAGCGGGCTCTGAGAAAAAAGCAGAGTGCCAGGAGAATTCTGGTGGGCTTGATTATCGTGGTTATGCTGGGGTTTTTGTGTGCCTCGATTACCGGCATAGTGATGCTCAAAAAAGAACAGCATCAGGTTCTTCAGAAACAGGAACAGCTGGAGGAAGAAAAGGCTAAACTGAAGGAGGAACTGAAAAAAATCAACGACGAGGAAAGCATTGAAGAGCAGGCCCGGGAAAAACTGAAACTGGTAAAGCCGGGAGAAACCATATACATTCCAGATGAAAATTAAAGAAACCATAATAGTAGAAGGCAGAGATGATACTGCCGCAATAAGACGCAGTGTTGACGCGCTGACCATAGAGACCCACGGATACGGCATAAGGCAGGAAACCTGGGAGCTCATAGCCAGAGCAGAGGACAGTACGGGCATAATTGTTTTCACAGATCCCGATCACGCGGGGGAGCAGATACGAAAGCGTATTACGGAAAGATTCCCCTCAGCAGGACAGGCATTTCTGGATAGGGATTACGCAGAGAAGAACGGAGATATCGGAATAGAGAATGCGGATCCCGAACGCATCAGAGAAGCCCTTCGAAAGGCTCATGTAACACAGATTGGGGAGGAGAATTCAATAACCGGGGAAATGATGTTCAGATGGGGGCTCTCCGGCAAAGAGGGATCGGGCGAAAGACGAAAAGAACTGGGAAAGCTCCTTGGAATCGGAAACTGCAATTCCCGAACATTTCTCCGGAGGCTGAACAGCTTCGGAATTGGGGCAGAAGAAGTGGAAGAGGCATTGAGGAAAATCTGAATGGAATTATATTCACCTTCAACAATTAAAGATATCAGGAACAGGCACAATTTCAAGCTGTCAAAGAGCCTGGGACAGAACTTCATAACTGACAGAAATGTCCTGGAGCAGATAATTGAAGGAGCGGGCATAGGACCGAAGGACCTGGTAATTGAAATCGGGCCTGGAATAGGTGTGCTGACTGCAGAGGCTGCTGAACGGGCTGCTCGGGTTGTGGCAGTTGAGATTGATGAAAAGCTTATACCCATCCTCAATGAGACCCTGGGGGAATTTGACAATGTGCGTATTCTCAACAGGGACATACTCAAAACGGATCTTAAGGAAATTATCCGGGAGGAAGAAGGAGCCTTCACAGGAGAGGTCAGGATTATCGGAAATCTTCCGTATTACATAACAACACCGATAGTAATGAAGCTGCTGGAGGAGGCGGTTCCCGCCGCTTCCATTACCATAATGATGCAGAAAGAGGTGGCTGACAGAATCAGATCCGGGCCGGGAACGAAATCATATGGAGCGATTTCCGTGGGAGTGCAGTATTACTGCGATGTGAACATGGTGGCCTCTGTGCCCAGAGATGTATTCATTCCCCAGCCAAAGGTGGACTCCACGGTGCTGAACCTTGTTCCGCTCAAAGAAAAGAGAATACAGGCAGCAGACGAAAAGGTGTTTTTTTTCTGTGTTAAGGCTGCCTTTGCACAGAGGAGAAAGACTCTTCTGAACTCACTGTCATCCGCAGGGGGAATGGAGAAGGATGCGGTGAGAAAAATACTGGAAAAAGCAGGGATTGATCCCGGCAGACGGGCCGAAACGCTGACAATGGAAGAGTTCGGGCGGCTGGCAGACGAGGTGGTAAATGAAAAAGCTGAAAGAGATTTTTAGTAAAGTAAATAAAAACTCCATACTGATGCTGTTTCTCACAGCACTGGTGCTGGATCTGATAATCGAAGCGCTGGGAAGATTGTCACCCCTTGCGGCGGTGATTTTTATGTTTGAGCACCCGCTTGTGTTCTTCTGCAACACAATGCTTATCATGGCAGTGATATCCCTGTCGCTGTTTTTCAGAAGGAGGATTTTCGCAGCATGCATGCTGTCCTCCATCTGGCTGGCAATAGGAATAATCAACGGGGTTATACTTATTAACAGAATGACCCCCTTTAATGTTAAGGACCTGGCAACACTGAGCGAAGCACAGTCAATCATGACGAACTACTTTTCTGTGAAAAGTCTCATAATGATAGGAGCCGGAGCGGCGATATTCGTGCTGGCGATTATTATTCTCTACAGGAAAACACCCAAGCTTGAGCATAAGGTTGACTTCAGGAAGGCGGGGGTTTCAGTTGCAGCAATAATACTCGTTGCCGCGGTCTCCATTACAGGCGGCATGAAAATCGGGGTTCTGGACACATTTTTTCCGAACCTGGCTTATGCATACAGAGATAACGGTGTAGCCTACTCCTTCATGATTACCTGGATTAAGACCGGAATAGACAAGCCGAAGGACTACAGCCAGGAGCTGATAGAGAACTGCTTTGATGAGGGCGAGCTGGGGGATGACGGAATATACACTCCGGGTAAGGACGATGACACGGCTTCGGAAACGGCCTCGGCTGAAGACAAGCCAAACATTATTTTTCTCCAGCTGGAATCATTCGTCGACCCGACAATTACCAGAGAAATCGAATATTCTCAGGATCCGATTCCGTACTTCAGAAAGCTTCTGAAGGAATATTCATCGGGATACCTGACCGTTCCTGCAGTAGGCGCCGGAACGGCTAACGTGGAGTTTGAGGCCATTACGGGAATAAGCGCCAGATTTTTCGGACCGGGTGAGTATCCTTATAAGAGCGTACTTACCGAGAAAACCTGCGAAAGCGTTCCTTATGATTTGAAGCAGCTGGGGTATTCATCCCATGCCATTCACAACCACAGAGGCGCATTCTATAACAGAAACACTGTGTTCAAGAATTTAGGCTTTGATACCTTCACATGTCTGGAATACATGAACAATGTTGTGAAGACTCCGAAGAACTGGGCCAAGGACGCGCTTCTCACGGAGAATATACTGGACGCATTAAACAGCACAGAGGGAAAGGATTACATCTACACTATATCGGTACAGGGTCATGGCAAGTATCCGACGGAGGAGGTTCTGACGGATCCAGTAATTCAGGTTACCAAGGCTCCCGATGAAGAGAAAAAATGGGGATACGAATACTACGCCAACCAGGTTTATGAGATGGACTGCTTCCTCAAGGAACTGACAGAAACGCTGGAGGAATATGATGAGGACATTGTGCTGGTTATCTACGGTGACCACCTGCCGGCTCTGGATATGACAGAGGAGGAGCTTAAGACAGGGGATCTGTACAAGACCCAGTACGTAATCTGGAGCAATTTCGGCATGCAAAAGCAGGATGAGGATGTTGCAACCTATGAAATAACATCACACCTGTTCAAGCGCCTGGGAATAACGGCAGGAATGATGACGAAATTCCATCAGAACCATGAAGATGACAAGGATTACAAGGCAAAGCTGGAGGCTCTCTCCTATGATATCCTCTACGGCAAGTACTACATCTACGGCGGCAGTAATCCATACAAGGCCACTGACATGAGGATGGGCGTTAAAGAAATCAAAATCGATAAAATTGTCAAAATCGGGGACAAATACTACATAAAAGGTAAAAACTTCACAGAGTACAGCAAGATTTCCCTGGATGGCAAGGTTCTCAAGACCGTTTATCTGGGCCCTGAAATCCTTGCTCTGAATGAGGAGGTTGATCCGAAGGACGCTTCAAAAATGAAGGTCAGTCAGGTTGAAAAGAATAAGGAAATTCTCAGCACCACTGAATAGTGGCAGGAAACGGCACGGTAAGATAAATGAAAAAGATAATAAAAGTTCCGACGCTGGAAACAGAAAGATTCATACTGCGCATGTGGACGAAAAAAGATGCGCCGGATCTGTATGACTATGCCAGGGATCCGGATGTAGGACCCCATGCGGGATGGAAGCCCCATGACAGCGTAAGCGAGTCAAAGCTGATAATAGAGAATCTCTTCAGACAGAACATGACCTGGGCGATAGTCGATAAAAACACCGGCAAGGTTATCGGAAGCATAGGGCTTGAGCCGGACAAGTACAGACCGGAAATAAGCAGCCGGGAAATGGGCTATTCTCTGGCAAAGTCCCAATGGAAAAAGGGAATAATGACTGAGGCGGCCAGGAGGGTGATCAGGTTTGCCTTTGATGAGCTGAAGCTGGACGTTCTGATGATAAGAACAAGCGAGACAAATACAAGAAGTCAGAGGGTCATCGAAAAATGCGGCTTCACCTACGAGGGAACTCTGAGAAGAGCCTACAGGCTTTACAATAACGAAATAAGAGAGGTAAGATGTTACTCAATGCTCAGGGAGGAGTACGAAAAGCAGTATCTTGATTGAGAATTGAAAATGTGGTAACATTATTAAGCTTATGGACAAAAACAAGGCATTCATGGCAGAAGCCCTGAAAGAAGCGGCAATAGCAGCTGAAATGGGAGAGGTTCCAATAGGTGCGGTTATCGTGCGGGGGGATGAGATTATCGCCTCAGCTCACAACCTTGTTGAAACCACCAGGGATCCTACAGCTCATGCCGAGATGCTGGCAATAAGACAGGCTGCGGCAAGGCTGGGAGGCTGGCGGCTTACCGGATGTCACATGTATGTGACGGTGGAGCCCTGCAGCATGTGTGCCGGAGCAATTGTCTGGGCGAGAATAGAGAAGCTTTATATAGGGACAGATGATCCCAAGGGCGGAGCCTGCGGGAGCATATTCAACATTCCCCAGGAAAAGAAGCTGAATCATTATACGGAGATCGAAACAGGTCTGCTCCGGGAGGAGTGCAGCGAGATAATGAAGACCTTTTTCAGAAAAATACGAGACAGGAAGTCGGAGGATAATCAGTAATGAAAAGAATAGGCGCAATTGTCTGCGCAATGATGATGGTAATGGCGCTGGCGGCACCGGCAGTGTTCGCGGCAAGTGATAACGGTGCAGGGGCAGCTGACAAGTCAGGCTTCACGATGATATCATCATCACCGGAGGATGGCACAGAGGGTGTGGCAGTTGATAACCTTTCGGTTAAGATCTACTTCAGCAAGGACATGAAACCGAAGAACGATAAGGTAAGAAAGGCTAATGCCAAGGAGTTCAAGCTGAAGGATTCCGAGGGATCGAAGATTCCTGTCAGAGTATACTACAGTGACGAGGAGGAAGGTCTGCTGCTGGTTGCTGCAGACACATTCAGCTCGAAGGATACAGATAAAATCAAGAGTGACGAGACGTACACCCTCACCATTGGAGAGGGATTGCAGGCTTCAGACGGAACAAAGTTCGGGAAAACTCAGACAATCAGCCTGAAAACGCTGAACCAGAGCAGGTCAACATTCATCTACATGATTCTCATGGTACTGATGATGGTTGGTATGGTATTCTTCACAATTAGGGGAACCAAGAAGGAAGAAGAAAAGAAAAAGGAAGAGAAGCACCTGAAGGATGGGGTTAACCCATACAAGGAGGCAAAGAAATCCGGCAAGAGTGTTGAGGAAGTAGTTGCCAAGGAAGCGAAGAAAAAGGCTAAGCAGGAAGAGGCTCTCAAGAGACAGAAGGAAAAAGAGGCTGAGATTGAAGCCGAGATAATCGAGAAGATAAGAAAAGAGCGGAACAAGAGAGTGTCAGCCCCGAAATCCATCAAGGATGCAGGAAGCTCAATCAGAATCAAAGTGATAACAGATGAAGGCAAGAAGGTTGAGCAGCCAAAGAAAGCTGTTTCCGGGACAAACAAGGGAACAACTCACCCTAAGAATCGCAAAGGCAAGAATAAAAACAAGAAAAAGAGCGGCAAATAAATAAGCAAAGTTAAAAGCGCCCGGATTTCCAAGCGAAATCCGGGCTTTGAAATAGAATTGCTGCGTCAGTTAATTAATACGAAAATGAGGGACGATGCATGAAAATACTGATTACAGCCGGGGGTACAAGTGAACCCATCGATGATGTACGAAAGATAACAAACAGATCAACGGGAAAGCTGGGTTTGGCCATAGGCAACCGGATTTTGAGGGAGTATCCGGAAAAGGTGGAAAAGCTGTATTATCTCCACGGAGAAACTGCGGATTATCCCGCAGATCCGCGAGTAGAGCCTGTTAGAATCGGCGGCACTGCAGAGCTCAAAGAGAAGCTCACTGAAATCCTTGCGAAGGACAGCGTAGATGCAGTCATACACTCTATGGCGGTGAGCGATTATATGGTAGACAGAGTGACAACTGTGGAAGCAATTAAAGCCGGGGTGGAAGCGGACGAGATTACAGGAAACAAAATCAGTTCGTCAATTGACGATCTGGCAATAGTACTGAAGAGAACGCCGAAGATTATCGGAATCATCAAGGAGCTGAGTCCGGAGACAAAGCTTGTGGGGTTCAAGCTCCTGAGCAATGTTCCCCACGAGGAGCTGATTTCAGTGGCAAATGCCCTTATGGAGAAGAACCGCTGCGATTTCGTACTGGCAAACGATTTGAAGGAGATTGGCCGAGGAAGCCACAAGGGATATCTTGTTCACAGAGACGGCTCGGTGGATTACATGGAAACAAAGGAAGAAATTGCAGAGATGATTGCAAGACGAGTGATGGAACAGGAGGCGTAGAAATGAATATTGTACTTGGTGTTTCAGGAAGCATATCCGCGTATAAGGCGGCTGACGTCACAAGCGCACTGGTGAAAAAGGGCCACAATGTGCAGGTAATTCTGACGGATGGGGGAAGCAGATTCATTACTGCGCTGACTCTTCAGACATTGAGTAAGAGAAGGGTGGAGACTGATTCCTTCACAGAGGAGGACCCGTCAGTTGTGAAGCATATAGACATGGCTCAGTGGGCCGATGTTGTGGCAGTGGTGCCGGCATCTGCTGACATTATAGGCAAGGCGGCATCGGGAATAGCCGACGACCTGCTTACTTCAACCCTTGCAGCTGCCGCAAACCAGGCAATTATGGTTATGGCGCCGGCAATGAACACAAACATGTACGAGAATCCGATAGTACAGGCAAACATGGAGAAATTAAAGGGTTTCGGCTTCAGATTCATCGAACCGAAATCATCCATGCTGGCCTGCGGAACAATGGGCAAGGGTGCCCTTGCCGATGTGGACGTGATTGTAGAATATCTGAATAACATTAATCTGCAGCAGAGTTGAAACTCGAAGCGAGGAAAGAAATGAACAGAATTGAACTGAAGTCATACGCGAAAATAAACCTTTCTCTTGATGTGAAGGGTCTGCGAGAGGACGGCATGCATCTTGTGGAGATGGTTATGCAGCAGATTCTGCTGTGCGACGATATTACCATGGAGTGGAATCCCGTGAAGGGAGAGAAGTTTGAAATCAGCCTTTCCACCAATAGAAGGTATCTTCCCACAGACGAGAGAAACCTTGCATACAAGGCAGCTCTTGAAATGCGAGAATTCTGCCGGGAGGAGGGTGGTCCGGTTCCTGAAGGAAAACTGGATATCCGAATCAAAAAGAGAATTCCCGTCGCGGCGGGACTGGCTGGGGGAAGCGGCAACGGGGCAGCGGTTCTTCATGGACTGAATATTCTATGGGGGCTTGAACTTGATGTTGAAAGCCTTTGCGGTATCGGCAAAAAACTGGGATCGGACGTTCCCTTCTGCATTATGGGGCAGGCCGCAGAAAACGAGAATTTGAAGGGGCGATTCAGAGACGATCCCCTGGCATGTCACTGTGCGCTGGCCACTGGTACGGGGACTGAGCTGAAGCCTCTGCCGCCCCTAAGGAGCCATCTGGTTCTGTCAAAACCGGCAGAAGGTGTATCAACGGCGGGAGTATACAAGGGCATCGACAGTGTGGAGATAAAGGAGCGTCCCGACACCAGGGAAATGATAAGGGGACTGTCTACAAAGGACAGAACTCTGATCAAAAAAAATATGATTAACGTACTTGAAAATTATACTTTAAAGGAGTATTCTACTGTTGTGTATACAAAGAACAAGATGCAGGAACTGTGCGGCCGGGATTCCGTTCTCATGAGCGGAAGCGGGCCGACGGTGTTTGCTCTTACCGACAGCAGGGATGAAGCCAAAAGTATATGCAGCGAAATGAAAGAAGTAAATAGGGAAAGTTACTGGACGAGGACAACATGCTAAATTTCGATATTCAAAATCACAAACCGTTAAGAGAAATGGTTTACGAGGAGCTGAAGCTTCAGATTCTCACAGGGGCAATCATCCCGGGAACGAGAATGATGGAGGTTGAGCTTGCTGACGAGATGGGTGTTTCCAGAACGCCTATAAGAGAAGCTATACGGAAGCTGGAAAAGGAAGGGCTGGTTACAATCGAGCCGAGAAAGGGTGCCTACGCATCTATGATTTCAACGGAGGACATGGTTGAAATCCTGGAGGTAAGGCAGGATCTTGAGGGACTGGCCGCCTACTTCGCAGCGGACAGAATGCAGCCGGCACAGCTGGAGGAGCTTAAGGTGGTTTCTGAACATTACAACGAAGCTGTTACAAGCGGCAGCATGGAGGACATGATAAAATATGACACCAGATTTCACAGGATAATTGTGGATTCATGTCATAACAAGATTCTTGTGCAGATGATTGAACAGCTTCAGGAACTGGTGCTCAGATTCAGATATATCTATTATGACAATTTTAAGAGAGCAGAAAACATGCCGGAGGAACATGCGGCCATTCTTGGCGCCATCGAGAGAAATAACGCGGATGAAGCAAGAGAGGCTGCGGATGTTCACATTGACAGGCTGAAAAAACTGGTTATCGAGGAAGGCGTACAGCAGAGACATGTTTGAGAAGTATAAGAAGCTGCAGAACGGCAGCGACATTAGAGGAGTATCATTAACAGGGGTTCCGGGGGAACCTCTGTCTTTACGAGAGGATGAAGCCAGGAATATTGCCATAGGCTTCATAATCTGGCTCGGGGAGAAGCTTGGCAAAAAGCCGGAGGAGCTAGTTCTGGCCATAGGAAGAGATCCCAGAGCCTCGGGACCGCGACTTCTGGACGGACTCATGGACGGGTTCGGACTCTATGGATGCAAAGTATATGACTTTGATCTGGCGTCCACACCGGCAATGTTCATGGCCACAGTATTTCCGGAGTTCAACTGTGACGGCACAGTCATGATAACAGCCAGCCATCTGCCGTATAACAGGAACGGATTCAAGTTCTTCACAGCTGATGGCGGACTTAACAAGAAGGATATCACGGCAATACTTGAATATGCTGCCGATAAGAATGCTCAGCTGGCCAAACTGGGAGAGCCCCCAATGGAGGGCAAGCAGACCCACAGGCTGGGAAAACTGGTTTTCGAGGCGGAGAAGGCTGATATCATGACACCTTACTGCAGGCACTTAAGAGAACTGATAATCAAGGGTGCAGATAATGGGGAAAGACCTCTTGAAGGAATGAAGATAACCGTGGATGCAGGAAACGGCGGCGGGGGATTCTTTGCCACCAGAGTTCTCAAACCGCTGGGAGCAGATATCAGTTCCAGCCAGTTCCTGGAGCCTGACGGCATGTTTGAGAATCATGCTCCTAACCCTGAAGACAGGGAAGCCATGACCGCCATATCTCTCCAGACGGTGACAAGCGGATCGGATCTGGGTCTTATCTTTGACACCGATGTGGACAGATCTGCAGCAGTTGACAGCAGAGGCAGGGAAATTGCCAGAAACGGAATTGTTGCCATGGCGGCGGCGCTGGTTGCTGAGGAGCACCCGGGAACCACAGTGGTTACCGACAGCATTACCAGCAGACAGCTTACGGAATTTCTGGAGCAGGAGCTGGGACTTAAGCATCTGCGCTTCAGGAGAGGATACAGAAACGTAATAAACAAGGCCATTGAGCTGAACCGGGAGGGAGTTGACTGTCAGCTGGCAATCGAAACCTCCGGTCATGCCGCCCTGAAGGAAAACTACTTCCTGGATGACGGCGCATATCTGGCCACGAAGATTGTAATCAAGGCGGCGAAGCTTCACGCCAAGGGTCTGAAAATAGACAGCGTAATCGAGAAGCTGGACAATCCTGCCGACGAGAAGGAAATAAGAATCCCTATCACATGCCCGGATTTCGGAGCATACGGAGACCGTGTTCTTGCGGAGCTTGAGGCCTATGCAAAGGCAGAGGAGGGTATGTCTTTAGAGGAACCGAATTATGAAGGTGTCAGAATAAACTTTTCGGGTAAAGCCCGGGGCTGGTGTCTTCTCAGGAAATCTCTTCACGATCCGCTGCTGCCGATGAATATGGCCTCGGATGAACGGGGAGGATGTGCTGAGATAGAGAGAATCATGAGAGATTTTCTCAGCAGGTACAGTGAACTGGAGCTGTAATTGGTACGCAGCCGGCAGAAAGGGCCGGCTGCTGTTTTAATAGAGGGAAAAGGAATGTTGAACAATAAACTTAAGAAGCTTGAAGAAATAATACTGGGCTGCAGCCGTATGACAGTTGCTCTCTCGGGGGGAGTGGACAGCACCTTCCTCCTTGCCTTTGCATATGAAACCTACAGCCGGGCAGGAGAGGGGGACAGGGTTGCGGCCATTACCGCCACCGGACCCCAGTTTGCGAAGGAGGAGACGGATTATGCCTCAGGCCTCTGTGACAGGCTGGGAATTGCTCACAAAAAGCTTGATGCCTCCCATGTGATAAACATGATAAAGCGTAACCCGGCAGACAGGTGTTATCACTGCAAGAGAGAAATTTTCGGAATGCTTAAGGAACGGTCCGAGATGGTGGGAAGCGTTCTTTGCGACGGCACAAATGCCGACGACATGGATGATTACAGGCCGGGATTCAAGGCAGTCAGAGAGCTTGGAGTGCTGAGCCCGCTCCTGGAGGCGGGACTGACAAAGGCGGAAATCAGACAGGCTCTTTCACGGATGGACATTCCGGAAGTGGCGGCTGTTGCAGCAAAGCCTGCCTTTGCATGCCTTGTGTCAAGAATTCCATATGGAGAGACAGTAACTTTCGAGAAGCTGGAGGCCGTTGCTGCGGCGGAGAAGGTTCTCAGGGCGGCGGGCTTCACCCAGGTGAGGGTGCGGTGCCACGAAATTGCAGGGAAGGTTAGCGGCAATGAGACTAGATTCATGGCCAGGGTGGAGCTTCTCAGGGAGGAAATGGGAAAGCTTCAGAATATGAGCACAGAGCTGGATGAGACACTTCGCGGCCTGGGGTTCGAATACGTTACTATGGATCTCGGGGGCTATGAAAGGGGCAGGATGAATTCCATTGTGGATGCCATGGCTCCTCCCGACAGAATCAAAGTCAGGGAGACCGTGGTGAGGGGCAATCCGGAGAGGGTTGAGAATGCGGATATTATGGCGGAAATCGACAGGTTTCTCAGGGAGGTCCGTGACAGAGAGTACAGCTTCGGGGATTTTGTGGATATTATCAGAAAGCTCAGGGGGCCTGATGGCTGCCCATGGGACAGAGAGCAGACCCACAGGAGCCTGAAGAAGCATATGGTTGAGGAGGCAAACGAAGCCCTGGAAGCAATTGACGAAGGCGACTGGCCGCACCTTTGCGAGGAACTGGGTGATGTTCTGCTTCAGATTGTGCTCCACTCCCAGATTGCCGCCGAGGCAGGGGAATTCACAATTGACGATGTTATTCAATGCGTAAGCGAGAAAATGATAAGAAGGCACCCGCATGTTTTCGGAAACATCGACGTTTCCGGCGTTGATGAAGGCCTTGATCTCTGGGAGGAAATCAAGAAAAGAGAAAGGATGCAAAAGCAATAAAGACGGTTGTGACGAAGAACAGCGAGCTCACTGTTCCGGTAATCCGGGGCAGTATCGGCGGTGTTAACATATTTTTGGCATGTTGCCAAAAAAATATTAACAAAGAGACCTTTTGTGTTATAATACCTGACTTTAGGAGTTTTATAGAAAAAATGGTGTTAATTTACAATAAA
>JBJESQ010000032.1:14543-33158 GCA_051882875.1 Lentihominibacter sp. | reverse complement strand
GCTCTCTGCTTCGAAGTCTGCAGCATGAATGCGGAGCGCTATCCGAAATACTTCTTCACAGAGAACCCCCTCAGGGAGAAAACAGGCTACCAGGTATGCGGCAAGTGTGTAACCGGTGCAGCCTGCGCCTTCAGGAAATAGGACGAAGAATATTTGGAATTTTGTATTGTAAAACCACCGCCGTCTGTGTATAATAACATAGTCGGTCTTCGACAACCTGCATGTTAATGATGCATGCGCCATTAGCTCAATTGGATAGAGTAACGCACTACGAATGCGGAGGTTTGGGGTTCGAGTCCCTAATGGCGCGCCAATAAAAGAGTCTCTCATCAGAGGGACTTTTTTATTTGTGCATATTCCATGTAGCGCCGGCTCTCCGTATCGCAGCCGGTTTGAAGTAGACTCTCCGCCCCTCCCCGCAGGTAATCGTGGGTAATAGCAGGTAATAGCGGGTAATAGTTACGCCGGTAATCACGAACTTTTTCCAGTTGCTTCAAAAAACATTGTAATTTCAACCTTCCATTTTTTTCCTTTGTGAAAATGCGTTGGTAAACAGCCCTTTCGAGGTAGTTTTCCCTAGTTTTTCCCGGATTTCAGGGCAATTTTTCTCCAATTTTCACAAAGACGATTTTGCTGAGTTCTGAATCCCTTGATACACAAGGGTTCGATAAGCTCGATGGATATTATTCCCATTTTTTCGTGATTAGCACCGCTGCTCGAGGCGTGATTAGCACCGCTGCTTGAGGTGTGATTATCTTCACCTATCTTCAAATTAAGCAAATTAACCCCTTTCCGGGTATTGACCATTACGTAACGTAATAGTTTATACTACAATTACCGAAAGGGTGATGAGGCAATGAGCGCCGTTGTGGAAATGGCTATGGGCACTGCACAGTGAACGGCCATGAATGCGATAGAGGAAGCTTCAATGAAAATAACAGATAAAACCAAAATGAAAATATCAGTTAATACCACAATGATGACAGTAAATGAGGTAAGCAAGCTGACAGGAGTGAGTATACGCACACTGCAGTATTACGACCGCATCGGTCTCTTGAGGCCGGCGGGCCGCACTGACGCAGGATACAGGCTGTATGACGATACATCCATGGAAAAGCTGCAGCAGATTCTTCTGTTCAGGGAACTGGAATTCTCTCTGAAGGAGATTAAAGAAATTGTAGATGCTCCGAATTTTGACAAATACAAGGCCTTGGATCAGCAGATAAACCTGCTGGAACTAAAAAAGGAACATCTCGAAAACCTCATTGCCTTCGCCCGCGGAATTAAAGAAAAAGGAGAATACAATATGAATTTCAACCCATTTGACAAGACAAAAATTGACGAATACACAAGACGCGCAAAGGCAGAATGGGGCCATACGGCGGCCTTTAAGGAATATGAAGCAAAAAGCAATGATCGCAGTAAGGAGGCAGAGATGAATGCAGCGAAAGGACTTATGCAGATATTTACCCAATTGGGAAAAGTCAAGGAACTGGATCCATCAGATACTAAGGTCCAGCTCCTTGTGAAGAAGCTTCAGGATTACATATCGGTGAACTACTACACCTGCACGAAGGAAATACTCGGCAGCCTGGGAGAAATGTACGCAGCAGGCGGAGAATTCACAGAGAATATTAACGCGGCAGGAGGCTCCGGCACAGCTGACTTCACAAACAGAGCAATCAAGTTTTACTGCGCCGGATAGCACTCTCAGCTCCAACTGCGCTGAATGATCTCACACCGGATGTTGAAGTAATTGGATTTTTTTCCTAGTTGCTTCAACATTCATTGATTTTAACCCCTAAATCAGTGCTCATACATAGGGTAATTTGAAGCATTTCCTCATATAAATAATATGCTTCAACAAAATGTCAAAAATGTTGTAGCAAATTCGCATATCAACTCAAGATTCACACGCGAAGGGCAGCCATTAAGTGCGAAGAGCAGCCATTGAGTGCCGGCCTGTAGTGCATCCCTGCCTGTTCCGACAATAACGGCCTATTCCCTTCGCTAGCGCACCCGTCTCTAGCGCCAGCTCCCCCGGCGCTCTCCCCGGCGATCTGAACCCCGCCGGCCGCCCCGGCCGCTTTTGAAGCAGCTGTCACAGATACCAAAGGGGAATGTGGCAGGCAGCGGCCTGCCGCATCTTCTGCAGCGCTTCCTGAAGGTATTCTTGTCCTCAAGAAGCAGCTTGTTAATCTTGCGGCAGAGTTCCAGCTTCTCGTCCATCCTGGGATCCTCAATCCCGATGCGGCGAAGAAGCTGGTGGCGGACGTCGAGAGCTTTGTACTGAAGCTCGCAGCCCTCCAGAGTATCCGTTTCGAAATCAGGCTCCTCGGGAATACCGTCCACCCCAATGGCAATACAGCACTCAAGCCAGTACATGACCAGCCTCTCGTTTTTTATATCGACAGGACAGGTGATAAGCTCAAACAGAAGCTTCCTGTCAAGGCGTCTTGCCAGCTTGCCTCCAAGGGTGTTCAGCAGGAAAGCCGCTTCACTCATATCCTCCCGGACAAAGCCCGGAATGAAAGGAAGCCGCTCCCATTCATCAAAAAGCTTATCAAAGAAAAAGCCTGTATCAATAGCCTCCCGAGGGAACGGAATAGTCACATCCCTAAGAGGTTCCCCCGTCTCGCCCAGGGCCTTCTGAACAATTTCCGGAGCCGCCATGGTGAGAACCTCACCCTTGTCATATATGCCGTAGCGCCCTGCGCGACCGGCAATCTGTCTTATCTCGCTTCCGTGCAGAGTCCTGTCATCTTCCCCGTCGAATTTGGTAAGCTCTCTGAAAATAACCCTTCTGATTGGCAGAGAAATCCCCATTCCTATAGCATCTGTGGAAACAACAACGGTGTTTTCACCCCCTGCAAACTTCCGCACCTCCTCCCGTCTTGAAGCCGGAGGAAGGGCTCCGTAAATCACGCTGGCCTTCTTTCCCAGGTTCTCAAGCTCCGCAGCAGTAGCCAGCACAGCCTTTCTCGAAAAAACAATAATGGCATCCCCATCCTGAACCTCCTTCAGATCCTTGATCTGACCTGCGAACTCAAGGGGTGCCAGCCTCTCGTGCCTCCTGATTTCAAAGTCTGCTTTGAATCCCTTCAGAATCCGGCATATCACATCCTCCGCATCGGGGCTCATGCAGATATGAACCTCAGCAGCATCCACCATAAAAATCGCCTTCGTCCAGCTTCCTCCCCTGTGGGGATCGGAAATCAGCTGAGCCTCGTCAATTACCGCCACATCGTACCTCTTGCTGAAATTGCAGAGTTCAATTGTGGATGCGGTTATCGCTGCATTCTCGGTACGTATAAACTCCTCACCTGTCAGCAGCTCACATGGCACACCCTGTTCGTTAAGAGTGTCGTACATTTCCAGCGCAAGAAGACGCAAAGGCCCCAGGTACACTCCCCTGGCAGCGTTTTTGAGAGCCTGCAGAGCGTCATAGGTCTTCCCTGAATTGGTGGGTCCCACATGGAGAATGAACCTTCTGTCCATGGACTTCGCCCTTTCAAGATACTGTTCAATATCAAACTCCTTAAGAAAGCTGCGCATGTCACGCTTGAACTTCCTGCCCTTCTCTCTCCTCTTCCTGTTGTTTCGATTTCCTCTGTTTCTTTCGTTTCTGCTCATCTGTTCTCCAAACTATCATGCAAAAGCCGACCTGCCTTTGCAAAGTGAAAAGGCTGTTACGCTGAGTTGTCCCTCCAGCGCAGCAGCCCTAAATATCATGTAATATCTTTTTAGCCTATCAGTCACTTAACATGACAAATTCCGCAGACCTGCAGTCCTCATCCGAGGCCCCGGTCCATTTGAGAACTCCATCCTCTGTCAGCTCCAAATACCCCTCTCCATCTGTATAGACCGTCTTTTCTTTCGTAATGTTTCCCTCTTCGTCATACAGGGTTTCCGTGCATTTGCAATCACTGTATGACAGGGTATTATCCTCCATCGTTACAGTCATGTCCCACCGGGTGGTCATTTCATTGGAGCTGCTCCAGTAAACGGTAACTGCCGCAGCATCCCCGGCGTCATTTCCATTGATGGTAAGGGTTGCCCTCTGGCTTACGCGATCCTGATAATCTCCGGCAATCTCAGAATAATCATATCCTGAGCATCCCGCCAGCAGCAATAATACCAGCATGCCAAGCGCCAGAGACGCGGTTAATAACAGCCTGTTTTTCTTCATGATAGGCCTCCTTAATATCTACTTTTTCTTTCCCGCTAAGATGCTGATTAGAACAGAAATCAGAAGGAATCCCGGATAGAAAAGGAATGGAATAATTGAAACACTTCCGATTCCCGCAAGTCCCGCTGCAATGAGCAGCTGTGCACCATAAGGGATGATGCCCTGCCATACGCAGGAGAAAATGTCCATCAGAGAAGCAACTCTTGCCGGAGCAATGTTGTACTCCTGGCTTACTTCCTTGGCGATAGGGCCTGCCATTACTATTGCAACTGTGTTGTTTGCTGTGGCAATGTCCATTACGGAGGTGAGAATCCCTATTCCCAGCTCTCCGCCCTTCCTGCTCTTGAAGGCTTTGCGGATAACCTTGAGAATGTACTCGAAGCCGCCGTACTCCTTCATCAGTGAGCCAAGTGCAGCAACCAGAATTGCCACCACCATGGTTTCGAACATTCCTGAAGTTCCGCCGCCCATTGAGCTGAAGGCTGTGCTTACAGTCAGCGAGCCTGTAATCAGTCCTGCAATCATGCAGAGAATAACTCCGCATCCCAGAACGATAAATACGTTAATTCCGCAAAGTGCCGCAATAAGCACGATGAAATACGGTGCAGCCTGAACAAAGCTGAAATCAAAGTGTTCCAGCGGTGCAGCATCACCCTTAAGACAGATTATTGTGATAAGAATCAGTGTGGCGATGGCTGCAGGCAGAGCAATCCTGAAGTTTGCTCTGAACTTGTCCTTCATCTCAACGCCCTGAGTCTTTGTTGCCGCGATTGTTGTATCGGAGATAAATGAAAGGTTGTCACCGAACATGGCTCCTCCTACAACTGATGCGATACAGAACGGCAGGTTCAGACCTGCTCCCGCTGCAACATTTACAGCAATCGGTGCCAGAACGGAAATTGTTCCGCAGGATGTACCCATTGCCATTGAGATAATGCAGGCGATAATGAACAGACCGGGAATAGCGAAGCTGCCCGGCACTACATTCAGCAGCATGTTAGCTGTACTTGAAGCGCCGCCGCTTTCGCTGGCGATTCCCGAGAATGCTCCTGCCAGCAGGAAAATAAACAGCATTATGGTAATGTTGTCATCCCCTATTCCCTTGGCGCAGGCGTGAATCTTCTCATTAAAATCCAGCTCCCTGTTCTGTATGAATGCCACAGTTACAGCAATCATGAAAGCTACAACTACTGACATTACATAAAATCCCATGCCCCCTTCAGGCGGATTGATGTACTCGTAATAAATACCGCTTCCCAGGTAAACAACCAGGAAGATGATGATAGGCAAAAGCGCCCAGCCGTTTGCCTCTTTTTTCTTGTTTAAATCACTCACTTTATCAAGCCTCTCCTCATAAAAAAAATAATAATAAAAAACACCGCCGGTTGTCCCGGCGATGAATATTCTATCATATTGTGCATAGGGCAAACAAGCCGCATCCGGTTATTACTTTGCGGATTTTGGCAAAGTATGCTCTTCCCCTGACAGAAGGCTTTTGGCGAATTCTTCGGCTCTTTTTGCCTTTGCATCATCCATGAAGGGAATGTCGTATCCCAGGTGACGTTCTGCCAGCATGCCTTCGTATTTCAGCCTCGAGTGTGTGCAGTACCGCTTAATGCCCGCCTCCAGCAGATCCGCACCCTTCTCCGGGGGATATCCGCAGGTTGTAATCAGGGCAACCCGCTTATCCTGCCACAGGCATGCTCCCGCCGGGGGAGTACCATAAAACTTGTTCATGGCGTAGACGCACCGGTCCAGGAAAGCCTTCATTGGCGGTGTGCAGTACCAGGAATATACCGGGCTTGCCAGTACTATCAGATCAGCCTTCATTATCTCAGGGAACAGCATCTGCATTCCGTCATCTATCACGCAGCCGGGGTTATTCGCATCACCCTGACAGCTCCTGCAGGCGGTGCATGGTTTTATGTCCAGGTTGTACAGGTTGATAATCTTCACCCGGATGTGCTCATCTCGGGAATCCCCGGCCTTTTGCTCATCCCGGGCGGCCTGCCTTTGCAGCTCCTCTGCGAAAACCTTAACCAGCGAATATGTGTTGCCCTCCGGCCTTGGGCTTGCCGTTAAAACTAATGTATACATGATGTTATTATACACTTTTTCAGTCTGTCGTGCTAAAATAAACGGGTAAAATAGAGCATTTGCAAAAAGGAGATGATAACATGTTGAAATTTGCATTTTTGATCAATACTCCGGGTCAGACTCCGGATACTTATTCCAAGGTATATGAAAATGCCGAAAGCTGCAATCTTGTTGCGGGCACACCGGACATGGATGCCGCCAAGGACTTCGTAAAGAAGCTTGCTGATGACGGCTATACTCTGCTGAATCTCTGCGGAGATTTCGACGACGAAATCACAGCCCAGATGCAGGAGCTGGCAGGCCCTGATGTGAAAATCAGACACGCAGACTACCTTCCTGAACAGCTTGCCAAGGTTGAAGCTCTCCCTGAGTTCTCACGCTACGGTATCGTAATCGTAATGAGAGGTGTTGAAACTCCTGCAGATGTCATCATTGGCGGTCCTGAGCTCTACACCCACGCAATCTTCGTAAAGGATCAGGAACAGGCAAACGCAGCCGCCAGGAAGCTTGCCGACGAAGGCATGCACGATATCGAACTGTGCAGCTGGTTCGACAAAGAAAGAACCGAATCAGTTATCGGAGCCGTTGGCGGAGCATGCCCTGTAGGCACCTGCGGCGAACTGTAGAATCAGTCCGGAACCCGGTATAGGGTATTCGATAAAAAAATCTGTGGAATGAGAAGAATTATATAGAAACCGTGGCGCTAAACTGTTAGTGCCACAGTTTCTTTTTATTAGCAATTGATTCACTTGCGTTACAATCACGAACTAATACCCCTTCGGCACCGATAATCACGAACTTTCTCCAGCAGCTCCGAGAACCGTTGGAATTTCAACCTTCCATTTTTTAACATTGTGAAAATCTGCCGATATATGGCTCATTCGCTGCAGAATCCCTGCATTTTTCCCCATTTTCACCCGATTTCTCGGCTATTTTCACAAAGTATTTTTTTCCCATGTTCGCAAACCCTTGGTACATAAGGCTCCGCAAAATCGCTTGGATATTATTTCCATTTTTTCGTGATTGTATGTCCCGAAATCAATGATAATACCCAGCATACCAATGAAGATACTATCAGAATGCGAATGTTCAGCGCTCGTATCCACGCGGATGTTGAAGGAATTTCTATTATTGCTGAATTGCTTCAACATCCATAGAAATTAACCCAGAAAACATGTACCTTTCACGTATCGATTTGAAGCAATGAAAACTCTAAACAAATTGCTTCAACAAAAATAAAATAATGTTGAAGCAATTTCGAATCACAAATGATATTTACAACAATTGGAAAAATTTAGGCGATATATTGACCTGTTTTCGGGGCCGTGTTGAAGCAAATTTGTTTTTTCGCCGATTTCTTCAACAGTCTAGCATTGTGCCTGCCGGCACCATGGCGGGCATGCTGAGCTGGCATCCAGACAGAACACGCCGGCCGGAGCCGGCTTACTCCTCCCCTCGCATTTCAGGTATCTGGGCGATGATAAAGGCGCAGAACATTATAACGCAGCCCCAGATTTCTCTGCCGGACATTATTTCGCCGAGGAACAGCGCTCCGCTGATGGCGGCGAAAACCGATTCCATAGACATTGTAATTGTGGCAAGTGCAGGCGGCGCATACCGCTGTCCCATCATCTGAAGCGAAAAGGCTATGCAGACCTCAAGCACAGCCGTATAGAGAATCGGCACGGCGCAGTCAATGATTGGTGCCATATCAATATCTTCTATTATTACTGCAGTCACAAGGCTCAGAACCGTGGTCACGGCGAATTCATAAAAAGCCAGCTTAAGCGGGTCGACCTTCTCCACGAAGCAGTCAATCAGGAGTATCTGAACAGCGTATCCCAGGGCTCCCCCAAGGCACAGCAAATCTCCAAGCTGCATATGGAACCCGCCGGTCATGCATAGGAGGTACAGCCCGAACACCGCAATCACAACACCTATCCAGGTCAATCCGTGAACCTTACGGCGCAGGAGCAGCAATAGAAAGGGCACCATCACCATATCCATTGCAGTAATGAACCCCGCCTTGCCGGCTGTGGTATATACGATTCCAAACTGCTGAAGCCCCGCTGCGAAGTAATTGGATACCCCCACCAGGATTCCACCCACAATCAGGGTCTTATTGCTGAAGGGCATTACCGCGGCAGACTCATCACCGGATTCCCGGCGGCTTCCCCGGCTGCGACGACCCTTCATTCTGTCTGCAAAGGCAATCACAGGAATCATGCACAGCGCCCCGATTCCAAACCTGAAAAATGTAAAGGTCATGGGACCGATATGATCCATCCCCATCTTCTGAAAAATGAAAGCACTGCCCCAGATTATCGATGCAATCAGAAGCATTGCCTCCCCTTTGAATACAGTTCTGCCGTTCTTGCTTATATCACTCATAAACTCAATCTTCTCTCACACAAACTCAGTCTCACTCAAAAAACCTGCGCCCATCCCGGTAATCACCTGCTGCTGTCTATTCCCAAAAGCTGCACCCTGTTTCTAACGCCTGCCTTTGCATACAGATTATGCAGATGCTTTTTCAGGGTGTTCGGACTGATAAACAGCTCTTCGCAGATCTGATTATTGGTGGCTCCCTGAAGTATCCTGTTCAGCACTTCCGCCTCCCTCTTTGTCAGATCATAGCGGCTGATGAGATCTCCGATACGCCCGATTCCGGTCTTGTGAACCTGGACGCTGCCGTACTTGTTTATGCTGAATCTGGCATTGAGATGATCGCTGAGCATCTTCATCATTTCCAGATCATCATCGGAAAAATCCTCATCCTCTCTGCTTCTGTAAAGGGTCAGGCATCCCAGCAGCTCGCCCCTGGATATTATGGTAAGGTCAACACAATAGTGAAGTCCATAGGGCAGGAAACAGTTTTTGTATATTTCTGTCCCCATTCTTGTTTCATCATCCATCAGGTCAGTAATGCGAACGAGCATCGCCCTGCTTTTGCGAAGTATCCAGCTGGAGAAATCCCTGTCCTCAAAGCTGGCGTACCTATACTCCATTTCAAGGAACTTTTCGGGAAGGCACACCGGTGAGTGAAGAATACTCCCGGAACCCCCGGCGGCTGCAGCTCCTGCCATGAGAAAAGTCCCGCACCTGTTTGGTATCATGTGTTTGAGAGTGTTCAGAACCTCCCTCTTCATGGACTCGAAATCCTCAATGTTGTATATCTGATAAACCGCATTATTGAATAACTGAATTCTGTTGTAATCCATCTCGCGCACCTCACCGAACCATCCAGGGTTCTAACCATAGCAATTCTACCATCAAAGCCCCGCTCCGTCCACTCGAAGGTGAATAAACGGATTATATTAGGACTATAAATAATAAAAAATGGTCTAAAAAGGTACCCTTTGGGTTATTGAGACCACCTGTCTCCGCCGATATAATGAAACTGGCAAGTTGAAGTAACAGATGGTAGTTACACACCACAATTCTTCTTTCAAAAGGCAAAAGAGCGGTTCATTTCCCTGAGCCGCTCTTTTCTCGCTATTGTTATTGATATGACTGTCTATTCAACAGGAACAACCCATCCGAATTCGTCCTCAACCTCGCCGATCTGAGTTCCGTAGATAGTATCGTACAGAAGCTGTGCAACAGGTCCGATTTCCCCGCCGTTGATGCTCATCACCTTATCCTTGTAGCGCAGCTCTCCTACAGGTGAGATAATAGCTGCAGTTCCGGAGGCGAACATTTCCTTGAACTCGCCCTTATCATAGGCTTCGCAGATTTCATCAACAGAAAGCAATCTCTCGCTGACCTTGTAGCCCTTGGCTTTCAGCGCGTGGATGCAGGAATCTCTTGTGATTCCCGGCAGAATAGTTCCCCTGAGAGGAGCTGTCACTATTTCATCTCCGATTACGAAGAAGGCATTTGATGTACCAACCTCTTCAACATACTTCTGTTCCTTGCCGTCAAGCCACAGAATCTGGTCATAGCCCTTCTGGGCTGCAATAACCTGAGCCTTAAGTCCGCAGGCATAGTTGCCGCCGCACTTGGCTTCCCCTGTACCGCCCAGAGCAGCTCTCGTGTAGGTATCCTCAACATAGAGCTTTGTCGGCTGCAGTCCGTTAGGATAGTAAGGACCTGACGGTGACAGGATTATGATAAACAGATATGAAGTTGAAGGGTGAATTCCCAGTGTAGGCTCCGTACCGATGATAAACGGTCTGATATAGAGAGATGTATCCTTTGCCTCAGGAATCCAGTCCGCATCCTCCTTAACCAGGGCTTTGACAGCCTCAACATACAGCTCCTCATCAATCTGAGGAATGCAAAGTCTGTCATTGGTTCTGTTTGTTCTCTTGGCATTCATGTCCGGTCTGAACAGCTGAACTGCACCGGTCTTGACATTTTTGTATGCCTTCAGGCCCTCGAACATTTCCTGTCCGTAGTGGAATACAGTAGCAGCAGGTTCCAGAGCAATCGGCGCATAAGGAACGATTCTTCCGTCATGCCAGCCCTGGCCTTCATCGTATTCCATAATAAACATGTGATCGGTAAAGTAATGTCCGAAAGGCAGATTGTTCGGATCCGGTTTTTCCTTAGGATTTAATGTTCTGGTAACTGGGAAATTGTAAGCCATAATGTCCTCCTACTCAATAAATCATTATTAATTATTTCCACACAATATTTTCACGGCACCCCGTCAGCGGTCCGCTGCCGGCGTCAAATCAGCTATCTGTCCTGCATGCTGATGGACTCAATCGCCACAGGGCCTCCCCTTACAACCTCAATGTTTTTGAATCTTTCATTTATGAGATTCAGAATCGAATCATTGACTATTTCAGTTCGAACAGCCTCAACCAGAACGCTGTTGTGATCCATGTCCTTTATCCTGAACTTGAAGGCCTGAGCCATCTGGAATACCTCAGCCCTGTCTCTCTCATTGATGCCCTTAATCTTGATAAACATTACTTCCTTGCTTCTGATACTGGCATCGGTAATGTCCATAACCTTGATAACCTCAACGCTTCTGTTCAGCTGCTTCATAATCTGCTCGAAGGTATTGTCGTCGGCATCAAGGCACACTGTCATTCTGGAAATGGCCCTGTCCTGGGTCTCTCCTACAGTCAGTGAATGAATGTTGTAGGATTTGCCGGACAGCAGTCCCGAGATTCTGGCCAGAACACCTATCTGATTCTCAACGAAAAGCGAAAGCCATCTTCTTCTGAATGATTTATCATAATTCACTTATGCCACCTCCCCTGTTTTCGTCATCTTCATATCCGGTAATCAGATCGGTAATGGCACCGCCCGGTCTTATCATCGGATAAACCAGCTCCATGTCCTCGATGATAAACTCTATAATCGTCGGACCGTCCTTCTTGGCCTTTGCCCGTGCAAAGGCATCCTCAATCTGTTCAGGTTCCGTTACCCTGATTCCCTGTGCTCCGTAAGCCTCAGCCAGCTTCATGAAATCCGGAACATACTCAGGGCAGGCATCGCTTCGGCCTATACAGCCTTTGCACCCGGAGCCTCTGAGATCGCAGTCCGCATTTCTTCTGAGGCATGTTCCTGCGAACTCGCCCTCGTAGAACAGCTCCTGCCACTGGCGAACCATTCCCAGATAGCCGTTGTTAAAAATGCAGATGGTAACAGGCAGTCTGTTAATGGATGCTGTCGCCAGCTCCTGTGAATTCATCTGGAAGCCTCCGTCGCCGCAGATTGTGATAACATCTCTGCCCGGATTGCCGATGGCGGCACCGATGGCGGAAGGAAGTCCGTATCCCATTGTTCCCAGACCGCCGCTGGTGATAAGCTGACCCTTGCCCCTTATCTCAAGGAACTGGGTTGTCCACATCTGGTTCTGTCCAACATCTGTAGTAACTATAGGCTCCTTGTAGAGCTTGTTTATTGCATCAATAATCTGCTTAGGAACCAGCTTGCCCTTTGCTTCCTGTGCCAGCGGTTTCTCTTCATTAAGACCTCTGAGGGTTTTTATCCAGCTTTCGCATTTGGCCTCTCCCCTCTCCTTGGCCTCCTCCAGCAGCTTGCGGATTGCCGCCTTGGCATCCCCTACCACCGGAACATCAACGGTAACATTCTTGGAAATGGATGCTGTGTCGATGTCGATGTGGATAATCTTGGCCTTTGGAGCGAAGGTGCCCAGCTTGCCGGTGATTCTGTCATTAAATCTTGTTCCTATGGATATCAGCAGATCACAGTTGTTTACCGCGTTGTTTGCAGCATAGCAGCCGTGCATTCCCACATTTCCGAAATACAGCGGATGATCTGTAGGTACGCTGCCTTTGCCCATTATGGTGGTTACAGCAGGAATTCCCGTCTGCTCCATCAGATGCTTCATGTCTGTCTGGGCGCCGGCTATTTTAACTCCGCCCCCCAGCAGGAACAGCGGCTTCTTGGCCTTGTACATCATCGATACGGCTCTGCCTATCTGACCCTGGTGAACCTTCGTAGGCGGCTTGTAGCCCCTGATGTGCACCTTGCTCGGATATGCATCGCTTCCCAGCTCGGCCATGACATCCTTCGGCAGGTCCAGCAGAACCGGTCCCGGACGTCCCGTAGTGGCAATGTAGAATGCCTCTTTAACAAGCCTGTTGAGATCCTCACGGGAACGAACCATTGTTGTATATTTGCAGATGTTTCTTGTGAGACCGACTATATCAACCTCCTGGAATGTATCGTTTCCAATGAGACCTGTCGCAACCTGTCCCGTGAGACAAACCAGGGGAACGCTATCCAGGTTGGCATCGGCTATTCCCGTGATAAGATTAGTGGCTCCCGGGCCGCTTGTGACCAGACAGACGCCGGGTTTACCCGTTGACCTTGCGTAGCCTTCAGCCGCATGAATCAGACCCTGTTCATGTCTCGGCAGAATTATTTCCGGACTCCCCTTCTTATAAAGCTCGTCGAAAATGTCCACAACGCAGGCACCGGGGTAAGCAAAAATCTTCTCAACGCCCTCCTCCTGAAGGGCCTTAACCAGAAATTCATTACCTGTAATCTTAGCCATGTCGCTTCTCCTTACTCCTTCTGTCCTCTTTAGTAATTACATAACTGCAGCTTCATCGTTTCACCCCCGTCCCGGGGGTATTTCTATCATTTATAATAGATACATTTGGATTATATCAGCAATGATTCGTCGTTTCAATGTTTTTGTTGTAATTTAACAAATTATTTTTAATTCGTTTGTTTATTATTATAGTTTTTCACATTTTTCTCTTGCATTAAATTCTAAAACAATTATAATGAAGTTGATGCAATCAGTTAACACTAATTTCAGCTAACAGCTAAGGCTGGTCAGCCGCCAGCCAAGGATAGCAAGGTAGAAAGGATTATCAGATATGAGAGTAAACGGCTCAGAACTTATCCTGGAAGTTCTTCTTGAACACGGCGTGGATACTGTATTCGGATATCCCGGCGGAGCGGCTCTGAATCTTTACGATGCCTTATACAAGTATTCGGATCGTATCGAGCATGTTCTTCACGCTCACGAACAGGGTGCCTCCCACGCTGCAGACGGATATGCCAGAGCAACAGGCAAAACAGGTGTGGTTATAGCTACAAGCGGACCAGGAGCAACGAATCTCGTTACCGGAATCGCCACAGCATTCATGGACAGCATTCCGATGGTGGCCATTACAGCCAATGTAAGCGATAACCTGATAGGAAGAGATGCTTTTCAGGAGGTTTCCATTTCCGGCATCGTTATCCCTGTAACCAAGCACACATACCTGGTGAGAGACATCAACAATCTGGAGAGCGCTCTGAGAAACGCCTTCAGAATCGCCAACAGCGGCCGCAAGGGTCCTGTTCTTATAGATATCACCAAGGATGTTACAGCGGCAGAGATAAACTACAAGCCGGGCAAGCCCCTTCCAATCGACCCTTCTCCTGAATTTGCCGAGAGCGATGTGAAGAAAGTCGCAGAGATGATAAACATGTCGGAGCGCCCGGTAATCTACTGCGGCGGCGGCGTTGCTGCAACCGGTGCTTCGGAGCTGGTATGTGAGCTTATGGCAAAGGCAGACATTCCCGCTGCTCACACCCTTATGGCTGCAGGCTGCATAGGATACGACAATCCGAGAAGCCTGGGCATGGGGGGAATGCACGGAACCATCGCAGCCAACAAGGCCTTTGACAGAGCGGATCTGATAATAGCAATCGGTGCCCGTTTCAGTGACAGAGTGGCCCTGAACATGGAGAAGTTCGGACGCAGGGCACAGAAAATTCATATAGACATAGATGCCAGCGAAATTAACAAGAACGTTCTAATCGACTGCGGAGTTGTGGCTGACGCCTGGGAATTCCTGACGGAGCTCCTGCCTAAGGTCAAGGAAAAGTCAAGGGCCGACTGGGTTTCCCTGACAACGGGCTGGAAGGCCAGAACCGGGGATGTCAAAAGCAATGCAGCGGATCTCCACCCAAGCGAGATTATTGACATCGTCTGCAGAAACACCGATAAAGAATCAATATACGTAACAGATGTAGGTCAGCACCAGATGTGGGTTGCCCAGTACCTTAAGCACGAGAAGACGAGACGCTTCCTCACAAGCGGCGGTCTTGGCACCATGGGCTTCGGATACGGCGCAGCCATAGGTGCCTCCAAGGGCTGTCCTGACGCCAGAGTGATACACTTCACCGGTGACGGCAGCCTCCACATGAATCTCAACGAAGCCAGCACTGCAGTAAGTCAGAACCTGCCAATCATCACGATAATAATGAACAACCAGGTTCTGGGAATGGTTTACCAGTGGCAGACCACATTCTACAACAGCAGATATTCCTTCACGGATCCTCACAGGAAGACCGACTTCCCTGCTGTGGCAGAGGCCTTCGGAGCCAAGGGACTGTCGGCATCAACACCTCAGGAATTTGAGGAAGCCTTCACACAGGCACTTAAGGAAACAGGCCCTGTATGGATTGACTGTCACATTGCCAAGGATGAGCTGGTACTGCCGATGATTCCGTCAGGCGGCACCGTTGAAGATATGATTGTAGGATAAGAAAGAGAGGAGAAGGCAAATGAGCAAAGCGGCAGAAAGAACTGAAGTGTTCAGTATTCTGGCAGTAAACGAAGCCGGTGTTACAGCCAGGCTGGGAAGCCTTTACAGCCGGCGGGGATACAATATCGATTCCTTCACAGCCTCCCCTACCAACGATCCTCACCTTACGAGAATCACCCTTGTGATTACAGGAGACGACAGGAAGTTCAATCAGATTTTCACCCAGACTGCCAAGCAGGAATTCGTCAAGTCGGTTTCCATTATGGATCATGACAGCATCTACAGGGAGCTTTTGCTTCTCAAGGTCAAGGCCGGCAAGAAGGAACGCTCCGAAATCAGAGAGATTGTGGAGATTTTCAGAGGCAAGATAATCGACCTCTCCAAGAAGAGTATGATTATCGAGGTTACCGGTTCCTCACGGAAGCTGGACGGCTTTATGGACATGATGAGCGGCTACGAGCTGGTGGATGTCTGCAGAACCGGCGTCACCGGCATCAAGCGGGGCGATAAGGGAATTGATGAAGAATAAGCTAAAACATAGTCAAAGTATTATTTAAAATAAAGGAGAAAGAACATGATTAAAAAGTATTATGACCAGGATTGTAATTTAGGAATGCTTGATGGCAAGACCATCGCTGTTATCGGTTTCGGTTCCCAGGGCCACGCCCATGCAATGAACCTGAACGAAAGCGGCTGCGACGTAGTTGTAGGTCTCAGACCGGGTTCAGCCCATGAAGCAAAGGCAGTAAACGCAGGCCTTAAGGTTATGGGTATTGAAGAGGCTGCAGAGGCAGGCGATATCGTTATGATGCTGGTGCCGGATGAACTGGCTGCCAAAATCTACAACGAGCAGGTTGCTCCTCACATGAAGGAAGGCAACGTTCTTGCCTTTGCCCACGGATTCAATATTCACTACAACCAGGTTATTCCTGCAGACTATCTGGACGTAATCATGATTGCTCCTAAGGGACCTGGACACACAGTAAGAAGCCAGTACGTTGAAGGCAGAGGCGTTCCTTCACTTATCGCTGTATATCAGGATGCATCAGGCAAAGCCAAGGAATATGCTCTGGCATACGCATCAGGAATCGGCGCAGGCCGTGCAGGTATTCTGGAAACAACCTTCAAAGAAGAAACCGAAACTGACCTCTTCGGTGAACAGGCAGTTCTCTGCGGCGGCGTAACTGAGCTGATGAAGGCCGGTTTCGACACTCTGGTTGAGGCAGGCTATGCTCCGGAAATGGCATACTTCGAATGTATCCACGAAATGAAGCTGATTGTTGACCTGATCAACGAAGGCGGTTTCGACAAGATGAGATATTCAGTTTCAAACACTGCCGAATACGGCGACTACAGAACAGGAACCCGTCTGATTACTGAAGAAACACGTAAGGAAATGAAGAAGGTTCTGGGAGAAATCCAGGATGGTACATTCGCATCAGAATTCATCCAGGAATTCAACGCAGGCGGCAAGGCCAAGTTCCTGGCAACAAGAAAGAAGGAAGCTTCTCACCTTCTCTGCAGCGTAGGTGCTGAACTGAGAAAGATGATGAGCTGGCTGAAGAAGTAAGGAGTACCCTATGAGAAGTGATGTAGTAACCAAGGGTCCGCAGCGGGCTCCCAACAGAAGCCTGTTCTACGCCATGGGATATACCAAGGAAGAGCTTGAGCGCCCTCTCATTGGCGTTGTAAGTGCCAAAAGCGAGATAGTTCCGGGTCACATTCACCTGGATAAGGTTGCAGAGGCTGTTAAAGCAGGTATCCGTATGGCAGGCGGAACTCCCGTTGAGGTTCCGGCCATTGGAGTCTGCGACGGTATAGCTATGGGTCACATCGGAATGAAGTATTCTCTGGCAAGCAGAGAGCTCATTGCTGACAGCGTTGAAACCATGACAATGGCCCACGGCTTTGACGGTCTGGTGCTGGTTCCGAACTGCGACAAGATTGTTCCGGGCATGATTATGGCTGCCTGCAGAATGAACATTCCTGCAGTTGTCTGCTCCGGCGGTCCTATGATGTCAGGGCTCGTTGGCGGTCAGGAGACTTCGCTTTCCAAGATGTTTGAGGCTGTAGGCGCATACAAGGCCGGTATCATTGACGAGTCCGGACTCCGTGACTACGAGGAAAACGTATGTCCGGGATGCGGTTCCTGCTCGGGAATGTATACTGCCAACAGCATCAACTGCCTGGCAGAAGCAGTGGGCATTGCCCTTCCGGGCAACGGCACAATCCCTGCCGTACATTCAGGCAGAATCATGCTGGCCAAGCATGCCGGCATGGCAATAATGAACCTTGTTGAGAAGGACATCAAGGCTCGTGACATCATTAACGAGAAATCCTTAAGAAACGCCCTTGCCTGCGACATGGCTCTGGGCTGTTCATCAAATACAGTTCTCCACCTGCTGGCAATTGCCAACGAGGCCGGTGTTGATTTTGACCTGAAGCTGTTTAACGAATACAGCAGCAGGGTTCCTAATCTCTGTCATCTGGCTCCTGCAGGGCCTACTCACATGCATGATCTGAACAATGCGGGAGGTCTGCCTGCAGTACTGGCTGAGCTTGCGAAGATTGATGCCATCGACACCACCCTGATTACAGCAACCGGCAAAACCGTTGGGGAGAACATCAAGGATGCCCGCATAAAGGACACAAGCTGCATCCGTCCTGTTGACAATCCTTACAGCGAAACAGGCGGTATCGCAATCATGTGGGGCAACATCGCACAGGACGGCTGCGTTGTCAAGAGATCTGCAGTTGACCCGAGCATGCTGAAGCATTCCGGTCCTGCCAGAGTCTTCAACTCCGAAGAGGAAGCCATCGCTGCAATCTACGAGGGCAAAATCAAGGACGGCGATGTTGTTGTTATCCGCTACGAGGGTCCTAAGGGCGGTCCTGGAATGAGAGAGATGCTCAACCCTACCAGCGCCCTGGCCGGCATGAAGCTGGACAAGACTGTTGCCCTTATCACAGACGGACGTTTCAGCGGTGCCAGCCGCGGAGCCTCAATCGGCCACGTCTGCCCTGAGGCTGCAATGGGCGGAAACATCGGCCTGCTGAAGGAAGGCGACATCATCGAAATCGACATTCCTGGCGCTTCCATTAACGCTCAGGTTAGCGATGAGGAATTCGCAGCCCGCCGCGCCGAGTACGTGGCTCCGGAACCTACAGTTACCGGCGGCTGGCTTGTAAGATATCAGCGCTATGTAGACTCCGCAGCACACGGCGCAGTTATGAAATAACCAAATCGAAGAATAATCAAAGAATGAAAAAGCAGCTGCATCCCAAGGGTGCAGCTGCTTTTTTGTTATACGAAATCCCGGGCGGCCGGTTGCTCGACAGAGGGCTTAGAGGGCT
>JBJESQ010000032.1:0-14443 GCA_051882875.1 Lentihominibacter sp. | reverse complement strand
TTTTGTTATACGAAATCCCGGGCGGCCGGTTGCTCGACAGAGGGCTTAGAGGGCTTAGTGCCCGCAAGGCAAGCTGCATGTTGAAGTTTTTGCAGTTTTGTCATATTTGCTTCAACATCCATCGATTTCAGCCCTTGAAATGGGCTCATTTCAGAGGCCGATTTGAAGCATTCTCAATATAAATAAAATTGCTTCAACATAATCGCGGAAATGTTGAAGCAATTATTTTTTGCTGAGGATATTTACAACAAATGGAAAAATTTAGGTAATAAAAGGGGTGTTTCAGAAGGCTTGTTTGAAGCAAATTTGGATTTTCTCTGATTACTTCAACATTTGCTGGAATTAAGCTGTAAGGTGCAGCCGGTGCCGGTTCCGAATCTGCCGCTTACGGTTCCTGCGCCGGTCCCGCCGGCTGCCGAGCTGAAGGAGCTGCCATCTGGCGGGCAATATGCTATGCTTTGGACCTTTGAACTGGCTGACATACTGCCCGGACACCCCATGAAAGAGCCTCTGCCAGCGCCACTTTTTCTTAATCGAAAAATTCCCGGCGGGAGTTCTGCTGCCCTATTCACGAGCTTTTCCTGCTACTTCTCTCTGCATTTTCCTCTGACAACCAGTGCAGCCACACTTGCAGATAAAATCGCAGTCAGAAGCATAAGCAGCATCAGGAACATGTTTGTCTGGTCTGATGTTAAGGTTTCACGTCCTTTATCTGTGCCGGATCCGCCATTAGAGTCCGGACCGCTGCCGCCGCCGTCAGAGTCTTCAGCCTCCTGAATGGTATATTCCTTTACCAGCTGATTGTAATCCTTCGGGAGCTTATAATTGCCGTTTGTCAGGGAAACTGCTGCGGCCCAGTATGTTCCGGGCTGAATCCTGTCACCGCCCACTACCTTCACATCACACTTATCTCCCTCCATCAGGTCTTGTGCCTGTGCAGTTACACTCACCGGTTTTCCCGTATACACGAGGTCAGATACATCTGACCATTTGATGCTGACCATCTTTGGTGAAATGGTATACCATGCAGGCATCACCGTCACATTGTAATTGCTGTTTTCGCATTCATCCAAGACTATCTTATATGTTCCAACAGGACTGTTGATGCTGTCTCCACTCCGCCCGGCCTTTCCTGAGCTGTCTGATGCAGTCAGGGTCAGCTTCAGGTCCTTCTTGGTATCGTCAGGAACCAGCTGAGACTCATCCAGTTCAAATTCAAGCTCAGTTTTTTCACCGTAAATCTTGCTGCCCGGAAGCGCAGTTGCCGTAATCGGCTTCGGTCTTACCGTGACTTCTATATCTCCGGTCTGCCCAGTTATGCCGGCAGCGTCTTCATCCGGGGTGAACCTGACTTTGCACTTATATATTCCTGCAGAAGCAGGCACCTTATCACCTATATCCTCGCCTTCATCATTTTCAAACGTAAATGTTCCCGGTCCCGATAATCCTATCATCCACGCATCGGAGAGCTTCTGCCCGTAAGTCATAACAGCTTTCGTAGGCATTATGACATCAGTTGAATCCTCTCCCCTTACATAATACTGAATCTCCAGGTCATCGTCAGGAAGCTTGTAATTGAAGCGATCTTCCCCGGTTAATCCCGCTATCTTCGCGGTATACGCCCTAAAGCTGCCATCATCATTCCGGCTTGGTATCTCCGTGCCTCCCTCCCCGGCAGCAGGGTCGTATTCCACAACAACACTGCACTGGTCATTGTTTAACAGATTAGTCACCACAGCTGACGGACCATCCCCTCCGACTGTGATGTTATGCACCGGATTCCACCTGATTTCCGCCAGAAGAGGATCCACCTTGAGAGTTCCTGTGCGGAATGATAAAGAGTAGTTTTCGTTCTGCTTAATATCATCAGTGACAGGAGCTATTACATAGCCTCCCACATCACAGTATTGGTCGTCACCCTCTGCTGCTGTCAACGGAATTACAAACTCGCTTATGCTGTCATTGCCCACAAGCTGGGCTTCATCCATGTGCCATGTGAACTCTGGTGTCTTCTGGCCGTATACTTTCTTCTGATTGTCGATATCAATATCTATCTGCTTTTCGTTAACCTTTACCGGCACTGTCACCGGTTTCCCGTCAACCCTATCCACTGCATTGTAATTGTTGGAATCATCAGGTACAAACCTAACTTCAGCTTCGTATCCGCTGTCAGCTGCAGTCAGCAGTTTATCAGGTTCCTCCAATATGAATTCCCCGGGAACGTCACTTTCTTCACCCTCAAGCTTAGCCTGGCCCAAAGTCTGTCCATAGGTGATTTCAGCAGATTTCGGGAATGTCACTTCAGGAGTTGCCTTGGCAATAGTATATTCGAATGTACGCTTGGCATCTTCCGCAAGCACATAATTCCTGTTGGTGAGGAATACTGCAAAAGCCTTATAGGACCCTGCATTCTTACCATCTCCCCACAAAACCACAATCTCACAGTCATCTTCCCTTGCCTGGTTTGCTGCCTTGGCAGTAATACCCACAGGATCTCCGGTATATGTATATTCAGTCTGCTCAGGCCACTTAATGTCCGTCACCAGTTTAGATACAGTCAGGTAGGCAGGAATAACAGTCACATCATAATTCTTATTTTCACATTTATCCTTTATAATCCTATATTTTCCTGCATCACAGTACTGAGCATTCCCGTCCCCGGCCGTTAATGTCAACCCCAGATCGAAGTCCGGGTTATCTTTATCACATTCCGGAAGCTGCGTATCGTTGAAGGTATATTTCAGAGGAGGAGTTACTGCTCCGTAAACCTTGCTCTTTGCGTCCGCTTTTGCAACCACGCTCTTCGGAGAGACAGTCACCTTGATAGGATCTTCGCTGATTACTCCACGCTCAAATTCCGTATTCGGCGGAACGTATGCAATTCTGTACTCGTATGTGCCTGCGTCCGGTATTGTGTCGTTAACGCTTTCTATTTCGCCGTAATCTGCTTTCACAAAAACAAACTCACCCTCACCGGAGGCTCCTGCAAGTGTGGCTTCCGAAAGCTTCTGTCCGTAGGTCATCACTGCTTCCGTCGGAAATGCATAATCATTACGGTCAGGGTCTGCCCGCTGTATATAATAATCTATACTGCTTCCGCTGTCCGGAAGTCTGTAGTTGTCACTGTCCCCTCCGGAAATGGAAGCTGTCGCAGTATACTTTGTCGGATTTTTCGGATTATCGGAATCCCAGCTCGGTCCTGTTTCCTTTCCTCCTGTTACCTCCACCTCGCATTTATCGCTCTCCAGCACTCCTGTAATCTCCGCTGTAACATTTACAGGCTCTCCGGTGTACACGAGATTTCTCGTATCGCTCCACTGTATGCCCAGAGTTTTCCGGTTTACAGTCAAAGTGCCGTCAGTAAAGTGTACATCGTAAAGGTTCGATGAGGATGATGCTTTTATGGCATATTCCCCTGCATTCAGCATGTCTGATGATGAATATTCCGGTGAACAATCTTCAGAGTAATTCCCAGATCATCAACAGTATCGTCACCCACAAGCTTCGACTCGTTAAATGTATAGGTAAGCTCCGGTGTATCTCCATATGTAATTGTCTCGTTATCTACGGTGACACTTACCTGCTTCTTGTTAAAATCAGTTATCTCAACATCCGCAGTAACCTTCTTGAGCCTTGAGTCATTCGGTGTGAAGGTCATGCTGAAGCTCTCGCCACGTTTGAATTCTTCATATGTTGGAATGTGGGATCCGTCGTCAAAGCTCCAGGTTCCGTTTCCGGTCTGTCCGCTAATCTCAGCCTGGTTAAGGGTCTGTCCGTAGGTTATTTCCACCTTTGTAGGCGCGGTGGCCTTTGCAGCAAAAAACTGCCCGCCGGCGAAATTCGTTTCATATACCAGTCTCGACATCTGTGCATCAATAAAGTTCAGCATCACCATTCCAAGTCTGCGGTTATCAAAGTACTCATCCTTCTTATCATACAGCCATGGATTGATAAGGGTTGACTCTTCCAGAGGAAGCCCGATGAAACCAGCAGCTCCGGCACAGCTGGTATAATTGTATATCCATGCGTAGTCCAGGATTGCATGTGCCGGATCCGTATCCTCTCCGACAGTCTGCTTCAACGTTCCTTCAATATAGTCTCGCTTCAAAAGAGCTTCTTTATCAAATGCGTCCTGCACATGAACAAAAACAGGGTATTCATTGTATATCTTTATGGCATATTTATAATCATGGTAGGAATACTTGTCCCAGTCTGACAGGTCAATACCGAAGCCTGACGTGTCCTTTATCTTGGATTCGTCCACAGGAAATCTTCTTATGAAAACAATCTTTCCCCGGGCTTCTTCCATTGACGGGATATCGTTTCCCATGTACACATAATCCCTGTTATTCTGTATGAAGTCGTTCAGGGCATAGGCCAGTCCCTCCGTGCTGCCGGCATCAGGCTTCAGCATCATAACAATGGATTCGGTCTTGTGCTTCTCCAGAAACCTGACGCTGTCATCCAGGATATCATCAAGGGTCAGATTAGTTTCACCATCACGGTTTATACACTGCCAGACGCTTCCGCCATGGATAATCATTACGTCCTTAGGCTTCGTGCCGGAACCGCTTTTGGTGGCATTGCAGCGCACGTCAAAGCTGCGGGCACCTACGTTCAGCTGCTCGCCGTAATAATACTTCTGACATGAAGTCATTGAGAATTCCTGCATGAAATCTTCCACGATTGCTGCAGTTCCGGTGTCATGGGTTCCCGGAATGTTCACCGAGGACAGATACGCGTCGTCAGGAATGTCAACCATCCAGTCTGCAGAGTAGTTGAAATTAACCGGGTCATCTGTACCGGCAAAGGCGTCTATGGTAAGCTTGTCCCCTTTACTCGTAAGCTTGAGAGTTCCCAATCTGACAGCATCCAGTGCATTGTTTTCTTCTTCGATGTACTCACCGGTTCTGGCATTTTGTATTTTGTAGCTTCCATCAGACTGTTTGATGAATCTCCAGAACTGGCTGGTGTTTTCGTTTGTATTGTTGTCTTGATCATTCCATAAATGCGCCCAGCTGCCATCCTCCGAAACCACATCCCACACCTGATTGTTTCGTTCCTTCTCACCGTTACTCACAGCGTATATCTTATAGGCAGAATGCTTATCATCCCATCTGATGAGCCACTTGCAGCTGGTTCCCATAGTATGAAAGTGCAAACGGGTTCCGCTGACAGCATGATCATCTGCTCTGTTAACAGACTTAATCGTTCCCTGTTTGAATATTTCAATATAGGCGCCGTCTTCTTTGCCTCCTCCATCCTCCTTGTCGGCTATCATGTCCTCATACTCATTGCCTGTCTTGGGAATAACGCCGTTGGTCACTATCCAGAGCTTGCGCTTGCTTCTGTCTGTCTGTACTATTTTGTCGTTGGAATCAACTTCCCCGTTCTTGTTGGAGTCCTCCACACCAAGCCAAAGCTCGCTGTTTCTGTTCAGGATATAATATGTGTCATTGCCATACTTATCCTGCCCCTGATAGTAAAAGGCGAAATGACGATGCTCATTATCTATAAGCTCCTTGTCATCTGTTTCGTAGAGATGAAGCTTGCTGTTCTCATCCTTGCTCTTGCCCTCTATGTCAGCAAACCTGTCATAGCCGTTATCCTTTATGTATTTTATCCCATAGAAGCCCTTTGAATCTGGGTCGTCTACATAGATTTCCTCCCCTTTATCGTTTGTTGTCTTCTTGGGAATCTTGTACAGTTTGAATGTATAATTATTACCGGACATCCCATCCAGATGAATTACACTGTTTCTGTCACCGCTGTCATTGGCATTCCATCTGAGGTCTGTATTATCAGCAAGGGTTATAAACAGAATGGAGCCGGCGGGCATATCCTGCTTCCATTCTCCATCATCAGTGCCTGCAACCTCCGTCCCGCTTTCTGCCATTACAGGCGTTACAAAGCAAAAGCACATTATGCATATAAATAAAGCTGCCAGAATTTTTTTCATCTACGTCCTCCTGAGTAAATTATATAGATTCCCTGGATTTTTATCAATACAAAGGCCGGGAATTGCCTGTTGATTGGTGGGGGGGAGCCCCACCCTGATTAGATGTCTGGCATAAGAAAGAGCATGACCTTCGCCATGCTCTTTCCTGTTTATTCATTTATTCTCTTTCTTCTTGTGTGAAGGGCAGTGCCGGTTATTCCTGCTCCCGCAAGAAGCATCAGTGCAAGCCACAGAGCGAGTTCAGCATCGTCTCCGGTCTTTGCTGAATCCTTATCCGACTTGGAATCATTGTCGCTGCCTGCTGAAGTTCCGGCTGCTGCATTGTCTGTTATGTCAGCTGCCTCCTTGTTTACTACATAAATAGGTGCATAGAATTGTGTACCAAGCATTCCATTATCTGCATTAATACAAACGATGTATCGACCCTCTTTAACCTTCGGTACTGTCAGGGTTTTGCCGTCCGGACTGACTGTTACGTCCTTTAACGGCACACTGCCGTCCGTTATTTTCGTATAATATACATCTAAAAATCGGAAGCTGTATCCGTTGTCATATACTCCTTGTTGGTTTGTTACATTATACAGCTTTGCTCTTGGGTTGAGGTCTTTGATAGAAATTACACTTCCTGCCTCTACCCGACATTCATCTGTTTCGAATTTTGTAACTTCCGTTTTAAGGTTTAACCGTCTGAAATCACTTGCACTTGGCCCCTCATCACCGACAGTTGCCGCAGCTCTAATTTCAACAGCTTTATTCTCATTAACCCAGTCTTCCTTTATTTTAAAATGCAGCAAGTTTGGGTTATCGTCATCCACGTTCCATGACACATAATCCGATGCATCCTTGTCATTCTCGTCGGGTAACACAACCTTCCAGTCAGTTTTAAGTTCTGAAGTGTCCATAACAATAACCTTGCCGGTCTCTGCATCAAACTTCTTCCAGCTTACTTCAAAATAATAATCGGCACTGTCTCCCGGAAGGGAAGGTTCAACATATCCATAATTGTTGGTAATCTTACCGGATAGAATTTCTGTATTTACATAAAGCTTTAATGTCAAAATCTCTCCAGTATCTATTATTTCGTCTCCCATACGGAATGTTGGACTAATATCGAAATGGGATACCGGACTGGTTATCTCTACTTTTATATCAATACTCTTGCCATTATCGAACCGAGAAATCGTATATTGTTGTATTTTATTTCCTGTCTTATCGTCGATTTGAACAATATTCCAGTCCACAGTATAGTCATATATTCTTGTGCTGGTGGTATCTTTTCCCGGAATGCTTTCGTAACGGTACATCCTTGTTGTAAAGCTTGCCGTCTCCCCCGGACACACATAGATGTTATCCGTTACTCTCTCTACGACAGGGTAATAATACACATACACTTCAGAGCCCGCTTCGTCCGTTCCCTCCCCCAGTCTGGCATTGTCATTCTCCTCAATCTGATCCTCACCATCAACGGAGTTCTCATCCTCCGGGCTAATCTCAGTGTTCTCTGCCTCTGCACTAACCTCAGGCTGTTCTGCCTCTTCACTAACTATCTCGCCGGTCGCCTCGGCCTCTTCCGACTGAACATCATCATTCGCAAAGGCAGACCCGGCCCCACAGGTCAAAGCCATCATTACTGCCACTGTCCATGCAATCAAGCTCTTTCTTGACTTTTTCATACATTCCTCCTATACCTAGCTAATACAGCTAAAGCTGCTCTGTATCGCTACCTATACTATTATAACAGGGCGTATCAATTTCAACTACCCATTTGCCCTTATTTTTGGCGATTTAACCAAATATTTTTTTCATCTGCTTTATCACCTAATACCAAAAAGAGCACAGTATCTTTACCATGCTCTCTCGCGTATTTATCTGGTTCTTACGGATTTAACACCGCTCCATGAAGAATAGTAATTCTTGCCGCTTACTGTCTTATAAGTTCTAATCTGTACATAGTATTTTGCCTTTGCTTTAAGCTTCGTAATCTTCTTGCTTGTGCTCTTGTAGCCCTTAACGGTCTTGGTCTTAGCTCCGGTCATCTTTGACGATGTGCTGTATCTGATCTGGTAGCCTGTTATTCTTGATGACGCCATCTTTGATGACTGCCTCTTCCACTTGACAGTGAAAGCCTTCTTTGCCTTTGACACCTTGGAGATGGAAGTTCCCTTCGGGTTGATATTGAAGTAAGTGTACTTTGATCCGCTGTACTTATCGCCCTTGAATGTAACTATCGCCTTGTATCTTCCCACGCTTTTGCATCCGCTCGTATAGGACACATTGTAATTGCTTGATGAGATAGTGTCTCCATCGGCATCAATAACACTTACTGCCGGCTTTTTCACTCCACCGCTGTATGTGTAATTCGTCGTTGACAGCTTTATCGTCTTTGGTGAGTAGATCGTCTCTGTTACCTTATTGCCGCATTGAGTGCATTCTTTAACAACAGCACCATTCCTGTCGTTTGTGGCTTTTGTTATCGTAGATTTATACTTATGTCCAACATTAAGAGGCGCATAAAATGATGTACCAAACATTCCATTCTTTGCTTCAACGTTAATACAAACAACATATCGACCGTCTTTAACCTTCGGTAATGTTAGAGTTTTTCCATCCTTGCTTACTGTAACTCCTTCTAGTGGTAATCTGTCATCCTTAATTTCTAAAAAGTACTCATCCGAAAACCAAAAGTTATACTCATCAACCACTTGTCCTGTAGTATTATCTTTATTATACCGCTTTGCCTGAGGCTTGAGCTCATCAAGGGAAATCGTGCTTCCTGCCTCCGCACAGTATGCAGCAGTTTCAAACTTATCAACATCCTTGGACAAATCTATCCACCTGGAATCGGATGAGCTTATTCCATCGTCACCGGTTGATGCTGTTGCTGTAATCTGAACATGTTTATCCTCATCAATCCATTTGTCATTTATCTTAAAATGCAGCACTGAGCTATCAGCATCCACTTTGTATGACACATAATTCGATATGTTATGGGTTGTGTCCTCATAATAATCATCGTCATACAACTCAACTTCCCAAGTAATATTAACTTTAGAAGTGTCCATAACTACTACTCGCTTGGACGTCTCATCAAACTTCTTCCAGCTTACTTCTAAAGTATAATCGGCACTGTCTCCCGGCAGGGAAGGTTCATTGTATCCATAGTTGTCGGTAATTATTGCGGATAATACTTCTTTTTCAACATACAAATAATCTGTAGTAACTTCAATAATATCAGTTCCAATGCGGAACGTTCCCTCAATTATGAAATATGATTCCGGGCTTGTTTCACTGATTGCTATATCAAGCTTCTGGCCATTGTCAGACAAAGAAACTGTATGTTTCTGTATTCTTTCTTCTGTTTCATTGTCAATTTGAACAATATCCCAGTCAACAGTATAGTCATCTATTGTTGTGTTAACAGTCTCATCGGTTTCCGGATTGATTTTGCTGCAATACATTGATGTTTCATAGCTTACCTTCTCCCCCGGTAAGGCAACAATACTTTCAGTCAATCTCTCTGTGATGCATGAGTATACTACATCTTTTACTGAAAGCTTAAATGTATGCTCACGCTCGATACCGTTTTCGTCAAGATAGGTTGCTGTTACATCAGTAGCACCCTTTGATATTGCATGCAAAAGCCAAGCGTCTTCGTCAGAGCTGACATTTATTATTGACTCATCACTTACTTTTAAAGCAGTGATATACGTTTCTATGTCCTTACCATCCGGGTTTTCCGAATTAATTATGAATCCCCACACTGTCTTAGGTAAATAGTAAGTACCGCCAATTAGTGTTTCATCATCCCCCGGCAAATCAAAACTGGCCTTCGTGCATCTTCCTGCAAAACTGTTATAATACGAGTCAACATATGCACCTTCACTGTCAGTTAGTGTAGCTTCAACGACTAAAAATACAAGTGATTCCTCATCAAAGCAACCTTTTTCAGTTGAAATTTTGATACCGTCATAAGCTTCATTTTTTATCGGTTCAAATGTCACACCTTCCACTGCATCAATATTGATTGTGGTTTCATCCTCTGTATTATATGTACCAACTTTCCACTGAAAACTATATCCGGTTGGCAGCGCAGCAGTTCCATCAACAGGTTTCGCAAATACTGTTATTGATTCCCCATCAAAGAGCGTTAGATCCTGAGAGTCGGAATCAAATTCAAGCTCATAATTATAGTATGTTTCTTCAGATCCCTCTCCCAGTCTAACACCATTGTTCTCCTCTGCCGGATTTTCACCTTCAGTAGCCCCTTCGTTGCCAAGGCCAACAGCCGGCTGTTCCGCTTCAACGCTTATTGCCTCGCCATTTACCGCTTCGCCCTCTTCCGGCTGGGCTGCTTCATTCGCAAAGGCAACACTCGACCCGCTTGTGAGTGCCATCACAGCTGCCAATACCCATGCAATCAGGCATTTTCTTGACTTTTTCATACACTCCTCCTCTATTGAATAATAAAAATAACAACCAAATTTGCTCCCTGACCCAGTGATACTAAAACAGCAGTAAATCAACCCTCTCGCAAAGGCTAATTTACTGCCTTATTCGTTTGCGTTAACGGGATCTATTCCCACTCACCGCCGGAGTCACCGCCGCCGGAGCTGCCTCCTGAACTGCCTCCGGAGCTGCCTCCTGATTTTCTGGAAGAGCTGCCGCCGGAGCTGGATTTAGGCGTGCTTACCACAACAGGTTTCGCATTGACAGTTACGGTAATCTTCTTTTCGAAGCCCTTTACTGAAACTGTAATCTCAGCCGTTCCCGGAGCCACAGCAGATACAAGTCCGCTGTCATCCACAGTGGCTACGCCGGTATCCGAGGATTTGTAGGAAATCCCGTAGCCCTTAATGGTCTTCTCATCCACCCCGTCAGCCTTGATTTCAGGCTCCAGCTGGGTGGTATTTCCCTCTGTGAGAGTCACGTCTTCGATGCCGTCAATGTCGCTGATCTGAACTTTTACAGTTACCTCCACCCTCACGGTGCATGACATGGCCTGGGCAATAAGCATAGTCTTGCCCTCGGACACGCCGGTAACAACTCCGTTTTCATCCACTGTAGCGACAGATGTATCAGCCACTGTGAACTCCGGAGTTCGATCTGAGAAGGCCGCCGGCTCGATTTCATATGAAATTTCGGTGGTTTCTCCTGCATTCAGTTCAATGCTGTCAACGGAGACGCCCTTACCGTCGGTCAGCTTCAAATCGCTTACACCCTTCGGCAACAGGAAGTATACTGCAGCTACAACTGCAAAGGCTGCTACTGCTGCTATTATTATTATCTTTCGTCTGTCCATAGTATTGTCTTATCTGCTCTTTGCTTTTGCTGATTTAGCTGATGAGTAAGGGCCGTAATATGCCTTGCCGCTTGAATTGTAAGATATAGCTCTTACCTTGTACTTGTAGGTTTTGCCTGCCTTGAGCTTCGTGTGGGTGAAATAGAAGTTTCCGTTGCTGTCCTGATGGGAACCTACAAGTGATGATGTCTTAACTGTCACGGTTTTTTTGGTGTTGTACACGTAGATCTGATACTTGCTGGCGCCCCTTACCGGCTTCCATGTAAGCCTTATCTTTTTCTTGTCCTTGCCGGAGAGAGCCTTAACCGACAGGGTTGTGGCATACGGTTTCTTTACTGTCAATTTTACGCTCCTTGAGGCGGCATTATAGCGACTATCACCAGTAGTATCAATCATGATTACTGCGGTACCTGCATCCTTGATTGTAACCTTGCCGGTGAATTTATCAACAGTAGCAACCTTCGAATTGCTGCTGTTGTAGATTAATGTAGTTTTAGCTGATGCGTTAATATTAAAGGATCCTTCACCCACATATTTGGTTACAGAAGAGTCTCCTTCAATAGTCTGATCAGCCTTATTTACTGTAATCTTGATTGTTTTCGTCTGTTCCCTGTAATACTTTGTTTCAGGGCAGGTTACGGTTATTTCCGCCTCTCCGGAAGCAACTGTCTTAATGTTGCCTTCTGAATCAACGTCAACTACTCGATCGTCGCTGGATGTGAATGTGAATTCCGCATCCTTGTTAAGAGCCTTGTCCTTGAGGTTAACGTCGTCTCCGTAGGTAATGGTCATGTCCTCAAGGTTCATGAGGTTCTTTGTCTTTTTCTTGTATTTGTAAACCTCCCAAACCTGGATTTCACCAGTCATAAACTTCTCGGTGAGATCAGCTTCACCAAATGCATCTGTAACCTCTGACATTTTAAAAGTTATTTTCTCTTCGTTAGTTTCCGGATCTGTATACTTATAAGCGATTGTCTTGTTCTTACCTCTAAAATCTGATGTGCTGAACTCAGCCGGCATAGGTTCCGGAATCTCGAATACATATCCGTCATAATTACCTGCTTCAACTGTAATATTAACATTCTTATTGGCACCGATAATACCCTCTACTGAAATCGCCACTACAGCTTCTCCCGGCTTAAGTCCCTCAACAGTTCCATCAGCTTTAAGAGCAATCACATCGTCTCCCGAGACTATTTTGTAGCTGAAGGTATAGTTCTTTTCCTCAACAATAGGCTTAAGAACATCTGTATCGTCTTCTTCAATAGTCAGATCTGCACAAGTAATTTCAACTGAATCCAGTACCGTTACCTTCACTTCCTTAGTTATCGTTTTCGGCTCTTCCGAAGGTGTGGTTGATGGTGTTTCAGCGGCTTCACCTTCCTGTCCAAGATTCTGAGCAGGGTTATCTGCAGATTCTTCTGTAGTTCCCTCTGAATTTCCTTTATCTGTATCTGTCGTATTATCAGCGGCATCCTGCTTCTCGGTGGCCGTTATGGTAATTACTGCATCGCCCTCAGCCTTAGCAGTTACAGTACCATCCTTATTAACTTCTGCAACCGAAGTTTTATCTGATTCATAGGAGAAAGTATAGTCTCCCTCATTAGCTCCTTCCACCTTCGGCTCGAGCTTATTCGTAGCACCCACAACTATAGTAAAGTCCTCAACACCCAGAGCCTTTGCCTGTGTCTCCGAGCTCTCAACCGTTCCCTCTTCCTGTGTCGCAAAGGCAGGAACGGCTATCATTGTCCCCAACATCATGATAGAAACAAGAATGCATAAAAGTTTCTTATTCATTTTTCTCCCCGCTTTCATAAAAATTACCTGCGAAAAAACTGTCCATTTCATCGGTGCTTATTCCTGCACCTTCTATTGTTTCAACGTCATCAAAATACTCTTCCTCTGTATCAAAGGCAATAAGTGCCGCTCCCGCCATTGCCAGTATTGCTCCTGCCGCATTAACAAGGCATCCGATATAGCCCATTCCTGCCAGCATTATCATGAAATCCTTGGCAATAAACAGCGCCCCTCCTGCCGCCGCCAGAATGAAACAGGCTGCCTTTGCCTTTGGAGCAAAGGACAGAACAAAGGCTGCAATCAGCAGCACCAGAGGCACTCCGTAGAAGATTGCCATTGATGTGATATCCGCCGAGTAGAGTCCCAGAGCCGAATTGATGTTTTCCCCCAGGATTTCATTGCCTGCCGGAACAATCACGAAGGCAGCGCCTATGAGAATCCCCGCCAGTATTATTATTCTGTATATGTTTTTTGTCATACTGTTATCTCCAATTCCTGTTTATATTCTCTCATCTCTCATCAGATGCAAGATGTTATCCCTTGTGATTTCCCGCACTGTGGTTCCGTCGGTAATCTTGCGAACCGTTTCCAGAGCCTGTTTTATCATAGGTCTGCGAACGCCGCTGCTGTGACAGTCGCTTGCCAGGAAGTGAACGCAGCCGTCCTTAAGGAGTTTTTTGCACCAGGCAGCTCTGTTTTCCAGGGAAAAGCCGGATTTGCGTCTTCCACCCAGAAGGCTTCTGCAGTTTACCTGGATATACGCCCCTCGGGCTATCAGCTCCTCAACCGCCCTGATGTCGTCCTCAAGACAGCTGTATCGTTCAACGTGTGCGATAATCATCCTGTATCCGTTCAGGGTGAACTCGTCTATTGCCCTAAGTATTGTCTCGTACTCCACACCGGTGTTGAACTCCACAAGGGCGTATGACGTGCCGCCGATTGTCTTTGCGCGGCCTGAGGCGATTTCCTCGGCTACCCCGGGTGTGTAGTAGATTTCGTTTCCCATGATAATATGCATATCCGGGTATTTCTCCTTGGCCTTCTTCCTCACCTCTCCGAGAATTCTCTCAGTTTCAGCCGGATCGTAGTCCGGATTCACCAGCCCGTAGTGGGGCGTGGCGATAATTACCCTGATGTCCTCGTCATACGCCTGCTTTATCATTTTCATGGTCTCCTTCATGGAGTCGGAGCCATCATCAACACCCGGAATAATGTGGGTGTGAATATCCATAAATACCTGTTTCGCCATATTCGCTACAATACAAAAAGAACAGCACTTGATACTGTTATTCCAAAAACTAAAATGCCCTGCATCGTTGCCATAAATATTATATGGCAATGTGCAGAGCGTGTCAATTTGAAACATCGTTTAGATGTTTATAATCGGC
>JBJESQ010000031.1:0-34164 GCA_051882875.1 Lentihominibacter sp. | reverse complement strand
CAGGATGATATTCAGGCATTTTTAGGGGTTGGATTTGAAGCATTTCCTTATAACGAAGAATTGCTTCAACAAAACATGAAAATATTGAAGCAAATGGGAATTTATTAAGATAACTTCAACCAAATGGAAAAAATTAGGAGATAAATCAGCTCGTTATGGAGGCGTTTTTGAAGCAAGTTTGATTATTATATGATTACTTCAACATCACGCTTCAACATCAGGTCCTGGAAGGGTCCTGGAAGCTCACGACAACATCTGACAATGGGCCTTGATATGCCGCTGTTTTCACAAGCTGTATTTTTCCGTACTCTGACGTGCTCTGAAACCCTTGGTACATAAGGGCTTGCAATGCCTGCTGACTATATCTCCTTGATTATCTGTTTTATGGTTATTTGCTCAATGTGATTGAATCGCTGCCCAGCAGCTCTTCGTTGCTTTTGTTGTAAACGCTGAAGGTGAGTTTGCCTTCCTTGCCCAGAAGGGGAACGGCATACATGCATCGCACAGTGCCCTTGGAACCGGATCTCCAGCCGGTGCCAATCTGCTGAATTTCCTCATGACCTGAAGGATATTTGGCTCTGTAGTAGACATCAATGTCATCTTCCGGAGGTCCTCCGGTAAGAGTTACATGGAAGTAAATGATGTCATTTCTGCTGGCTGTGGAAATATCAGTTGAATAATCGTCCGGGCTCTTATTTGCCGTGATTTTAACCTGCCATGCGTAGTATTTATAGTAAATGTCGCCTATTCCGGAGTAGTTGCTGTCAAAAAGCTCATTCAGGTACTTTTCGAATTTATCTCCACCCTCGGACATGTGGGCCTTCACGTACCCGAACTTGGCATTATCAATCCTGTCAGCGATTTCGGTGCTTTCATGGAGGGATTGAGCCATACCGTAGAAGCTGATGGCCTGCTCGTATTCTCCATTGTCACAGCAGCTGTCTCCGGCAGTAATGTAACTGCTGCGGAAAAAATTATCCATACCGTCGGAGCAGAGAACAACACCGGTCTTCATGCTGTCTGCCGCTGCTTTTGCACTTTCAGCAGCCTCTTTCTCCAGGCTTGGTTTGATAATGTAAAAATAGGAGAATATTCCTGTGCCTGCAAGAAGGATAGCGATGGCTATGATAGCCAGTATCAACTTCGTCTTAGAGGACAGCCCCTTGGGGAGATTAACCTCCGTATAGGGAACTACCATACCCTCGTACTTCCCGGGTTCATCTCCAGGTTCATGAAGAAAGAAGAGCGCCCTGAGAAGATCTCTTTCAAGCCCGCAGTTTGAACAGGTGTCACCCTTATTCAGCTGACCGCAGCTGCAATACCAGTGGTCTCCATGCTCCTTGAACCAGTACTTCGGCTTCGTGGGACTTGAGGACATTTTTTCGGTAATGTCCTCGTAGTTTTCCATGATGTCTTCGTAGTTTTCATCCTCCGGGCTGAGAGGCTGGAGTGTGAAACTCAAATCTGCGGACTCGTGTCCTCTCTTCTGAAGTTCCGCCAGATCCTCAAGGCATTCCGCATACTGGGTCTGTCTGCCCACAGGTGCTTCACCACGGTCATAACCCTCGGAGCCGGCCATTATTTCATCCACCTCGTGCTGTGTCAGCGTTTCGGTGGAAAACTCTTTTTCGCGCCATTTTCTGCTTCTCAATTAAAATTCCTCTTTCAGCTTTTTTGTTTCAGCTACAATTATATCAAAATGCAGCAGTGTTATTACATTATTATTTATTAAGGTGCATAGCTGCAAATAGCTGCCCCAGTGCAATTCCGCCATCGTTGGGACTGACGGAAATATTGTAATATGGTTCGAAGCCGTCGGCCCTTAGACGGCTCAGGGTTTCCTCCATGAGAATTTTGTTCTGGAAGGTTCCCCCGGTCATGGCTACCTGAACTGCCCCTGTCTCCTCTCGAATGCGCCGGCACTGGCTGATAATCATATGGGAAATACTGCGATGGAACTCCAGAGCAAGATCACAGGCTCTGCTTTCTCCCGGATGCTTAAGCGCAAAGGCGGCAGCATCCTCAAGCATAATGGCGCACTGACCCTCATAATCGTTATAGTCACATATTCCCAGAAGACAGGAAACGGCATCAAAGAGCCTGCCCATGCTGGAGCTCCTGAGTGTATTGGTTCCTGTTTCAAGTGCCTTCAGAATGATCTGAGATTTCGGCGAGTTCAGAACTCTATCGCTGCCGAATTCAAGAATATCCGATATGTCGGGAACAATTTCCCGGTCAAGGGCTTTATGGTTTCCGGAAGCCGCAATATAGCTGAGGGCCGAACGAAGTCCGTCTTTCATGGAGGAATCGCCTCCAATCATATCAACATATTTCAGATGGGAGAATCTCTCCATGCTTCCCCCCTCGCAGAGCAGGAATTCACCGCCCCATATGCAGCCGTCTGTGCCGTAGCCCGTGCCGTCAAAGCTCACACCGATAACCTTTCCCTCAAGGTTGTTTTCGGCCATTACCGAGGCAACATGGGCGTGGTGGTGCTGTACCATATGCAAAGGCAGACCGGCCCTCTCTGCGTATTCCTCAGCGAAGCCTGTTGTAAAATACAGCGGATGCATGTCGCAGACAACCATTTCAGGTTCTATTCTGAAAAGCTCGGCCATTCGGTCAACATTCTCTCTGTATATCTGCTGGTTCTCAATTGTGTCCATATCTCCAAAGAACTGACTCATATATGAGAAGGGTCCCTTGGAAAGGGCAAATGAGTTCTTCAGCTGGCTGCCCGCTGCCAGTATGCATCTGGCAGCAGAGTGATTTCCGGCATTAACATAAAGAGGCACAGGCGCGTATCCCTTGGAACGCCTTATCATCTGGGGCTGATCGTCAATAACCCGGGTGACGGAGTCATCAGCCCGCAGGCGAATCTGCCTTCTGTTAAACAGCATTCCGTCAATGAGCTGCCTGTCACTGTTTGCGCTATCAAGGAAAGCCTCCATTTCATCCTCATCCTTTATCATGGGCATGTTAGATGGGTTGGCACTTGTGAAAATCAGCGGGCTTATTCTGTCAAGGAGCAGATACTGGGCTGCGAAGCTTGGCAGGAAAGAGCCTATGAACCTGCTCTTGTTTATTTCCTCGCTGTCGATTTCTCTGTGTTCCAGAAGGATAATCGGTCGCGCCGAGGATTCAAGAAGCTTTGCCTCTACAGGATTTACGTGACAGTATTTCCTGATTTCATCCAGGCTTCTGAACATTACTGCAAAGGGCTTGCTCTCTCTGTGTTTGGCCTCCCTGAGCTTTTTAACTGCTTCCGGATTAAAGGGATCAGCTACAAGATTATAGCCGCCGACACTTTTGAAGGCTACAACACCGCCGCATTTTAATATCTCCGCCGCCCGATCCAGTATCTGTTCATCGCCCTCCGTAAGAGGGGAATCCTCTGCCTTTGCAGGCTTCCAGATGAGCTGTGGACCGCAGTTACGGCATGAGATTGTCTGGGCGTGGTGACGTCTGTCCCGGAGATCTGTGTATTCACCATGGCAGAAATCACACATGGGAAAGTCGATCATGGAGGTGTTGTCCCTGTCATATGGGATTCTGTCAATTATGGTGTATCTCGGTCCGCATATCATGCAGCTGATGAAGGGATGGTGATAACGGGGATTGTTCCTGTCATAAAGCTCCTCAAGGCAGTGGGGACAGATTGCCAGATCTGCCGGAATCATGGCGGCTTCGTCGTCACCCTCACCGCTTCTGATTATCTCGAAATCCTCAAAGCGTCGATATTCAAGATTGGTGCATTTAACGTGAACAATTTCTGCCGGTTCGGGCTTTTCGGCAATCAGGGTATCTATGAAGGTGTCTATACGTTCGCGGGTATCCGTTACGGTGATTTCCACAAGGCCGCCTATGTTAAGAACCTGTCCTTTCATTCCCAGTCTGTGGGCCACTTTAGCAACAAAGGGCCGGAAACCGACCCCTTGAACTATTCCCCATAATTTAATTTTAGTCGTGATGATGGTGGTCATGCTGTTCATGATGATGTTCATGTACCTCCAGTTTTTTAGCTTTTTCCTCCAGCCATGCCGCAACCTCAGGGAAGCCTTCCCCGGTTTTGCCGGAAACCTTGAACACCGGAACATCCTTGTTCAGTGCCCGTACTCCCTTCATGAAGAACTCTTCATCGAAATCAAGATAAGGAATCAGATCAACCTTGTTGAGTATGATAATATCTGCTTTCTCAAAGGCGAGAGGATATTTGTAAGGCTTGTCGCTGCCCTCGGTAACTGTGGAAACAAGCATGAGTACATGCTCGCCGATTGTGAATTCAGCAGGGCAGACCAGGTTTCCGATGTTTTCGATGAACATGATTCCCGGCTCATCAAAGGGAATATGATGAGTCGCATGCTCTATCATAGGTGCATCAAGATGGCAGGCACCGTATGTATTAATCTGATGTGCCTCTACACCCAGGTTCTGAAGATCCACCGTATCCAGATCGGATTCTATGTCTCCCTCAATTACATAGGGTTTGAGCGTCATGTGCCTGAATATGTTCTTAAGAGTGGTTGTCTTGCCTACGCCGGGAGCTCCCATTTCGTTTACTACCAGGATGCCGTGATCAGTCATGTGATCTCTCACATGCTGGGCAATATGGTCGTTTTCATCCAGGATTCCCTCCTGAAGATTGATTTTTCTGATGTCGTGCATAATATCTCCTGTTCTCCTGTGTTTAGGCTGTTAAATCTAGGGTTATTCTATTTCGATGGTATCAATGTAAAATTCCTTTCCTATGTCGGTGGGTTCACCCTGTCCGCCGCAGTAAGGACACTCAAAAGACAGCAGCTGTCTCTTGAAAAGCTTGCCGCATCTGGAACATCTTGTTTTGGGTTCAACGCGCCTGATGTTACAGGCAGCACCCTGGCAGAGGGTGCCTTCGGAAATAACATCGAAGTACATCTGTACAGACTCTCCTACATACCCGGAGTAGTCTCCAACCACCAGATTTACATTGACGACCCGGCTTCCGCCGTTTTCTCTGCAGTGTTTTTCTGCAAGTTCTATTATGTGTTGTGTTATAGGTAATTCATGCATATATTCATTATATCTGAAAACCTTGTTTCTTACAACAAATAATGTCCCTGTATCAAGCAGTATTATTGGGTGAAACACAAAAACTGCGAATATGCAGATAAAAAATATTTTTTTGTTTGCATATAAATAAATGCGAAACTATTTGTTTTCGTAAACAAAATTCTGTTGACGATATATGGTATATGAAATATAATTAGTGGGTCGTAAGATACATTTCTTATTATTATTTTTTTTACTTTTAAAGAGGAGAGTGACAAAATTGAGAGAGCAATGGAACACTAAATTGGCATTTATTCTTGCCGCGATAGGTTCCGCTGTAGGTCTGGGTAATCTGTGGAGATTTCCGTACATTGCAGCAACCAATGGCGGCGGTGCATTTATTTTCCCTTACCTGTTTGCAATCATCACTGCAGGCATTCCTATTCTTATTCTGGAATACACACTGGGAAAAACATACAGGTCGGGAGCACCGGGAACCTTTGCCAAAATCAACAGGAAATTTGAGGCACTGGGATGGTTTCAGGTGGGCATTTCATTCCTGATTGTTGTATACTATTTCGCAATCGTTGTATGGGTACTGTGCTACATCGGATATTCCTTCACCCTTGCATGGGGCGATGACTCCACTACGTTCTTTGTCAGCGACTTTCTGCAGGCGACAAGCTCCGCAGACGGTACAGGCGGAATCAACACTCATCTGGTAATTCCGTTCCTGATTGTATGGGTGCTGGTGGGAATCATCATGTACAGAGGAATCAACAAGGGCATCGATATTGCCTGCAAAATCTGCCTGCCGATTCTGCTGCTCTGTACAGTAATTCTCGTTATCAGAGGAATTACACTTCCTGGCGCCATTGACGGACTGGCATACATGTTTACTCCTGACTGGTCGGCAATCGCACAGCCAAGTGTATGGGTAGCTGCCTACGGACAGGTATTCTTCTCGCTGTCAATTGCATTTGCAATAATGATAAGCTATTCATCATATCTGCCAAAGGATGAGGACGTAGTAAACACAGCATTCCTGACTGCATGCTGCAATCACGGCTTTGAGATTTTTGCAGGAATAGGCATCTTCTCAATTATCGGTTACATGGCATTGGCACAGGGCGTAGGTGTTGAGGATGTTGCAGCTGCAGGCGTTGGTCTGGCATTTATGGTATTCCCGACTGCAATCAGTACACTTCCTGCACTGAATTCACTCTTTGGTGCAGTGTTCTTCATTTCACTGTTCACAGCAGGTGTGACTTCACTGATTTCAATAGCTCAGGCTGTAATTACCGGTATTGAGGACAAGTGGGAAATGAGCCACAACAAGGCAACTACAGTCGTTCTGGTTCCTGCCTTCTTCGTATCACTGCTGTTTATCACCAAATCCGGCCTGGATTATCTGGACTTCGCGGACTACATCGCAAACAGCTTCGGTATCGTACTTGCGGGAGTGCTGGAACTCATACTGATCGGATGGTTCTTCAAGCCTGAAAAGCTTAGAGCTGCCGCAAACCTGACTTCAAACTTCAGCATCGGACAGTGGTGGACATGGTGCCTGAAGGTTGTTACAGTAGTAGTGCTGGGATACACATTCATTATTAACATGGCAGGCTTCCTTAAGGAGGGCTACGGCGGATATCCTATGTGGATTGGCTGGGTATGTATAGCATTCCTGGTTATCTTCGCAATCGTACTTACTGCTGTTAAGGGCAAGCCTGGTTTCTATCAGAAGCCGGATGATGCTCCTGGTTATGATGATTAATAAGGAGGTAAGCAAATGAGTGCAAGCGCTATCATAATGATGTGTGTGGCATGCATCGGCCTGTGGGGAGGCGTTGCTGTCTCCGCCGCAATCATGGTAAAGAGCAATAAGAAAAAGGCTGCTGCCGCAAACGAAAAAGACAAATAGATTAATAACAAACTAGAGCAAAAATGATCGGAATCTGCAAGGTGCCGATCATTTTTTTGATTAAGGGCCTAAAGGGCAAGTGCAGGAAAATAGGGTGCGACTAAACGGATTAATTGTGGTAGAATATACCATATAGTGAAAGGAAATAGGGAACAAATGTATCCGGTTTTGATTCTCAGAGAAGAGCTTGTATGCTTTCTGGTTTTAATATTTCTTTTTTTCATGTCCAGGGCGTATCTGAAGGGCAGAGACAGCAGTTCATTCACCAGGCTTGTTATCTTCGCTTTGCTGCATGTAATCTTTGACATTGTTACTATTCTAACTGTAAACAACACGGATAGGGTACCGGTGATTGTCAATGATATCTGTCATGTTGTTTTCTATATTACAGCGATTTTATATACCAATGAGCTGCTGTTTTATATAGTCAGAACCTGCTACCCGAATTCTTCGGGAAGATTGTACAAGGCAGGTTATGTTGTGGTGGGAATTTTCATAGCCTGCGTTCCCGCGCTGGGAATAGAATATGTGGAAATGAAGGGAACATACCTTAGTCTGGGGTATGCAGCTTATGGCGGATTCACTCTGGCGTTCCTGTTTCTCGTGGCGGCCACAGTTGTACTGTTTGTAAACTTCAGAAGACTGAAGAACATGGTAAAGTTTGCGCTGCTGCCGATGATATTTGTGCTCTTTGCCAGCATACTGGTGCAGGTAGCCGTTCCGGAAATGCTGTTTACAGGGGGAGGCATCACTGTAGTAACAGTTGCATTCTTCTTCTCAATTGAGAATCCGGTTCATTTCTTCAGGCAGAAGGCGATGACAGATGCACTGACAGGGGTGCTGTCAAGGCACAGCTATGAAACAGATATCGAGGCAATCGAGGAAAGATTCCGCAAAAGGCGTGATTACAACTATATTCTGGCCTTTTGCGACATAAACAATCTCAAGGCGGTAAACGGAATGTTCGGTCACTCTGAGGGAGATAACTACATTGCCATGGTGGCTTCGGTGCTGACGGATAGACTGAAACACGCCGAAGGAATATACAGAATGGGCGGAGATGAATTTTTCGTGGTATTTCACAATGTGGATGAGGACACAGTTAGCGAGGAATGCCGGTTGGTTCAGAACACTCTTCTGGGTATTGATACCGAAGGAAGATACACTCCATCAGTGGCAATAGGATATGCCAAGGCGGGACCTGACTACAGTTCCATCAGAGACGTTGTGCGAACCGCAGATTACATAATGTACAGGAACAAGGCGGAGATGAAGGAAGTAAACGCAATGGCTGCCGCAGACATGGGAACCCGGCTCAATCTTACGGGCCTTACTGATTACATGTTCGATGCGATATGTTCGGCAGATAATCACATATACCCCTACGTATGCAATCTTGAAACAAACATAACCAGAATTCCTCCGGCATGGAATGAGTACTTCGATATGGGAGCTGAGTTCTCCCAGGACTTCAGCAAAAAGTGGGCAGCGAAGATTCATCCGGATGATCTGGAAAAGAACAGGCTCGCCTTCTCAGAGGTGATGAACGGCAGGAGAAAATATTTTAAATGCGAGTACAGAGCCATCAACCGGGATAAGGAATATGTGCGGTGTACGAGTCACGGATCAATATTCAAGGGAGAAAACGGCAAACCGGACGTTTTCGCAGGATACCTTATAAACCATGGTGTTCAGGAGAAGATTGACGCCATTACAGGCTTTGGAAACGGTTTTGCGATAAACGAACGGTTTATTGAAATTGTTAATGAGGGAAAACAGGCCGTTATAATCCAGATGATAATAGACGGAACCGAGCGAATTGACATGATGTACGGCTATCTTGAGGGAAGAAACATTCTGAAGGAGGCTGCATGTGTTGTCAGCAGAGAAGTTGGTGATGATGGAGAGGTGTTCACGGACAAGGGAAGCAACATTGCCATTGTCCTTTATGATATGTCAAGAGAAGACTCAGCCCTGAAGTACAGCTGCATTTGCGATGCCCTTGCCGGTGGTGTCAAATCCGGAGAAAGGCTGGTTCCTATGAATGTGTTCGCAGGTGCAGCGGATATCCGGCCGGGAGCAGATAACGACAGGGATACAATTCGAAGCAAGCTTATCTTCGCAGCTGATAAATCCAGATACAACAGGAGTAACAAGCTGGTGTTCATTGATGAGCTTGATGAACAAAGCCCTCAGGCAAATCTGGAGCTGCTTACAGCAATCTACAGAGATGCAGCGGGAGGTCTGGACAATTTTTATCTTAAGTACCAGCCTATTGTTGATACACAGAGTGGGGTCACAGTGGGCGCAGAGGCTCTCCTGAGATGGCGGAGCCGTCCTTATGGAGAGGTGCTGCCGGGAAAATTCATAGATTTTATAGAGACGGACCCATGCTTCTACAATATGGGATTATGGATAATTAGACAGGCTGTCAGGGCGGCATCAATAGTCAGAATAAACAACAGGGATTTCGTAATGTCGGTAAATGTCACCGCTCTTCAGATGAGAAACGACGGCTTCAAGCAGGATATCATGTCCATCCTGAGTGAAATGGGTTACCCTCCTGAGTGTCTGACTCTTGAACTTACAGAGCGAAGCAAGGAGCTGGACACGGATTATCTGAAAAAGACAATCAAGGGGCTTCGATCCGAAGGTGTTCAGGTTGCCTTTGATGATATGGGCACAGGCTACTCAACAATCAACCTTCTTCTGAATATTCCGGTTGACAAGGTTAAGCTTGACGGCAAATTCGTAAGAAAGCTTCAGGAGGAGGAAAGCTATCAGATATATGCTGAGGCACTTACCGAGTCCTACGGAACAACAGGAACAATGATTTGTTTCGAAGGTGTTGAAACGAAAGAAACCCACGATTTTCTGAAGAAGTACGGCAATTCATACTGTCAGGGATATCTGTTCGGAAAACCAATGAGCCTGAAGGAACTTTTGGATTTTACTAATGGGGCGGTGAATGGTACAATATAACGGAAACGGAGGATATAATGGCTATAGAAAAAGTAAAAGAGTATTTCCGTCAGTTCGGAATGGAGGACAGAATCATGGAATTTGATGTTTCAAGCGCCACCGTTGATCTTGCTGCGGAGGCAGTGGGAGTCGAGGGAGCAAGAATCTGCAAAACCATGTCGTTCCTTAAGCCTGACGGAGCAGGCGCCATACTTGTTCAGATGGCCGGAGACGGTAGAATCAATAACAGAAAATTCAAGGACCAGTTCGGATTCAAGGCAAAAATGCTGAAACCCGACGAGGTAATCGCGTATACCGGGCATGCCATCGGAGGCGTGTGTGCCTTTGCAATTGACAGGGAGGATGTTGATGTTTACTGCGACGAATCCATGAAGAGATTCGAGACGGTATTTCCTGCCTGCGGATCGGACAACAGCGCAATAGAACTTACCAATGATGAATTATATGAATACAGCAGGGCAGTGGGCTGGGTTGATATCTGCAAGCTGCCGGGGGAGGAGTAGAGAATATGTGTGTAGCAATACCGGGAAGAGTAACTGAAATAGAGGGAACAACTGCCAAGGTTGACTTTAACGGAAACATGGTGAATGTGAACGTGGGTCTTGTTGAACCCGAGGTGGGGCAGTATGTTCTGGTGCACGCAGGATGTGCCATAGAAGTAATGGATAAGGAGCAGGCACAGGAGATAATTGACCTGTTCGCGGATCTGGAGGCTCTGTCATAGTGGATATTAGAGATGTAATAGACTATCTGAAGTCATACGACGGAAGAGAACTCAAGTTAATGGAGGTTTGCGGCACTCATACTGCCGCAATTTTCAAGAACGGAATAAGAGACCTGATTTCACCGAAGATCAAACTGATTTCAGGTCCGGGATGTCCCGTGTGCGTCACACCTACAGCATATATTGACAGATGTGTTGAATATGCATGCACACCGGGATGTGAACTGCTGACCTTCGGAGACATGATGAAGGTTCCGGGAAGTCGTGGAAGCCTATCGGAAAACAAGGCTGAGTCCGAGGAAAGCGGCGGGCGCATTACCATAATGTATTCGCCCTTTGAGGCCATAGAGAAGGCAAGGGCAAATCCCGACACCACATATGTTGTGGCTGCGGTGGGTTTCGAAACCACTGCACCGACCTATGCCCTCATGATTCAGCAGGTAAAGGATCTTGGCATCAGGAACATAAAGCTTGTTACGGCTCTCAAGACAGCGGTGCCTGCCCTGGAGTGGATATGCCGGAATCAGGATGACATCGACGGGTTCATATGTCCGGGGCACGTGAGCGTAATCACAGGTGTTCATGTGTATGACAATCTGGCTGCGGAGTATGGCAAGCCCTTCGTTATTTCCGGGTTTGAAGCGGAGCACATACTGGCTGCAATCTATCGCATAGTCAAGCAGATAGAGACCGGGATGGGAAGAGTCGAAAACATGTATCCTAACGCCGTCAGGGAAAATGGCAACAGTAAGGCCATAAAAGCAATTGAGACTGCCTTCAGTACAGGCCCGGCAATGTGGCGGGGTCTGGGCGTAATCCCCGAAAGCGGGCTGTACCTTGCAGGGGAGTATGCCGTATATGACGGCGGAAGCAGCGATCTTGTGGAGGATATGAAGCTTCCTGAGGGATGCAGATGCGGAGATGTAATTACAGGCAAGATAAATCCGGATCAGTGTCCGATGTTTGCAGGGGGAACCTGTACGCCAATGAAGCCCTTCGGTCCATGCATGGTGTCATCTGAGGGCAGCTGCGGAATCTGGTACAGAAATAAGCATTAAGGAGAAACAGAATGAAAATAACAATGGCCCACGGCAGCGGCGGCAAAAGCAGCGCACAGCTTATGGGAGAAATATTCGGAAAGCACTTTTCCAACGGAGTGCTTGATAAAATGGAGGATGCAGCAGTACTGGGAGTTGGAGGAAAAATAGCCTGCAGCACAGACTCATTCGTTGTGACCCCACTTGTTTTCAAGGGCGGTGACATTGGCAAGCTCTGTGTTTGCGGAACTGTTAACGACCTTCTTATGATGGGTTCCGTTCCCAGGTATCTCACCTGCGGATTCATACTTGAGGAGGGGCTGGACATTGAGCTCCTTGACAGAATCGTTGAGTCAATGGCGAAACAGGCTGAAGAGGCAGGTGTTATCATAGTGGCAGGAGATACGAAGGTAGTTGAAGGAAACGGAGGTCTCTATATCAACACCACGGGAATCGGAGAGATACCTGAGGGAAGAGATGTTTCCAGCGGAAACTGCCGTCCGGGAGATGTAATAATCTGCTCAGGCAATCTGGGTGATCACCATGCATGCATACTCAGCCACAGAATGGAGATAGACAACAATATCAGCAGCGACTGTGCGGCCCTTGGTGATATTGTGGACGCTCTCTTTGAAGGGGGAATCAGCGTTAAGACCATGAGAGATGTGACAAGGGGCGGACTTGGCACGGTAATAAATGAGATTGCCGAGAGTTCGGCAGTAAAGATCGAGCTTCAGGAGGAGTCAATTCCCGTTAATCCCGAGGTGAAGGGCTTTGCAGATATTCTGGGGCTGGATCCTCTGTACATGGGAAACGAAGGTAAGATGATTGCCGTTGTTCCTGCAGATGAAGCAGATAAGGCACTGGAAATAATGAAAAACACCAGGCACGGGGCAGATGCCGCTGTGATAGGACATGTGGAAGAGGGCCAGGGTGCATATATCAAAACGCGCCTTGGTGCAACAAGGCGCTTCGATGTGCTGTACGGAGAGGGTCTGCCGAGAATCTGCTAACGGGCATCAGGATTTCCTCTCGCCGGATTTCTTTTCGATGCTGCTTATTATGAGTATTTCGGCGGAAAGGGCGGAGATGCCAAGGCACCAGCCTGCCAGTACATCGGAAGGATAGTGAACTCCACAGTAAATTCTCGATAGTCCGATTCCAAACATAAGAAATATCATGACTGCGGACAGAACAATCCGCAGTTTTTTTTCGGCAACATTTCTGTTTATAAGCCACAAAAGAAGTCCGAAGCTGAACATGCTTATTATGGAGTGTCCGCTTGGGAAGGAGTAGCCTCCCTGCACAATAATGTGGTAAATCTGATCCGGGCGCGGTCTCAGAACAAGGTGTTTGATTAACTTGTTAAGAAGGCTCACGAGAATGGCCCCAATGGACAGAGGAATACCGTATTTTGTTCTTGTGGGCTTTATTATCAGCAGGACAATGCATGTCAGTGTGATGAACTGCCAGTTTCCCATGAGAGTAAATTTTGATACAAAAGCCGAAAGAGCCGGGGTTCTGATGCTGTAGAAGCCGTATCTGATGTAATCGTCAAAGGCAGTAATGCTATCCGACAGCACAAGATAGAAAACTGCAAAGAATCCTGCAAGCCCGGCAAGTAACGCAGCTGTGAAGATTATTTTATGTGTTTTAGTCATTTTTCATTTTTATCAGGCCGATAATGGCGATTGCTATACCGGCTGTTATCATAAGCATTGAACTTGTGTCTGACTGGCCGGTGAAATAGCCGGTTCTGTAGGCCAGTCCTATTACGAATATCATCATGCCTCCACCGGCAATCAGAATGTGCAGCAGCTTCTGTCCGTAATTCATTTCCTGTATTCCTCCATTATTTCAACGGATGCACTGCATCCAAGTCTGTCGGCTCCCGCCTGAATCATTGCCCGGGCATTCTCAAGGGTTCTGATGCCTCCGGAGGCCTTCACGCGAGCCCTGCCTTCCAGGGTTTCCTTCATAAGGCGCACAGTGTCCGCATCGGCACCGGCTCCTGAAAAACCCGTTGAGGTCTTCACGAAATCCGCTTCCCCGGCAGCACATGAACGGCAGGCCCTGATTATTTCATTCTCTGTAAGAAGGCAGGTCTCGATTATTACCTTCAGAAGGGCTCCCTTCTCGTGGCATATTTCGGATACAGTAAAAATTTCGTCTTCAACATAAGCCCAGTTTCCTGCCTTTGCCTGTCCAATGTTCATTACCAGATCTATCTCATCCGCTCCCGCTTCCAGAGCCTGCTGAACCTCAAAGGCCTTCGCACGGGTATCCATGGCTCCCAGAGGAAAGCCTGCAACTGCGGCAACCTTCACTCCCGAACCCGCACTGTCTATGAAACGGCGGACACAGCTCACATGGCAGCCGTTTACACACACCGATGCAAAGTCATAACAAACCGTCTGGGACACAAGCTTGAGAATCTGCTGAGGCGTGGCATCGGGTTTAAGCAAGGTATGGTCAAAATATTTATTAAAAGCCTGCATTGCTAATCTCCTTTATTAGAATAATGTGATATAATTGTACCATATTTTTTTATCGGGAGGAAATACCTTCAGACTTAGAGGCAGTATAATCACAATGATAAAGGATGACAGCTTTCTGCTGGCGCAGACAGAGGACAGAATACAACAGGCTGACAGTCAGTACAGGATAGTAAGGGGTGACTTTCTGGATATGCATCAGAAGAAGGTTTTATCGGATTTTTTCAGATCCCGTTCACTGCCTGTCAGAGCAATATTCTATGGGGGATATCCGGATGCAGAAAGGTGCATGCCGGTTTTTATTCCCGATTATGTGGAAATGCCCCCGGAGGGTGTGCCGGAGGAGGTTCAGGAACTTCTGAGGGTGGTTCGTGTGACTCTGCCTAGGGGAAGCAGAAGCCTTACCCACAGGGATTATCTGGGTTCCCTTCTGGCGCTGGGACTTGAGAGGGAGGTAACAGGAGATATTCTAGTGAGAAATCCGGATGACAGAACCGGAGGCGGAGCAGACATTATCGTGGAGACGGAGATAGCCGAATTCATCGAACTCCATTATGCCAAGGCAGGGAGAACAAACCTGTCGGTGGAAATTCTGCCGGTTTCACAGCTTCAGCAGAGCAGTTTCACAACGGAGGAAAAGAGGGATACGGTTGCATCCCTGAGACTCGACTGCATTGCAGCATCGGTGTTTGGTCTTTCAAGGAGCAGGGCTGCAGAGGCCATCAGGCGGGGTATAGTATCCGTAAACGGACTGGAAGCCACCAGGGTGGATATGGTAATTGACCCGGGGGACAAGATAGTAATGAGGGGCAAAGGCAGGGCAATCCTGTCTGAGGCGGGAGGAACCACCAGGAAGGACAGAATAAAAGTAAAGTTCAGCATATACAGATAAGGGAGGCGAAAGATGAAGATACCTGAAATATTCAGGAAGAAAAAAGAAGAGGGAAGGCCGGTGTTTTCTCTGGAGGTATTTCCTCCCAAGAGAAAGAAAAACAAGGATTCCATATATGATGCAGTTGAAATACTTAAGGTTACGGAACCGGATTTCATAAGCGTAACCTACGGAGCCGGTGGAAACATTGCAGACAATTCAACCTGCGACATTGCGGCAAACATCAAGAAAAACTGGGGAATTGAAACTGTTGCTCACCTGACCTGCATCAATTCAACAAGAGAGGATGTTAAGGTAATGCTGAGTCGATTCAGAGAGTCGGACATTGAGAATGTCATGGCTCTGAGAGGCGACATTGTTCCCGGGGAGGAAATCCAGAGGGAGTTTGCCCATGCCAACGAGCTGGCAATAGAAATACAGCGGCAGTGTCGCGACGACCTGGAAATACTGGGTGCGTGCTATCCCGAAGGACACTATCAGTCAAGAGGCCTTGAGGAGGACATTCAGAACCTGAAATACAAGATTGGAGCAGGAGCCAAGGTGCTTATCTCACAGCTCTTCTTCGATAACATGAAATTCTACGGCTTCATCTCGAGGTTAAGGGACAGCGGAATTGATGTGCCTGTGTCGGCAGGCATCATGCCCATTGTCAAGTCATCTCAGATAGAGAAGACCGTTCAGCTTTCCGGGGCGAGCCTGCCCCACGATTTTACGGAAATGATTGCCCTGTACGAGCATGACAAGGTAGGTCTTTATGAGGCAGGAATTGAGTACTCGGTAAGGCAGTGCAGAGACCTTATCGAACACAATGTGGATGGTGTCCACATATACACCATGAACGATCCGGTTGTTGCCATAAGAGTTCATGAGGGAATAAAGGATTTATTGTAAGCAATCAGCTTGAAATTAAGAAACAGAGACAAAAGAGATAGAAGAATGAAGGAAGACTACAAGAGAAAGACGAGAATACTTGACGGCGCAACGGGCACAATGTTCCAGGCAAGGGGGATGAAACCGGGAGAGGATTCAACTGCCTTTGCTCTGGCACACCCCGATGTTGTTGAGGAGGTTGCGAGAGAATACCTGGAGGCGGGGGCCGAGTTCATATACACCCCAACCTTTAATCTGAACCCTGAGAAGGTTGCGGCACTGGGAGAGACGACATTGTCTCTGGCAAAAAAGCTGGCAGCGCCGGCACTGAAGCTAAGAGAGGAGTACGCCGCCGGAGGAAGAAACATTACCGTTGTCTTTGACGTGGGTCCCCAGGGTAAGATGCTGGAGCCAATGGGCGACTGCACCTTCGAGGAGGCATATGAATTCTATGCGGAGGAAGCCAAGGCGGCCGCTGCAGCAGGTGCAGACATGATTGCCATCGAAACCATGACAAATCTGTACGATGTTAAGGCAGCAGTCCTGGCCATGAAGGAGAACACGGAGCTTCCTGTAATGGTAACCATGTCCTTTGAAGAAAACGGCAGAACCTTTACAGGAAACAGCCTTGAGGCCATGGCGGTTACCCTCAAGGGGCTGGGGGTGGATGCCATGGGCATAAACTGCTCCCTGGGACCTGTGCAGATTCTGCCCCTGATAAAGGAACTGAAGACATACACAGATCTTCCCGTTGTGGCGAAGCCCAACGCAGGGCTGCCGGATCCTGAAACGGGAGGATATGACATAACCTGCAGCCAGTATGTGGATGCAATGAAGATGTATGTGGATGAGGGAGTTGACTTCATCGGCGGATGCTGCGGAACAACCCCGGAATATATTAAAGGAATGGCGGAATACGCCGCAGGCTGCCCATCCGGGGAAGTGCCTGAGGTGCCGGCACCGAAGACCCTTAAGGTATGCAGCGGCAGAAGAGTCGTTACCGTGGACCATGTGGCCGTAATAGGTGAACGGCTCAATCCAACAGGCAAGAAAAAGCTGAAGAAGGCTCTTCTGGAAGAAGATTACGATTATGTTGTAGCCCAGGCCATAAGTCAGGCTGAGGCAGGGGCTGAAATACTGGATGTGAACGTGGGAGTTCCCGGCATAGATGAAGCGGCTGTAATGCCTAAGCTCATCAAAAAGCTCCAGGCGGCAACGGATCTGCCTCTGCAGATAGATTCATCGAACCCGGATGCAATTGAAGCAGCCCTTAGAGTTTATGACGGCAAGGCCATAGTTAACTCCGTAAATGGAGACAGGGAGGTTCTGGACAGGGTGCTGCCTGTTGTGAAGAAATATGGTGCAGCTGTAATAGGACTGACACTGGACAGCCGGGGAATACCGGATACCTGTCAGAAGAGATTTGAAATCGCAGAAAGAATTCTCGCGGCGGCAAGAGAACAAGGAATTCCTGATGAAGATGTGATAATCGACTGCCTCACCCTTACTGCATCTGCTCAGCAGAAGGAGGTGGACGAGACACTTAAAACCGTCAGAAGGGTGAAGGAGGAACTGAAGCTGGCTACGGCTCTGGGAGTATCCAATGTAAGCTTCGGACTGCCTTTGCGCTCCGTTGTCAACAGGACATTCCTGACAATGGCTCTGGAGAATGGTCTGGAACTGCCGATAATCAACCCTAACGACGAGGACATGATGGCTTCCATATACGCTTTCAATGTTCTCAAGAACAGGGATGAGGGGGCAGCGGCATTCATTGACAGATATGCAGATGCGGAAATCGCCAAAATAACCGGCAAGGGAGGCGTGGCAAAAAAATCTGCTGAAATATCTGCAGTTGCAAAGGCAATAGATGACGGTATCGAAAGCGAGGTTGCAGCCGCTGTGGAGAAGCTCCTTGTGAAAAAGAAGCCCATGGATATCGTTAACGAGGAGCTGATACCTGCTCTGGACAGAGTAGGGAAGGGCTTCGAGAAGGGAGAAATTTTCCTTCCGGCCATGATGCAGTCGGCACAGGCTGCCCAGGCAGGATTTGATGTGATAAAGAAGGCCATGGAGGCCGGGGGCAGCCCGGAGGAAAGCAAGGGCGATGTGGTTATCGCAACGGTTAAGGGCGATATTCATGACATTGGGAAGAACATTGTCCGGGTAATCATGGAGAACTACGGCTACAACATGATTGATCTGGGCAGAGATGTTCCCGTTCAGGAGGTTGTGGATGCTGTTACAGGTGGAGGTGTGAAGCTTGTGGGGCTCAGCGCTCTGATGACCACAACCCTTCCGTCAATGGCGGAAACCATAAAAGCCGTTAAAGCGGCAGCCCCTGACTGCAAAGTAATGGTGGGAGGAGCTGTTCTCACGGAGGAATATGCCCTGGAGATAGGAGCTGATTTCTATTGCAGAGATGCCATGAAATCCGTAGAGGCGGCGAAAGCAGTATTAGGATAGTCGATAAAAGGAGGATATTGATGGTTGGAAGATACGGAAACGATGAACTGAATAAATTTTTGTTCATACTGTCACTGGTGCTGATTGTTCTGAACCTGTTTCTGCAGGTCAGGGCGCTTCATGTGCTTGTTGTGCTGATTATTATTGTGTCCTTCAGCAGAGCTTTTTCGAGATGCTTTGACAAGAGGCAGCAGGAAAACATGAAATACCTGGAGATAAAGAACAGGTTTTTTGGCAACAGGCAGCAGAGAGCATATCAGAGACAGAGAAAAGCAGATCGAAAGGCTGCTAAAGAGGGCAAGCGGGTTCTTATCTGCCCTTACTGCAAGGAAAAACTCAGAGTGCCTGTAGGTGCAGGGAAGATCAAGATAAGATGCCCTCACTGCAACAGGGAGTTTGAGGAAACGGTATAAGATGGAAGGAGACAGCAAATGTTTAAATCGGTAGCTGAACTTCAGCAGTTCATGACGAAAAAGGGAATCAGAATGGTGGATTTCAAGATGGTTGACATTGACGGAAGATGGAGGCATCTGTCAATTCCCGTCGAGAGATTTACAGAGAAGACCATGGTTGAGGGAATAGGCTTTGACGGATCAAACTACGGATATGCCCCGGTTGAGAAGTCGGATATGGTGTTTATCCCTAATCTGAACACAGCTATGGTTGATGAATTCGTAGAGATTCCAACTCTGACCATGATGGGAGATGTTTATGTAATCGGAGAAGAAGAAAACGTTCCATTTGACCAGTATCCGAGAAACGTATCAATGGCAGCGGAGAAATACATGAGAGATGAAGGAATTGCGGATCAGTACATTATCGGTCCTGAATTCGAGTTCTATCTCTTTGACAGAGTTGCCTATGGAGCCAGAGAAGAGGCGGTGTTCTGCGAGGTTGATACCGCCCAGGCCGAATGGAATTCCGGAGTTGTGGACGGAAACAGCAACAAGGGCTATCAGGTGGGACGCAAGAAAGGCTATCACGCTGATATACCTCAGGATATTACCTATAACACCAGAGCTCAGATGTGCATGACCATGGAGGACTGGGGAATCAAGGTAAAGTACCATCATCATGAGGTTGGAGGACCCGGACAGGTTGAAATAGAAGTTGAGCTTGGTGAGATGACTGAAATGGCTGATGCAACCATGGCCACAAAGTACATAATCAAGAACACTGCAATACAGCATGACAGAACCGCCACATTCCTGCCTAAGCCTATCTACAATGAAGCAGGTTCGGGACTTCATGTGCATATGCACATGTTCAAGGACGGCAAGCCGCTGTTCTATGACAAGGAAGGTTACTCCGGCCTGTCGCAGCTGGCACTGAATTTCATGGGAGGACTTCTGAAACACGCCAGAAGCCTTTGCGCGTTCACGAATCCTTCCACAAACTCCTACAAGAGACTTGTACCGGGATTTGAGGCGCCTGTAACAATCGGTTTCGCAACTGCCAACAGAAGCTCAGTAATCAGAATTCCTGCATATGCCAAGAGTCCGGAAGCCAAGAGATTCGAACTGAGAAATCCAGACGGAACGGCTAATCCGTATTACGCATACGCTGCAATTCTCATGGCGGGAATTGATGGAATAAAGAACAGAATCGATCCGATGACAGGAGGGTGGGGTCCATACGATTTCAATCTCTATGAGCTGTCCGAAGAACAGAAAAAGGAAGTTAAGGCTCTCCCTAGAAACCTTATGGATGCACTGGATGCTCTGGAGGAGGATCACGATTACCTGACAGCAGGGGGAGTGTTCCCTGAGGAACTCATTAAGATCTGGATTGAAAAGAAGAGAGAGGATGCTCAGCTTGTAAACTCAATTCCTCACCCTGCGGAATTCTCTCTGTACTATGATTTATAAAACTGAGATTTAATAAAAGGCGAAGCCTTGATAAAATTTCTCCCGGTGGCTAAAATAAAGTCATCGGGAGTTTTAGTTTTATATGGATAGAATACTTAACAGTACATACGGAGCAGTTTTCGGAGCATATTGGATTGTATATGCGGTGGTCAGCAGCTTTGCATCGGTTTTCATGCTGGCAAAGGGATATACTAATTCACAGATAGGAATAACAATAGCGGCGGCAAATATTCTTGCCGTTGTGATGCAGCCTTTAATTGCTGATTTCGCAGACAGATCAAGGAAGCTGGGTGTTATGGGAACTTCGGAAATCATGACGGTGTGCATGATGGTTTTCGCTGTTGGCATGTTCGCCTTCAGGGGAGGCACCGCAGGCCTTTGCATTGTAATGGTGCTGCTTATCTGCTTTCACGCGGTGCTGCAGCCTCTCCTTAATTCACTGGCATTCAGGCTTGAGGAGTGCGGAGTGGGAATCAACTATGGGGTAGCCAGATCTGTGGGTTCGCTGGCATATTCGGTGTTTGTGGCAATATTCGGAACCCTGGTTGAGAAGCATGGAGTAGGTGTGATGCCGGTTTCCACGGAGATAACCTGTCTGCTGCTGATAGTAAGTCTGATTCTGACACAGCACTGGTTCAGGAAGGCAATGACAGGCAGGAGGGAAGATGAGGCCTCTGACAGGAAACATGAACCCCAGGAGAGGGAAGAGGAAATCACGCTGATTCAATTTATCCGGAGAAACAGGATGTTCTTCATTATGAGCCTGGGCATTATCGGACTGTATTTCAGCAATGCCGTTCTGAATTTCTATATGGCTCAGATTGTTGAGGGAGTAAACGGAACGACTGAAGACATGGGTCGGATTCTGGCAGTGATGGCATTTCTGGAGATTCCCACAATGGTATTCTTCAAACAGCTTCAGCGAAGGTTCTCATGCCGTTTTCTGCTGAAGACGGCATGCGTGGGGTTTTCTGTGAAGATTGCCCTGTGCTGGCTGGCGTCAAATGTTTTCATGCTGTATGTGGCACACCTTTTCCAGCTGGTAAGTTTCGCACTTTTTCTGCCGGGAATGGTGTACTTCACAGATGAGATAATGAGCCGGGGAGAGGCCGTAAAGGGCCAGGCTCTGTATACCACAATGGTTACTGCTGCTACGGTTGTTGCCAGTCTGGCAGGGGGAGTTATTCTGGATGCTTCGGGACCGAAAACCCTGACATTCATTTCAACCCTGGCAACCATTGCAGGAGCGGTGCTGATTATTTTCACGATAGATAAGATAAAGTCCAGGGAAGAACGGTGACGGTTAGACGAGGAGGAATTATCATGTATGAGGAACTTGCTAAAATATTGAGAGAAAGTGACAACATAGTGTTTTTCGGGGGCGCCGGTGTATCAACCGAAAGCAAAATCCCGGATTTCAGATCCGAGGAAGGGCTGTACAACGCCCAGCAGAGCTACGGCATGAGTCCTGAGCAGATTATCTCCCACAGCTTTTTCATGAGGGATACTGACACTTTTTTTGATTACTACAAGAACAATATGATATATCAGCAGGCGAAGCCGAACGATGCACACCTGGCTCTGGCGAGACTGGAGGAGATGGGTAAGCTGAAGGCTGTGGTTACTCAGAATATTGACGGGCTGCACCAGGCAGCGGGAAGCAGGATTGTATATGAGCTTCACGGTTCTGTTCTGCGGAACTACTGTATGGACTGCGGTGCTTCCTACGATCTGGATTACGTTATGAATCCGGATAACTGCAAAGGCTGGATTCCGAAATGCAGCAGATGCGGCGGAACGGTGAAGCCGGATGTTGTTCTCTATGAGGAATCTCTGGACGACGAGCAGATTACAGGAGCTGTTGATGCCATCAGCAGTGCAGATGTTCTGATAATCGGCGGAACATCCCTGGTGGTCTATCCTGCCGCAGGCTTCGTTAATTACTTCAGAGGAAGCAAGCTGGTGCTGATAAACAAAAGCACCACAGCCTTTGACGGCAAGGCTGATCTTGTTATTAACGATTCCATAGGAAAGGTGTTCAGAGAAGCGATGGCAGCGCTGTAAGGGACGTACAAGGCGCGGCATTAACAGAGAAAGAGGTAAGAAATGCATAAGAGTTTCAGGTGTCCGGGAGTCTGCGCGGGCTGCGGGAGATGCATGGCCTCGGGGCCTAATACCGGAGCCGGAGACAGGAAAGCGAAAATAATAGCATACCCCGATGGCTTCACAGCGGACCGAGGCAGCGGACTTGCTGCTGCCTTTGACGTGGGCACAACAACCATTGCCGGGATGCTCTGGGATGCTGAGCAGGGCATGCAGCTTGGGGCATCGGTGAGGACAAATCCCCAGAGAAAGCACGGGGCTGATGTTATTTCACGCATTACCTACTGTGCCGGAAGCCCTGAGAAACTCCGGCAGCTGAGAAGTGAGCTTACAGACTGTCTGAATGAAATGATTCGGGAGATGTGTCTTCGTACAGGCCGGCAGGCTGCAGACATAAGTAAGGCGGCGGTCTGCGGCAATACAACCATGTCCCACATATTTGCAGGGTATTCCCCTGAGGGGCTTGCATTGGCGCCATTTACACCGGCCTATGAGGGAACTCTCAGAATGACAGGCCGGGATGCCCTTCTGGATTTGCCGGAGGGGGCTGAAGTGACGGTTGTGCCGGGAATAGCCGGACATGTGGGAGGTGACATTACTGCGGGAATCCTGGCTTCAGGAATAATGGATATGGAGGGTCTCACGGTTTTCATCGATATAGGAACAAACGGTGAAATAGTGGTGGCAGATGAGGGAAGGCTAACAGTCTGCTCAACTGCAGCAGGACCTGCCTTTGAAGGAGCTTCAATCAGTTGTGGAATGAGAGCGGCAGATGGAGCAATTGAGAAGGTTTCAATCGATAGAGGCCGTGTAAACATCAGCACCATAGGAAACCGGGAGTCTGCGGGAATCTGCGGCTCGGGACTTATAGATGCAATATCACAGATGCTCAATGCCGGTCTCATAGACGAAACGGGACGGCTTGCCGCCGGCTATGAATGGGCGAGCAGGGGCTTTGACAGGAATCTCTCAGGAAGACTGACAGAAGAGGACGGTCAGAGACAGTTTGTGCTGGCATGTACAGCCGGCGGGGAGGATATTGCCATTACCCAGAACGATATCAGAGAAGTGCAGCTGGCAAAGGGTGCCATAAACGCTGGTGTGGAGCTTTTGCTTGGAAAAACAGGAAAAAATGCCGGGGACATCCGCAGGGTTGTAATAGGGGGAGCTTTCGGGAATTACATTGACAAGGCGGCGGCAGTTAATATCGGGCTGCTGCCGGCTGTTCCTGAGGAGATGATTGTCTCTGCAGGTAATACGGCAGGTGCCGGAGTTTCAATGGCAATGGTAAGCCGCAAGGCCATGGAGCTTGCAGAGAAGATACCTTGCGCAGCCGCCCATGTGGAGCTTGCGGAGGAGCCGGATTTTCAGGAAAAGTACCTGGCCTCCATGGGCTTTAGGAGATAGCAGATGAATCTTCAGAGAAAAGTTAAAATCAACATGAAAGAGCTTCATGCAAAGGCAGAGGAGCTCTTTGTTGAAATGGCAGGAATAGGCGGTAATGGCGCCAAAGAAACCCGAATGCGCCGGGCTGCCTTTGAAATACGAAGGGAAATGCTGGAGGCAATACGGCCTGTGGCAGGGTACAGCTTTTATGAGAAATTCACCCTGGACAGCACCTGTCTTGAAATCCTTGAAGGCAGCGGGAACAGGCTTGCAGAGTTTGAGTGCAGCGGGTTTGGTCTCATTGAGCCGGATTCCGTTGAGGGAGTGTATGCATACGCTGTTTCTGCGGGAGATTTCTCCTTTGATAACAGGTCTGTAATGGATCAGCTCTACGGGGATATCTGGGGTACCGCCTACACCGATGCACTGAGAGACATGACGATGGAAACAATAAGACAGGATAGTGACAAGGCGGACTGTATCATGGGAGAAACAGGCAATCCGGGAATATCAGAGAGCTTCGGGCCGGGGTTTTTCGGAATGGATACCCGGGAGCTGGCAAAGCTGCCTTTGCTTGTGGATTTTGCCGGATTGGGTATGAGCATAAGTGAAGGAGGCGGGGTTCTGCCCGTTAAATCCTGCGGGGGACTTGTATTTAAAGTAAACGGGAGGTACAGACCCCTTGATTCAGCATGCCGGTTCTGTATGGGAAATGATAAGGAATGCAGATTCTGCAGGGCGACGGATTAGCTGTCGCCCCGTTTGCTTTCGAATTTACCATCAATCCATATATTGTATATTGTCGACGGGCTCCGGCAGATAAAAAACACCTTGCGGGACTTCACGGAATATGCTTTAATAGTAGAGAACGAATAAGGGAGTAGTCGACGCAGCGAGAAACTGCGTGATGATGTCAACAACCTCGGGCGCATAGCCCTGGCATAATCGTAATTGATGAGACTTATCCGCAGACTGCGGATAGGTTTTTTGTTTTTGAGTAAACATGAATAAGAAAGGGGACATAAACCATATGACGGAGTTAAGCAAAGGCAGAAAAATCTGGAACGGGATATGGCAGTACAAGTGGATGTACTTCTGGATTTTAATGGCGTTTATTTTTGATATTATTATCTATTTCTGGCAGGGACCGGAGAAGGCAGTGGATTTCGCCAGCGGTTATCTTATTGAGCTCAGCCTTTCGGTGGACAACCTGTTTGTATTTCTGCTGCTGTTCATTTCCTTCGGGATAACGGAGCATGCTCAGCACAAGGTTCTGAATTACGGAATTGCAGGCACCATTGTGCTCAGGTTTCTGTTCATCTTCCTGGGAATATCCCTGATTAACAAATTTGAATGGCTGCTGTGGGTATTCGGTGCTCTTCTGGTAATCAGCGGAGCCAAGATGGTGTTCAAAAAGGACGACGATGAGGATCCAAGGGATGGCATAATGTATAAGATAATAGCCAAATTCCTTCCAATGAGCGAGGATTTCGTTGGCGAGAAATTCATTGTCAGGAATGACGGCACCAACTATGATAAATCAAGTCCTCTGTCAAAGCGGGCAAAGCGCCTGTGCACACCGCTTATGGTTGTAATGGTGCTTCTGATTTTTACGGACATTATTTTCGCCATCGATTCAGTTCCTGCTGTTATTTCCATGACCAGGGATATGTTCATAGTGTACACGTCAAACATGTTTGCTATAATGGGTCTCAGACAGATGTTCTTCGTGCTGGAGCACATGCATGAGAGATTCCAGTATGTGAGCTACGGAGTTGCGGTGATTCTTATCTTCACCGGCGTGAAAATGATTCTGGACATATTCGACATCCATGTTCATAACATGGTTTCAATCGGGTTCATTATCGTTGTTCTGGTGGGCAGCATTATTATATCGGTAATAGTGACAAAGCATTCGGAGAAAAAGGACAGCGCAGACAGGCTCGAAAGAAAAAAGGAAATCATGGATGCCTTTGACGAGGCAGAGAAGGAATCCGATACAAGCAGACAGTGAAAGTAAAAGAGACAGGAAACAAGTAAATGGGAATCAATCCGGTATTTTTAATAAACAGCATACTTCTAGGGGTTGGGCTTGCCATGGATGCCTTCAGCGTTTCTCTGGCAAACGGCCTGGCAGAGAAGGACATGAATAAAGGAAGAATGTGCGTCATGGCGGGAACCTTCGGGTTCTTCCAGGCATTGATGCCTGTTATCGGCTGGACATGCGTCCATACCTTGCTTCAGTATTTCAAAACATTTGAGAAGTTTATCCCATGGATAGCCCTCGTTCTGCTTCTGTACATAGGCGGAAAAATGCTTTTGGAGTCAATAAAGAGCATTAGAAGCGGCAAGACGGGTGAGGAGGCGACAGCGGGAAGGATTACCCCCGGGGCTCTTGTGGTCCAGGGAATAGCCACATCAATTGACGCCCTCTCCGTGGGTTTCGCCATTTCGGAATACGGACTGGTGCAGGCTCTCGCATGTGCAGGGATAATAGCTCTGGTGACCTTCATTATCTGCATGGGAGGACTCTATCTGGGAAGACTGGCAGGAACCAGGCTTTCCGGCAAAGCCGGAATTCTGGGAGGCTGTATTCTGATTTTTATCGGACTTGAAATATTTATCAGGGGGGTGTTCTGATGTCACGCACAGCAGACGGCACATCTAAGTTAAAACTATATACTGTTGCGGTGGTTTTCACTCTGTCAATCGGCTTCGCATTCTTCGGAATAAAGAAATGCGCGCTGTATGCAGACACCCTTACCATTCTCAGCTACAGATATCTTGCAGCTCTAATCGGTGTTATCCTCTGGATAGCGGTCGCGAAAAAGCTTGGGAAATACCCTGAGCACAGCGGGCCAAGGCCGAAGGGAAAGCTGTATCAGACCGCTGCATTCTATATTCTGTTCATGATTCTGCAGATTTTCGCAATGTTCTTCGCTACTTCAATAGAGGGGGCTATTGTATATGCTATGGTTCCCATATTTGCAAAGATAATAGGCAGAATAGCTCTGGGAGAGAAGTCCACGGGACTGCAGCTGTTTTTTATACTGATGACCGTGTCGGCACTGCTGGTGCTGGTTATTCTCAATGCAGCAAGCATTGAACTTAATATCACAGGCCTTATAATCATGACAATCAGCAGCATATTCATGGCCTGCAACAATGTTTCATCAAGGTATGTAAGGGGAGTCTTCGCCCCCATAGAAATAACAGCCACAATAGCCATAGGCGGATCCGCCATCTTCATTCCTGCATCTGTTATCAGAGCCCTCGTATCGGGAAATGCCGGTATGCTCATTGAACCGCTGAAACACGGCGAATTTGTTTTCTGGGCCGCATTTCTGGGCATTTTCTGCATACTGCTGTCAGCTCAGTTCATGGCATACATGCTTGCCCACATGGAGATAATACAGTCAACTGTATTCAACAGCGCATCAACCCTTGTATCCATAATAGCAGGGGCACTGATACTGGGAGAACCGCTGTACTGGTATCACTATCTGTGCGGAGGCATTATCATCGCATGTGTAATAGGCATGATTTTCGCTCCTTCAAAGAAGGAGAATGAAGGCAGATCTCTAGGTGAAGATCTGGGGAAAAGCAAAGGATGAGAGGCGCGGCTAAATGTATCGGATCTCGATAGTGAATTATACTAAAGGAGCCTTTTTAACAAATCCTCGCACTATTTTGCCATATATACGCTAATGGCTTCTTGCACAACTTTTGACAGGCTCATGCCATGAGCTTCCAAGTATGTATTCATATATGCGGGTATAGTGATGTTTTTGCGTACAGCTTTACTTCCATATCTTTCTGCATATGCATCTACATCCAATACCAAAAGGTTTACGATGCCGCTTTCTTCCGGCTGCAGTTCTGAAACGGAACTGGCAGACGGTATTTCGTTACCGTCTTCCAGTTCATCAAGAATCCATCCTGATGCTGCGTCGGTTCCCATAAGAATGGCATCAGCCAGAGTATTTCCTTCGCTGACACATCCCGGCAGATCAGGAACTTCTACTGTATATCCGTTGCCGTTTTCAAATGGATAAAATATAGCTGGGTAAATAAGTTTCATAATTATGTATCCTTTCTATATTACAGATTCTGAAGGTAAAGTCTATATTCAAGTCCCGCCTGTTTCAGTATCGACTTTGCTGTATTCTTATCAAGGTCGCCCTTGTGGAAAGGAATTGTTACCTTTCCGGGTTTGTTTGGATGTTTGTACTGGCGGTGAGAGCCTTTCTGATTCTTTAAGTACCATCCGTCTGCCATGATGATTTTTTCTATCTCTTTTGCTCTCATGCATATTCCCTCCTTCAATACATATTATACACATTACACACATAAGAGTAAACAAGTAAATACACATCGTACACACTTTTTCTTGTGTCCGTCTCAAGATCTATAGCGCAAAGCGGAGAAGGATGATTATCAGAAGCTGGTGGCAGAACAGAGAAAGCATCTCATATAACTTGACAAAATGTCTGTTGAAGAAAGAAAACTCGAAGAAACACCAGGGCAAAGGAAAAGAGACGCGGCCAATACATTTAATAAGAATGGGAAGACAGAAAAGCGAAGCAGAAAATCATTGCCAGGAATAGAGCAGCATGGTAATATTATTTGGCTGTTTATACGTACTATTTGCAGTTTTTCACACAGGAGACCAGCTATGAGAACATCATTAATTTATAACTGCAGTATCTACACTATGGATTCCAATAATAGTGTGGTCGAAGCAATGGTTATTAGAGACGGTAAGGTTGCATTTGTAGGAAATTATGAGGAGGCTCTCAAGAACGCGGGGAACATAGCGGAAGCTGTTGACCTTCAGGGGAAAACAGTATTCCCTGCATTCTGCGAGGCGCATATGCATGCACCAGGACTGGCATATGATATTCTATTCAACATTAACCTGTATCCCGCGATTAGTGAGGAGCAGACAATGGATATTATCAGGGACTTTGTAAATTATCATCCCGATAGAGAAATATACTACGGCAGAGGCTTCACTGTGAGCCTCTTTCCGGGTGAAGAGGGAATACGTGGACCGAGAAGAGAACGTCTTGATGAAATCTGCCCCGACAAACCGATTATCATTTCTGATTACGGCGGAAACAGTATGTGGATGAACACTGCCGCACTGGAAAAATACGATATTTTTCCGGGCAAAAAATGTCCTCCGGGCGGCGAAATTGATGTTGACCCTGAAACAGGTAAACTATGGGGCATTATCAGAAACGAGGCCCGCGGTTTTGTACCGTATCCAGAATACACTGACGAGCAGAACTATGAGGCCATGAAATATTTTCAGAACGTGCTTCTAGCTTATGGATATACTTCTGTTTTCGCATTAAGACCGCCGGGAACCGTTGAACCGAGAACGTCCCTTTTCAAAGCATTTAAGGTGCTGGAGAAGAAGGGCGAGCTTAAGCTTAGAATACAAGGTGCTAGAGACATGGATGGTAATTCGGATATTGAATCACAGCTTGATGCTATGCTGGAGCACAAGAAGGCAGTTGATTCTGAGCTTATCAATTTTGCAACAGCCAAGTTCTTCCTTGACGGAGTTGTTGAAGGCCTGGATGGGTATCTTCTCGAGCCTTACAGCGAGGCTGCCGGCAAAGGCAGCAACTTCACAGGAAAACTGTTCTGGGACAAGGACGTTTTGACATACGCTTTTGAGCAGTCAATGAAGCGGGGATTCAAGATTCATTGTCATACAATAGGAGATGGCGCTGTTCGAGACGCACTTGACTGTCTTGAGGAGGCTTATAAACGTCTTCCTGAGGGAGATTACAGAAACGAACTAACTCACCTGCAGCTGGTAAGTGACGAGGATAAAAAAAGGATGGCGGAAATGAATGTTATCGCCAACGTGCAGCCATATTGGCATTTTAAGTCGCCGATCATGTTCCCATTTGAAAAGGAGCTCCTTGGTGAACGTGCAGAAAACGAATACCCACTGGGAAGTCTCGTGAAAAACGGTGTCAAAATCGTCGCGTCTTCAGATTACCCCGTAACTCCAGATCCTAACCCATTCCACGCAATAGAGGTTGGTGTTACAAGAAATCTGTATAATGCAGAAGCGGTAGGCGTTGAGGACATTACTGATATGGATGACCCGAGATATCTGCTTAATGCGGATGAAAGAGTAAGCCTGACAGATATGCTTAGAGCATTTACTATCAATGCAGCTTACTGTAGATACGAGGAAGACAGATGCGGAAGTCTTGAGCCCGGAAAGGTCGCAGACTTTATCGTTGTCAGTCAGGATCCGCACAAAGTTAATCCGGTCGATATTGAAAATACCGTTGTGCTCAGAACATACTTTAACGGGGAATTGGTATATGAACGGTAATACGGTTTGTAATAAAAACTGATATGTTGAAACGAGCATTTTGGCTCTTGAATAATTGCTATCTTTAAGGAGGAACTAGTTATGAACGACAAACAAGCTGAAACCCTCAATGGCGGCGAAAATCTAAAGCGCGACCTAGGGTTATTTGCGGCAACCGCAATCGGTGTCAGCCAAATGATTGGTACCGGTATCTACATGGCCCCACAGGGCCTGGCTGAACTGTCAAATCCGACAGCAGCAATCATCGCATGCCTGATAACAGGCATAGGAACACTACTTATTGCTCTCAGTTTCGGAAGAATTGGAGAAAAGCTTCCTGTATCAGGATCGGCAATTGCCTACACAAGGGCTGCCTTTGGTGAAACCCCTTCATTTATCGTTGGATGGTCATACTGGTGGAGTAATATTCTGGGTGTCCCTGCTATTGCAACGGGAACGCTTGCTTATGCATCGTTCTTTATTCCTGCACTGGCGTCAAACAGCATCCTGATTTTTATTTGCGGTGCAATCATTATGTGGCTGTACACTCTTCTCAATATTTATGGAGTTAAGGGCGCAGGCATGGTTAACCTGGTAATGACAATAATAAAGCTTATACCACTGGTTGTATTCTTCATCATTGCAGCTATGAACTTCGATAGCACAAACTATGGAACCGTATCAGATACAGCAGCAACGGGTGGCACAGCTGTTCCACTTGCAGTTGGATATCTGATCTGGTCATTCATGGGATTTGAAGGCTCCAGTATCAATGCAGGAGAAGTTAAGGACAGCAAAATCGTGAAGAAGGCTACTATCCTTACTGCAGCAACAGTAATGGTTATCTACATTATGTTCATCGTTCTGGCATCAGGCAGCATGTCACAGTCAGGACTGGCAGCATCAACTTCACCAGTAGCCGACATTATAGCTATGTCAACAGGCAAAGGCTGGGCAGGCGGATTCATCGCTCTGGGTGTTACATTATCTGGTCTGGCTTGCGTGGGTGCATGGATAATTTCATCAGGTAGAATTACTTATTCACTTGGCAAGTTTGGTCTGTTCCCGTCATCACTTGGTCAGATTGAAGATAAGCATAAGGTTCCTAAGAAGGCTCTGATTGTAAATGCCATAGTTTACACAATCGTCATAGGAATGAGCTGCACTAAGGGTCTTGTTGGCGCTTACAATATGCTTATAATCATGTCATCAATGGCATCGATGGTATTTTATTCATTTGGAGTAGCATCAGAAATTGCTCTTCTGGTTAAGAACAGCGAATCATTCAATGTATGGATGTTCATCAAGAACGGATTATTCTCACTGGTAGCTTTCGCTTATACTGTATATGCAACATATGCTACAGGCGCAGAGACAGTAATGTGGGGATTCCTCTTCATACTGATTGGCATGCCGTTCTTCATCTACATTAAAATGAAGAGAGACCGGTTCGGAGCAGAACGCAAAGGAGCAGGTCTCAAATAATCTGGCTGATTGACATTCCCTATGGTTAAAGCAGAGGGGCACTACGGGATTTGGGAACTATTATGCAAAAGGGTAGAGAGAGTCTTGAATGACAAGGCTCTCTTTTTTTAGCAGGCTGGCAGAAAATAGAAATACTATAATTCTCTAATATTTATTATTATCGAAAAAGCTAGCCCCTAAGAAAACTCTGAATCCTCGAAAAAGGTAAATTGAATACGAGACAACTTAAAAGCAGTTATAGCGAGGAAAACCGATGCATAAAAGAGAGATATTGGTGAAAAGCATATGATAGTAAATACATTTTATTTCTGAATCATAAGACAAGATATGCTCTGTTTCACTTCATTTTCAGGTAGTTTTTTATGACCAAAAAAATGCTATATTTTTCATCAGAAGTAAGCATTCTGTATGATTTGATAACACTAATCTCATCATCGTTCAAGTCAAATTCTGTAACTGGCTCAATAATATTAGGAATACTTGAATGTCCTATGAGATAATCTACGGATACATTAAATGTTTCTGCTAATTTAACAAGTGTAGAAATGTCAGGTTCAACATCATGGTTTTCATATTTATTAATTGATTGTTGACTGACCCCTACTATCTTAGCAAGTTTGCCTTGACTTAGACCAGCTTTTGTACGAAGCTTTCTTAAATTTTTAATCATAAGCAATCCTTTATATTTGATGTGATAATACAATAATAAGAATAAAAAAATGAAAGGTAAAAAACTTATAGTTAGTCATTTACAACAACTATAAGTTGTTGTAAAATCATAATAGTCATTGTTAAAAGGGAGAGGCAAAATGAGAGCTATTGGTATATTGTTTTTTATGTGGGCGGTAGGTTATTTTGTTGCAATGAATATTACTGTTAAAGGGCTTCCTATGGGTCCCCTTTTTTTGTTGATGGCAGCGGGTGTTTTTTGCTATTCAATGGGAGAAATGAAGGATAGGAATAAAAGGAATTAGAAGCCGGAATGGATTACAAAAAAATAATTGATGAACTAACTGAATATATTGACGAAGGTGTTCAAGTAATTAACCATGAAGGTGTTACAGTAGTTTACAACGAGAAAATGGCCAAACTTGAAAAGACTAAAAGGTTTGAGGTGCTTGGTGCTGGGTTTAGAGAAGGCTATCCGGATTTTCCGGTAGGGGAAAGTACTCTGTTAAAAGCTATAGAACAAAATATTCCAACGTTAAACAAAAAACAAACTTATTATAATAAATATGGCAAAAAAATAAGCACAATTAATACAACAGTCCCTATTATTAAAAATGGACAAACGATTGCTGCAATAGAAATAGCTAAAGATATTACAACCCTTACCGAAATGTCAAATAAACTTATGGATTATCAAAATGAGGTCGGTGAGAAAGGCAAACATAATCCAGGGAAAATAAAGAAGTACACGTTTGATGACATTATTGGAGAAGATGATAATTTTAGGAAGCTTATTAAGGAGGCGAAAGCAATATCCAACAACCCGTACTCAGTATTGATATATGGAGAAACCGGGACAGGAAAAGAACTGTTTGCACAAAGCATACATTTTGAAAGTTCTAGAAACAATAAACCATTCCTTGCCCAAAATTGTGCGGCTCTTCCGGAAAGTTTACTAGAGGGAATACTGTTTGGAACATCAAAAGGAAGTTTTACGGGTGCAGTTGAGAGATCAGGGCTTTTTGAGCAAGCATCAGGAGGAACACTGCTTTTGGATGAGATCAGTGCAATGCCTTTTGAATTGCAAAGTAAACTGTTAAGGGTATTACAGGAAAATTATATCAGGAGAGTTGGAGGAAATTGTGACATTCCCATTGATGTTCGGGTGATTGCGACTTCAAATGAACCTCTGGAAAAATTGATAGAGCAAGGCAAATTCAGGGAAGATTTGTATTATCGGCTCGGAACATTATCCTTAAAAATGATTCCGCTAAGGGAACGTAGAAATGATATTTTGCTTCTTGCGGAGACGTTTATTGAGAAACATTCTAAAATAATGGGATGTGATGTTCTTGGGTTGACAGATGCGGCAAAAGAGAAACTAAGAGAACATGAATACAGAGGGAATGTCCGTGAGCTGGAAAACGTAATTATAGCTGCTATTTCAATCATAGGTGATGAAAAAATAATTGATGATGTTCACATCAATTTTCCACCTCAGAAGATTTTTGATGAATTAGCAGATTTATATGAGCTTAATGATATGACATTGCCGGAAAAACTCGATGATATAGAAAAAAATATAATTCGGAGGGTAATGCGTGAATGCAACTATAATGTTTCAAAAGCAGCAGAACGAATGGGAGTAAAACGTCAGACATTGCAGCATAAAATAAAAAAATACGGTGCAAAATAATGGGCATAAAACGCAAAAAAATGGTCATATAAGGATAACGAAGGTGGACGAATAGTAATAGTTTAATATATTAAAGCATTGGAAAACAGCGGTTCTTGAGGTTTTAAAAATTGAGAAAAGCCTTGGCACAAGAATTGCTGTTTTATTTTATTGGATTAATAAATCCCTAAAAATACGTATTAATGGATATGGATGAAAG
>JBJESQ010000030.1:0-5546 GCA_051882875.1 Lentihominibacter sp. | reverse complement strand
AAGGAGAAAAGCAAATGTTAGTTCCGGTAGAATGGATAAACGACTATATAGATCTTAAGGATATTCCTACAGATGAATTCTGCGACCGCATGATCATGTCCGGCTCAAACCTGGAAACATGCGAGTATCTCTGTGAGGGAATCGAAAATGTTGTAGTAGGCAGAATTAAGGAAATAAAGCAGCATCCAGATGCTGACAAGCTGGTAATATGCCGTACTGATGTAGGTGGTGCGGAAGCCGCCGGTAAGGATGAAGAAGGTCTCCTTCAGATTGTTACCGGAGCGCCGAATGTGTTTGAGGGGGCATATGTTCCCGTGGCGCTTCACAACTCACGTATTCCGGGCCCTTTCCACGGACAGCCTAAGCATGAAGGCGGAGAGGTTATCAAGAAGGGCAGGCTCAGAGGAGTTGAATCCTTCGGAATGCTCTGCTCGGCAGGAGAACTGGGCTTCGAGGACAAGGTGGTTCCCGTTGCTCACAGGGACGGAATATGGATTCTCGATCCTCAGGTTCACGAGGGCATTGAGAACCAGCTTGGACAGGACTTCGCAGAGGCGCTTCAGCTGAGACAGGCTGTTGTAGACTTCGAGATTACACCTAACAGACCTGACTGCCTGGCTCAGATAGGAATGGCCAGAGAGGCTGCGGCAACCTTCGGAAGAACCTTCAGATATCCCGATATCTCCCTTAAAGAGGAGGGTGACGGCAAATCGTCGGATTACGTGGATGTTGAAATCAGAAACAAGGAGAACTGCAGAAGATACGTTGCAAGAATCGTAACGGATGTTGTTGTAAGGCAGTCGCCGTGGTGGCTGCAGAAGAGACTCATGTGTGCAGGAATGAGGCCAATCAACAACATCGTTGACTTCACAAACTTTGTTATGCTGGAATACGGTCAGCCCCTGCATGCCTTTGACATCAGGGAGGTGCACGGAGGCAGAATCATTGTGGAGAATGCAGCTCCGTCAGAGGTATTCACCACCCTTGACGAAACAGAGAGAAAGCTGGATTCCGACATGCTCATGATAAAGGACACCGAGAGAAGCATTGCCGTTGCCGGTGTAATGGGCGGACTCAATTCGGAAATTCAGGATGATACAAAGACAATAATAATCGAATCCGCTAACTTTAACGGAGACAGCGTGAGAACCACAGCCAAGAGACTTGGACTGAGAACTGAAGCCTCCGCAAGATTCGAAAAGGGAATCGACCCTAACCTTACAGAGGCTGCTGCTGACAGAGTGTGCAAGCTGATAGAGATGACAGGTGCAGGCAAGGTAATGAAGGGCAGCGTAGATGTTTACCCTGAACCGGCAGGCGCCAAAACCAGGGATGTTAGAGTAAGCAGAATAAACTATGTTCTGGGAATCGAACTCAGACGTGAAGAAATGGTGAAAATGCTGGAAGGCCTTGAAATAAAGGTTGAAGGCGAAGGCGACATCATGAGAGTAACACCTCCTACTGTCAGACAGGATCTGCTGGAGGAGGAGGACTATGTTGAGGAAATCGCCCGCATGTACGGCTACGACAGACTTCCTGTTACACTGCCTAAGGGAAACAGCGAGGCGGGAATGCCTTACGAGAGATCCTTAAGGGACGCTGCCAGAGAAGCTCTCTGCGGTATGGGCCTTAATGAAATACAGACATATTCATTTGTAAGCCCTTCAGGGGTTGATAAGATCGGAATAGGGGAGGATTCCTGGGAGAGAGCCTTTGTGAGAATAATAAACCCTCTGGGGGAAGACACCTCGGTAATGCGAACTGTTCTGACACCGAACATGCTGGATGTTCTGGCAAGAAACTACTCCAGAAATCTGAATGATGTACGGGCGTTTGAAATAGGGAATACCTTTATGGACAATCCTATAAGCAGAGATAATCTTCCGGATGAGGATTATGCCCTCTGTATCGGAATGTACGGACAGGATGTGGACTTCTTCAACCTCAAGGGAATCATTGAGGAGCTTCTGGCAAATCTGGGAATTACCGATGTCACATTCCAGGCTGAATCCGAATACGGAGTATACCATCCGGGCAGATGCGCCAGAGTACTGGTTGAGGCATCAGATGCCATGAAGATGGCCGGCGAGGAGTACGAGGAGCTTGGAATAATGGGAGAAATCCATCCGGATGTTGCTGAGAACTATGGGATGGACGGCCTTAGGATTTACTGCTGCGAGCTGATGTTCGGGCAGATAGTACGAAAAGCCGACACCGAAATCGTTTATACTCCGCTTCCTAAGTATCCGTCAACATCCAGAGATATCGCTCTGCTTGTTGAGGAGGAAATGGAAGTCGGCAGAATAGAAAAGGTTATCAGAGAACGTGGCGGTGCCATCCTGGAAAGCGTTCGTCTGTTTGATGTTTACAGAGGAAAGCAGGTTGAGGAAGGCAAGAAGAGCGTTGCGTTCACCCTTGTCTACAGAGACATGAACAAGACTCTTACCGACGAGGAGGTAGCCGAAGTTCATGAGGGCGTGCTTAAGGCTCTTAGAGAGGAACTGGGTGCAGTTCTGAGAGAAATGTAGTCGTAAGTGAAGGAGACATTCACCATGGGAAACAACAGAGTAAACGTTAAAATTTACGGACAGGAGTACATTATTGCAGGAGAGCTTCCGAAGGAGGAAATTATCCAGTGTGCTTCTATTGTGGATGCCAAGATGCAGGAGATTGCAGAGGCTGCAGCTTCTGCCGGCGCGACACCCCAGAATGTGGCAATTCTGGCGGCAGTGAATATCGTAAGTGAAAGCGCTAAGCTCAGCAGGGAACTTGATGAACTCAAAAGCATGAACGTGCAGCTGGAAAAGGATGCCCAGCACTATGTTCAGCTCTGGGATGAAAGCAAGAAAACCTATTCCGAATACAAGGAAGAAACACAGGCAATAGTTCTTCAGAAAGATAATCTGCTTAACCAGCTGAGGGAAAAGGATGCTGAAATTATCAGACTCCAGCAGGCTTCCGAGGAGGCAAAGAACCAGATCCAGAGCGGAATGAAGGATGTAATCAACGAAGTTGAGGGCAAGTGCCGCGAACTGGAGAACAGTTTCTTCGATCTGCAGATGGAGAATCTCCAGCTGAAGAAGGAGCTTGAGCGGCTCAAAAGCAGCACCGGCGAGTTTTAAATGAAAGACAAAACATTAAACGTTCTTGAGTACAGCAAAATAATAGAAATGTTAACCATGCAGGCAGGCTCCGAAATGACCAGAAAAGTCATATCGGAGCTTAAGCCTGTCTATGATGTGCGGGAAATACGGGAAAAACAGCAGGAAACCACGGAGGGGGCAAGACTCATTATGGCGAAGGGTCCGTTGCCGGTCGGTGGTTTTTATGATATAGAGGGTCTCTGCAGCTTTACCAGAAAGGGCGGGGTTCTGACCATGGCTCAGCTTCTGCAGGTGCTCTACAACATGAAGGCTGCGGAACGGACGGTGGCATTCATGAAGGGAGATAATATGCCGAAGCTGCCTTTGATAGAAAGCATTGTTGAGGTAATGGCAGTTCACAGAAGCTTCTCTGCAGAGATTGACAGATGCATCCTTTCAGAGGATGAGATGGCTGATACCGCCAGCAGTGAGCTTAACACCATCAGAAGAGCCATAGTCCGCCAGAATGATGCTGTTAAGGCCAAGATGAATCACATACTGAACGCTGAGAGAACAATTCTGCAGGATGCGATTGTTACCATAAGAAACGGAAGATATGTGATTCCTGTGAAGCAGGAGCACAGGGGCAAGATTCCGGGAATAATACACGATCAGAGCGGCAGCGGCGCTACTCTATTCGTGGAGCCACAGGCGATTGTCAACATGAACAACGAACTGAGGCAGCTGGAGCTTGATGAGAAGGCAGAGATGGATAGAATTCTGGGAGAGCTCTCCTCAGGTGTATCTGAAATATATCACGATCTGGTGAACAATCAGAAGCTGCTTCTGGCTCTTGACCTTATAAATGCCAAGGGCAGGCTGTCTCTGGACATGGATGGATGCGAGCCTCTAATATCAACAGACGGTGAGCTGAATCTCAGACATGCAGCACATCCCCTTATAGACAAGAAAACGGTAAAACCTATAAACATAGCCCTGGGAGGGGAGTACAACACCCTGGTTGTTACGGGTCCCAATACCGGCGGCAAGACAGTAACCCTGAAGACGGCGGGACTTCTTTCCCTGATGGCTCAGTCGGGACTTCATATTCCATGTTCCCCGGGCAGCAAGGTTCCCGTGTACAGAGAGGTGTTCGCCGATATAGGCGACGAGCAGAGCATAGAGCAGAGTCTGTCAACCTTCTCATCTCACATGGCCAATATAGTTGAGATTCTCAAGGAGGCTGACGGAGACTGCCTTGTTCTCCTTGATGAGCTGGGTGCGGGAACTGATCCTGCAGAGGGAGCGGCCCTGGCTATTGCCATTCTTGAAACCCTGGGGGAGAGGGGCACAAGCACCATTGCCACAACCCACTATACGGAGCTCAAGAAGTTTGCCATCAAGACAAAGGGCGTCGAAAACGCTTCCATGGAATTCGATGTGGAGACCTTAAGTCCCACATACAAGCTGACAATAGGTCTTCCGGGAAAATCTAATGCCTTTGAGATATCAAGAAAGCTGGGACTGAATTCCGATGTTGTGGACAGAGCCGGCAGCCTTCTGGAGGCAGGAGACATTGCCTTTGATGACGTTATTGCGGCAATAGAAGAGGACAAGAAGAAGGCGGAGGCCGAAAGAGACGAGGCAATAGCAATAAATGCGGAAATGAAGCGTCAGAAGGATGAGCTTGAGGAAAACGCTGAAAAGCTTCGCAGACAGAGTGAAAAGGAACTGGAACAGGCTAAAGAAAAGGCCAGGGAGATAATCAGAGAAGCCAAGGAAACTGCCGAGGAATTCAGGCAGGAGCTCAAGGAGATTGCCCGGCTTGAAAGCATGGGTGAAAGAACCAAGAGATTCGATCAGGGCAGACGTAGGCTTCGGGAAATCGAAAAGAAAAACAGGAATGCAATTAAACGTGAAACAAACGACAAGCCTGTTGATCCTGAAACCCTTTCACTGGGTGACAGGGTAAAAATTCTCACCTTCGGACAGAACGGAGAGATATGCGGACTGCCTGATGACAGAGGAGAAATGCAGGTTCAGGTGGGCGCAATGAAGTTCGGAGTCAATGTGAAGGACATTATGCTCATTGACAAGCCGAAGAAGTCCGGCAAAAGCGGCGGCAGGACATCCTACGGCAGCCTGTACAGGCAGAAGGCGAAAACCGTATCATCATCACTGGATGTAAGAGGAAAAAACCTTGACGATGCAGTAATGGATATGGAAAAATATATAGATGACGCTTTCATTTCAGGACTTCCTGAAGTAACTGTGATTCACGGCCGTGGAGAGGGCATTTTGAGCAAAGGCCTCAGAGCACGGCTTAGAGAAAACAAAAATGTTAAGGAATACCGCCGTGGCGGATTTGATGAAGGCGGCGACGGAGTAACTGTTGTCAAGCTGAAATAAGGAGACCAGCTATGAAAAGTCAAGCTTAAAATAGCTGGAAATTCCAAAATCGTT
>JBJESQ010000029.1:0-34970 GCA_051882875.1 Lentihominibacter sp. | reverse complement strand
AGTAAAATTTGGATGCGCCGGATTGAGAAATGGAAGTTAACTTTTCAATTCACGCTTCAACATCAGGTCCTGGAAGGATCCTGGAAGCTACTGACAACATCTGACAATAGGCTTTGATATATCGCTGTTTTCACAAACTGTATTTTTCCGTACTCTGAAACCCTTGGTACATAAGGGTTCATAACATCGCATGGATATTATTACCATTTTTTCGTGATTTTTATATAGACTGCCAGCGACCGCCAACCTCCAGCGACCGCCAGCGACCGCCAAACAGCAAAACAATCCTTTTTAACCTGCGGCATTAACCCCTTTTTAACCTGCGGCATTAAAATTGAGTCGCTTAATGACAGGTCCTATGATAAAATAACTGTGTATAATAAAAAGAGGAACTTGAGAAAGGAGAGACTCATGAGGAAAAACAGATTATTGGCGGCTGCGCTGGTGCTGATGATGACGGGCGTTATGGCCTTTGCATTCACAGGATGCGGTGAGAATGAGGCACCTGCAGAGGAGACCACTCAGACTACTGAGGAAACGACTTCTGAATCTCTGCTGGAGGATCCGGAGTACGATATCAATGTCATACTTACCAATGCGGGACTTCAGGAAGCTCTTGATGCTTCAGGAGCGGATTACAGTATCATCACGACGAGCAGTACAGTATGTGATGTGGCAATCAACACGGGCAGTGAGGAACTTGACGGAGTTGCAGGAACCTTTATGGCATTTTCTGCAGACAGCAGCGAGTATCAAGATTTCCCGGACTACAGAGTTTGCGGAGAGAAGGACGGAGTAGTATATGTTCTGCTTTCTCCTACGGATGTAAGATACGATGTGAATGATCCTCAGCAGCAGGAGGACTACGGGAAGATTACAGAGGTGCTCAATGCCTTTGTTATTGAATAATCTGCCTGAAATGAGAGAGGAACGATGAAGGATTATTATATCAGCAATTTTAAGACAAACGAGGAAATCACCACTTATCTCATGGTTAAGAGCATTGCTCTGAAGACAGGTTCAAACAGGAAGACCTATCTTGATATGCTCCTTGCTGACTCCAGCGGAGAGATAAACGGCAAGAAATGGGATGTGGCAGATGAGGAGGTTGCAGGACTTGAAAGGATCAAGGAGGGCAGCATAATCAAGGTAAGGGCCATAGTAACCGAGTGGAACGGAATGAAACAGCTGAAGATTTCCAGGATAAGGCTTACGGGAGCCGAGGACATGCTGGACATGAATGACTTTGTTAAGGCTGCTCCTGAGAAGCCGGAGGAAATGTTCACCTTCATCCGCGAGAGGGCTGATGCCTTTGGTGACGGCGAGCTTAGGGAAATATGTCTCCATGTTCTGGACAGCAACAGAGAAAGGCTCATGTATTATCCTGCAGCTTCAAAGAATCATCATGCTGAGATGGCAGGACTTTTGTGGCACATTAAGCGCATGCTGATGATGGCTGAGAGAGTCACGGAGGTTTATGTGAACCTTAACAGAGAGCTTCTCATGGCGGGGGTGATACTCCATGACATGGAAAAGCTTAACGAAATTCAATCAAATGAGTACGGAGTTTCCCCGGGGTACTCCTTTGAAGGTAAAATGCTTGGTCACCTTGTGATGGGTGTCAGGGAGCTTGACAGGGTGTGTCGGGATCTGAACATAGGCCGAGAGAAAACAGTTCTGCTGGAGCACATGATGATTTCCCACCACTACGAACCGGAATTCGGAAGCCCCAAAAAGCCCCTGTTCCCGGAGGCGGAGATGCTTCATTATCTGGATATGATTGACGCTAAAATGTATGATATGGAAGAAGCCGTAAACAGGACGGAACCCGGCGAGTTCAGCGACCGGGTATGGACCCTGGATAACAGAACGGTATACAGAACGGAATAATTGTATAGAGGATGTTTTTATGATTAAAAGACCGGAAGAAATTGGGAAGATAATAAAGACTTTTGACAGAGCCGGATACGATGTAATAAGCGCGGGACAGTGTGTTACAGGTTCAATACTCGGAGACAGTCCCCTTGACTGGGACATGTACACTGAGTGTCCCCAGGAGAAAATCAGGGAACTGTTTCCGGAGGGGGAGCCAATCGGCAGAAGAACAACAAGAATTGACTATTCCCGTTTTGTTGAATCACAGCATGTGAATGAAGCGGATCACTTCGAGGGTGTTGTTGCGGACATTATCACACTGGAGGGACCCATTGAGGAGCAGCTTGAGATATATGATTTCACCTGTGAGGCTCTGGGGGAGCACGCCAACGGAGTATTGATAGATCCTGTGGATGGACGCAAGGACATAAAGCAGAAGCTTCTGAAACCGGTGGGAAATTTCAAGGCGAAGCTGAAGGACAAACCGGAGCTTATCTGGAAGGCCCTGCGATATGTGGGACTTTACGGCTTTGACCTTAACAGAGAAATTTACGAGGCCATTCAGGCGAACAGGGAGCGGGCAGTGGTTGTGGACAAGGAGATTATCCTATTTGAGTTCACCTCGGCCATGATAGGCGATTATGCGGGAAAATTCCTGAAGATGCTGAAGGGACTTGATCTTCTTGAGGCGATAATCGGTCCTGAAGGTGAATCCGGGCTTCCGAGAGAAAAGAAGGACTTCAAGAAGCTCTCTGAGAGAATAGATGAAACCAAGAAGATTCCTCTAAGACGGCTTGGACTCTTCTACCTGGTCTTCGAGAAGCATTACGATAAGGCGCTGCACTTCCTGCCGCATGAGGAGGATTCCCTGGAGTATCTGGAGGAGGCCAAGAGACTTTGCCCTAAGCTCTATTTCTGCAAGAACGATGAAATGCTCAAGAACTTCATCTACAACTACGGCTGGGACAAATATCATTTTTACGACAGGCTTCTCAAGGCTCAGAACATCGTGTACGAGCTGGACAACCCTCAGCAGGTTGCCCGTGACGCGATACTGAACCTGATTCTGTATGAGAAGCAGCCAATATTTCTTGAGGATCTGGTAATTGATGCGGACGATATCATAGAAGAAGGCATAACCGATGATCCTGAGAGAGCAAAATACCTGCTGGAACTGCTTATCACTCCTGTTCACAAGAACAGATGGAACAACGAAAGAGACAAACTTCTGAAATTTGCAAGGAGCTTTAACAAGAGCCGTCTGCGTAGAGCCTTCAGAAATGTAGACTGGATAAGATAGGACGAGGCATCACTAAAGGGAATGAAGAAAGAGTATGACGGCGTAATAGCCGAAATGATTTTTCATAACAGCGAAAACGGCTACACTGTAGCCGTTTTTGAAATAAACGGAGAAGAGGCAGAAGAGGATTATTTTACCGTAGTGGGAACCATGCCGGGGGCCGCGGCAGGCAAAACCTATCACATTTCGGGAGAATTCGTGGAAAACCCCAGATACGGCGAGCAGTTCGCGATAAGCAGCGCCATGGAAACCATGCCCTCAACAGAGGAGGGTATTAAGGGCTTCCTGGCCTCAGGTGCAATCAAGGGGGTAGGAAGAAAAACCGCCGCTGCCATTGTGGCAGCCTTCGGAGCGGATACATTCGATGTTATCGAGAATCACCCTGAGCGACTGACGGAGGTTTCCGGAATAGGCCCTAAGGTGGCGGCCAAGATTGTGGAGGCCTTTCTCCAGCACAGAGAGTTCGCCAGAATAAGTCTTAGCCTCCAGCAGTACGGAATAACTCCGGCACAGACCCTTAAACTGTACAGCGTTTACGGCGGGGAAACTGTAGAGGCGGTAATGGAGAATCCCTACAGACTGACGGAGGACATCTTCGGCATCGGATTCAAAAAAGCCGATGCCATAGCCGGCAAAATAGGAATCGCACCGGATGACGAATTCCGGGTGCGCAGCGGCATCAGATTCACCCTCAGCTGGTTTGCAGGGGAGGGAAACACTTACCTTCCGGAGGAGATTCTTCTGGAAAAGGCAGGGCAGCTTCTGGAACAGCCACGGGAGCTGATAGGGGATATCCTGGAGAGGATGGCGTTTTTCGGAGATGTTCACATAGACAGCATTGAGAAAAGCAGAGTTGTCTATCTCATTGCATTTTACAGGGCGGAACAGAATGTATGCAGCTGCCTTAGACAGATATCCCACGGTAAGCTTAAACCGGTGAAGGGAGACGCTGATACCCTTATAGCAAGAACGGAGGAGGTCTCAGGGATATGCCTGAGCGGACAGCAGAAGGCGGCGGTAAAGAGCTGCCTTGATGAGGGCGTGTCTGTTATTACAGGGGGACCGGGAACAGGCAAAACCACAATAATCAACGCAATAATAAACATATTCGAAGACAGCGGACTTAAGGTGGCTATTGCAGCCCCCACAGGCAGGGCAGCCAAGAGAATAACTGAAACAAGCGGTCACGATGCATCCACAATACACAGGCTGCTGGAGTATTCCTTCATTGAGAATGATGATTACATGAGCTTCGGCAGGAATCAGGACAATCCTCTGGAATACGACGCTGTAATTGTGGATGAGGCATCAATGATAGATCTGATGCTTATGAACGGCCTGGTAAGCGCCATACTGCCGGGAACCAGATTTATCATAGTAGGAGACGAGGACCAGCTTCCGTCTGTGGGGGCAGGGAATGTGCTCAGGGACATAATAGCCAGCGAATACATATCCTGCAGCAGGCTTACTGAAATATACAGACAGGCCAGAGAGAGCATGATAGTGGTAAATGCCCACAGAATCAATCGCGGGGAGTATCCTGACTGCAATGGGAAGGATAAGGACTTTTTCCTTCTTCAGCGAAAAACCGAGAAGGAAATGCTGGCAACCATTAAGGATCTTTGCATCAGAAGACTCCCGGAGTATTACAGAGACATCGTGGAGGGCGGGCTGGACGTCACAAGGGATATCCAGGTGCTGACACCGGTCAGGAAGGGAACCCTGGGGTGCCTTAATATGAACAGGGAGCTTCAGGAGGTGCTCAATCCCCCTGACGGAATGAAAAACGAGAAGACCCACGGGGACAGAGTTTTTCGCGAAGGGGATAAGGTGATGCAGATAAGAAACAACTACGAGCTTCAGTGGAAGAACAGGGAGGATTTCACCGAGGGCGAAGGGGTGTTCAACGGAGACGTGGGTTTCATTCAGGTAATTGACAGGGAATTCAGCGAGTTGACGGTGGTGTTTGACGATGTGAAATACGTCACGTACAGCTTCAGTCAGCTGGATGAGCTGGAGCTTGCCTATGCAGTCACCGTCCACAAGAGTCAGGGAAGCGAATTTCCAATTGTTGTGATGCCTGTAAGCTGGTTTCCGCCTGTGCTGGCAACCAGAAATCTGCTCTATACAGGAGTCACCAGGGGAAAGCAGGTGGTGGTGCTGGTAGGCTCACCGGATAAGCTGAAGGGCATGGTTGACAATAACCGCATAAGCGCCAGGTTTTCGGGACTTGCCTACAGACTGAAGCGGCTGATGCAGCTGGAGGGCGAATCCATGTAACAGCCGGAATAATCGTTTATTAACGATTAAAGAAAACAAGATATTACAGGGATAATAAAACAAGGTTAAAGGATGAAGGGATGAAGGGTTTGAGAAATGGATTGGAGAAAAATCGGGGAGGAAATCAGTGAGGGGCTGTTTCCTTCAAATATTTATTGTGAGGTCTGCGGCGCCCTGATTGACAGAAGCAGACCATATTCACTCTGTGACGAATGTGTCAGGAAAATGCACTGGATAACCGGCAGAACCTGCGAGAAATGCGGCAAGGCGCTGCCGGACACCTACAGAGGCAGAATATGCTACGACTGCATCCGGCTGGAGCACTGCTTCATACGGGGCTGGAGCTGCCTGACCTACGGTTACTTCGAACGGCAGCTGATGATGGGAATAAAATACAGCGGGAAGGGATATCTGGCAGCGAAGATGGGTGACGTGCTCTTTGACAGGATGGAAACCCTTATTGCAAAGGCAGACAGCCTTGATATCAGACCCTTTGACATGGTAGTTCCCGTGCCGGTGAGCAAAGGCAGGCTGGCCAGGCGTGGATACAATCAGTCGGAGCTCATGGCCCGTCAGATGGTGAAGCGGTGGAAGGCTTTTGGGAAAGCTGTACCGGCTTTGCAGGTGGATATTCTCATAAGAAACAGAGAAACGGAAATGCTCCGAAGCATGAATCCCGAGGAAAGAAGACTTGCACTGGGAGGGGCATTTGGTGTAAAATCCGGCAGAGAGAAACAACTGGCAGGAAGAAACGTCCTGCTAGTTGATGACATTTATACAACAGGTGCCACAGCAGATGCCTGCAGCAGCGTTATGCTCAGTGCAGGTGCAGAGGGAGTTTATCTTCTGACACTCTGCAGCGGCGGCAACAGGAAACCGGGTGAATGCTGACGGATAAGCTCAGGGTTCATCCTGCATATGACTTGGGTCTGTGATTGAAAGGCCATGCCAGCTACGGGCGAAGGGTCCCACGTAAACCGCTGAAGAAGCAGTAGGCGGCGATCATGGCGTAGTTTAGAAGTAAGTCCTCCGGTAAACCGGGCAAAGGCAAGTGTGGGGGCAAAGATCAGGTCAGCCGAGTCATATGCAGGGTGGGCCCTTTAGTATTGAAGGATTAACAGTGCTGTGATAAAATAAACAAAAGGGTTGCACCGGAAGGTGCATTTAAAGGAGGTTGTTATTATGAAGACTATTATTACCGGCAAGAATTATACTCCTAGTGAGAAACTCAAGGAAACCATCGAGAAGAAATTTGCCAAGCTGGACAAGTACTTCTCAGATGAGATTACAGGGAACGTAATGACAATTAAAGAGAAAGGCGGTTATAAAGTAGAGGCGACGATTAATACTAAAGGGATGATTTTCAGGGCGGAGACCAAGGCAAACGATCCTTACGACTGTGTTGACAGATGCATCGAGAAGCTGTCAAATCAGATGAGCAAGTTCAAGACAAAACTCAGAGCCAAGCACAAGGGTCAGAAGGATTTCGGATTCGAAGAGCTGCCTGATTTCGAAGAGGAACAGGAGGAAATCAAGGTTGTAAGAGCCAAGAAGTTCCAGCTTGAGCCTATGGTTGATGAGGAAGCAATCATGCAGATGGAAATGCTGAACCATGACTTCTACGTTTATCTGAACATGGAAACGGACTCTGTAAATGTTGTTTACAAGAGAAAGGACGGAAACTACGGAATTCTGGAGACAACATATTAATAAGAATAATAATATGCCATTCAGGAGGGCTGCTGCGCTGCATTGTCAGTGCAGCAGCCCTCTGCTGTGTCACCTGTTGTCACACACTTAAAAAAGGTAAAATACCGGGCGCACAGCGTTGAAATAAGGCCCCTGTTTATAGTAGAATAGAGTGATAAATTGTATTAGCTTATAGGGAGAGAATATGCAGGATTTTCAGGAATTCTTCACAAATGCATTTTCGGGATTTGGTATAACAGACGCAGTGGATATTCTGCTGGTTACCTTTGTGGTTTACTATCTGCTGAAGCTGATTCTGGAGACAAGAGCCGCGCAGATTATCAAGGGAATACTGGTTCTGGTGGGAGTTACACTTCTGTCGGAGGTGCTGGAGCTTCACACCTTGAACTGGATGTGCAAAGGCGCACTTACTCTAGGTGCAGTGGCTGTGCTGATTGTACTTCAGCCTGAACTGAGAAGAGCTCTGGAATTCATGGGAAGAGGAAGAATCGTCAGCGGTCTGGGACAGGGTGACAAGGAAAACAGCAAGCGTATAGTAACGGCGGTGACAAACGCCGTGGCAAAGTTCAGCAGCACCAGAACCGGTGCACTGATTGTGTTTGAGAGGCAGACCATGCTGGAGGACTATGCGGAAACGGGAGTCATCCTGAACGCCAGAATAACCGAGCAGCTTCTTGGCAATATATTTTATGAGGGAGCACCCCTCCATGACGGAGCCCTGATTATAAGTGACGTGAATGCCTATGCAGCAGGCTGCGTTTTGCCTCTGTCCGCAAACCAGAGTATAAGCAGCGATCTGGGAACAAGGCATAGAGCAGGCCTGGGAATAACAGAGAATTCAGATGCCCTGGTGCTTATTGTATCTGAGGAAACAGGAATAATAAGCATGGCCGAGGACGGCAGACTGGAAAGATATCTGGACGTCAAAACAGTGGAAAAAAAGCTCCTGGAGCTGTACCTGAGCAGCAGTCAGACTGACAGACTGGCGAAGGTTCCTCTGGCAGGAAGCATATTCAGCAGGATAAGGAAGAAGGAGAACAGGGATGCTTAGAAACAAGAAAGTGCTTATGCTCATTTCCCTCCTTGTTGCCATCGGCGTTTGGATATATGTTATGGGAAATGTGGATCCTTTGGTAAGCGAGAGGATTGATGGAGTAAAGGTTGAGCTTCAGGGCGAAGATACCCTGAAACAGGCGGGTCTTAAGGCAACCCTGAAGGATCCGAAGAGGGTATCTGTCACGATTGAAGGCAAGAGGTCCCATGTTAACAAAGTCAAGAAAAAGGGGGTTGAAGCCTATGTTGATGTTTCAACCTGCGACTACGGAAGAAATGAAGGGAAGATTGTCATCGAGCTCCCGGATACGGTAACGGGAGTTCTGGTTGAGAATATATCAAGCAAAACAGCCGTATTTACTGTTAAATAAGGAGGATAAATATGGGAAGTTTATTTGGAAACGGAGATGTCAGGGGGGTTGCCAATTCAGAACTGACACCGGAGCTGGCATTTAAGCTGGGTAAGGCAACAGGCTACGTGCTTGGCAAAAGCAAGTCAAAACCTGTATTTCTGATTGGAAAGGATACGAGAATGTCCGCAGACATGCTTGAGGATGCCCTCAGCGCCGGCTTCATGGCCACAGGAGCCAATGTAATTAAGGTTGGTGTGCTTCCTACACCGGCAATAGCCTATCTTGTCAGGGCATACGGAGCTGATGCGGGAGTTGTTGTATCAGCCTCACACAATTCATTTGAGTATAACGGAATCAAGTTCTACAACGGAGAGGGCTTCAAAATGGATGATGCCTTCGAAAGCGAAGTGGAAACGATTCTTCTTAGAGATATTGATGTTAACAGCCATATAACCGGAGCTAAGGTAGGCAGATGTCTGGACGCTGATGACGAGGCGGCGGATAAATATGTCGAATTTCTCAAATCCACTGTGGATGTGGATTTTGCCGGCAAGAAGCTGGTGGTTGACTGTGCCAACGGTGCAGCATACGAGGTTGCGGGCAAGGTGTTCCAGGATCTGGGTGCCGATGTAACGGTAATCGGCAACACCCCGGACGGAACGAACATCAATGACAAGTGCGGTTCTACTCATCCCCAGATGCTTCAGCAGATGGTGAAGGAACAGGGTGCATTCATGGGCTTTGCCTTCGACGGAGATGCGGACAGACTCATTGCCTGCGATGAAAATGGAGAGCTGATTGACGGAGACAAGCTGATGTGCATTTGCGCACAGATGATGAAGGATAGGGATCAGCTTACCGGAAATCTGGTGATTTCCACCGTAATGAGCAATGTGGGATTCCATAAATTCATGAAAAAAGCCGGAATTGATGTGGAGATAACCAGCGTAGGAGACAGATATGTTCTCGACATGATGCTGGAGAAGGGCGCAACCCTGGGAGGCGAACAGTCGGGACACATTATCTTCCTGAATCATGCCACAACGGGAGACGGCATACTCTCGGCACTGCAGCTTTTGCAGGCACTTGTCCTTTCGGGAAAGAAAGCCGGTGAGGCAAGCGGACAGATTCAGCTGTTCCCGCAGGTTCTCAAGAATGCCAAGGTTAGAATCGAGAACAAGGCTCAGTTCAACAGGGATTCTGAAATTACAGCAATGATTGCTGAAATAGAGGAGAAGCTGGGGGATGAGGGCAGAGTTCTCATAAGACCGTCAAGCACAGAGCCTCTTGTCAGAGTAATGATTGAAGGTCAGAATATTGATGAGATAACTGAAATGGCTCAAAAGCTTGCAAGACTCATCACCAGAAGATTCAGTTAAGGGAGAAAGAGAAATGTGCGGAATAGTAGGATATATTGGAAGCAGTCATGCTAAAGAAAAAGTAATAGACGGACTTAGACGTCTTGAGTATAGAGGATATGATTCAGCGGGAATCGCAATGCCTGTTAACGGTTCAATCAAGATTACCAAGGCAGTGGGAGAACTGAAGAATCTGGAGGCAAAGATTACGGATCCGGAATACGATGCGGCGGTTGCGATCGGCCATACAAGGTGGGCCACCCACGGCAAGCCAACGGAGATAAACGCTCACCCTCACGGAAACATGGATAACACCATTGCGATTGTCCATAACGGAATCATCGAGAACTATCAGGAGCTCAGAGAGTGGCTGGCAGTTGAATACGGAATCAGGTTCAAGTCGGAGACGGACTCTGAAGTAATAGCTCATCTGATCGGGCTGTACTACGACGGAGACCTTCTGAAGGCAGTGGGCAAGGCCGTTGCCGACATGCGTGGTGCTTATGCGGTGGCTGTAATGGCAGTATCCGAGCCGGACAAGATAGTGGCAGTAAGAAAGGATGCCCCTCTTGTTGTAGGCGCCGGAAACGGCTTCAACATGATAGCCAGCGATGTCCCCGCTCTGCTGAAATACACCAGGGACGTATACTTCATAGAGAACAACGAAACCGTTGTGCTGACAAAGAACAGCGTTGACATCTACGATGATAACGGAAATACCGTTAACCGTGACATTCAGGCTGTGGAATGGAAGGCTGATGCCGCCGACAAGGCAGACTACGATCACTTTATGCTCAAGGAAATCCACGAGCAGCCTAAGGTGATTAACGAAACTCTTATGAACCGCCTGAATCCGGATGGAAGCATCAAGCTTGACGATATATCCATGACAAAGGAGGATATAGATAACTTTAACAAGATTTACATCGTGGCATGCGGTACCGCATACCATGCAGGCCTTGTGGGAAAGATGGTCATCGAGAAGATGGCGGGAATTCCTGTTGAAATAGATGTTGCATCGGAATTCAGATACAGGGATACCTTCATTGATGACAAGACCCTGTTCATAGCCATATCCCAGTCAGGTGAAACACTGGATACCCTGGCAGCCCTCAGAGATGCCAAGGACAGAGGTGCCAGAATCCTTTCGGTTGTAAATGCCGTAGGAAGCTCCATTGCCAGAGAATCCCACGATGTGTTCTACACTCTGGCGGGCCCGGAGGTGGCTGTGGCATCCACAAAGGCGTACACCACACAGCTGATATGCATGTACCTCATAGGACTTTACATGGGTTCCACCAGGGGAACAATCGACAGGGAGTATTACGATTTCATGCTGGGAGAGCTTAAGGCGCTTCCGGGAAAGGTTGAGAGAATTCTCAAGGATGAAGCGAAGATAAAGAAGCTTGCCGAGAGATATCATTTCAACGAGCATGTATTCTTCATAGGCAGAGGTCTTGACAGCGGAGTATCCTACGAGGGTTCCCTGAAGCTCAAGGAAATTTCATATATCCACTCCTTCGCCATTGCGGCCGGTGAGCTTAAGCACGGCACAATAGCCCTGATGGACAAGGATTCCCTTGTTGTTGCCCTGGCAACCCAGGACAAGCTATACGAGAAAATGGTATCAAACATCGTGGAGGTTCAGGCAAGAGGAGCCCACATCATAGGCCTTGCCAAGGAGGGAAAGACAGAAATAGAAAACACTTCTGACGAGGTAATCTATATTCCTCAGTGCACTGACGAGGTGGCCCCTGTGCTGGCGGTAATACCCCTTCAGATTTTCGCTTATTATGTTGCCCTTGAGAAGGGGTGCAATATCGATAAGCCGAAGAACCTTGCAAAATCAGTAACTGTAGAGTAGACAATCCGGTCACGGGTATTTCCCGTGACCTGTTTTGAAGAGGAAACACCATGATCGATATATTGAAACAATTCATGCTGGACAGCCCGGCTGCAAGCTGCGAGCCCTTCGGAAACGGGCTTATTAACAGGACATACCTTGTGAAAACAGAGTCCGGGAAGAGATACATCCTCCAGAAACTAAGCGAAGAAGCTTTCAAGGATGTTCCCGCCCTTATGGAGAATATTTCGGGAGTAACGGATTATCTTGAGGCAAAGGCGAGAGAGGCCGGGGTGAAAGCCCACGTAATCTCTCCGGTGAGAACAAAGGACGGTAAGACCTATGCCTGTGACAACGGGTATTACAGAGTCACCCCATTTGCCGAGAATTCAATAAGCCTGGAGGAGCCGGAATCGGATAAGGATTTTCATGAATGCGCTGTGGCCTTCGGAACCTTCATTTCGGAGCTGGCCGATTACCCTGCTGAAACTCTCCATGAAACCATACCGAATTTCCACAACACTCCGGACAGATACAGGATTTTCAGAGAAAAGCTGGATGCCGCAAAGGCAGACAGCAGCCTTTCGGGAAGGGCTGATGAAGCGGCAGATCTTATTGCCTTTGCACTGGAACATGAGGAAATGGCGGGACAGCTTCAGGCCATGAGAGACAGCGGTGAGCTTCCCACAAGGGTTACCCACAACGATACGAAGCTGAACAACGTTCTCCTTGACAGGGACACCAGGAAGCTCATGTATGTTATAGATCTGGATACGGTTATGCCGGGGCTTTCCCTGTACGATTACGGTGACTGTATCAGATTCGGAGCGTCCACAGGAGGAGAGGACGAGAAGGACCTGTCCAAGGTAGGTCTTGATCTCCATCTGTTTGAGGTATTTACCCGGGGATTTATCGATGCCTGCAGGGGACTCACGAAAAAGGAAATAGAAATGCTTCCAATGGGAGCCATAACAATAACCCTGGAGCTGGGAGTGCGCTTTCTGACAGATTATCTGGACTCAGACAGGTACTTCGCCACAAAGTATCCGGGTCACAATCTTGACCGCTGCAGATGTCAGTTCGCACTGGCCGCGGACATGATAAAGAAGCTTGAAGAAATGAATGAGATAGTAAGGAGATGCAAATGAATTATCTTGGAATTGAACTGAATGTTAAGAACATCCCGGAGCTTGACAGGGATTTCATCCCAATGGGGCCGTGGATGATTGAATATGAGAAGGAAGCCTCAAGACCGGTGGGAATAGCCATCGAACGTGAGGAGGGCAAGGTTACCGTTTTTGAAACGAAGCTCAGAGGAGAGGAGTACGAAGAGGCTAACCTGAGATATCTGGAGAGATACATTAAATTCTGCCTCTGGACCGTAGGAGGCTGGAAGGTTACCGTATGCGGCTGTGACAGAGAGGCTCTCAAGGTGAAGGAAGACTATGCCTTAGGCAGTGCCAGGGACTTCGATGTTGACTTCATGATGAACACCTACGAAAGGCCTTTTGAGTTTGAAATCTGTGCTCCGGAGGACCTGCCGGAGGCAAACGATGAGGACAAGTCAGTGGGTGGACATCTGGAGGGCTGCAGAATCGGATTTGATGCTGGCGGCTCCGACAGAAAGGTTTCTGCGGTAATTGACGGAGAGACGGTGTACTCGGAGGAGGTTGTATGGCATCCTAAGCTTTCCGAGGACATCTCCTATCAGTATGATGGGATTCTGGATTCCTTCAGAACGGCAGCTTCCAAGATGCCTCGGGTTGACGGAATAGGAGTTTCAACAGCCGGAGTGCTTATCGGAAACGCCCCTATGGTTTCATCAATATTCCTGAAGATAGACAGGAAGGACTGGGATCAGGTTAAGACTGTATATGACAGAGCAGCCGCTGAGATAGGAGATGTGCCTATCGTAGTTGCAAATGACGGGGATGTTACAGCTCTGGCAGGAGCCATGAGCATGGGGGTAGCCCCTGTTATGGGAATCGCCATGGGTACAAGCGAAGCGGGAGGATACGTTAACGGTGACAGAAATGTTCTGGGATGGTTTAACGAGCTGGCCTTCGCACCGGTGGATCTCAATGATAAATCCATGGCGGATCCATGGTCGGGTGATACCGGAGTAGGTGCCACATATTTTTCCCAGGACAGCGTAATCAAGCTTGCCCCGGCTGCGGGAATCGCCCTTGACGAAGATCTTGCTCCGGCGGAGAAGCTGAAGGTGGTGCAGGACATTCTGGAGGGAAGAATCTCCGACGGAGCGCAGCCGGCTCAGGCCTGTGACGCAGCTCCTACCTGTGACGGACACTGCGGTCTCAAGCTGCTTATCGGAGCAAGGAGAATATTTGAAACAATCGGAACTTATCTGGCTCACACCCTGGTTCTCTACGGTCTCTTCTATGACCTGAAGCATGTGCTGATTCTAGGCAGAGTTGCCTCGGGAATCGGCGGAGAGATTCTGGTTAATCAGTGCAACCTGGTGCTTAAGGATGAGTATCCTGAGCTTGCAGAGAAGATAAATGTTATGCTCCCGGACGAGAAGATGCGTCGTGTGGGACAGTCTGTGGCAGCTGCGAGCCTGCCGGAAATAAGAAAATAATGCGAGGTAGATAATGATATACAGAAATGCAGAAGTATTTGTAGACGGAGCCTTCAGAAAATGCGATTTCTGCGTCAAAAACGGCAGATTCGCCTTTGTGGGGGACGGACAGGAAAGCAGTGATGAGGAGGTCAGAAACCTGGAGGGAATGAAGGTTATTCCGGGTCTTGTGGATGTTCACATTCACGGAAGCATGGGAGCGGACTTTTCCGACGGAGATTACGATGGCCTTCTGAAAATGGCTGAGCATCTGGCATGCTGCGGAGTCACATCCTTCGCACCTGCAGGCATGACGCTGCCATATGAGGTTCTCACCAAGGCCTTCAAATGCGGCAGGAAACTCCACGAGGAGATGCCGCCGGGACACTCAAGGCTGATGGGAATTCATATGGAGGGTCCATTCTTTTGCGAAAAGAAGAAGGGTGCCCAGAACGGTGCATACCTGAAGGATCCGGACTTTGAAGCCTTCAGCAGGCTTCAGGAGGAATGCGGAGGTCTTATCCGAATCGTGGATCTGGCGCCGGAGCTGGAGGGCGCCTGTGAGTTTACGAAGAAGGCGGCAGAGCTTGCAACCGTATCAATAGCCCACACCGATGCGGATTATGAGGATGCAAAGGCAGCAATCGAGGCAGGGGTAAACCACCTGACTCATCTGTACAACGCAATGCCTCCGATTCACCACAGGAAGCCGGGGGTAATCGGCGCAGGCTCCGAAAGCGAGAATGTTGTTGCAGAGCTCATATGTGACGGATATCATGTTCATCCGGGCTCTGTCAGAATGGCATTTAAACTCTTCCCGGGCCGCATATGCCTCATAAGCGACGCATTGAGATGCTGCGGAATGCCTCCGGGAAAATACGAACTGGGGGGCCAGGATGTATTCCTTGAGGAAGGGCAGCCTGCCCGTCTTGCGGACGGTACCATTGCGGGATCAGCAAGCAACGTGTACACATGCATGCTGAATGCCATTGAATACGGAATTCCTGAGGAAACGGCCATTACGGCCGCCACGTTGACTCCTGCAAGGGAGATAGGTGCCGAAGAATATATCGGCTCCATCGAACCGGGAAAGTATGCGGATTTTGTTATCTGCGACAGTGAGCTTAAGCCCCTTGAGATATATGTGGGAGGAGAAAGAGTATGAGATACGACATTCGTGACATAAATCTGGCTCCCTACGGACATACTAAGATAGAATGGGTAAAAAACAACATGCCCCTTCTAAGGGACTTCGAAGAGGAGTTTGCCAAGACGAAACCATTTGAGGGCGTGAGGATATCCCTGTCCATACACCTTGAACCGAAGACAGCGTATCTCTGCAAGGTGCTGGCAGCCGGCGGTGCTCAGCTTCATGCTACAGGAAGCAACAACCTGAGCACCCAGGATGATGTGTGCGCAGCCCTGGTGGAGGACGGCATTTCCGTTTTCGCATACCACGGAGCCACAGAGGAGGAGTACAATCGCCACATCGAAAAGTGTCTTGAACACAAGCCGAATATCGTAATCGATGACGGTGGGGATCTGGTGGGTCTTCTTCACGGCAGCAGACCGGATCTGGCTGAGAATGTATGGGGCGGCTGCGAGGAAACCACAACAGGAATCCTCCGGCTGAAGGCCATGGCACGGCAGGGGATTCTGAAATTCCCTATGATTGCTGTTAACGATGCCGACTGCAAACACCTCTTTGATAATCGTTACGGAACGGGACAGAGCGTATGGGACAGCATCATGAGAAACACAAACCTCATTGTTGCAGGCAAAACCGTGGTTGTTGTGGGTTACGGCTGGTGCAGCAGAGGCATAGCCATGAGAGCATCGGCTCTGGGCGCCAGGGTTATTGTAACGGAGATAAATCCTGTGAAGGCAATGGAAGCCAGGATGGATGGATATGATGTAATGACAATGGCAAAGGCGGCGCCTCTGGGTGACATGTTCATTTCGGCAACAGGCTGCAAGCATACCATCACCCTTGAGCACATGCTTACCATGAAGGACAGGGCGATTCTGGCCAATGCGGGACACTTCAATGTCGAGATAGATATGGCAGCCCTTGAAAAGGCGGCTGTAAGCTGCAGTGAAACAAGAAAGAACATCACGGGATATGTTCTCCCAAACGGCAGAATGGTTAATGTAATCGGAGAGGGCAAGCTGGTTAACATTGCTGCGGGAGACGGACATCCTGCGGAGATTATGGATCTGTCCTTCGCGGTCCAGATTCTCAGTGCAATGTTTGTTCTGAAGAATCATGTTGAGTCCTGCGGAGAAGGTGCCGGAGGCAAATCCCTGCTTCCTGATGACGTGATTGATGTTTCATCGGAAATAGACGATGTAATTGCCAGGCGCAAGCTTGCCGCCTGGGGCATTGAAATAGACAGCCTCACTCCTGAGCAGGAGGCCTATCTTAACAGCTGGAAATAGCCGGGCTCTTAGCCGCCTGAGGTCACTGAGCGGATTTCCACTCAGGCATATTGATTGGATTTCCACTCAGGCATATTGATGTTGAAGCTTTTGCGATTATTTCTGAATTGCTTCAACATCCGCATCTTTTAAGCCTCCAAAAGGGCTGATTTCAGGGCCTGATTTGAAGCAATTAGGATAATAAGAAAAATGCTTCAACAAAATCGAGAAAATGTTGAAGCATTTTTTTATTTCCAGATACATTTACAACAAATGGGAAAAATTAGGCGATAAAACAGCCTGATTTTAAGGGCATGTTGAAGCATCCTTGAATTATTGGTGATTTTTACAACATATGCAAGATGTCACATGCTTGCGGCATGCTTACGGCATGCTTACGACATGCTCAGTTACCGGGACTGAACCGACATGGTTTCACTCTGTTTAGATTAAATCAGCCTATCAGCTGGCTGATACGGCTGCGAACCTTGTCTTCGCCGAGAATCTGCTGGATGGACCATACATCCGGTGACTGGCTTCTTCCCATTACCGCTATTCTTATTACGGTGCTCACGTGGGCAACGGAGCCTTTGTATTCCTCAGGGTGTTTCTTGTAGTCCTTAGGCTTCACGGCATAGCCCAGATCTGCGGTAATTGTTCTTATCTTTTCGAACCAGGCTGACTGATCGTCGCTGTGGTCATAGGTTTTCAGATATCTTCCCAGAATCTCCTTGGCATCCTCGTCGCTGACCTGTTCAGGGATACGTTCCTGTATTACGAAATAATCGTCATAGAAGTAGCTGATGAAGTCCCATATCTGACTTGCGTATATAAGGTCTTTTCTCGGTTTTGCTTCGTTTCTGCCAAGGTCGAGGATTTTAGTAAGGTATTCCTTGTCCTCCAGAAGAGGTGCTATTTGAGGCTTGAACTCTCTCGCCCAGCCCAGCATGAAGTCTGCCAGTTCATCTGCAGGTATTTTCAGAAGAACATCCTTGGAAATGTCATTGAGCTTATTCAGGTCAAAGAGGGCACCGGCGCTGCTCATTTTTTCTGTTGTGAAATCGAATTCGTCTATATCGGCATCGGGATTTGCCATTCGCCACTCCTCGAAGTTTGAATTGAGGATTGTGAGAAGGTATTCCTTCACGGCCTGTGGGTGGTAACCCTGTTTCCTGTAGTAGTCCAGACTCAGTTCAGGATCCTTTCTCTTGCTGAGCTTGCGCTTGTTTCCCGTTTCCTCGTCAACCTTCATCAGGACTGCAGTATGGCAGTAAACAGGCATTTCGAAGCCCAGCTTGCTGAAGAGCTCCACATGAATCGGCAGAGACATGAGCCATTCCTCGCCACGGACAACATGGGTGGTTCCCATGAGATGATCGTCAATTACATGGGCGAAGTGGTATGTGGGGATGCCGTTCGCTTTGAGAATGATGGTATCCTGATTGTTGCCTGGCATGGATACCTCGCCTCGAATAGCATCTGTGATTTTGAAGTAGCTCGTATCTCCATCGGATTTTAGCCTGATTACATAAGGCTTGCCGGCTCTGATGTTAGCCTCTATCTCTTCATAGGTGAGATTGCGGTTCTTTTCTGCGTATTTGCCGTAAATGCCGGTTGTTTCCTTGGCGGCTTCCTGCTGAGCTCTGATATCGGCAATTTCCTCTTCTGACAGGAAGCAGGGATATGCCTTGCCTTCACTGACAAGCTTCCTGGCATAGGTCTGATAAATCGGACCTCTCTTTGACTGGAAGTAAGGACCGTAGCTTCCGGTTTCAGCGGTTCCGTAGTCCTGACCAGGTGCAGGAAGTGCTGCGCCCTCATCAAAGGTTATTCCGAAGAATTCCAGGGAATTGATTATGGTCTCAACAGCCCCCTCGACGAAGCGCTTATCGTCAGTATCTTCTATTCTAAGATAGAAAATTCCGGGATTTCCTGCCTTTGCACCACTGTGGGCAAGGCGCTCGTCAACAAAGGCGCCGTACAGGTTGCCTAAATGAATGAAGCCTGTAGGAGAAGGTCCGAGACGTGTGATTATCTGACCTTCACTGCGGGCAGGGTAGAGGGCTTCGTAATCCTCAGGAGTTTTATCTATGTTCGGAAACAGAAGTTCCGCCAGTTTGTTGTAATCCATTTTTCTTTCCTTTCGTGGGTTTGATTTTGCCCCGGGCTTAATATTACTGAAACAGCCCACATACAGGCACATTAAGAATTATAACACAAAAGCAGGCTTAATAACACAGTGAAGGCGGCAGTGTATACAAACCCACTTGAAAAAAACAGTGCAATAAATTATACTTAAGACAGAGCAGAAATGCATATAAATATTATCTAAATATATTAATTATGATAAGAACTGGATTTGAGAATTACGCAAAATCCGGACAGGAGGTATTTAAATGTTATCACAGAAGGTAAAGGACTTACTGGTATACCAGGTTAATCAGGAATTTTACTCAGCATATCTGTATCTTGATTTTCATGATTTCTACAAGGATGCAGGTCTTGACGGCTATGCAAACTGGTATCTCATCCAGGCTCAGGAAGAGAGAGATCACGCAATGCTGTTCATGCAGTATCTGCAGCAGCAGGGAGAGAGAGTTAAGCTTGATGCAATCGCAATGCCTGACAAGGAACTCAAGGAATTCATCGATCCTCTCAAGGCAGGTGCGGAACACGAGAGAGTTGTTACAGGCCTGATTAACAACATCTATGCAGAAGCATACAAAGACAACGACTTCAGAACAATGCAGTTCCTTGACTGGTTTGTTAAGGAACAGGCTGAGGAAGAAGACAACGCTGACGACAACGTTAGAAAGTTTGAACTGTTCGGTTCAGACAGCAGGAGTCTCTACGAGCTGGATGCAGAAATGAAGACAAGAGTTTACACTGCACCGTCACTGGTTGTTGGCTAAATCCCATTCGATGCAACAGTTCGAGCAGGGAAAAGATATCGAATATTGAAAAGCTCATAAAAAAACAGGAGTCGGTTTAGGCTCCTGTTTTTTTCGTTATGTTACGGATTAAACCTGTTTAAGCTCAAGTCAGATTAAACAAGTTCAGGTCCCTTATGGTTAACCTTCTTCTGCTTCAGGAACTGGCCGGCGCCCTTCTTGCCAACGAAGTCCTTGCCGTCAAATACCAGGTTGCCGTGGCTGTATACAGCACATGGATATCCCTTGCATTCAATTCCTTCCCAGATAGTGTGGTCGATTGAACCGTGCTGGTTCTCGTCGTTTTTGATAACGAAGTTCTTCTTAGGATCGTAGATTACGATATCTGCATCCTTGCCGACTTCGATAGCTCCCTTGCAGTAGTCAACTCCGAAGAGCTTAGCAGGGTTGGTAGCGGCGATTTCAACAGCCTTGTTGAATGTAATCTTGCCCTTGTTGGCAGCACTCAGGATGTAAGGATACATGTTTTCAACACCTGCACATCCATTAGGAATAGTAGTGAAGTTTCCGTCTGCGCCTGTCTTTGTCTTGATTCCCCAGTCCTTCTCGGCCTTCAGGAACGGACAGTGGTCAGTTGCCAGTGTTGATACAACGCCTGTTCTGATACCTTCCCACAGAGCATCCTTTGATTCCTTGCCCTTCATTGGAGGTGAGCATACGAAATCCTGAGGACGGAGTCCAACTTCAGGTCTTCCCTTAGCATATACTTCCTTGGTGAATTCCAGATACTGAGGGCATGTTTCTGCGAAGATAGGCAGACCTTCAGCTCTTGCCTGACGAACAGCTTCAACGCCCTGAGCGTTGTCCAGATGTACGATGTACAGAGGAGCTCCTGCCATCTTAGCCAGGTTGATTGCTCTCACATCTGCTTCACCTGCAACAGCTTCGTTCTTTGACATGTAGTGATACCATGGTGAAACATTGCCTTCGCTGAGATACTTCTTAACCAGGTAGTCGTTAACATTCTTGTTTTCTGCGTGTACTCCTACGAGAGCGCCTATCTCCTTGGCGTGGCAGAGAGTTGCATAGAACTGACCGTCATCAACGCCGAAATCGTAAACCATGAATACCTTGAAGGAGGTAATGCCCATATCAACAACCTTGTCCATTGTCTTAAGCATTTCGTCGCTTGTTACATCGCCTACACCAACGTGGAGTGAGTAGTCGATTACAGGACCCTGTTCTTCAGCTATTTCAAGCTTTGCCTTAACCAGGTCATCCATTGGCTGTCCCGGAGCCTGAGTTTCAAAGTTGAATATTGTTGTTGTACCGCCGCAGGCAGCTGCTACAGTACCATCATAGTAGTTGTCTGTTGAAATAGTTCCGCCGAACGGCATGTACATGTGAGTATGTCCGTCCAGAGCACCAGGCAGGATGTACTTGCCCTTTGCGTCAACAACCTCAGTTCCCTTTTCAGGCTTCAGATTTGTACCGATAGCGGAAATTTTTCCGTTCTTTACAGCCACATCAGCTTTAAAAGTACTTTTTGCTGTTACGACTTTGCCGCCTTTAATTAATAAATCCATTATTTACCCTCCTTTTTCATAAAATCGTGAAATTGTGTGTCACGTTTGCCGGGACTTCAGGACCCGGTGAAGGAATCTTCAAACCCCGGATAATGTAAGAGCCTTTGGGTCTCAAAGGCTCCTACTTAATTATTATGTTTTGTTGTATCTATGCTTTACAGAGATGATTATGCTCTCTCAGTAAACGCTTCGTGTTCTTCTTCGGATACGAATGAATCACATGCCAGTGAAGGAATCTTCATAAGTACAACGTATACAACGAATCCGATAATGAATGCTACGATGTAGTTCCAGCAGTTCATGAATGTCCAGAATGAACCCTGAGCACCGAAGAATGAAATCAGCGGCAGGATGAATGCTGCAACCCAGGCGATAAGTGCTGCAATGTTGAAGCCGCCTGAGTACCAGTATCTTCCGCCCTTGTCTGCGAACAGACCTGCGATGTCGATTCTTCTCTTCTTAACGAAGAAGTAGTCTGCGATGAAGATTGCAGCCAGAGGAGCCAGGATTGTTCCGTAAGCGTTCAGCCACATGAAGTAGTTGGATGATCCGCCGTAAATCCACCATGCCTGGAGTACGAAGAATGCCAGCAGGCAAGTGATGACAACGCCCTTCTTGTAGGAAATTCTCTTTGGTGACAGGTTAGCGAATCCGTTTGCAGGAGCAACGATGTTAGCTGCTGCACATGTTGTAACTGTAGCCATGATAACGCCGACAGCTGCTACGAATACGATAATCTGGTTAGGAATGTTGTAGAGTACGGAGACAACGTCATATGGGTTGTACCAGCCTATGTCTCCCTGTTCCAGTCCGTTAGCATTGTTGTAAACGATGGCTGACTGAGCGTAAGCAGCACCAACGAAAGCGCAGAATGCCATAGGAACAGGCATACCGATGAGCTGTCCGTTGAACTGTGATCTCTGGGACTTGGCATATCTTGAGAAGTCAGGAATGTTCAGAGCGATTGTTGCCCAGAAAGCAACGTTACCCATAAGTCCTACGGTATACGTTACGTAGAAGTCATATCCTGAAATTGAAGAAGCAGTTCCCATTACTTCGCCGAAGCTTGATCCTGCAGCTCCGCAAAGCTTGATTGACCAGATCATCAGAGCGAACATCAGGATGATAAGGATAGGTCCGCCAATGTTCTGTACCCACTTGATGTTTTCGATACCATTGTATGCAACCCAGCAGATGAATACCATGAAGATGATGTAGCCGATGAAAGTTCCGCAGCTTGTAGGAATCATTCCGCCCCATGAAGGAAGGGAAATCAGCCAGTTAGGATCGCTGAACTTCTTTGCAAATACACCGATAATAGCAGCAACAGCGCCGCCGCCTACCCAAGCCTGTACTGCACACCATCCGCATGCAACGATAGCTCTTGACAGTGCAGGAATCTGAGCACCTCTGTTACCGAATGTAAGTCTTGCGAAACCAGGGAACGGGATACCGTACTTGGTACCAATCTGTGAGTTCAGCTGGATAGGTACCAGAATGATAAGGTTACCCAGTGCTACGTTCAGAATTGCCAGCCAAGGGTTAACTCCCTGCTGTACAAGTGATGTAGCAAGCGTAAGTGATGGAATACATATGGACATACCAACCCATAACATTGTGATGTTGTATGTAGTCCAGGTTCTCTGTGCAACAGATGTTGGAGCCAGGTCTTCATTGTAGTACTTTGAAGAGGCAAGCTCGGCACGTGCCGCATCAGTCAGTTCGAACAAACCATTGCGTTCGACTTGTGTGAAAGTTGCCATAAAACACCTCCGTCAATAATATAGTGATAATTATAACAACAAAAGTATACTATAACTTAAAAAAAAAGTAACGCTTTTTTTTAAAAAAGAGTGCATTTTTTTTGGGATGACCCTTGATATTATTATGATGTAAGTGGTTTCACTAATCGATAGCATATTTGTTTAAAAACTCAAACTGACACAGCAAAATTGTACAATTTTGCAAAAGCATCAGAAAAACGGTATAATTATCACATGATGAACAAAAGGGAAATATACAGATTATCGGAAGAGAAAATTAATGAAATACTGGATCAGCTTAAGGAGGAGTATCCGGATGCAGGATGTGCACTGATTCACAGAAACGTGTTCGAACTCATCGTGTGTGTGGTGCTTTCGGCTCAGACGACGGATGTGAGTGTGAACGGAGTAAGCCGGGAGCTTTTTGACAGGTACCCCGACGCCGAGAGCCTGGGTCAGGCCTCTGCCGAGGATGTAATTGAAATAATTAAGACCATCGGCATGTATCGGACCAAGTCAAAGAACATTATCGCCCTGGCAAAGGAACTAACTTTAAAATACGGGGGCAATGTGCCGGAGGATTACGATGCCCTTGTGGCTCTTCCGGGAGTGGGCAGGAAGACAGCCAATGTTGTTCTGGCGGTGGGCTTCGGGCACCAGCGCATTGCAGTTGATACCCATGTGTTCAGGGTGTCCCGCAGAATAGGGCTGGCTCCCTCAGGCAAAGAAGAATCTGCAAAGGCAGCCGGCTCGGCTGAGGTTCTGGCAACGGAAGAGGAACTTATGAGAAATCTGCCGGAGGACAGATGGTCGGAGGCACATCACAGCCTGATCTGGCACGGCAGGAAATGCTGCACCGCGAGGAATCCAAGGTGCGACTCATGTGTCATAAGTCATCTCTGCAGAAAACATGAAGAAAAAAAGAGCTGATACACTAACATGGTGCATCAGCTCTTTTTGATTGCTTTGTCCTATCTGCCACCTCTGGTGCTGAACACGATTACACTTGCTACAATGATTATGCCACCCACGAAGGTGCCTGCTCCGGGTATCTCCCGAAGCATAATCAGTGCAATTACTGAAGCGATAAGCGGGTTGATGAACAGGTAGTTCGTTGCCTCGCTTGTCCTGTGGGCGAGGGTAATTGCCTTGCTCCAGAAGTAATATGAAACTGCGCTTGGAAACAGTCCCAGGTAGAGGGCAGCAAGGTTGGCGCCTGCAGTTGCCGAAGCAACCTCCGAGATGGTACCCGGCAGAAATACTATCATTTCCAGGGCTCCGAATACGGCACTCCAGGTGACAATTTCCATGGCGGTATAGCCCTTGTTCCCCAGTACTCTGTTCAGTACATTGTATACTGCGAAAACAGCAGCGCACAGAAACATCCAAAGAGCACCGATTCCGCCTGCGAGGCCCTGGGAAGCTCCGAAGAGACTGTCCCATAAAAGAAGCAGAACAACTCCGATAAATGCCGTCAGAATCATGCCCCATCCCAGAATGTTTATTTTCTCCTTATAAATGTAGAAAACAAGCACAGCAGTTATGATGGGGGAGGTTGCACAAATCACGCTTCCCTCAGAGGAATTCAGCGTCAGAAGTCCCAGGTTAAAAAAGATGAAATACACCGAGAAACCTGTGGCCCCTGCAAGGGCAAACCATCCGCAGTCCTTTAATGAACGGGGGACTTTGATTCCGGTGGCCAGCCCGATTGCCAGCAGTACCGCCGCCGCCAGTGCACAGCGGATAAAACCCAGATTAAAGGACGAAATCTGATCCCCTATTATTCTGGTGAAGGGAAAGCCCGAACCCCAGAACAATACGGTAATAAACGCAAATATGTTTACCTTCAGCCTGTTACCCATATTTATTCCAGAACTCTTGCCTTGATTATTCCTGCAATCTTAAGGTCAGCCTGCTTGTCTCCCAAATCAGCCAGAACATAAGAGTATTCTCCACGTGTTCCGGAAGCCACATTCGTAAGTTCAAGCTCAGCAACCTTTGCCAGAACATCTGCAGCTGCATTGGCTTTGCATATTACTGAAAGCCTTCTGCCTGTTCTCTTGCCCAGGGACACTCTCGGCATGTTTACCGAATTGATAATGTTTCCGTTTTCGATGTAATCCATCACCTGTGAAACCGCCATGCAGGCGCAGTTGTCTTCTGCCTCAGCAGAGGAAGCTCCAAGGTGAGGCAGCACGATGATTCCCGGGTGATCGGCGTTAAGAACAGCATCGTCTGCGAAGTCTGTTACGTACTTTGCAATCTTTCCTGATTCCAGAGCGGCCAGAAGATCATCGTCATTCATAAGCTTGTCACGGGAGAAATTCATGAACATCACACCGTCCTTCATCTGAGCGAAGGCCTCGGCGTTCATCATTCCCTTTGTGGCATCGTTTGCAGGCACGTGGATTGAAATGTAATCACATTCCGGATACAGAGCAGCCAGATCATCCACAACAGTAACCTCAGGGTTAAGCATTTCTCTAACAGCATCAGTCAGGAATGCATCGTAGCCGATTACTGACATGCCCAGGGAAATTGCTGCATCGGCAACAAGTCTTCCTATGGCGCCAAGGCCGATGATTCCCAGCGTCTTGCCTGAAATCTCAGTTCCTGCGAACTGTCCCTTGCCTTTCTCAATCTGCTTGCCTACGCCTTCGCTTCCTTTGAGAGTTTTGGCCCAGGTGTAGCCTTCGGGAACATTACGGGCTGCCATTATCATTCCGCAGATGCACAGTTCCTTTACTGCGTTGGCATTTGCTCCCGGTGCGTTGAATACTACAATTCCCTGCTGGGCACATCTGTCAACGGGAACGTTGTTTGTGCCTGCACCGGCTCTGCCTATTGCCAGAAGATTATCTGAAAACTCCATTTCATGCATGTCATAGCTTCTGAGAATAATGCCGTGAGCCTCGTCAGGATTCTCAACCAGTACGTAATCATCAGTCAGCTTATCAAGGCCAACCGGTGAAATCTTGTTAAAAGTTCCAATCTTAAACATTCTGTCACCTCTTTAATAATAAATATTATCGTTTCGGCAGTGCCGAACAATTCGTTTCCTGCGTGCAAAGGCAGCCCTGCCTTTGCATCAATAGTATTTTATCATATATCAGTAAAATATCCACACAAAATAAGCGCCATTAAGCTAAATCCGGGTGGATAACCTGCCCGGCAAGTGATATACTTTATACAGGTTTATATTTTCATGTTTTTGACGATTAATTAATTAAAATAAAGGAGGAACAGATGAAATACGACAGAGTATTCAATTTTTCGGCAGGTCCTGCGATGATGCCTGAACCTGTACTGGAAGAAATTGCAGAAGAGGTGCTGAACTATCGCGGAACGGGCATGTCAGTAATGGAAATGAGCCACAGATCCAAGGCTTTCATAGGCATCTACGAGGAGGCTGTTGCAGATCTGAGAAAGCTCATGAACATTCCTGAAAACTACAAGGTACTGTTTGTTCAGGGCGGCGGCACAGTGCAGTTCGCAATGGTTCCGCTGAATCTGATGAAGAACGGAGTTGCATGCTACGTGGAAACGGGAGCATGGTCAAAGAAGGCCATTGCAGAGGCTAAGAAGTACGGGGAAGTGAAGATTGTTGCTTCATCAGCTGACAAGAATTTCTCATATGTTCCTGACTGCAGCAATCTGGACATTCCTGATAATGCAGACTATGTATACATCTGCGAAAACGAAACAATCAACGGAACTACATTCAAGAAGCTGCCGAACACAAAGGGCAAGATTCTGGTTTCCGACCAGTCATCAATGTTCCTGTCAAAGCCTTGCAATGTGGAAGACTACGGCATCATCTGGGCAGGCGTTCAGAAGAACGTAGGACCTGCCGGAATGGCTGTAGTTATCATCAGAGAGGATCTCATAGGCGATGTTCCTGATTTCTGCCCTACATACCTGTCATATAAGACACACGCAGACAAGGATTCAATGTACAATACACCTAACTGCTGGGACATCTACTGCTGCGGCAAGGTATTCAAGTATCTCCTGAGCATCGGTGGACTGGAAGAGGTTCAGAGAATCAACGAAGAAAAGGCAAAGGTTCTCTATGACTTCCTGGACGAAAGCAAGCTCTTCACAGGTTCTGTTGTACCTGAAGACAGATCCCTCATGAATGTTCCGTTTGTAACAGGCTCCGACGAAGAGGACGCCGCTGTTGTAGCTGCAACAAAGGCAGCCGGAATGGACAACCTTAAGGGTCACAGAAGCGTAGGCGGTCTGAGAGCATCAATCTACAATGCAATGCCTAAGGAAGGCGTCGAAGCCCTTGTTGAATTCCTGAAGGACTACGAAGCTAAGAAATAAGATATAGGAAGATTGAATTGAAAAGAAAAAGACTGATTAAGAAACTGACCAGGACGTTAATAATCTTCGCAGTTACGGCACTGACCCTTATCGGGGCAGTGCCGTCTTTTGCAGAGGCATCCCGGCAGGATGAGCCGCCGAAGCTGGATGCTTCCAGCGCCATTCTGATGGATGCGGAGTCTGAAACGGTCATTTATGAGAAAAACGCATATGAGAAGAGAGATCCCGCCAGTATCACGAAGATTCTGAACTGCCTGGTGGTGCTGGATACGCTGGATCTGGACGAGAAGGTTACAATAGATTACGACCCGGAGAAAGAGGGCTCGGTGATGCATCTGCAGAAGGGAGAGACCCTCTATGTGAGAGATCTCGTGTACGGCATGATGGTATGGTCCGCCAATGACGCTGCAGAGGCCCTCAGCCGTCTGGCAGGAGGCACAACAGAAGAATTCTGCCGGATGATGAACAGCAAGGCGAAGGAGTACGGGGCCGGGGATACCCATTACACCAATCCCAACGGACTTAATCCTCCGGGAAGGATAAACAATGTCACAACGGCTTATGACATAGCTCTGATTTCGGCCCGGGCAATGGAGAATCCGGAGTTTGTGGAAATAGTATCAGCATCGGAGTACACTATTCCGGCAACAAACAAATCCGAAAAGAGAAAAGGCAAGTCATCAAACAGGTGCCTATGGGACACCAAAACAAAATTCGAAGACAACGGGGTTAAGAGACCCCTTAAATACGAGGGATGCAAAGGCGTGAAAACCGGGTATTCCAGCACCGCGGGAGACTGCTTCGCGGGATATGCGAAGAAGGGCAGAACAGCCCTGGTTGCCGTAGTGCTGAACGCATCCCACGAGGAACCGAAATTCAGGGATACCATAAGACTATGGGATTTCGGATTTGCAAACTACAAAACATATCGCGCTGCCAGGGCGGGGCAGGTGATTGGAAAGCAGAAGGTAAAGGGCGGAACACTCAGGGAAGTGGACCTGGGAACGGAGCAGAATCTGTCTGCAACGGTGGATAAGAATTACGATGCCGCCGGCAATGTGGAAATACGCCTGGAGCTTAATGAGAAGAAGGTTGAGGCTCCTGTTAGGAAGGGTGAGGTACTGGGAAGGGCAGTGCTCACCGATGAAAACGGCAGTGAGCTGGCAAGGAGAAATCTGGTTGCTCTGGAAAGTGCAGGACAAGGGGGACCTCTCAGCAGGATAGGTATTGCTGATGAGGATGTACCAGTGTTCTTTATCGTAGTAATTACGCTGGCAGCCGCGGCGTTAGCTCTGACGGTTATACTCAAAAAAAGAAAATAATGTTTGACATCAAAGAAAACCTTAAAAAGCTGCCGGACAGTCCCGGTGTATATCTTCACAAGGATCAGCTCGGAAACATCATCTACGTGGGCAAGGCAATAAGCCTCCGGAACCGGGTGCGCCAGTATTTTCAGTCAAAGAAAAACATGCCCCCGAAGGTGAGGAGCATGGTGGATCAGATTGCTGAGTTTGAGTACATAACTGTTTCCTCCGAGATGGAGGCTCTTATTCTGGAATGCAACCTGATTAAAAAGCACAGACCTAAATACAATGTGCTTCTTCGTGATGACAAGACCTATCCCTATATCAAGGTTACCGGAGAGGAGTGGCCGAGAATTGTCAAGACAAGGCTTGTGAAAAAGGATGGAGGCACCTACTTCGGACCCTACAGTGATGCAGGAGCCGTAAACATGATTGTGGATCTTCTGAATTCCACCTTCGCGCTGAAACGGTGCAGCGCCCTTGCCTTTGGGAAGGGCTTCAGGCCGTGTCTCAATTATCACATAGGACAGTGCAGGGGAATATGCACCGGACTGGCATCAGTCGAGGATTACAGACATGCACTGGATGGGGCAATTGACTTTCTCAAGGGTCACGACAGGGCGCTGACGGACACACTGAAGAAAAAGATGCTGGAAGCCTCTGAAGCAATGGAGTACGAGAAGGCGGCAGAATACAGAGATTATCTGGAGGCGGCGAAGGCTCTTTCGGAAACCCAGAGAGTGGTGCTGCATCATTCCAGCGAAGCGGATATTGTTGTCCCTGTGAAAACCTCCGGGGAAGAGGCTGATTCCTTCGCGGTGTTCTCGGTTCGGGAGAACAAGCTTGTGGGCCGGGAACATTACCGTGTTGACACAACCTCTTCAATTGATGAGGACGGGGAAGCTGTCCTGGCTGCTTTTCTCAATCAGCATTACAGCGACAATCCCAATATTCCCCGGGAGATTCTCGTATCTGTCATGCCACGTGACGGGGAGCTTCTCGGCAGAGTATTAAGCGATAACGCCGGACACAGTGTGAAAATCATAAGGCCCGAGAGGGGAGAGAAGAAGGCTCTGCTGGAGCTGGCCGTTAAGGATGCCGGGGAGCTGGCGGTAACCATCGATGCCCGCGCAAAGGCGGAACGGCAGAGGCGGGAAGCTCTTGGAGAGGAAATCTGGTCTGTCCTGAAGAAAATGGGAGCGGAACAGGGTTCCTATGACGGCCGGGAATTCAGAGCGGAAGCCTACGACATCTCAAATACGAACGGAGTTGATACTGTAGGAGCAATGGTGGTATACAAGGGATTGAAACCTGACAGAAACAGCTACCGGAAGTTTAGAATAAGAACTGTAGAGGGTCAGGATGACTACGCCTCCATGAGGGAGGTTCTGTCCCGGAGATTCCTCAGGGTGTTCAAGGGGGATGAGAAATTCACTGTTCTTCCTGATATCATTTTCATGGATGGAGGGAAGGGACATGTGACCACTGCCCTTCAGGTGATTGAAGCTACGGGTTTTGACATTCCCGTTGTGGGCATGGCAAAGGACGATCACCACAGAACAAGGGCGCTTGTTTATAGAGCAAAAGCCCCGGACGGCAGCGAGAACTGGGAAGAGCTTGAGCTTGCAGGCAGGAATCTGCTCTTCAGATATGTGGGAATGATGCAGGAGGAGGCTCACCGCTTCGCAATTGAGTATCACAGGAAGCTGAGAAGCAGGAATGTTGAGAAGTCCGTGCTGGATCGGGTTAAGGGAATCGGCCCGAAACGCAGGAAGGCACTGCTGGAAGCCTTCGGCAGCGTTGATGAAATCAGACGCATAGCCCGAGAGAATCCGGATGCGGAGAGAATCTTCTCTGAGACAGAATCCATGGATTTGCCTTCGGCACAAAAGCTTGTTGAGTTTTTTCGCCTGTAATGTTATAGTTACGGTATCAAATGAAAAGGAGAACTGATATGGCAGAAGATAAAGAAATGTACGGATACGAAGAGGAAGATATAATCACTCTCGAATATGATGACGGCACAGAGGAAGAATGCGGAGTTATTGGAGTATTCGACGTTGAAGATAAGGACTATATCGCACTGAACCCGCTGGGAACAAGCGAAGTATACATCTACGGATACAAGGAATATGAAGATGATTTCGAACTCATTGACGATCTGAGTGAAGAGGAGTTTGCCAAGGCAACTGCAGAATTCGAAAAGCTTGTGGATGAGGATCTCGTTGAGCCGCAGCAGTAAAACAACGTATAAAACCGGCCCCGCAGGGGACCGGTTTTTCGTTGGCATAAATTCTGTCGAAAGCCATTGCTGTCAGATGCTTCTTGATAATATCCGATACTGTGACGCTAGTCGAACAGCAGGGTTTCCATGTCATAAAGACCGGGTTCTCTGGCGATGAGCCTGCGGGCCGCACTGATGGCGCCGTCAACAAGAATCTGTCTGCTTCCTGCTCTGTGGGTGATTTCGAAAACTTCATCGCTGCCGAAGAAATCAACAACGTGATCTCCTGTAACTGTTCCGCCTCTGAGAGCATGCATTCCGATTTCGTTTTTGTTCCTTTCACCGCAGCTGCCGCTTCTGCCGTATACTCTTTCGTATTTGCCTTCAGGATCGATGGCATCCGCAAGGGATTTGGCTGTTCCGCTTGGAGCGTCAACTTTTTTGTTGTGATGGGTTTCTGTTATTTCTATGTCCCAGCCCTCAAGCGCCTTTGCCACCTGAGGGAGCAGATGCATGAAAAGGTTGATTCCCAGTGAGTAGTTTGATGCCCATATTACGGGGATTTTGCTCGCCAGCTCGGCTATTGCCCTATGCTGATCGGCAGTCATGTTGGTTGTTCCGCTTAGCAGAGGCGTATTGGTTCTGCCGGCGTATTCAACCAGACGGTCTGTGAGAGACGGGTTGCTGAAATCCATTATCACATCGGCAACCTTATCCATGGTATCCAGCTCCGCTGCGTTGTCAATGTCAATGGTTCCCACAACAGTATCTCCTGCCTTTGCCAGAGTCTGTTCTATCAGCTTTCCCATTCGGCCGTAGCCGGTAATAAGTACTTTCATGTGTTTGTGCCTTTCTGATGTTTATTGTCCGCAGTTTTACCGGATGATGCCCAGTTTCTGCATTTCCGCCTTGAGAATCTGACGGTTCTCGTCGGTCATTTCACACAGCGGCATTCTGTAGCCGCCTACCTCCATACCTGCCAGGTTCATGGCTTCCTTGATAGGAATAGGGTTCACCTCGATGAAGAAGTCGTTGATGAGATTCATGTAGTCCAGCTGCATGTCGATGGCATGCTGAACATTTCCCTCCAGGAAAGCGTGGGTCATCTCTACAGTCTTTTCGGGCTGCAGGTTTGCCCATACCGAGATGCAGCCGGCACCTCCCAGAGCCATCATAGGAACGGTGATGTCGTCGTTTCCGCTCCAGATGTTGAAATCCATGTCTCTTGTTGCCTTTGCAAGCTTGGCCACATAGCTCATGTCCCCTGTTGCCTCCTTAACACCTGCGATGTTTGGATGCCTTGCAAGTTCCGTCATGACATCAAGGGGAATGTTTATACCTGTTCTTCCCGGAATGTTGTACACCACAACAGGTATATCAACGGAGTCGGCAACGTCGGCAATATGATGATAGAGACCCGCCTTGTTGGCTTTGTTGTAGTAAGGCGAAATGCAAAGCAGTGAGTCTACGCCGGCATCCGCAAATCTTTTTGCCTTTTCGAATGATGTGCGGGTGCAGTTTGAACCTGCGTTTGCCATGAGAGGAATGCGGCCTTTGCATACCTCTACGCTTCGTTTTACTATTTCAAAGTCTTCTTCTGCTGTGAAGGTTGGTGATTCACTTGTGGTTCCCAGAACAAGAATTGCGTCAGTTCCTTTCTCAATATGGAACTCCAGCAGTTCTTCAAGCTTATCAAGGTTGATGCTTCCATCCTCCCTGAGAGGGGTAATCAGTGCTACCATTGATCCCTTAACGTCAAATTTACCAGCCATTTTGCTTCCTTCCTTTCTTGTTGCTTATTGCAATGTACAATATCTCTATCCCGGTTTCAAGTTTTTTGTTCCGGTTGCAAGTTGGTAATAAAGTCGGTAATTTTCAGCTGAGCTGATGGTTCTGCTGAAACGATTGCTCTGCTGTTACAGCATTGTCTTCCTCAGTTCTTCAGGTGATTTGATGCTGAGCCATGCCGGCGCAATGTCAAATACTGTTTTGGCGCCGTTAATTCCCATCTCGCTCATTCTGTAAACTGCTCTGGCAACTGCCGCCAGAACGCTTGATGTAAATTCAGGGTTTGAATCCAGCTGCAGCTTGTATTCTACCACATGATGGTTTTCGCTGTCTTTGCCTGTTCTGCCGCTTCTGATTACAAATCCGCCGTGGGGCATTCCGCTGTGGTCCCTTGCCATTTCCTCTGCATCGATGAATTTAACTGTTGTGTCATATTCGTCGAAGTAGTTTTTCATGGTAACGATTTCTTCTGTTATGCGGCTCTGATCTGCGCCTTCCTCCGCTACCACGTATACGAGTCTTGTGTGCTTCTGACGTGTTGTCAGTTCAGGCGCTGAGCCGCTTCTTACTGCATCCAGGGCCTCATCCACAGGTATTGTGTACTGACGGGCATCAATAACGCCGTCGATTCTTCTTACTGCATCCGAGTGTCCCTGGCTTACACCGGTTCCCCAGAATGTGTAGGTTTCACCTTCAGGAAGAATTGATTCGGCATAAAGTCTGTTCAGGGAGAACATGCCCGGATCCCATCCTGCAGAAATAAGTGCCACCTTGCCTGATGCCTTTGCAGCGGCGTCCACAGCTGCAAAGTGCTGAGGAATGTTGGCATGGGTGTCAAAGCTGTCAACCACATTAAACAGTTTGGCATATTCCGGAGTCTGCTTCGGAAGATCCGTTGCACTTCCTCCGCATATAATCAGCACGTCAACTTCGCCGGCGTGTGCGGCGGCGTCATCTGCTTTGTACACAGGGGTGCCCTCTGTGAGGATAGTTACATCCTCCGGATTTCTGCGGGTAAATACTGCCGCAAGCTCCATGTCGGGATTCTGTCTGATGGCGCATTCAACGCCACGGCCAAGATTGCCGTATCCCATAATACCGATTCTGATTGTCATATATGTGTTCCTTTCCGAATCCCGTCTCCTGTTTGAGGTGCCGGGGTTCTTAGTTATTTTGAACGAATTTCAGCGAATCCGCCAGCCTGTTAGAGATAATGCTGGATCATCCTCAGGCCCATATCAGGCCATCGTTGGACCATCGTTAGGCCATCGTTAGGCCATCTTGGACCATCGTTAGGCCATCTTGGACCATCGTTAGGCCATCTTGGACCATCGTTTGGATGGTTCCACAGCATCTCCAAGCCGGTTTCAGACAAACGTCGGGCCAACGCAAAATGCCGAAACCGCGTGGCGATAATTCACAACAATTATACTACAAAAACAGACTGAATTGTATATATTCGGGTACACTTTTTCCGTATGGATTGTATATGTTTTGTGTATAGAATTTGTGTGCAGGTTCTGCTTTTCTCCGTCAGCCTCGGGGTTTCCTCCAGCCTCGGCCTCCGCCTTCAGCAACGGCCTCCGCCTTCTGCCTCGGCCTCCGCCTTCAGCAACGGCCTCCGCCTTCTGCCTCGGCCTCCGCCTTCTGCCTCGGCCTCCGCCTTCTGCCTCGGCCTCCGCCTTCAGCAACGGCCTCCGCCTTCTGCCTCGGCCTCCGCCTTCTGCCTCGGCCTCCGCCTTCAGCAATCACGAACTTTTTCCAGCCGCCTCTAGAAACATTGAAAATTCAACCTTCCATTTTTTTACATTGTGAAAATCAGCGGATGGATGGCTGTTTTTCAATATAAAACCCCTGTTTTCTTCTTATTTTACTCCGTTTTACCCTCTGTTTTCACAAACTGCTTTTTCCCTGATTCTGAACCCCTTGGCACATAAGGATTCCCCAAACCGTCTGGATAACATTACCATTTTTTCGTGATTATTAGCAGCCCATACACAGGCATATCCCGCGTACGATTGCGGATTGTTGAAGTAATTGTCTCTTTCAAACATTTGCTTCAACATTCATTGGATTCAGACCCATATTCAGGCATTTTGAAGGTGTGAATTTGAAGCATTTTATCTTATCGAAAATTTGCTTCAATATTATTCTAAAAAAGTTGAAGCAAATAAAAATAGCAATAGATTTTTTCAACATTTGGAAAAAATTGGGCGGCGATTTGGCAGATTCTCGAGGTCGTGTTGAAGCAATTATGAATTATCGCTGATATTTACAACATTGTGTTCATACCGTGTTCATACCGGAACTTGATTGA
>JBJESQ010000028.1:0-6012 GCA_051882875.1 Lentihominibacter sp. | reverse complement strand
AGCAGCGGAGGGCTTCAGCTTTTTACCCTTGACTTTTAATAGTTAGTCTTTCATCTTCTCTTGCTTCTACCAAAACCGCTTTCCCGATATACTCCAGTTCATCTGCGGATTGCATGCTGAAAATAAATGCCGTCCCCTGCTCTGGCATAGGAACTCCCACCATATACCGAATATCATTGCTACAGTTTTTTGTCTCAGTTATTATTCCAAGACACCCGCACCACTTGTGCTTCTCATTAAACTGAGCTACATCTCCGATTCTCATTAGAATACCTCCTCCTCTCAAAATGGTTTTCAATAAAAAAGCGACAGAACAGCGTGCCTGCTATCACGCATATCCTATCGCACTTAACCCGCGACTGGGTCCGGCCGGAAAAGACCTACAATATTTCGCTTTCTTGTATTGTAACTCAAGTCAGTATCACAGTCAAGAACTAATGTTCTTTTTCGAGTAACTTTGCCTCATTATTTGTCCCACGAAAAAAAGAACCGTTGAAATTTTCAACGGTTCCCGGTATTTATAGATTATTCCCACTCGATCGTCGCAATCGGCTTGTCAGAGATGTCCCAGAGGACTCTGTTGATTCCGTCAACTTCAGCTATTATGCGGTCGCGGATTCTGCAGATTACAGGCCATGGAATTTCAACGGCTTCGGCAGTTACAGCATCAACGGTGTTGATGGCTCTTACTACTGCAGCCCATCCCATGTATCTCTTGCCGTCTTTGATTCCTGTTGACTTCACATCAGGAATGGCAACGAAGTACTGCCAAGGTGCAGGATTCATCTTGTCGATTTCCTCTCTTACAATGGCATCAGCTTCACGAACGGCTTCAAGTCTGTCTCTTGTGATGGCGCCTACGCATCTTACGCCAAGTCCCGGGCCCGGGAACGGCTGGCGGTAAACCATGGAATCAGGCAGTCCCAGTGCCTTGCCCACTACTCTTACTTCATCCTTATAGAGGAGCTTAACCGGTTCAACCAGCTCGAACTGGAGATCTTCAGGAAGTCCCCCCACATTGTGGTGAGCCTTTACACCGTCTGACTCCAGAATGTCCGGATATATTGTGCCCTGTCCCAGGAATTCAATTCCCTCAAGCTTCGAAGCCTCTTCAGCGAACACGTCGATGAATTCAGCACCGATTATCTTTCTCTTTGTTTCAGGCTCTTCAACTCCTGCCAGCTTGTCCAGAAATCTGTCCACTGCATCAACATAAATCAGGTTGGCGCCGAGCTCTTCCTTGAACACCTTTACCACCTGCTCAGGCTCTCCCTTCCTCAAAAGTCCATGGTTAACGTGAACGCATGTGAGCTGATCGCCGATGGCCTTAATAAGCAGAGCAGCAACTACAGATGAGTCAACTCCTCCCGAAAGGGCCAGCAGAACCTTCTTGTCTCCAACCTGCTGTCTGACAGCCTCAACCTGCTCGTCGATAAAAGCCTTTGCCAGCTCGGGAGTAGTAATTCTCTCCATTGTTTCCGGTCTTTTGTTTGAATCCATAACACACCTCCAACTATATATAAATGACACTGTTTAACAACTCAAATACCCGCTTACTCGGATATTCAATTATAACCCATTTCCCCCGGCCGTTGTATTGATTTTTGAAATTTTTTAATGTAGAATCTCAATGTGTAATTACCGTTCCTTAACGAAAGGACATCTTTAAAATGAAAAAATCAATGACAGGACCCCTCATAGCCATTATAGGAGTCAATTTTATATGGGGTTTTGACTTTATCGCCATCGAATACATGATGCACTATGTATCTCCGGCAGTATTCACTCTGGCGCGTCTGGCAATCGGCAGCATCGTTCTGACAGCCTGCTGCTTTATTTTCAAAAAAGGAATTCATATCAAAAAAGAGGATATGCCGCGGATTTTCATTTCCGGCGCCGTTGGGCTGGCTCTCTATTTTACAGTTGAACATCTGGGCACCGCTCTAACCTCCGCTTCATTCTCCTCAATTATTCTTGCCACCGTTCCCATATTCGGAATGATTGGAGACAGGATATTCTACGGGAACAAGATTACACCTCTGAAGGTTGTCTGCATTCTGGCATCTATTCTCGGGGTGTATCTGCTGGTGTCGGGAGGCGCCATGAAGGTAAGCATTCTGGGACTTCTGGCGATGATTGCCTCTGCAATAATATGGGCATTCTACATCGTCTATGTTAAGCCTTTGTACGACAAATACGACCTGCTCACTCTGCTGACGGGGCTGTTTCTTTCCGGCCTTATTGTCGAAATACCGACGACATTCATCTACCAGGCCGTTACCCACGCACCTGTCGAAATCACACCGATGGGCATCCTGGTGACAGCAGCTACCGCCATCGTATGTATAATAGTCGGAGAGTTCTGTTACATATATTCTGTAGGACGTCTGAGCACCACTCTGGTTGCCTCCTTCGAAAACGTGCTGCCCCTTACCACTGTGATTTTTTCTCTGGTAATCTTCGGCACAATGCTCACCGGCACCCAGATTGCAGGGGGCGTAATAATAATGATTTCCGTAACAGTAATCGCCCTTCTGGAGGGCAGGTAGCGGTCTATTCCTCTTCCTTCTTTCTTCTGTCGTCCCGGTACAGAAGAAGCAAAATCAATCCCATGAGGTTAAAGGCTGCCACACAAATAAACATGTTCCTAAAGCCGCCGTTCAGAGTTTTCTGATATGCGGCTTCTATTTTTTCACTGTCGTCATCTATAGCCTGCAAGTATTCCTCTTCCACCTGGGCGAATACCTCAGGAATATCATCTCTCATGCTCTGCAAAAGCTCCCTGCCGCGAATCATGAGTCCCTGCTGCTCTTTCATTTCTTCAAGGGCCGCTGCCATTTTGTTTCTCGCTTCTCCCATGCTTGAATAAGCGTTTTTCATCTTGTTTCTGCTGGCTTTTGATGCGGAGATTTTGCCCAGGATTTCATCGTTCTTTGTTTTAAGCTCATCCCTGGCACTGCTCATTTCCTCAAGAGCGGCCTGCAGCTGCGGAAGCTGTTCGGGCATTACCCTTCCCGAGTCGATTAGCGCCTGCATTTCCCTGATGTTCTTGTCGAGCTCAGCAAGCCCCTGTTTTTGCCCGGCATCTGCTGCGGTCATTCCCTTGATTCCCCTGGAAATTCCATCTATGCCCTTTTTGAGCTTTGCTCTTCCCCGGTCTATATCGCTGATTCCGCTGCTCAGCTCTGAAATACCGCTGTTTATTCCGTCTATTCCATTGCTGATTCCAAGAATTCCCTCGTCCATTCCGCCCTGGATTTCATCGATTACCGGCGGAACGAATTCATCAAACATGTACCGGGCCATGTCCTTACTTGCTTCTGTAATTGTGGTTACGTCCGCATTCCGCAGTTCTTCTGTAAGCTCTTCGGGAAGCTCAAGGGAACTTTGCTTAGCGGTCATGTCAATGTCCGGCTTCATGTCCATTTCTAACATTCCCTCAAGGTCAATGTCTCCTGTCTGCTTCCGGAACTCCTCGCTTTCGCTGAGCTGATCCAGAATTGACCTGAGTTCCACCTGCTGCTCCATCTGCGGAACCTCCGGCAGCTCCGGCATTTCTTTCATTATTTCATCCTGCATGGTTACTCCTGCCTGGGCGATAAACCCAACCATTATTGCCGGAGCGATTGCCGTACCCACGGAGCGAATAAGCGAAAGGGTCGCCAGGGCGGAATTGCTGTCTTCGTCATTTGTGTTGCGGAGCATCATGTAATTCAGCGGTGTTCCCATAATAAGTCCCAGCCCCAGACCAATAAGAATTAGACACACCGTAACGTTGACTGCATTTATGTATTTTACAGTTACAAAGGCAAGATACAGCGCCCCTGTTATGGACACTGCGAAGCCCGTTCCCAGCACCGGCTTGGCACCGAATCTGTCTATCAATCTGCCGCTTATGGGTGCCACGGCTCCCGCCATTACTCCCAGTATTATTACGAAATATCCTCCGCTTCCCGAAGGGATCTTCATGCAGTTCTCGGCAAACTGCGGGATAAATATCATTCCCATCATCGAGCAGCCTGCCATAAGCCCCATGCCTAAAGTAAGCATGATTTTGCTGTTCGTCATATATTCAATATGAAAAATCGGATCCTCGGCCTTCTTTTCCACAAGCACGAAAACAGGTATCAGCGCCGCCCCTATCAGCAGGAACAGCCACACATCCCGGTGGGTCAGTGAGTTCAGAAAATCAAAGAAGTCTATATTCTTTAATCCGTACAGCAGTGACAGTATTATCATTGTTATCAGCAGTGTGCCCAGCTTATCGATTCTGTATACCTTCTCGCTTTTGTGGTTCGGTATGAAGGCCAGCCCGCCGATTATAATCAGTACACAGATAGGAATGTTGATTAAGAATATCCACTGCCACTTATCCACTCCGAAGATATCCAGGACGGCACTTCCAACTGTTGCTCCCAGCACATTGGCGATTCCGTATACTCCCCCCACCATGCCAAGGGCCATTCCTCTTTTTTCTTCAGGAAAACTTGTACCGAATTCCGCGGTTGCAATAGGCATTATTCCCCCTGCTCCGGAGGCCTGTATAACACGTCCGCACAAAAGCAGGCCGAAGCTTTCTGCCCCCGCCGACAGTCCGCATACTGCCGAACCCGCTCCAAACAGCATAATGCTGGCGATAAATACTATCTTTCTTCCCAGCCTGTCGGCAAGCTTGCCTGATACAGGGATAATTGCCGCATAACACAGGGTGTATATTGTAATCATCCAGATGCCCAGCTGGTCGTCAACATTCAGCGAGCTCTGAATTATTGTTCTGACCGGTGTTATGCTTCCTGTGCTGAGAGCACCGAGAAACAGGCCCAGCAGGTAGATGGTCATTATCCAGCCGGTTCTGTCCTGTTTTGTTTTATTTGTCATATCTGATTCGTTTGTTTCGTTTAAGGTTGTTGTGTCTTTCATTAATTTCCTGCCTTCTGGCTCCACCTTTTATTTCTGTTGCCGGGATACGCTCTGCAGTTTTCCTGCAGCTTCCAGTATTTCCTCAAATTCCAGTTCCATATCGAACATGCATGTCACAAGCAGCTTCATCAGCACCGGGGCCATTGCCTTTGCATCTGCTTCACTGCGGCCGTTATTTTCAAGAATGCGCTGAACCCTCTCCTGCAGGGGCTGCATCACCACAGCATTTACGTCAAATCTCGGCTTCTCTTTTTTCTTTGTTACCTGGCTGATATGCTGCTGCAAAAGCGGTCTGATTGTTCTCCTAAGCACGGCGACCACCTCAGCCAGCTCCTGCACGGACCTGTCTTCCGTTTGGCGGCCGCAGATTCCGTCGATTTCGGCAAGAGCCTCCGCCCAGCTTTTCTTCAGCAGTGCTCCGGTGAGCTGCTCCTTGCTTTCGTAGTAGTTGTACAGTGTTGACGGAGCTATGCCCAGCCTGTTTGCCAGGTTTCGCATGCTTAACGCATCGGCACCATTTTCGTCTACTATCCTTCTGGCCTCATCCAGTATGTTGTTCTGTAAGTTTTCTATTATTTTCGGCACTGCCTGTCCCTCGCTTTATTGTATTCTGCCCAAGCGCTCCTACATCCCGTTCAGCTCGGGTGCTATTATGAACACTGTTCATAATAGCACCATGACGATGCATAGTCAACCTGCGGGCAGGTTGACTCCCCGCCGTACCGTCTTTGCCATATATAGCCATGAATAACCCATGAAAAACCTTCGGCGAAAACCCACGAGATAACGTCTCAGTATAAGCTCAGTATAATCATCCCGGGAGCATAATCACGAATAAATGGAAATAATACCCAGCCAATCTCTCGAGCCCTTATGTACCAAGGGTTTCAGAACAAGGGGAAATTCAGTTTGTGAAAACAGCAGTGAAATCCGGGCAAAACATAGGAATTCCAGTGAATTCCTGCTTTTTTCGTCTCGAAATGGACTTATATCGGCAGATTTTCACAATGTCAGAAAATGGAAGGTTGGAATTTCAACGTTTTTCGATACAGCTGGAAAAAGTTCGTGATTATTGTATCGGATAAGTATGTG
>JBJESQ010000027.1:0-37990 GCA_051882875.1 Lentihominibacter sp. | reverse complement strand
TCGCGTGGATATTATTACCAATTATTCGTGATTATTAGGAAGATCTGAGGTAATAATCTGCATCATGGTGCAGAACAACGCTGCAAAACCAATTATTACACCGCACTATTGCTTAATATTCGTTTATCAGGCTGAATAAATTCCATAAATATGTTATCATTTACAGAGAAATATACGCATTTCTCAATTACAAGGAGAAAACCATATGTCAAGAAAAATTGATTTGATAGTTGCCAATCCCGCAGGAAACACAACCATTATAGTTCTAACCCCTGTACCTGTTGAGGAGTATCAGGAAATCACGGATAAGCTCCTCCAAATCGACTTCGGCAGGGATTTCGGTGTGAGATTCACCTGCCCCGATTCCGATTCGGTAATGGGAGAACAGGTGGGCTTCGTTCTTCCTGAAGCAGAGGATGGTATCCCTGCAATAAACATGAGCGGACTGGAATTCTGCGGCAACGCATCAAGAGCCTTCGCATACTATCAGGCTTCCCTTCTTGGCAATGGAGAAGCACTAGCCGACGGAACTAAAACAGTCGAAATCCGCACAAGCGGATGCAGCCACCCTCTCACAGCGAGAATCGATGCAAAGGCAGGCACTGCTGAGATTCAAATGCCTTTGCCCGTCGATATCACCAAATTTTCAGGGGAAGAGCTGGAGCTTACAGATGAGAATCCGGATTTGATTGACTGCTTTCTCATAGATATGGACGGCATCTCCCATCTGATTCTGGATAACATCACCGCAACTCCCGAAAAATTCAATAAAATCAGGGAATATGTGTATGCTAAGACCGGAGATATGGACGCATTTGGCGTTATGTTCATTGACAGAACCACTGATTATGTAACCCCGGTGGTATATGTCAGAGATGTGAATACGACATATTTCGAGGGCAGCTGCGCCTCGGGTACAGCCGCTGCCGCCTTTGTACGGGGAATGGAGAAATACGACGGGGAATACAGTTTCACCTTCCGTCAGCCCGCCGGCACCCTCTTCACAACAATAAAAAAAGAATCCGGTCAGATAGCTGAAATCAGCCTGTCCGGACTCCTTGAACTTTCGGATGTCATCTCCCTTGAGCTGTAGATATGTTATGCCTTCGCTCCCTTTGGAACGATGAATCGGATTGCATCCCTCACAACCTCAAATTCAACACTTTTCTGAGTTGATATTTCACCGTCAACGCACAGTTTCAGACTCTCATCGTTAGCTGTAACCTTGAGAGTTTTTTCCTGTCTGTAGTCAATGATACCCTCGGTGCGTTTGTCTTCAAGATGCGTTCCCTTCATGTACTTGGGGAATATCTTCACGAAATAGCTCCGTGTCACTCCGCCTTTAACCAGGCTCACATCCATAAGCCCGTCTCTCAGATCAGCCCGGGGCGTGCCCTTAATCCCGCCGCCGCAAAAGCAGCCGTTGGCTATGGACAGGAGAAGAACGTTTCCGTCTCTTACTGTTCCGTCCTCATACTCAACTCTCAGGCTGGTTTCCTTCTTCTTTGCCAGAACCATGAATACCGATGTTAGATATGCGGTGGAGCCGCTGAAGCCGCGCCACTCCTTCACCCTGTTGGCTGTGTCCACAACGTTGCAGTCAAAGCCTATATTGAACATGTTGGCACAGTAACGCTCCGTTATATCGCCCCTGTATTCTGCTCTGTACCGTATCAGGTCGCTGGGCTGGCTTTCTCCCAGTATCTGTTTTTCTATGTTTGTGAAGTCATTCTGGTTTCCGTAGTTGCGTATATAATCGTTGCCCGTTCCCTGAGGAATAACTCCCACTTCCACATTCGGGAAACCATAGGCGCCGTTCACCAGTTCATTTACGGTACCGTCTCCTCCGATACCATAGAATCTCAAGCCTTCAGGGGGCTCGCTTTCGCTTACGGCTTCCTGGCACATCCTTCTTATGAAATCTTCGGCATCTCCCTGGTGCCTTGTGAAGTATATTTCATAATCGATGCCCAGTCTTTCTGATGTATCTCTAATTAATCTCAAAAAAGAATTGCTGTGATCTTTTCTTCCCGATACCGGATTTAGAACGAAATAGTGTTTCAATGTATGGCCTTTCCTTTCCGGCAGTCACTGCATAAAAATAGGGTCTGTTTTCACTTCTAAAAATACCACATGAGGAGTATAATATCCATATAAATTTCTAACAGGAGGAACAAAAATGGATCCGAGAATTAAAGAATTATCAGAACTTCTCGTTAATTATTCATGCGATATTCAGCCTGGGGACAAGGTCCTCATAAGCTACGAGGGAGAATGCTGCAAAAATCTGGCCCGCCGGCTGATTAAGGACGTTTACAAGGCAGGTGGTCTGCCATACAGCGAAATCAGAGATGCTGCCATCACAAGGGAAATACTTCTGAACTGCACTGAGGAGCAGATAAGGTTCAAGGACGCATGCGATCTGGAGCAGATGAAGGGCATGCAGGCATACATCGCCATAAGAGCCGGAAACAACACTGCTGAGCTGGCAGATGTGCCTTCCGAGAAGCTGAATCTCTACAGCAAGCTCTCCAGACCTACCCTTGACTACAGAGTGAACGAGACAAAATGGGTTGTGCTGAGATATCCGAATTATTCAATGGCTCAGCTGGCAAACACAAGCCTTGAGAATTTCGAAGACTTCTACTTTGATGTATGCACCCTGGATTACAGGAAGATGAGTGAGGCCATGACCCCTCTTGTTGACCTGATGAACAGAACAGACAAGGTTCAGATAAAGGGTCCGGGAACAGATCTCACCTTCTCAATTAAGGGAATAGGCGCTGTGAAATGCGACGGTCTGAGAAACATCCCTGACGGCGAGGTTTATACAGCTCCCGTAAGGGATTCAATGAACGGAATCATTTCCTATAACACCCCTTCCGAAGAGCAGGGATTCACCTATGAAAACATAGTTTTCGAGGTTGAAAACGGCAAAATCGTCAAGGCTGCGGCCAACGACACGAAGAAAATCAACGATCTTCTCGATGTGGATGAGGGCGCCCGCTATTTCGGTGAATTTGCGATAGGTGTAAACCCTTATATTCTCCACCCTATGAAGGACACTCTCTTTGACGAAAAAATTGCCGGTTCCTTCCATCTCACACCGGGTATGTGCTATGAGGATGCACCGAACGGAAATAAAAGCGCCAATCACTGGGATCTCGTGATGATTCAGCGTCCGGAATACGGTGGCGGTGAAATCTGGTTTGATGATGTTCTCATAAGAAAGGACGGTATATTCGTCCTGCCTGAACTGGAGGGACTTAATCCGGAGAATCTCAAATAGGTTTTTCATTGTACTTAAAAATCCGATCTGTTTGAAGATCGGATTTTTTATTGTAATTCATTTCTGTCCTATTTCTTAATGGTCTTTGCCTTAGCCAGGGTTTGTTTGCCAAACTTGCCGTCCTGCTTCAGACCCAGCTTTTTCTGAAGCTTCTTCACTGCACTGATGGTCTTTGTTCCGTAGGTTCCTCCCGTAGTGACTGAATATCCGCACCATTTCAGGAATTTCTGGAGACGCTTAACCTGAGTTCCCTTGTCACCCTTCTTGAAGTAACCTCTCTTAGGAAGCTTAGGGAAAACTCCGCTGTAGGCCTTCTTTACCACTGCAGCTGCGACGATTGAGCCAGAAGTGCTTCCCGTATTCTTACAGGCAAATCCCAGCTGTTTAGTGGTGGAACCGCTGGAAGACACCTTGAAGGCATGGGTTGCAGTGACTGAATTGCCCAGGGCATCCTTGGCGGTAACAGAATATTTATATGACCCATTAGACAGCTTTGAGAACTTCATGTAGTCATCAAGTCCGCTTAGCTTGACCGATGTTGTCTTCGTGCTTATGGTCTTGGAATACAGAGCCTTGCCGCTGCTATCCGTAATCTTTCCGGTTATTGATGTCACATTGTAGTTGGAAATGGCATAGCCCGTAACATCCATTCCCTTGCCGTTTCTCACTGCAGTGGGATAGCTGTATCCGCATAGAGACAGGAATGATGTTCCCGTTGCAGATGCAGATGAACCGCTGTACTGTTTCCAGTAGTTGGACAGGCATGTCTTGCCTCTTGACGCTGCGGTGGCAACTGTATTTGCCGGTATCTCATAGCACATGCACATTTCAGCTGCTGCAATATATGCCCCTGCCGCAGTATTTGGAACATTCTTCAGGGTCACATATACCGAATTGTAACTGCTGGTGAGTTCCTTTTCGAAGAATTCCATCTGCATTGTCAGATCGCCTATGGATGTATTCCGGCTTCTGGCATAGTTCAGCAGATTGGATTTCCTGCCGGAGGAGGTCCACTGGCAAAGGCCGTATCCTGCGCTGTCAGATGTGAATTTCGTATACTTTCCCGAATCTACTCTGCTTGTATATTCGCTGTCGCTCAGTCCTATGCTGGTGTTGTAGGTATTCTGAAGATTGATTGGACTCATGGCACTTTCGGCATTGATGTTAGTCATAACACCGCAGGCAGCTGCTGTATTAAGTCCCATGGTCTGTGTCAGATACCGGTATATTGCCTCGGTGTTTTCAGCAGTGGAAGCCGCATAAACATCCTCTGCGAATACAGATAAAACTGCAGCTGCAATGTCAACTGCTCCCTGCGCACCGTAGTCTTCGGGATCCACGGCTCCCTCCTCCTCGGTATAAACCGGAGGGACCTCCTCCTCAGTCACCATAGGTTCTATCTCGCTGTTATCCGGTTCCTGTTTGTAAACGGTTATCCAGGGAACATCCATAATACTGCTCAGTTCCGAGTCAAGAGAATACTCTCCGCTCCATACAGGCTTCATGGAATAAAAATAGAAATCAGTGCTGTCGTAGTCCTCTACTGACTCCCATGTTACAGGAATGGAAGTTAATGTGGTGCTTCCGTTCAGGTAAACCTCCAGAGTATCAGGAAGGTTTAGTGTAAGTTCATCCTCTTCAGGATTACCCTCGTAATAATAATCCGTTGTTTCCAGCGCCCCGAAACCGGTAATTATGCCTCCCGAGTTCTGTTCATCCCCCTCAGCCGCGAAGGCCGCCTGGGGAACAAGGGAAACAACAAGCATTATGGACAACAATAAGCTTAATATAGTCTTCTTCATAGATTTTCCTTTATAATTACACTAGAGTATACGGAAATTATACCAAAAAAAGCCCCGGAACTTCACCGTTTCAGGGCTTTTAAATCTTAAAATATGTTTATATAAGGCAGAAAGCTTTCGCCTATTGCGGTTTTGGCGGATTTGCCCAGAAGCAGCTCCGCAGCAGTTGCGCCAATATCAGCAAAGGAACTTCTGGTTCCCAGATTGATTCCCTTCTTAAGGGTTTCTCCGAAGGCGAGGCAGAAGATATATTCCCTGGTATGATCGAAACCGCTGTGTACAGGATCGTTTCCGTGATCCGAACAGAGAAACAGAACATCATCATGCTTCATGGCTCCGGTAATCTCAGGCAGTCTGGAATCAAATTCCTCCAGCGCCCCGGCATATCCTACCGGGTCTCTCCTGTGTCCGAACCTGGAATCGAAATCAACAAGGTTTGTGAAAATCAGACCATCTGAAGTCTTTCCCATGGCTTCAATCGTTCTGGTCACTCCATCGTCGTTGCTTTCTGTATGAACAGACTCCGTTACTCCGCTTCCGTTGAAAATATCCCGTATTTTGCCTATTGCCACCACAGGCATGCCGCTATCACTAACGAGGTTCAGCACTGTGTCACCGGCCGGCGACACAGCGTAATCCCGTCTGTCGGCTGTTCTCACACGGTTTCCGTTCTCATCGATAACATACGGTCTGGCAATCACCCTTCCGCAGGAATACTCTCCCGTTAGGAGCTTCCTTGCCTTTGCGCATATATCATAAAGCTCTTCAAGGGGCACTACCGCGGTGTTTGCGGCAATCTGAAAAACACTGTCAGCGGAAGTATATACAATAACCTTTCCAGTTTTCTCGTGCTCAGGACCAAGCTCTTTGATTATCTCCGTACCGGAAGCGACGCAGTTTCCCAGATATCCCCGTCCGGCGGCCCTTACAAATTCATCCATCAGCTCCCGTGGGAATCCCTCATGATAGGTTTTAAAGGGAGTTCCGGTTTCAAGGCCCGCGATCTCCCAGTGACCGGTTATGGTGTCCTTTCCTGCTGACTTTTCAGCAAGTCTGCAAAAGCAGCCCACAGGATTGGAAACAGCCAGCTTGCCGCCTGCTGCACCCTGTATGTTTCCGATTCCCATTGACCTGAGATTCGGTATGCGCAGGCCTGCTTTCTCGTTTATGTGACCCAGGGTATCAGCTCCCATGTCACCGTATGCTTCTGCGTCAGGGAGCTGTCCTACTCCCAGACTGTCCAGCACTATTATTATTGCTCTCATGTAATACCTCTTTTGATTCTTGCTGCAATTACTTTATCTGAAGGAGCCTGCAGCTCAGATAATCCGCCGAGATGAGGCTGTATATGATGCCGTGATAATCGCCTCTGATGGCGCCCTTGAAGCCCTCTTCTCCGTGAACATGACCGTAATATACATTCCTAACACCGTAATCCTCGAACAGCTGCATGAAGCCTGAGAATTTCTGCGGGCTGCCCGCAGGAGGAAAGTGGAGAAATCCCAGCTTCTCACCTTCAGCCGGCGCAGCTTTTAGAGACATTTCCAATCTGAGGAGCTCTCTTTCGTATATTTTCCTGTCTCCTTCCGTGAAGCCTTCATCCGAAGGTGTAATCCAGCCTCTGGCTCCGCATATCCATGTGTCCTCCGCCTCGCAGGCGTCGTTCTGGAGAAAGGTTATGGAGTCGAACATGCTGTTGAGCTTGTTGATTCCCGACCACCAGAGGTCATGGTTGCCTTTAATTATGACCTTTTTCCCGGGAAGTTCATCAATCCATCTCAAATCGTACTCCGCCTCCTGTAGCTTAAGACCCCAGGAAATGTCCCCTGCTACAACAACAGTGTCATATTCAGTTACCCTTTCGCACCAGTTTTCCCTTATCCTTTCCTGATGGTTAAACCATCTGTCACCGAAAACATCCATTGGTTTCTCGCTGCCCGGAAAGTTGGAAAGATGCAGATCCGCTATTGCAAATATGCTCATTTCATCATTTCCTGTTTATCTGTATCACTAAGCCTGGAGACCTTGTCCAGCACCTTCTGAATGCTTCTCGTTCTGACGCCCACAAGCTTCTCCAGTTCCTTCTGGCTCTGATCCAGTCTGTTCTGAAGATTGTCCAGCACCGAGGCGAATTTGTCGAACTCAGTTCTCACCTTCTGGAGAGTATCCCAGACCTCACCGGAATTCTGCCTGAGAGCCAGGGCTCTGAACCCCAGCTGGAAGCTGTTTAGCATCGCTCCCATTGTGGTGGGTCCCGCAACATTTATGCGGTATTCCCTTTGAAGAGTCTCAACCAGATTGAGGCGGAGAACCTCAGCATAGAGCCCTTCAAAGGGCAGAAACATTATAGCAAAATCCGTGGTTAGCGGCGGATAGATGTACTTATCCTTAATGTCCCGTGCAGCCTTTGTTATGGCGTGTCTTAATGCATCCGCCCCCTTTTTGACGGCGGTTCTGTCTCCGGAATCGTATGCATCCAGTAGATTCAGATAGGCATCCCCGGGAAATTTCGAGTCAATAGGCAGGTATACATAGCTTCCATCTTCTCCCGGGAACTTCACCGCATATTCAACCCTTTCACTTCCCCCTTTCACCGCAACATTCTCATCATACTGTTCAGGAGAAAGAATATCCTCAAGAATTGCCCCCAGCTGGACTTCACCCAGTATTCCCCTTGATTTAACATTTGACATAAGACGTTTCAGATCCTCCACACCGGATGCCAGGTTCTTCATTTCCCCCAGACTTACATTGAGCCTGTTCATGGAGTCTGCCAGGCTGGTGTTAATCTGACTAATTCTCTCATCCTGCCGGGCGAGCTGATCCCTTTGTCTGTCGGCAGCTTCCTTCTGATTATCCGCAATCATGCCGCCGAGGTTTCTGATGCTGCTCTGGGTTGTCACTATAACAGCAATCAGAAGCAGTATCACTGCTCCCGCAGCAATTATTATCCCAATTGTCACATTGTCCATTTATTCCCACCCCTTTTCGTTCCTCAATATGCAGTCTCTATTCCGTAAAGGAATCGTAGGTTCTGTACTCAATTCCCCCGAAATCCTCTTGTGTATCATCATCCACGTACTCAACAAGATCTGAATAAAGAATATCCATTTCATGCATTTCAGAATTCAGCCTGGATCTGATGTCTCTTGCCTTCCTGTTCAGTTCCTTGAACTCTCCATAGGAGATTTCACGCTTTTTCTCGGCCTTGTCCTTAAGGGCCTGCTGCATTTTTATGTAGCTGTCACATACATTGCTGAAGGTGAGAAGACACTTTTCAAAAGCCGCCTCGATATCTGAAGCCAATTTGTCGCCATCAGGAATATCAACGGTCTTCGGGTCGATTCTCTGGGCGCTTTTCTTAACCCGCCTCAAAGTTTCGATGTGACCGGAATAATCCTTCTTCTTCACTATCGTACGAAACCTGGAATCGAGAACGATTCTGTTCTCGGCTTCCTTGAATTCCTCAACAGCCTCAATATTGAAGCTGTCAATCAGTCTCATTAGTTCTGTTCTGTATTCCATATTCTTATATTCTCCCGAAAAAAATCTGTGACAATTATATCAGCTGATAATGTCCTTTACAACTTCACCTGCAATCATCAGCCCCGCGACAGACGGAACGAAGCTTATGCTTCCTCCGACAGAAAGGGGCTCTTCCTCTGAATAAATGACCTTAACGTCCGTTATTCCTCTCCTTCGCATTTCCTTTCTCATGACCTTTGCCAGAGGACATATCTTTGTTTCCTCCAGTGTTGTTATCCTGAACATTCCCGGATTGAGCTTGTTGCCCGTTCCCATGGAGGAAATCACAGGAACACCAGCCTGCTTAGCCCTGATAATAATCTCAATCTTGGCAGTAACAGTATCCACCGCATCAACCACATAATCGTAACAGCTGAAATCTATGGTTTCATCCCCCGGCATGAAAAAAAACTGCCTTTCCTGCACCCTGCATTCAGGATTAATATCACGTATTCTTGCAGCCATAACCTCCACCTTGGGCCTGCCTATTGTGCTGTGAAGTGCAGGAATCTGTCTGTTTATATTGGTCACATCCACAACATCAGCATCCACAAGGGTAAGCTGTCCGATTCCTGCTCTTGCCAGACCCTCGGCGACATAACTTCCGACTCCTCCCACACCGAAAATCAGCACTCTGCTTTTCTGAAGGGCGCTGACCCCCTCCGTACCTATTACTCTCCCGGTTCTTTCAAACTGGTCTACATTATTCTTCACTTTACAAGCTCCTTTGCTGCTCTGTATGAAATATCGGAAGAAAACCCTCTTGTTCCCAGTCTTCTGGCTATTCGGGCTCTCAGCTTCTGTTTCTGCTGATAGTCCATGTTTGACGTATCGCCTTCCACAATCTGCCCGCCTACTTCCAGTGCCCTTTCATACTGATCCGGCACCTCCTCCAGGCTTGCATATGCATCTTCTATAACATCTGACGAAACACCCTTTGTCTCAAGCTCTCTCCTTATTCTGAAGAGTCCGTGCCCCTTCTCGAATCCCAGTTCGAAATACTGACATGCGAAGGCGAAATCGTCAATGTACCGGTATTCCTCCAGAGTTTCCACTGCTTCTTCTATCTCATCAGCGCCGTAACCCTTCCCTTCAAGATAGCCTACTATCTGAGCCTTTGTTCTTGGTTTAACATTAAGATATCCTATTGCTCTGTCAAGGGCTTTCATCCAATCACTCCCCAAATACCATACTAAAAGGTAAAAACATCCCCGGCTGTTGCCACGGTGCACCTGTCACCCATGGCTGACTTCAGCTGGCAGATGGCATTGATTCCCGTACAGTGTACAGGCATAACCCTATCAATGTTCTCCCTCAGTATTTCATCAATTACTCTGCTTCTGTCTTCCTCCGATGCGCTGTACAGATGCATACCTGCCACCAGCACAGCTACCCTCTCCCCGGGGAACATGGCCTTGCCGGCGTTAAGGGCGTTAATGACACCTCTGTGACTGCATCCTGAGAATATATACAGTCCCTCAGGCTCCCTGATTACAAGACACTGCTCATGGGACATGTCATCATGAACAGGTTTGCCCTTCTCAATCACATAGAAGCTCTCAGTAGGAGTGAAATCATCTCCCGCAGAAACAGTTCCTGTAATCCTGATATTCTCGGTAACGGTCACAGGCCCATCGGTAAAACACAGCTGCTGTGACAGTTCCTTCAGCTCTTCGTCACTCCAGGCAATGCTGCATGGCTTCCCTTCCGTTCCGTAGGAGACACGAAGGGCGTTCCTGTGAATATAGATGGGAGCTGATGGATTAATTCTGTGGAATGCCGGGAAACCTCCCGTATGATCGTAGTGGCCGTGACTTACAACTGCCATATCAGCATTCCCAAGGTCAATTCCCATGGCCTCACTGTTATTTACAAGAAGGTTTGTAGCTCCCCCGTCAAAGAGAATTCGCTTTTCCGCTGTTTCTATGTATATTGAGAGTCCATGCTCCGCCATTATGCCCGGATTATCCGTCTTGTTCTCTACCAGAAAACTGAATTTCATACTCCGTACTTCCTTTCCCGGCGCATATGGAGCAAAAGCAATCATCTCCTATCATTCTGTCGATGAAGATTACATCCCTTCTATCAAGCACGCCGTCCTTTGCCATAATCTGCTGAAGTCCCCTGCCGGTATACTTTGCAAAGGCCTCCTTCCTGGCCCATATGCGAAAGAACCAGTCACTATCTTCCTCTACCCTGCTGATTTCCTCCTCTGTGAAGTATCTGCGGGAAATGCTCCCCGTATCAACCCTTCTCCTGTGCTGTATGTCAATGCCAATGTTGTCAGAGGATATCCCGCAGGCAAATAAATTCCCGCTGTGGCTCACCGAAAAGCAGGGACCACCGTTTATATAGGGCTTTCCCCCATCCATACGCAGTATTTCGGCATTTTCCCTTTCAAGGCATTTCCCGATAAGATAATCAGTAAGTTCTCTTCCGGTAAGCTCCGGTGCCTTTGCCCTGTAATTCTCAATGATAATTACTTTCATGATGCAAAAGGCGGCACAACAATGCTGGTGCCGCCGAAACTATTATATTGATTTAAGTAACTTCTATTTTTCTTCAGCTTCCTTCATTCTGGCCAGAATCCTCTGATATCCGTCAGCTCCGTAAACGAGACATTTATTGATTCTGCTGATGGTGGCAGTGGACGCCTTGGTAATGCCCTCAATCTCATTGTATGTCTTGTTCTCCGAGAGCAGCTTGGCAACCTGAAGTCGCTGAGCTATAGCATGGATTTCGTTGATGGTACAGATATCCTCAAAAAACCTGTAACAGTCCTCTTCATCCTCAAGAAGCAGAATTGCCTTGAACAGTTCATCTATATCGTCTTTCTTGAATTTCGAATCATATGCCATTTCGGTATCTCCTTTCTTTACCATGTGAAAGTATAGCACTTTATCACTGTAAAGTCAACAAGAGCTATCTATAATACCGTTTTTGTGCAATTCACCTAGTTCAGTATAGCCTTTGCCTTTTCAAGCTGTTCATCGGCTTCTGTGCTTTCTTTATCATCAACAGAAATATCCGGCTTCACCCCAACCTTGTTCACTTTATGTTTATCCGGCGACAGATATTCCATAACAGTGAGCTTAAGAGCAGAGCCATCGGACATTTCAAGTGTGGTCTGAATCACGCCTTTACCGAAGGTCCTGTTTCCCAGCACCTGATAGCCATTGTCCTGGAGTGCCGCAGCCAGAATCTCCGATGCGCTGGCACTGTTCTCGTTCACAAGAACAATTGTCCTGAGTTTTGTCTTGCCGTCTTTGGCATCGTATGACTCTGAGTTTCCATTTCTGTCCTGCACATAGCAAACGACACCTTCATCAAGGAATCTGTCTGCAACTTCGACGCACTGATCCACCAGACCGCCCCCGTTATCCCTGAGATCCAGAATCAGGGAATCGGCGCCCTTGTTTTCTATTCTATCCAGTTCCTTTCCGAAATCCTCACCGGTGCTGCTTACAAAGGAGCTTATGCTTATGTATCCTGTAACGCTGTCAAGCATCTTCCCTTCGACGCTCTTCGTTTCAATCTTTTCTCTTGTAATCCTGAATTCCTTCTTTTCTCCGTCTCTTGCTATTTCAACAGTAACCTCCGTGCCGGCTTTTCCTCTGATTGCCGCAGCCATCACATCAGAATCCTGGTATTCTTCGCCGTCCACGGTAATTATGAAGTCTCCTTCTTTAATTCCCGCCTTCTCCGCCGGTGAATCCGGGGAAACGCTGAGAATCACATACATTCCCCTTTCATCCTCTGAGAAGGTAATGCCTATACCGGAATAATCACCTGTTGCACTTGCCTTCCAGGAATCGTACTCCTCCGAATCCATATATGCTGAATATGGATCTCCAAGTCCCTGGACATATCCCTTGTATATTCCCTCAGCAAGCTCCTCTTCGTCATAATCTTCAAGGTAATATGAATCAATGTATTTCTGAATTTCAGAAAGCTTATCGCTGTCTGCAGGCGATGACGCTCCTGAATTTCCCAGGGCGTAGAACCCGATTCCGGATAAAACAGTGCCGAACACAAAGACGGCAGTAAGAGTAATAATTAACTTTGGTTTACTAATATACATTAAAGTATCTCCTCAACAATAAACTGTACACGCTCCTGTCCGCGCCAGATCTGATAGTTAAGACTTCCGTACAGTGACAGGGGCTTGCCTGATTCAAGAGCCTCACGGTTTTCACGGGCATTTCTGAACAAAACACAGTTAACCTGCTGCTTTCTGCTGTTTTCTCCGTCGCCGGCGTAGAACCTGGCGTGAATGTCGTTATCACCCATGAAGGAGAGTCCGCTGATTCTTACGTTTTTCATGACAAATCTCGGATTCGGATTCCCCTCACCGAAGGGTGCCAGCGCCTGGATTTCTCTGGCCAGTCTGCAGGTTGCCTCAGCAGGGGTCAGTGTTGAATCCACTTCTAAGCTGCATTCAAAGATCCTGTCATTTTCCTCAAGAAGCGTATCCATGCAGCTGTCTATCCCCTCAACAAGAGCATTGAAGTTTTCCTCCTTCATCAGGAAGCCGGCAGCGCTTCTGTGCCCGCCAAAGCGTTCAAAGAGACTGCTGTGACAATTGAGAATGTCATAAATGTCAATGGCGGGAATGCTTCTGCCTGTTCCCTTGAGAAATCCGTCCCCGGTAGGTGTCACTATGATTACAGATCTGTTGAACCTGTCCTTCAGCTTTCCTGCAACAATTCCTGCGATGCCCTCGTGCATGTCTGTAACACGAAGTACGATGAACCTTTCTTCTCCTGTTACCAGGTTAAGGCACCTTTCGTATGCCTCCTCCTGTATGCGTTTTCTTTCCCTGTTGCAGCTGATAAGCTTAGCTACTTTCTCATCTATGACAGCATCAGAACCGGAAATAAACAATTCAACAGCCTCCGCTGCAGAATCCATTCTCCCTGTTGCATTTATATGGGGGACAATCCCGAAGGCGATGTTCTCAGAGTTTATCTCATCTAAAGAGATGGCATTCATCAGCTTGCTCAGGGATTTGCGGCGACCGCTGTTTGCTATTTCTACACCGTATTTAACCAGAGTTCTGTTCTCATCTCTCAATGATACGATATCTCCAACCGTACCGATTGCAACCATGTCCAGGCAGTCATTCACCATGTTCTTCGACAGTCCTGCCTGCCTTTGCAGTGCCTGAACAAACTTGAAGGCAACGCCGCAGCCTGCCAGATCGGAGAATGGGTACCTCCTGCTTCTGTCCTTCAGAAACTTCTCCGGCTTCTTGGGATCTATAACTATGCAGTCAGCTATGGTGTCCTCTATGGTGTGATGATCAGTTACGATAACCTTAAGCCCCGCCGCCTTGGCGTATTCCACTTCTCTGTATGAGACGCATCCGCAGTCCACAGTTATTATGAGGTCAGCTCCGGCGTCTTTGATTTTGTCAATGGCACCTCTGTTCAGCCCGTACCCCTCCGTAAACCGGGAGGGGATGTAATAAAACCAGTTGTCGGTCAGCTCGCTGATTCCCCGGCTCATTACCGTGGTGGCCGTAACACCGTCCGCATCATAATCACCATATATGCATATGCGACTGCCCTTTTCAATTTCCGATAGCATTAAATCCACTCCCGCTTTCATATCATCAAGCAGGAATGGATCGTAGGTTCTCTGAGGCCTGGGAGAAAGATACTCCTTAATATCCTCCTCATCAGCAAGCCCTCTCTTTTTTAGTATTTCTCGTATTATCTCTTCACTGTTTCTCATTTGTAAATATGATGTTAAAGGTAATTGTGCGGATTGACCGTGGATCCGTTCTTGAATACTCTGTAGTCAAGATGCGGTCCCGTGGAGGATCCTGTTGAGCCTACCTTAGCTATTGTCTGTCCCCTTGAAACATGCTGACCAACCGAAACCAGCAGCGAAGAACAGTGATTGTACATTGTCACCATACCGCCGCCATGGTCAATCTGCACGGAATAACCGAACCCTCCGTTCCACCCGGAGGAAATAACCGTTCCATCTGCGGATGCAATGATGGCGCTTCCGGAGTCAGCTGCAATATCCAGTGCGCCGTGGAATTCACGGCCATGGAAGGGACATATTCGCCAGCCGTACTCCGATGAAATGTAACTGGAAGACGGAACAGGCCAGGCAAACACTCCTCCATTGTATGAGGAGGATCCGCTGTTGCTTATCTGTCCGCTGCCTGACTGTGCTGCCAGCTGCGCTTCAACTGCAGCTACCTCGTTTTCGAGTTCATCCATCATGGCAGCTGTTTTCTTGTTATCGGCAGCAATTTCTTTCTTTTGTTCCTCAAGCTCACTCATCTCCGCAGAGGCTGTCGCCTTCGCTGACTTTAATTCATTCGTAAGCTTTTCGACTTTTTCTTTTTTCTGTTCTACTTCGTCATGGGCTGCCTGAAGCTCCTCAAGAACATCCTTGTCGCTTGCGTAGATTATCTGAACCAGATCAAGGTTGGTCAGAAACTCAGAAAAACTGCCTGAATTCAAAAGTACGTCCACGAAACCCACGTTGCCGTTCTTGTACATGTTCCTCAGCCTGCCTCCAAGCTCCTTGTTCTGCTTGTCAACCTTGTCCTGAGCCTTCTTGAGATCCTTCTCAAGCTTTTCCAGCTTGACCTCTGATACCTCAATTTCCCCATTCAGTTCATATACCTGCTTTTCGAGTTCAACAACCTTATCAGCCAGCTGGTTTTCTTTTTTGAGGCCCTTATCCAGCTCCTCCTGTGTCTTCTTAAGCTCCTCCTGGAGTTCCGTCAGTGACTTCTTGGCCCAGACGTTTCCGGTATTGAAACACATGGATACCGTTAATGTCAGCGCAATTATTATTGCCAGTCGTCGTTTCTTTCCCATATATTATCCCTTCTGTTATCACTTCATATGCATCAGAAGATTATGCATCAAGAAATCTTCTCATGGAAATAATGCTGCCGCAGGATCCGATGCTGATTCCCAGCGCCAGAAATATCAGTGCGAAATTGTAAATCATGAATCCCACCGGCACCATAGGCATCGAAAGTATCCTGTAAACCTGGTCTCCGATAAACTCCACAAGTCTATCATAGGCAAGGTAGGTTATTCCCAGGGATATTCCCGCGGAAATAATTCCAATAATGATTCCCTCAATCAGGAACGGACCCCGAATGAACCAGTTGGTGGCTCCAACATACTTCATAATGGAGATTTCCTCTGCACGGTTGAACACCGTCAGCTTAATGGTATTTGATACCACTATTATTGATATGATAATGAGGAAAACCATTATTACAATTGCAGTAATCTGTATGAATTTCGTTGCCTGCAGAAGCTTGTCCACCGTACTCTTATAGTACTTGACGTCTTCAATGCCCTGATACTCCGCCGCATGGGCTGCCAGAGCATCCGCCTGCTCCAGATCGCCTATCATCACAACAACAGAATTCGGCAAAGGATTGTCCTTCAGGCTGTCAAGGAGATATCCGTTTTCTCCCCATCTCTCCCTGAATTCCGCCATTGCCTGTTCCTTGGTCTTGTAGTAGGCATCGGAAACACCTTCCTGCTTCTTCATGTCAGCTGCTATGGCCTCAGCATCCTCCTCCGAGGTCTCATCCAGAAGGAAAATCTCGATGGAGTCATAATCTCCTTTTATCGTCTCCGCTGCAGTATTGACATTTATCAGCACAATGAAAAATAGACTGAGAATCAAAAGCATGCATGTAATGACAAAAATCGAAATGATTGACATGTTCAGATTTCTGCCGAACTGCAGGAATGACTGTTTGAGAGTATAGGCAAAAGCTTTCATTGCTATTCTTTACCTCCTCTCCTGAATCTCGCTCTGAAGGTTCCCCGTTCCTCCATCCGGGCCGTATCAAAGGTGGCCTCGGCATTCTGCAGCGCCTCCTTGTATCCGTATGCACCGAACTCGTCACGAACAATTCTGCCCTTCTCTATTGCTATTACTCGCTTTCCCATCTTGTCAACAATGTCCTTGGCATGGGTAACCATAAGTATTGTCGTCCCCCTCTGATTTATCTGATTGAGAAGCTGCATGATTTCCCATGCAGTATCCGGATCAAGATTTCCCGTAGGCTCATCGGCAATAAGAATCTTCGGCCTGTTGATTATGGCTCTGGCAATTGCGACCCGCTGCTGTTCACCGGCAGACAGCTCATCGGGATATTTATCCGCCTTATCGGCAATTCCCATCATAGTCAGAACCTGAGGCACATGCTTCTTTATCAGCTTCTTCGGCTTGTGGACTATCTCCATTGCGAAGGCAACATTCTCATAGACAGTCTTCTTCGGAAGAAGCCTGAAATCCTGAAATACAATGCCCACATTTCGCCTGAGTTTAGGCACATTCCTTGCCGAAAGACCTGTGACCTCCTGATTCTTCACTATTATTCTGCCGGAATCCGCATCAAGCTCCTTAAGAATCAGCTTGATAAAGGTTGACTTGCCGGCGCCGCTGGGACCCACCAGAAATACGAAATCCCCTTCATTGATTCTGACAGAAACGTCATCAAGGCCAATGTTGGACTTATATCGTTTTGTCACATTCTCAAATACAATCATTTAATCTCCTTCACTGCGTTTACGATGTCCTCCGCAGTCATGTGGTATTTCCTCCTAAGTTCATCAGGCTTTCCGGATTCACCGAAGGTGTCAAGCTGACCTACCATTGCCATTCTGCAAGGTGCCTTCTTAACCACAACCTGAGCTACCGCATCTCCCAGTCCGCCGATAATGCTGTGTTCTTCAGCAGTTACTATGGCGCCCGTTTCCTTTGCCGCCCTGACAACAATCTCTTCGTCCAGCGGCTTTATCGTATGAATATCTATCACCCTGGCAGAAATACCTTCCTGCTCCAGTGTCTTTGCAGCCTCACAGGCTTCGTTTACCATTATTCCCGTTGCTATGATGGCCACATCATTTCCTTCACGAATCAGATTGCCTTTTCCCAGAAGTATTTCATCATCCTCTCCATAGAAAACAGGAACAGCTGCTCTGCCCACTCTGAAGTAGCAAGGTCCGTTCATTTCTACAATCTGCTTCAGCAGCTTCTTCGTTGCCACTGCATCTGAAGGGTTGACAACCGTCATTCCCGGAATCGTTCTCATAAGCGCGATATCCTCAAATGTCTGATGACTTGCACCGTCCTCACCTACGGTAATTCCCGCATGGGAGGCGCATATTTTCACATTTGCCCCGGTGTAGCCGATGGAATTCCTTATTACTTCAAAGGCTCTTCCTGCAGCGAACATGGCAAAGGTGCTGGCGCATACAACCTTGCCGCTCATGGCAAGACCTGTTGCCGTGCCGTAGAGGTTCTGCTCAGCAATTCCCATGTTAAAGAATCTCTCAGGGAATTCTTTAGCAAACATTGCTGTCTTAGTTGACCCTGAAAGGTCTGCATCCATTACAACAAGGTTTTCATTAGTCTTTCCCAGTTCTACCAGTGCCTCGCCATAAGCCTGTCTAGTCGCGATTTTATCTCCCACGGTAATGCCTCCTTATTCAATGGCAGCCTTCGCTGCTTCAATTTCTGCTATTGCCTGCTGTGTCTGCTCATCGTCAGGAGCCTTGCCGTGCCATCCGGCCTGATTCTCCATAAATGAGACGCCCTTGCCCTTCACCGTTTCGGCAACTATAACTGTCGGTCTGCCTTTGCATTCTCTTGCTTCCTTAAAGGCACTGCAAAGGCTTTCGACACTGTTGCCCTCAGCGGATATCACATTCCAGCCGAAGCTCTCAAACTTGGCGCCTATCGGATTAACTGTCATCACATCGTCGTTTCTTCCGTCAATCTGAAGTCCGTTATGATCGATGATTGCCACCATATTGTCCAGGCTGTAGTGGGATGCTGCCATTGCTGCTTCCCAGATAAGGCCTTCCTGAAGCTCTCCGTCACCCAGGACAGCGTAAATTCTTCCCGGGTCGGAATCCATCCTGTTTGCCATGGCCATGCCCACAGCAACACTGAAGCCCTGCCCCAGGGATCCTGTGGACATTTCTATTCCCGGAATTTTGATGCTGGGGTGCCCCTGAAAAATGCTTCCCATTTTTCTCAGGGTCCCTGTGAAATCCTCAACCGGGAAATAGCCTCTCTCCGCCATTGCCGCCAGCTGTGCCGGTCCCGCATGACCCTTTGAGAAAATGCACTTGTCCCTTCCCTTCATTTCAGGATCTGATGGATCCACATTCATTTCGTCAAAATAAAGCACTGTTGCTATATCAGCAGCAGAAAGTGATCCTCCCGGATGCCCTGAACCCGCATTGTGGACTGCATTTATTATGTCAATTCTCACATCTGCAGCCTTTTTCCTGAGTGTTGAAATCTTCTGTTCCATTTATTCTCCATGCCTCCAAATATTGCTCAAAATACTTGTTTTTTAACACACAAACTCAATATGTAGTATACAATAAAAAGGGAGCTTTCACAACATCATGATGCAAAAACTCACCCCTTCTTCATATTAAATATTGTTTAGAAAACAACGTTATATCCCCACCAGCTCCTTCAGTGCCACGGAAATGCCATCGGCAATATCCGCCGAAGTCATGCCGTACTCACCCACATTTTCGGCTGCAATGTCTCCCGCCAGCCCGTGAATAAAGGCACCGGCACATGCAGCTTCAACAGGCGCAAGCCCAAGATTCTTCTGGGCAGCAAGGGATACAATAATACCGGTAAGCACATCGCCGCTGCCTCCCGTTGCCATCCCGGGATTACCGGTGGGATTCACATACATATCGCAATCATTATGGCCGTCGGCAATGACTGTCTCCGCACCCTTGAGAAGCACAACTGAACCGGTTTTTTCGGCAAGAGCCTCAGCCGCCCCCTTCCTGCTCAGGACTTTGATGTCACCAAGTCCCAGTGCGGCAAGCAATCTGTCGGCTTCTCCCGGATGGGGCGTTAAGATTGCCGGGCCATTATGCAGGGCAGGAAGACCGAATCTGCTTATGCAGTTCAGGCCGTCGGCATCTATTACCACCGGACAGGAGCAGGTCTGCAGAAGCACCTCGAGCAATTCCAGATTATCCCTGTTTACTCCGATTCCCGGTCCTATTGCCACACCATCAAATTCCTTAAAGAATTTCTCCCTTTCCTCTCTGCTGCCTTTGCAGAACTCATCTCTATCTACGCACATGGCTTCCGGAACTGAAATCTGTATAATGTTAAACAGTTCCCTGGGAACCAGGGCCTTCACCAGACCTGCTCCGGAATAAAGCGCCCCTCTTAAGGCCAGCACAGCAGCGCCTGCCATCCCCGGGGAGCCGGCAATGACAAGAACTCTGCCCGCCTGTCCCTTGTGCATATCCACCGGTCTAGGTGTAATCCGGTCTCTCACATATTCAGTTGAAATTGTAATCATGCTATCCATACTCTATATCTCACATGTCTGTATCAAAGTGCAACTCCCAGGAGTATTGATGCTGTCAGAAGATATATACAGGATGATACCATGTCTGTCAGTGATGAAATCATCGGAGTCGCCATCAGTGCCGGGTCAACGCCCAGCTTTTCGGCCAGCATAGGCAGCATACCCCCCAGCAGCTTGGCAAAGACAATAACAAGTATCATTGAAACTGCTACTGTAAGTCCTATCAGTACCGTCTGCCCGTCCACAAAAACTATCTTCAGGAGATTGAATCCACTGAGTATTACTCCCAGAATGACGCTCACTCTCAGCTCCTTCCACAGAACCTTGCCCACATCTCTAAGATCCAGCTCGTCAACAGAAAGGCCTCTTATAATCAGCGTCGCTGCCTGGGTTCCTGTATTGCCGCCGGTTCCCATGAGCAAAGGCAGATATGCCACAAGAATTATTACCTGGGAGAGAACCTCCTCAAACTGGGAAATAAGTGTTCCTGTTATCATCAGCATCACAGTCATGAACAAAAGCCATGGCAGCCTGTTTCTCACATGCTTGAATACGCCTATATCAAGATACTCCGCATCTGCTTCGTGTCCTACAACACCGCCCATACGTTCGATATCCTCAGTTGCCTCTTCCTCCATGATATCCATAACGTCATCCACAGTTACGATGCCCACAAGCCTGTTCTCGTTATCCACAACAGGCAGTGCCAGGAAGCCGTATCTCTTAAAGGCATCCGCTACCTCTTCCTGATCGTCATACACATTTACATATACATAATCGGTGTGCATCAGCTCCGAAACAAGGGTCTCGGAATCCGAAATAACAAGAGCGCTGAGAGATACGATTCCCTTCAGTTCCCTGCCCCCATGCTTCACATAACATGTGTACACGGTTTCGCTGCTCATACCCTGAGCCTTTATGTGGGCCAGAGCCTGCTGAACAGTCATTGTTTCCTGAAGGCTTATGTAATCCGGTGTCATAAGGCTTCCTGCACAATCCTCAGGATAATTCAGGAATGTGTTGATAAGCCGTCGTTCCTCCTTGGGGGTCTGATCCAGAATCTTGTCAACTATATTGGCAGGAAGTTCCTCCAGCACGTCAATCTTGTCGTCAAAATTCATTTCTTCCATAATGTAGGATATTTCCCGATCGGTGATGCCGTTGATTATTTTCACCTGATCGTCACCATCCAGATATGAGAATACCTCCACAGATACATTTTTCGGAAGCATTCGGAACATTATTATAGCCTTCTCTATTCCCAGCTCATCCAGAATTTCCTCAATAATCTCGCTGGAATCCACCTCATTGTACTTAAGGATAGCATTGCGTGCATCAAAGTAGTTGCCTTTTTCAAGCATCTCAAGAATCGCTTCAATATCTTCATCGAACTGCTGATTCTTTGTTTCCATATCCATTGCCTTTGCTTCATTATCCTTTGCCGTGTATTCATTGTTTTTGTATTCAGCCATGACAATGCCTCCCTTCTTTTTTCTCACTGATTCAGTATAACAAAATACTTGAACGAATAAAAGTGCATTGGCGAAAGAAGGCCCGGTCGTATTCAGAAAATTTCAACTTATAGTGTGAAACACTTCAAAGCATTGACTAAAAAATATCAAAGTGGTAGTATTGTCTCGTGACAAGGCATTAAAAAACTTTGCAAATTTTTTTAAGAAAAAGGAGAAAAAAAATGTCAAAAGAGTATGTTGAAAGAGTCATCAATTGGGTTAAAGAAAGAAACCCAGGCGAAGTTGAATTCCATCAGACAGTAGAAGAAGTACTGACTTCACTGATTCCTGTTGTTGAACAGCATCCGGAATATGAAGAATGCGCTCTGCTGGAAAGACTGGTAGAACCTGAAAGAGGAGTTACTTTCAGAGTAGTATGGGTTGACGATGCCGGTAAGGTTAACGTTAACAAGGGATACAGATATCAGTTCAACAGCGCTATCGGACCTTACAAAGGCGGCCTGAGATTTGCTCCAAACGTATATCCTGGAATCATCAAGTTCCTGGGCTTCGAACAGATCTTCAAGAACTCACTGACCGGTCTGCCTATCGGCGGCGGCAAGGGTGGTTCAGACTTCGATCCTAACGGCAAGAGCGATGCAGAAGTAATGAGATTCTGCCAGGCATTCATGACTGAACTCTACAGACACATTGGTCCTAACACTGACGTTCCTGCAGGTGACCTGGGCGTTGGCGGAAGAGAAATCGGATACCTCTTCGGACAGTACAAGAGAATCGTTGACAGATATGAAGGCGTTCTCACAGGTAAGGGACTGTCATACGGCGGACTGCTGGGAAGAGCTGAAGCTACCGGATTCGGTATCGTATGGTACGCAGAAGAAATGCTGAAGGCTAACGGCGAAGACTTCAAGGATAAGGTTGTTGGTATTTCAGGATTCGGTAATGTAGCATGGGGTGCTGCTTGGAAGCTTATGGAACTGGGCGCTAAGTGCGTTACTATTTCAGGACCGGACGGATACATCTACGACCCAGACGGAATCACAACTCAGGAAAAGGTTGACTTCCTCCTCGAGCTGAGATCATCAGGAAAGAACATCTGCGCACCTTACGCAGAGAAGTTCCCTAACGCTAAGTTCTACGAAGGCAAGAAGCCTTGGGGCGTACAGCAGGACGAAGGTATCAAGGTTGACATGTTCATCCCTTGCGCTATGCAGAACGACGTTCACATGGAACACGCTAAGCAGATCGTAGAAGGCGGCTGCAAGTTCTACTGTGAAGGAGCTAACATGCCTACAACTAACGATGCTCTTAACTACCTCATCGAGAACATGATCGCTGTTGGATCAGCTAAGGCTGCTAACGCTGGCGGCGTTGCTTGCTCATGTATCGAAATGGGACAGAACGCTGGACACACTGTATATCAGCACCAGGCTGTATACGATCAGCTCCACGACATCATGAGAAACATCTACAAGAACAGTGCTGCTGCTGCAGAAAAGTACTTTGGAAACAAGAACCTTCTGGTTCAGGGCGGAAACATCGCCGGTTTCGAAAAGGTTGCTGCTGCAATGATGGAACAGGGTCTTGTATAATTCTCACAGAATTAACAGAAGCTGAGTTTTACAATAACGCAAAATTAAGAGGAGCTGGATATCAGCTCCTCTTTCATTTACATGTCTCTTTCATTTTCATGTCAGTCTCCGAAATACACTTCGAAAACCTTCTCCTCCGCTCCATTCTCATCCGCTCTGCGGCCTTCAATGAAGCTTCCGCTCACTCCTGTTTCTTTGTACAGCCTGATTTCATCCCCAAGCCTTGTTTCCATCACATAATTTACAATTACAGTATTCCCCTGTCTGTCGATGCAGCTCTCGGCCATGGTCAGATAACGACAGTTATTAGTGTGTCTGTTGCTGTCAAGATCCTCCTCAACAACAACGTGAGTTCCTGCATATTCAAGCGTTGTTCCCTTTATTTTCTCGATGGGACCGGGAATTAACTCAGTTTCTTCACAGGCTTTCTCAAAAGCCTCACCTGCGGGGCTTCTCCTAACCAGCTTTCTAGTTGCAAAGTCCATAACGCACCACTGACTGGTCCCCACAGCCGCCATTGGAGAATCAAGTCCTGCATACTTCTCAGTTTCACACACAAAGAACTCTCGCTTGAAAGTAGCTCTCTTCTGATGCAGCGGGAAGGTTGCAAATGTGTATTTCCTGCCCGGTGAAATATCACTGTTGATTATCACCTTCATTTTGGTCAGGACCCACATGTATCCCAATTCAATCAGCTCCTCAACACTTACGCCGTATTTTACCGTCTGGTTGGCGGCAGCCTTCTGAAGATACCTGAAGAGATTCTCCGCCTTAAGCATTCCGCTATTGTTAAAATCATCCCCGGTAAGAGTCACGTCCACTTTTTCAATTGCCATAACTAATCATCCCCCCTTATAAATATTACTCTATTGACTTCAGCGCCTCAGCCATATGAATTTTCTTCAGCTTTTTCCTCAGTATGATGTCAGTGACTACCGAGAAAAGGATTACCATAGCTGCTGCGAAAAAATAGCTTCTTGGTTCAACTGTCTCGTTAAAAGCAATCGCATCAACTGCTATCTGTTTCATAATAAATTTATGCAGTGCAAAACCCGTCGGCAGTCCCGCGACAATTCCCAATACAATGAGAACAATGTTCTCCCTGAACACATAGGACCCCGTCTCCGCCGGATAAAAGCCCAGCACCTTTATTGTGGCTATCTCCCTGGTTCGTTCCGTAATGTTTATGTTACCGAGATTGAACAGCACAATGAAGGCCAGTGCCCCGGCACATGCCACAACAAGCCATACAATGTAGTTCAGACTTATCATCATGCTGTCAACAGTCTTCCTGGTATCGCTGTTAAGCTTAAGACCCAGCACCCGGCTGTTTTCATTTATTGCCTTCACCGTTTTCTCGGCATCACCCTCTGCAAGCCTGATGAGAGCAAGCTCCGGCTTGTAGGACTTGTTCATAAGCTTATCATAGGTTTCCGTATTTATGTAAATGTAGTTGCCAACGTAGTTTCTGTAGATACCGCTTACTTTCAGTTCAACCCTCTTGGTATCATCATATTCAACGGTAAGCATATCTCCCTTCTTGACACCCATAAGCTCTGCAAGCTTGTTATTGATAAGAGCTTCCCCTGTATCCGGATAATCAAGCTCCGGTCCCTCGGTGGATCCTTCACGGAAATTGATAATCTTCTTAAGACGGGAAGGCTTATCTGTAATCATCATATCACAGGATCGTATTTTATCCGGAGACTTGGCAGTCACAGTTGTGCGCTGCACCGGCACCATAACCGATATCCCGCCGATATCACCGGCGAATTCCTCTGCAGTCTTGTCATGAAGTTCTCCATCAAACTGCACCGTCATGTCGTACTTTTCTATTTCCTCATACTGATGATCAGCCATCCCCGCAACGGAGTCGAATATGCCGAAGCCCGCCAGTACAAGTGCAGTACATCCGGCAATACCCATTATCATCATTATCATTCTCTTCTTGTATCTGAGAATGTTTCTTGCCGCAACCTTATGGAGGAATCTCAATCTGCTCCACAGACAATCAATTTTCTCAAGAAATACCCTCTTGCCCGCCTTCGGCGCTCTCGGGCGCAGAATCTCCGCAGGCATTTCCCTGAGCTGACGTCTGCAGGCCAGATATGTTGTTCCCGCGGAACAGAGAAATGCCACAAACAGGGACACCCCCGCCAGAGGCCAGCTGAAATAGAACGTGAGCGGCGAAAAATCAAATATCATGTTGTAGGCCAGCCATATTGCCAGAGGGAACAATTTCGACCCAAGCAGAAATCCCATAATGCACCCTATTGCTGCGGCGCTTCCCGAATATATGATATATTTAAGCATTATCCTTCTGCGGGAATAACCTATGGCTCTTAGTGCTCCTATCTGAGTTCTCTCCTCCTCTATCATTCTGGACATGGTTGTTGAGCAAACCAGAGCGGCAATAAGAAAGAAGAATACAGGAAACACCTTGGCGATGCTGTCCACAATATCCGAATTGCTGTTAAATGACTCATATCCCTGATTGTCGTCCCTCGTCTGAACATAAAGCTCCGGCTCTTCGAGGTCCTTCAGCTCCCTTTCAGACTTTTCAATTTCCCTTTCTCCGGCACGGAGCTCCTCCTCTGCCTCTGACAGCCTGGCTTCTGCCTTTGCGAATTCCTCTTCCGCCTTCTCCTTGCCCTTTCGGTATTCTCTGTATCCTGACTTAATCTCGGCTCTCCGGGACTGAAGAGATGCGAAACCGGCCTCCACCTGCTCCAGAGCCCCATTGACAGTCTTAAGGTTTCCCTGAACTGTATCAAGCGCAGCCTCTGCCGCTTTCATCTGTTCACGGGCTTCCAGAACAGCTTCACTGCTTTCAGGATCCTCGCCCCCTGACTCAGCGGCCTCATATGCGGCCTCATATGCTGACTTTGCAGCTTCATAGGCGGTGGAGGCCTGTCCTTCAGCCTGCTTAAGAGACTTCAGATTTGATGTCAGCTCCGCCTGACGGGTTTCCAGCTGCGTCTCAGCAGCGTCCAGCTTCTCCCCGGCGGTGTCCAGATTTTCCTTTGAGCTGCGGAGCCTGCTGTAAGTTTCCTCCTTTTTTGAGGACAGCTCATTTCTGCCATCCTGAAGCTCCTGCTTCCCGCGGGAAAGTTCCTCCCTTGCCTCCGAAAGCTTCTTCTTCGCATCCGATACTATTTCATCGTATCTCTCCATGCCGCATTTTTGGGCGGCATCCTCTATTCCCGGCTTCACCTTCTCAATGCTTCTGTTGTATTCATCACTGTACATGTATCCCCCGTTTCTCACAGTGAGATACATTTCAGTGTAATATTCACAATTAAACGATTCCTCGGGCATGTAAACATATGCATTTACAGTGCCGTCGCCTATTGATGCGGTTCCCCTCTCTGTTCTGTTCATATATACAGGTGTGTCCACCAGTCCCACAAGCCTGTATTTGCCATATTTAAAATCCTCCCTTGTTTCCCTGCTGTTTTCCCCTGTTACTTCAATTTCTCTTCCTATATCTTCACTGGAAAAATGCTCCTTGTCTCCCACGCACTCTCTGCTGCTTTCCGGAAGCCTGCCCTCTGTAAGTCTCAGTGTGTTAACCTTATCGGTTATGGAATGGGCTTTATAGATAACAGAGTTTCCCCGGCTGTCCTTGGAGAAAAAATCCAATGTAATACTGCCCTCTGCCAGGTCAACACCATTCTCTTTACCCATTTTCTCAACTTCCTCATGGGTAAATCCCAGAGTGGAAACAAGCTTGAAGTCGTACATGTTGTGGGATGAGGTGTAACTATCTGCAGTTTCAACCATTGAGGCCTTTGTAACTTTAACGCCCGCAAAAAAACCCACGCCCAGAGCAACAATAGCCATAATTGCTATATATCGCCCCAGGCTGCCTCTGATTGTTCGCCATATGTTTTTGTAATAAATCTTATGTTTCATTACACGATGCTTAATGTCTTTACCATTCGATTTCATCAATTGAGGTTGGATTTTTGTTAATGCTTATGGAATCAACAGTACCGTTTTTTATTCTGATCACTCTGTCCGCCATAGGGGTCAGTGCCTGATTGTGAGTTATTATGATAACCGTCATATTGTCCACCCGGGCTCTGTCCTGCAAGAGTTTCAGAATTGCTTTGCCCGTTTCGTAATCAAGGGCGCCGGTGGGCTCGTCACAAAGCAGAAGCTTTGGCTTCTTTGCCAGCGCTCTGGCAATAGCCACTCTCTGCTGTTCTCCGCCGGAAAGCTGAGCCGGGAAGTTGTCCATTCTGTCACCCAGACCAACCATTTCCATAACGGCCCGGCTGTCAAGGTGATCCGCTGTCAGCTGGGAAGCAATCTCCACATTCTCCAGCGCTGTCAGATTGGGAATCAGGTTGTAGAACTGAAATACGAAGCCTATATCATATCTTCTGTATGTTGCAAGTTCCTTTTCGCCGTACTCCGAAATGTCGCTTCCATCTAAAACCACCCTGCCGGAGGTGAGGTTATCCATACCTCCCAGAATATTAAGCAGGGTTGTCTTACCGGCGCCGGACTGTCCCACTATTACGCAGATTTCACCCTTTTCAATGTCCAGAGTTACATCCTGCAAAGCCCTGACAGCCACGTCGCCGGTTCCGTATGTTTTTTCTACGCTTCTGAATTCTACATAGGACATGACTACTTGTTCTTGAATACAGCAGGCCTCTTCTCAAGGAATGCTGAAGTTCCCTCTCTCATATCCTCCGATGCGAAGGAAATACCAAAGGCATTGACTTCATATGCAGATGCTGTCTTCATGTCGGCATCATATCCGTTGTTAATTACATCCTTGGCCACTGAAACTGCAATCGGTGCCTTGGATGCGATTTTCTTTGCCAGAGCTTCTGCCTCGGCCAGCAGCTGATCCGGTTCATACACCTTCTCAACAAGTCCGATTCTGTGAGCTTCCTCAGCATCAATCATATCTGCTGAATATATGAGGTACTTAGCCATTCCCTTACCTACAAGTCTTGGCAGTCTCAGATTTCCGCCAAATCCCGGAATAAGTCCCAGACCCACTTCAGGCTGACCGAACTTAGCCTTTGATGAAGCCAGTCTGATATCGCATGCCATTGACAGCTCACATCCCCCCCCGAGAGCGAAGCCGTTTACAGCGGCGATTACAGGCTTGTTAAGATTTTCAATAAAGTTCATTACATTATGACCCTTATGAGCGAATGCTCTGGCCTCTACGGTATTAAGCTTTGACATTTCGGCAATATCAGCACCTGCCACAAAGGCCTTGCCCTCTCCTGTGAGAACAACTGCCAGAACATCATCAGCCTTGCAGATTTCGTAGAAGGCGCAGTACAGCTCATCAAGAACCTGGCTGTTCAGAGCATTCATTGCCTTAGGTCTGTTTACGGTTACAAAAGCAACCCCGTCCCTTACTTCATACTTTAATGTTTCGTACATATCCTTTTTCCTTTCATATCAGAATGTATTTCATCTTACTTTATTCTAACAAAAAAAACGGCAAAATGAAACTTCACTTTGCCGCTGATTCTCTATTCTGAGATTGCTATTCCCTTTTCTTCAAGACAACTGCGTATTTTCTCAAATATCTCCTTGTCACGACAACCCAGCCGGTGAAGATGTACTCCTCCGGTAAGCACGCTTATGGGAGCAGAATTTTCCTCCTCTTCAACTGATTTTATGAAGCAATCCACATCATACCTTGAAGAAAGATTCAGTTTTCCCGATAGCTCTCCATATATGGCGTGCTCGATTGTTACATCTATGACCGTTGCACCGAAATCCACGATTGTGTATAGCTCCTCCCGCAGCTGCTCATCTGTGTGTCTGCAGGCTACGACTCCCACAAAAGGATAGTCTGCGGTTTTCATGGTACTGTTGATTATATATCCCCTGGAGGTTGCCACGATATCCTCCCCTGCAGCTCTCAGCAGGGCTATGTCTCCCACAATTATCTGCCTGCTGACGCCCAGCTTCTCCGCCAGGGCTGATGCCGTAACCGCACCGGAAGACATCATCAGCATCTCTTTAATTTTGTCGCATCTTTTACTCATTACAATTCAAGTTTATAGTCTCCATCCTTGATGAGACCGATTTTTCTCATTACTCTATCAAATACAAAGGCACAAACTCCCGGGAGAACTATCTGAAGTAGTACAACCTTCCACAGAATATCCGGTGTGAATCCCATATCCGTGAAGGTTCCAATCTGGCCTACGAATCCGCAGGTGCCCATACCTGCCCCAACAGGAATGTTAGTCATCTTGAACAGGCAGGTTGAAATCGGACCCACAACCGCCGCCGCCAGTGTAGGCGGAAGGAGAATCCACGGATTCTTTATTATGTTTGATACCTGAAGCATGGATGTTCCGATGCCCTGAGCCACAAGACCTCCAACTCTGTTTTCTCTGTAGCTTGCAACTGCGAATCCAACCATCTGAGCACAGCAGCCCACAGTTGCAGCCCCTGCGGCAATTCCCGACAGGTTAAGCATTATGCACAGAGCTGCACTGGAGATAGGTGCCGTGAGCACCAGCCCCACAACAACTGCCACAACTATTCCGAATACAAAAGGCTTCCATTCGGTGGCAACCATGATAAACTCGCCGATTTTCATGAGGCACCATCCGAAGACAGGTCCGAAAATCTTGGCTCCGATGCCTCCCATAATAATGGTGACTGCCGGGGTAACGAGAATGTCTACAGGCGTTTCCTTTGAAACCATCTTCCCGAACTCACATCCAATGGCTACCGCAATAAAGGCTCCTGCAGGACCACCTGTGTATTCGATTCCGAAGCCTGTCATGGTTGCACCCATCATGCCTGTAACTGCACTTGAGAACATTACCAGTGGCGGTGATTTAAGGCCGTGGGCTACTGCAACACCTATTCCTGCTCCCATAAGACCCTTGGCTATCCCGCCTACCTCTACGAGAAAGGATGATACTGCATTATCTCCAAACAGCACCGCCGTCTGAGCTCCCAGAACATCAAGTATCGTACCCATCAGCAGTGTTGCGAAAAGCCCCAGAGCCATGGCTGACATGGCATCCTGCAGGTAACGCTTAACACTGATTTCTATGTCCTTACGTTTAAAAAAATCTTTCATGCTATTCCTTACAGCGCCTCTCTTCCTACAAATTTTCAATCTATCGGAGAACATTGTACGCTAATGTCAGAACAGCTGTCAAGACACTTGTCGTCTTTCGTGTATATTGTTATATTAATGCTTGCCTTATCTATTCAAGCTCTGCTTCCGCTTCACTCATGATATCGGATATCTTAAGACCCTGAGGGCACTTTTCCTCGCACTGACCGCAGTGAATGCAGTCAGATCCATGTTTATCCGTCCAGTTTTTGTATTCAAGCCGTGTGCTTGGATTCTTGTCAAATGCAAACCAGTTGTTGAGCTTATCAATCAGATAAGGGATATCAATTTTCTGTGGACATGGCAGACAGTATCCGCATCCGGTGCACTGGTGCCTTATCTTGCTGTTGTATTCCTCAGCAACCCTGTCTATAACCGCCATTTCTTCCACAGTCAGTACACCGACATCATCTCTTGAAAAGATTCTGATATTCTCATCAAGCTGCTCATATGTGTTCATGCCGCTGAGTATAAGCGAGACGCCCGGCTGAGCTGCAACCCACTTGAAGGCCCACTCTGCCGCTGTCCGGTCACCGGACACAACACCCTTTGCCTTTGCATCATCCCAGATGACCTGTACTGACGGCGGAACCTTGTCCGATATGCGGCCGCCCTTAAGGGGTTCCATAACGATAACATCTATGCCCCTTTCTCTGGCGTATTCCAGTCCTGCAAGGCCTGCCTGGCTGTCCTTGTCCAGGTAGTTCAGCTGAATCTGACAGAACTCCCATGGATATGCGTCAATTACTTCCTTGAAGAGATCCAGCTCACCGTGGAATGAGAAGCCTATATGCCCGATCTTGCCCTCTGCCTTTTTCTCATCGAGGAAATCAAGGAGATTATACTTCAGGGTCTTCTTCCAGTTTGCCGGTATTATGTTGTGAACAAGGTACATGTCGATGCAGTCCACATCAAGCCTCTCCAGCTGTTTATCAAAGTATCTGGCGGCGTCCTCCTCGCTCTTCAGAAGCCATGTAGGCATCTTGTCTGCCAGAATCGCCTTCTCGCGGTATCCGTCCTTTAATGCCATTCCCACTATTTTCTCACTCATGCCTCCATGATATGTATAGGCTGTATCAATGTAGTTTATTCCGTTATCTATGGCGTACCTGATAAGTCTGATTCCTTCATCTGTGTCCACCTTTCCCTGTTCATCCTCATGAAGCCTCATAACGCCCATTCCGATAAGTGAATTTTCCCTGTCAAGTCCCTTGAACTTCTTCGTCAGCATGTCAGTTCCTCCTGTTTCAAATCAGCATATATCACCTTGCCTGATGCGTTCCTCGGAATAGAGTCAATCTTCCTGATAGAAACCATCCTGCTTCGCATATCCCATTTTTCTGCAAATATGTTGAGAATTTTCTCCTCCTCCGGCTCCCGGGCAATCCAGAGGGTAACTCCCTCATCATCCCGGCCTGTACAAACCAGGTCATCAGTTTCAAGCTCCTCCCTGAGAACATCCTGAAGCTCATCCAGGCTTATTCTCTTTCCCTGGAGTTTGATAAACCGCTTCTTCCTTCCCTTTATGTACAGATAGCCTTCCTCGTCTCTGTAGGCTATGTCCCCGGTTTCAAGGCGTCCCCGGTTTTCATCCCCCTTCAGCAGATCCTCTTCGCAGGATGCATACCCGAGAGAAACGTTCTTTCCGTAGTATATCATTTCCCCATCCTCAGCCAGGTCAATTCGGCCGCCGGGCACGGGTATGCCGATACTTCCCGGTTTATCAAGACATCTTTCCGGGGGAACGTAGCTTATTCTCGCCGTAGCCTCCGTCTGCCCGTACATTACGAAAAACCTTCTGCCAGTATCAGCCGCCCATCTGGCCATCTTTTCCTGAAGCTCAGGCTTCAGATGGCCTCCTGCCTGGGTCATGGTTTTTAATGCCGGCAGATCCATCTCGGTGATTCTCAGTCTGTTAAGCATCTCATATGTATATGGAACTCCCGCCATGGATGTTACACCATGATTTCTTACCAGTTCCCAGAACTCATTCTCGAACAGAGTTCTCTCTGTCAGGATAATTGTTGCCCCCACGGCAATGTGGGAATGTATAACAGAAAGGCCGTATGTATATTCCACAGGCAGCGTTGTTATAGGTTTCTCCTCTGCCGTAATCCCCAGATATTCAACGATGGAGTCGCAATTGCTCTGAAGATTCTCCCTGCTGAGTCTCACCAGCTTCTGAGCCCCTGTGCTTCCGGAGGTTGACAGCAGCAGTGCCGGCCCCTCAGTCAGCCTGTGTTCGCCTCTCTCCTCTGATATTTCTCCCGGCATCAGCAGCACCTCATCGGGTCTGTAGGTCTGAATCATCCTGTTAACAAGTGAGACATCCGACTTCTGCCCCATGAGTATTACCGGGCAGCCCTTTCTCAAAAGGCTAAGATACGTGGCCAGGGATTCAGCATCATTTCTGCAGCCCATAAGCACAAGGCTTCCCTCCGATATCCCGGACACGGCTTCATCACCCATATCCCAGATTTTCTCGTATGTGAAAGCTGTGCCGCTGTCATCTATACACGCTATTCTGTCTGCAAACGCCTTGTTTCTGTCAAAAAAGTACATTGTCCTCTCCTGTGTCTTCTCCTGTGCATCTCTATTCCGAAAGAATGTCTATTATGTCCTTTCTGTCCCATATGGTGTCAAAGGCAAGAGCCTCTCCCATACCCACAACTCTGTCAACACCCGGGCAGTCGTAGGCTCTGATCTTTTCGTACAAATCCGCTGCTCCCGACCGGCTGCAGACCACAGTCTGTATCTTTTCCTCCAGCAAAGGGAATATCTCCTCTGGCCCGTCAACATCCATTTCAAAGAACATTCCCATCTTTGCCTCGTACTCGGCCAGGGAACCCTCTATCTCCCTGCACGGTACCACATACAGCCTGTTGTCAGGCATATATGCAGGGAACAGCCCCTCACGGCGGGCATATGCCACACAGAGCATACGGTATTTCTCAGTGGCCATCCATGGCTGCAGATTATATCCGGCAGCTTCTCCCGCAACGGCATCCCACCATCTTTTTTTCGCAAAGGCAGTTCTGTCGCTGTTTTCTGATCTGACCCAGAATACTGTCCGCGGGCTTGAGCAGGCGTTCTGATCTGCACCGTATGTATCGTTATAGAACAGATGAGCCTGAACCTTCAGTTCATCCTCATCAAGTTCGCATATGTCATCAGCATATAGAAGAGCTATGGAATACTTGTCAGGGAATGTAATATCAGTACAGTCAGGAGCCTTCTCGATTCCGCAGATTGACCTGACGGTTTCATCCCCGCCCCATATTATTCTGCCTGCTGCCTTCATTGACAGTTCCTCGAGCACCCTGTGGCCCCTTGGGAACTTTATGAAGGCATTCGATTTCTTTATGGATTCAAATGCCGGTTTATCCATAACCTCCCGTATGCCCCGCAGGATTACTTCGCTGATTTCCGAATCTCTGCCTGACAGTCTCACCACATTGCTGCACCCGGCAAGGAGAGCCGTTATCCATGAATATGCAAACATCGCCGGCATGTTGGAAGGCGTAATGTGAAGAACCATTCCTCTTCCCCGTCCCCGGCTTTGCTGCCTTTGTCTTAGCTGCTCCATATGGCTCCGCCTGCACCAGAATCCCAGGGAATACACCTCAGGATACTGCCTGTATTCAGGTCTTTTCGTGAATAATTCGGACAGGTCCTGTATGAATTCCAGCGTTTTCTCGTCAAAGGTTTCTTTTTTGATGTTCTCTGCCGGGAAGGTTCCCGCCAGCAGCTGTATTTCATTTTCATCGTTTTCTGCGGAATCGCTGACAGCTTCTACCGCCTTTGCAAATGTATCGCTGCAGCCTCTTATCTCCGCTTTCTTTATTCGACCCTTTATCTCGAAATACCTGCCTTTGCGTCCGCAGCCGCAGTCGTCCTCTCCCAGCAGCCTGCCCCAGTCTTCAGTGAGCAGTCTGTGTCCCGGATATGACTCCGGCAGGAATGAATCCAGGGCAATGAGACCCCATTCCCCAATCCCGCAAGGACTGAAGTCAACAGGGTTCAGAATGGTTATTTCCGAATACTTGCTGGCGTGAAGGTGTCCCTCTTCGCACTCCATAAAAATGCTTCCTGTCTGCTCCGCCATGCCGTAATAGTCGCTGACTTTTTCGATTCCGCAGGTATTCTTCAGTTCCTCCTTGAATACGCTGTTTGATACGCTCTGGTTCTGAAGCTTCTTCCATCCGCCTCCGTGAATCAGGTGGCAGCCGCTCAGATTAATCTTCTTTCTTTCTTGTTTCAGCGCCTTGTAGAAATATGCCCATATCATGAAGGTGAATCCGAATGCGAAGGTTGGTCCCTCTTTAGCCTTCTCTTCAAAGGCACGGATTGATTCCATGTCAAGATTCATGTTCTCGTCAAGGGCGTAGTACCTCTTTGAGGCCATCATGGAAAATCCAAGAATGCCTGCCCCCCTCGCCGAGAATTTTCTTCTGTCCTTCAGAACATCAGGTGAATCTATTATCAGCATGGGCATCCTGCTTCCTCCGATAAAGTCCCCTGTTATCATGCAAAGAGCCCTCTGCTGCATTGCTGCCGTATTGGCATCCAGATATATCTTTGATACCTCCTGGCCTGTTGTGCCGGAGGATGTAACCCGTTTGACGATATCCTCTTCAGGAACACTGCAGAGCTCAAGATTTTTAAAAAGGGCCACCGGCAGATACGGTCCGTCCTGCGAAAGCCCATTACAAATATCATCGTAATTCCTGCAGGCCTTACGATGATGTTCTGTCAAACTCTGAATTTTTTCTCTGAAGACAGTGTCCTTGTCTGCCTGTGGTACCGAAAAAGGTTCCTGATTCATGTAGGTTTCCCAGTCCATGCTATTACTCCATCCCTTTTCTGTAAACAATGCCGTGACCGGGATATATTTCCGTTCCCTGGGGAATGGCTTCCAGTACCGGCCTGGCAATGCTGTTATAGTCTTCAGTACTTCCGCCCTTAAGGCGTGTAATTTCTTCCTCGCCGTAAATCAGGTAATCTCCTGTGAAAACGAGTCTTTTATCCATGGTGATAATCACGCTTCCCGGTGAGTGTCCCGGAAGCCTCTGAAAATCAAATCTGTGTCCTCTCCACTCCAGGGTGAAGGTATCATCGAACACGATATCCGCCTCTCTGCAGGTGAACACCTTGCTCTTGGTTTCCGGTATAACTCCTGTTTTGAAATATGACAGCAGATCCGCTATTGATGACAGGTTGGAGCCCTTGTCCTGAACTCCGTCACTGCACAGCCTGCACGCCACAACGGGAATATCATACATATCCCTTATTTCATCCAGATCCCATATATGATCAAAGTGTTCGTGAGTAAGAAATATATATTCCGGTTTCAGCCTGTGTTCTCTAACTATTTCCGAGATTTCATGGCCTGCCCCCGGATCTATTATAATTGCGTGGCCCTCTTCCTCTATGAGAAAGGAATTAGTCTGTGAGCCTGATGATGTTGCCTGATAAATCAATTTGACACCCTGTGAGATTTGACGTCCTATGCGTTAAGGTCGATTCCGTACTTTGCCAGAATCTCATCACCCTTTGTATATGCAGAAAGGTCAAGTACATCCTTCATCTCCATCTGGATTCCGAAGGCTGATTCCAGGTCGGCAATCAGATCCATATGTCCCACTGAATCCCACTCGAAGAGCTGCTGATACTTGAGTCCCTCCAGATCCTCCTTCTTCACTTTGAAGTTTGAGATAAATGCGTAATCATACTTTTCACGGTTTGTCATAATTCCTGTTTCCTTTCTACTACTTTACTCTCTTTATTTCTGCTGCCATGGCAACTGATTAACCAACTTCAAAAAATCTCTTGAGCATCAGCTGGCGGCATTCCGCCTCCACAACGGTAATGTCATCCTGGTTCCTGCAGCCCCCCTCAAGCGCCGCAATGTAATATTTGTCATGCTCTTCTATTCCTGTTACAACAACCTCTGCGGTAATTGTATCCCCCGGATAAACCGGCTGAAGAAATCTGATATCCTCACTCTGCAGAACCGTGCCCTCTCCCGGCAGCCTTGTTCCCATCACCGACGAAATGAGACTTCCCACAAGAACCCCATGAACAACAGGCCGCCTGAACAGCCCCCTTCTTGAAAACTCCGAATCCGTGTGAAGCCCCTGATCATCCAGAGATATCCGCGCAAAGGCCTCAATATCCTCCACCGTGAACTGCTTCGTAAGGGAAGCCCTGTCCCCGATATGTATTGTCTTTTTTGCTAAATTTTCTTCTCGCATGTTTTTATTATATCATAAAAAAAACCTCCCGAAAGGGAAAGCAGCATAATTCTTATTATGTTTTATTGTCATTTTTGTAGCCTTTGGCTATTTCCGGCATCGTGTTCCGGAGGTGTGTTCCGGAGGTGTGAACCCGCGTTGTTGAAAAAATCATCAGAAAACACAAATTGCTTCAAATGCGCTCTAAAATGAAGCTGTTATACCTCCTAAAATTTACCAATTGTTGAAGCATTTTAGAGACAAAAAGAATTGCTACAACAATTTTCATTTTTTGTTGAAGCAATTCTTTATCAGTTATAAATACTTCAAATCTGACTGCCAAAAATGCCTTATAATCATTTGAAATCGTATACATGTTGAAGCAGATTTCTCTCAGAGGCAATTGCTTCAACAATGCAGCCATATATGACAACAGCTACGGGGTAATGCTGCATTTCTTCTCTCAATAAGCATACCGTGTATAATACTTTCCTTCATATTTGAATTTCATTCTGATTTTTTTGTCTTCTACCCCCGGCCATGTTGCTCTTCCTTTTATCTTATATACTACACATTTTTCCTTTCCCGGATTGATTTTTACATATTTCTTTTTTCCGGAAAGTCCTAGTGTTCTGTCATAAGATTTATAGTCGAAGTCAATGAGCCTGGAGCCCTTTGAATAAACATAAAGCGGAACTTTTCCTTTGTTTTTAACATATACGTATACCTTTCCGGTTCTCCTGTCATATTCATCAAGAACAGCTTCATAATATGGCTTGTGGTGCGGTATGACAATCTGAGAAGTATACGTTTTGCCTTTATATTTTGCATACAGCTTGCATTTGCCGTACTTTTTGGCTTTTATCGTTCCGTTTGACGATACGGTTGCTATTCTTTTGTTGCTGGTCTTCCATTGTATTGTACCTGTTGCATCACTGCGCTTTGCGTTATAGGTTTTTCCTTTGTACATATCTATCTTGGTTGATACAATAGGACTCTTGTATACATTATAGTATTTTACTATTTCACCGCTGTATTTATCTTTGAACCGAACCGTAACAGAATGCTTTCCAGCTGAAACACCATCCCCACTGTAAATCACATCATAATACTTTTCCGGAAACTTTTCTTGTGATATTAATTCATACTCATCCTCATAAGTCTCATCGTTATAATAATAACTGTATTCCCGAATAAATGCACTTACTCCGGGTTTATGCTCCTTCCCTGTTTCAGTAAAACTTGTCTTATCTAAATATACTGCAATTCTAAAGCATCTGCTTTCATCTGCATCGTAGCAATCATCATAAGTATTGCCGAAAAACGGATCCTCTTCTACATTTTCGGGACCCCACCAGTATTCCTTGCATCTTGTACACTCAGGAGCATATACCTCACCACAGCATTCACCATCTACAAATGCTACAAAATCACATCCCTTTCCTTCGAAATACTTTTTTTCATTTGTACCACAAACTGTACAGAATCGAATTTTATGGCTTCCGTTGCATTCATTTCTATTTTCCGTGTATTCATCATCATAGTGCCATTCGCCCCAGATGTGATCTGATGTGGAATAATGTATATCACCT
>JBJESQ010000026.1:0-6101 GCA_051882875.1 Lentihominibacter sp. | reverse complement strand
ATAGTGAGCCAGGTAAGGGATGCGGAATTTTCAAGAGAACTGCAAAGGCAGGAAAAGGCTCTTGCAGAAAAACGGGAAGCGGAGCTGAAGCTGATTAAGGCGGATCAGGAAAAAGCCGCTGCCGAAAAGGACAGGGAAATTGAGAGGCTCAAGGCATTGCTTGAGAACAGCGAAACTGTCAAGCAGCTTGCAATAACAGAGGCCGTTCATCAGAAGGATACGGAGCTTGCGGATAAAAACGAGGAAATTACAAGCCTTCGCAGCGCTCTGCAGCTTCAAAAGCAGGAAGGTGAGCTTAAAGAACAGAGCCTGAAGAATGAATATTCCGGAATGCTGAAGCTGAAGGATGAACAGATAGAACAACTGAAGGACTTCAGGGCGAAACAATCCACGAAGATGGTGGGAGAGAGTCTGGAAAGACACTGCAGCGACGAGTTTAATAAAATACGAATGACAGCTTTCCCTAACGCATACTTCGAAAAGGACAATGAAACTGTGGAGAATACCAAGGGAGATTTCATTTTCAGGGAGGCTGATGAGGATGGTACTGAATTCATTTCAATAATGTTTGAGATGAAAAATGAAAGCGATACCACTGCGACAAAGCATAAGAATGAGGACTTCTTTGACAAGCTGGATAAGGACCGTAAGAAAAAGAAATGCGAATACGCGGTGCTGGTATCAACTCTTGAGGCGGACAGTGAGCTGTATAACAGCGGCATTGTGGATGTTTCATACAGGTACGAGAAGATGTATGTGGTAAGGCCTCAGATGTTCATTACTATCATAACTCTGCTTCGCAACGCGGCCCTCAACTCCCTGAAATATCAGCGGGAGCTGGCCATAGTAAGAAACCAGCAGATAGATATTCAGAATTTCGAAGAGAACATGAACACCTTCAAGGAACAGTTCGGCAGAAACTACAGACTTGCCAGCGAGAAGTTCAGGAAGGCTATCGATGAAATAGACAAGACAATAGACCATCTGCAGAAAACAAAGGATGCCCTTCTGGGCTCCGAGAACAACCTGCGCCTCGCGAACAGCAAGGCGGAGGATCTGACAATAAAGAAACTCACGAAGAATGCCCCAAGCGTCAGAGAAATGTTTGAAGAGCTGAAGGATGGGGAATAAGCAGGTGATTGACAAGAATTTCATATTAAAATAGAAGCCGCACCGATCGGGTGCGGCTTCTGATTACTTTCCGCTAAGGTTATTTCTCTGTATGAGATGCTGATGTTGAAGTATTCGTATTTTATCCTGATTTGCTTCAACAACGGCAGAAGTGCAGGCCGGAAATCGGCCTTCCGGAGGGTCCATGTTGAAGCAATGAGATTACAGAAATAATTGCTTCAACAAAAGTTCAAAAATGTTGAAGCAATTCCAGTTATCAATCGATATTTACAACAATTGGAAATATTTAGGCGATTATTTTGGCCTTTTTGAGGGTCAGTTTGAAGCAATTCCGCAGATTGAGGGAATGCTTCAACAATTCACAGATATTGCGTCACAGATATTACCAAGACCCAATCAGCGCCTGTATTATTCTTAATAGCGGCGCAGATTCAACTGCGTTATTAGTGTTCGCCGGTTTTCGCCAGTGCTTGCCATAACAGCTGACTGCCTTAATTGACTATGTCCTGCAGCACCTTGTTTGCCACAGCGCCTGCCACTTCTGAGCCGTAACCGGCGTTTTCCACCAGCACTACGAAGGCATATGGATTGTCCTCGTCATCAATGAAACCGGTGAACCAGGCGTTTGGTTTAGTTTGACCGGAAACCTCGGCGGTGCCGGACTTGGCGCAGAGCTCAAGTCCCGGGAAAGCGTTATCGCCGCCGTAGTGATTGATTACATTGTTTCTCATCATGTCCTTGAGAGAAGACGCAGTGCTCTCGTCGATCATATCTTCGGTTTTAAGTATTGCTGTTTTGGCCTTGTCAATGTTCTCCTCAATAAAGTTTGTGGGACTCATGATTGTAGGCAGAACTGCAGTGCCGCCTCCGGCAATGCCGCCCATATAGACCATCATGGAGCATGGATTCACCATGTCGTGGTACTGACCTATGCCGGTCCAGGCCAGATTCACACCACTGTCAGGGTAGTCAAAGGTTCCTGCCTTTGTATCAATACCGTCTATGTCATAGCTCTTGTTAAGGCCTGTCTTCTCAACGTATTTCTCCATAAGTCCCGGTCCCAGCTTTTCGGTAAGTTTTCCGAAATAGCAGTTGCAGGAAACCTCCAGAGCCTTGGTGAGAGACACTTCTCCGTGGGCAGAAATATCGGTTACCTTATCCCCGTGACCGTAATCCACACTGCCGGTACAGTTGACATTGAAGCTGTAGGCGTCGTCGAGATTCTCGATTGACGCAGCAGCGGTAACCAGCTTGAAGGTTGAACCCGGTGCGAAGGATGCATCCAGGAACCTGTTGATGTATGCGCCGTCGGGAATCGTGTAGGGCACATTAAGGGGATCATATGTAGGGGAGCTGACCATGCAGACAATTTCACCAGTTTTGTAATTGTATACCCCCACACAGCCCTTTCTGCCCGCCAGAGCATTGTAAGCAGTGGCACAGACATCCGAGTCAATGGTAAGTGTGACATTTTCCCCCTCGTTGTTAAGGCTGTATATGCCGTTAATGAAATCATAGCCAATGAGCTTGTCGAGAAAAGCTCTGTTGGCTCCGGTGGCTATGTTGTTGTCCTTGTCTCCCGTAATATGCAGGCAGGCTGCTCTAACATCGGCGCTGTCATTAAACAGCATTCCTTCCGAGGTATTCTTCATGAGAAGTTCTCCATTTACGTCGTAGACTCCTCCCTTGGCCAGATCGCCGTCTGCGAATACATCACGGTTGCCTTCGTACACTACCCAGTCGGCGCCCTCGCTCCAGTCCTCATAGACGAAGAAGCCTATCCCTGCCACCAGGAACAATCCCAGCAGGAGACACATTATCGCTCTTTTTTCAACTTTTTTCATTTCTTATCTCCAAATATCCCATCGTCTCCGAATATATCTTCAAGGGAGACCGGTTTATCCCAATCTTTTTCCGGTTCATTCCCGCTATTGTTTCCGAAGGCGTCAAAGAAATCATCGTCGCTGATTTCCGTATATCGCACAGCCTTCGGGTGAGACTTCCGCCGCGGTTCCTCATACTCAGGCCGAGCCGGCTTTCGATACTCAGGCCGAGGCTCCACATACTCAGACCGCGGCTCTCTGTGATCTTCTTGAAGCTCCCGGTCCAGACTGTCGATGAAATCCTCGTACTCCTCCTCCGCCGGTTCAGGCGGAAGCTTGGCGGCTCTCCGCTCGGCAACCTTCAGTTTGTTTTCATTGACACGGACAGCCAGGCTGGCATTCTGACGGGTATCTGCTGCCTTTACAAAGGCAAGCATGCCCCAGCAGGCAATCATACTGGTTCCGCCGGATGAAACAAATGGGAATGTGACACCGGTGAGGGGCAGCAGATCCACGGATCCGAACACATTCAGAATAGTCTGGAACATGAACAGGGATGTGGTGGCGCATGCTGCTATACAGTAGTATGTTGAACGTCCCGCTATAATGGAACGGTATGCGAACACTCCCAGAGTAACAATACAAAGAACAGCCATTACGGCAATTACAAGACCCCATTCTTCAGCCAGAAGGCCGAATACCAGGTCGGTGCTTGAGGCAGCCACATCACTTAGATTACCTTCTCCTGCTCCAAGTCCCGGGATTCCTCCGCTGGCAACGGAGGTCATGGTCTGCACCTGCTGGAAACCCTTATCTGTAGGATCCTCCCAGACATGGCGCCAGATCTGGAATCTGGATGCAACGTAAGGCATGAACCTCAGAACCATCAGGCCCATCAGACCGGCTGCGCCAAGAACAAGGAACAGCTTGGTGAAATCTCCTGACCTGAGAAAGGATATTACCAGGAAGGTTGCGAAGAATATCAGAGCAGTTCCGAAGTCACCCATGATGGCGAGACAGCCCAGACAGAAGAAACTGAAGCCCATAAACACCAGCATGTTCTTCCGCTGCTGCAGCTCATCAAGAGACGCGGCGCCTACAAAAATAAATACTATCTTGACCATTTCAGATGGCTGAAATGAGAAACCTCCAATCTGAATCCAGTTCTGGGAACCGTTTACCACAGTACCCATGGTGATATTGATAAGCAGGAGAACAACGCTTATACCCATGAGAATATAAGTGAATCTCTTTGCCTTTGAAAGATCCCTGAGGAACCAGCACATGGCGAAGAAAAGAAGCACCCCCAGAAGTATGCATATTGACTGCTTCATTACCGAGTAAGGGTAGGCCGATGCGGTAACAGCCAGACTCAGAGTCGACAGGAAGAAGGCAATGAGCTCCACCTCGAAGCCTGTTCTCTTCATCATCCTGAGGGCTATAACATATACCCACATGAGGATGCACAGAAGTGCAAAGGCAGCCGGCAGCTGAGCAGGAAATTCCTCTCCCAGAGACACCTTGAACTGGATTACGGTCAGAAGCTGAAATACAGTAATCGCCAGCATGGAAAGCCATGGAGAAGTGCGTTTGGTGTTGCGCTTTCTCTTCTCAATGTTCTCCATTCGCTCCCTGTAGCTCAGGGGATAGAGCTCGAAGTCCGTGCCGCCCACAGTGAGCACATCGCCACCATGCATTTCAGTGGGCTCTGTAACTTTGCGACCGTTTATGAAAGAACCGTTTTTTGAATTGAGGTCATTGTAAACCCAGGTTCCCTCAGAGTCCCGGATAAGAGTTCCGTGACTTCGGGAAACGGCGCCCAGATTAAGTATAATGTCGCAGCCTCTGTGACGACCAACCAGGTTTTCCCAGTGAGTAAGGGGAACCGAGGTGCCGTCGGGGCACTTCAGATAAGCCCATATTTCAGAGGGGTTTCTCAATCTGATCAGTGCCAGAAACTGGTGCAGCAGGATAAGAATCGCCAGACCCATGCATACCCATCGCACGCCAGTGGTGAAATAAAGCTGCACATATGAAATTATTTCTTCGTAAGAATAGTCCATCTCTAATACCTTTTAAATACTGATTAAATATACTGAAGAGTTATGGCAACAATCGGGATTGTTACCAGACACATTATAGTGGTAAGCATTACACCCTTTGTTGCCAGGTTCACATCGGCTCCGTAGCGGTCGCTCAGTATTACCGACAGCATTGCACACGGCATGGCGGCCTCCATTACTATGACGGTTCCGAAGAGAGTGTCCCCTCCAATGATAAGCTTCACCAGCACCAGGGCTATTGCCGGCGCCACCAGAAGCTTCAGGAGGCAAACCAGATAAGGCTGCCAGCTTTTGAACATGTCAAGGAGCCTGATCCTTGCCAGATGGGAGCCCACCACCATCATTGCCAGAGGACTTGTGGCGGAGCCGATGGATTCAACAGGCCCGCCAATGATATCCGGCAGCATAATCTGTGAAGCGTAGAGAGCCAGTCCGATAAGAACACCAACAAAGCAGGGATTAATCAGTCCTTTGAGGGTTTCTCCCACGCCCATTTTTTCTTCACCCTTGGCTGCCTGTCTTATGAAGGTCACACCGAAGGTGAACATAAGCAGATCGAAGGAGGAGTCCGCCAGAGCCCCGTAAAATACAGCCTCCTTGCCGAAGAGGGCATCCAGTACAGGCAGACCCAGAAAACCCGTATTGCCGAAGACCATCATGAAGGCCATGATGCCGCTCTGGGATGCGGGCATTTTGATTATTGATGTCAGCACCTTGGAAATTACCATTGCCACCAGCACCACGCCTATGAATATCAGAACGACATACTTGCAGTTGTTGAGAATCTCCCAGGAAAACTCCATCTGCATCGCGCTGATAACAAGGCAGGGGTAGGTTATGCAGGTTATTAATGTGGAAATCCCCGAGGTGTGGGGTTCCTGCAGAATATTAAGTTTAGCGAGAATATATCCCGGCAGTATCATGATGAAAACCTTGGCCAGGGCCAGGATTACTTCAGCTGCTCCCATTGTAAGCTCCTTTGTTGTAGTCTGTGTGTTGCTTTTGCAAAAGCAACAAAATCTCACTATAATTATACAACCCAGAGCCCGGAATTTCAATTCTAACAAAGAACACACCGATATTC
>JBJESQ010000025.1:26150-38207 GCA_051882875.1 Lentihominibacter sp. | reverse complement strand
GTGATAGGAACACCGCCGATACCCTGTGGAGTACCTTCCATCAGTCCGTCGATGTGTGACTGACCCATGTGTCTGATTACCATCAGATGGTCAGCACCGTGCCATGCGCCCATTCTCATTCTTCTGATGTCGTCTTCGAATCTTCCGGAAGCGATTTCAGTTGTGATTACAGGCATCGGCTGCGGGTCGATGTTGTCAAAGTACTTGGCAGGAGGGAGTCCTACACTGTTCTTAAGAGGCTTTGAACAATCATGATATTCAAAAGGTCCCATCTTGAGTCCCGGTGCCGGTTCTCTCCAGTGCCAGCCTCTTCTTCTAGGCTCATACTTGTCCAGGTCCTTCAGAAGCTCTCTAACATTTAACTTTTCGTTTGGTTCTAATTTGAATTCTGACATCTCACTACCTCCTTACTTGAAACTTGCTACTACTTCGTCCCAGTATTCGCCGGCAACCAGCTTTTCGGCGGCTTCCTTTGCTGAGAGGTCGTGTGCCTTCATTACCTTATAAACCACGTGGCCTGCACCGTGTCCCATGAGACCTCTGTCCATGCAGCCCTCAACAACCTTCTGAGTATCCAGTGATGAAACGCCCATTCTCAGGAGAACGGATCTTTCAATTGAAGGTGTTGTATTCTTTCTGCCCAGCTCCAGGAGCGGGTCTACAACCTGTTCTGTCAGTTCCCAGAATCTGTTGTAGAGTTCTTCGTCAGTCAGATTAGCAATATGCTGTCTGCGCTGTTCAAAATCGTCTGCTCTTTTCATCTTTTATTCTCCCTTTCTTAAACCCTCCGGCCTCATGCAAAGGCCGAACAAGGTCCGGCGAAAAGCCTGAAGCCTGCTGCGGTTTCAGGCCCAAACGCCGGTAATGCTTTAACTTGTCTGATTCTTATAACAGTCCGTTTTCTTCCAGAACTTTCTTTACGAAGTCAACGTCCTTCTTTGTTTCCTCTGCCAGGAATTCAAGGTCGGATTCTGTCGGCTTAACGCCTGCCTTCTTAACAGCCTTCTTGATGAGGGATGCTCTGAAGTGGTCTACGTCAGCTTCCTTGTACTTGAACAGTGCTGGGCTTGCAGGCAGTACAACGCTCTTTCCTGGAACCTCTTCCTTAGGATCGCCGATTCTTACGTCGATACCGTTCTGCTTCGCGAAGTCAAGCTGAGGCTGTACGTGCTTGCCGGCACCTGTGTATTCAGTTTCTGAAACAACCAGGATTGCATCTTCAGGCAGTTCCTGAGCCAGTGAGAACGCTGCTGCCAGAGCAGTCTGTCCTGCCGGACCTCTTTCGATACCCTCCAGCTGAGCCAGCATCTCAGTCATGTACATAACTTCACCCTGGGTGATTGTAACGTATCTGTCCATGTATCTGAGAGGTCTTGCAGCTGATCTAGGTACGTCTGAGTGGTCAGGGTCAGTTGCATAAGGAACTCCGAATCCTGTGTGGCCTGTTGTACATGACTTCTTGTTGAAGTCAACGTCTGATGCCATTGACAGTCCAGTCAGGTCGATTGATGCTGATACAATCTGAGCATCACACCCTGCCATTCTTACTCCTCGGGCAGTTCCTGTTACCATTCCGCCGCCGGCTGTTGTGCACACTACCATATCCGGATCCTTGCCCAGCTTTTCTCTGCACTGCTGTACGATTTCGTATCCCAGTGTATCAACGCCGGCAATTCCGAATGGTGAATAGAGTGATGCGTTGAAGTATCCTGTGTCTTCCAGGATTGACAGGAATGAGTAGAACAGTTCAGGTCCTACTGTCAGCTGTACTACTTCAGCGCCCAGTGCTTCGCACTTTCTTGCCTTTTCAACGATTTCAGGCTGTCCGACTCCGTTTGAGTCATAGCATTCCTGAACGATGATGCACTTCAGTCCCTGGATTGCTGCCTGGGATGCTACTGCAGCACCGTAGTTTCCTGATGTTGCTGCCATAACGCCCTTGTATCCCAGCTTCTTTGCGTGGTATACAGCACATGCAGCACGTCTGTCCTTAAATGAGCCTGATGCGTTTGCTGCCTCATCCTTGATGAAGATGCGGGCGCCGTATCCAGGCTTTGCATATTTACGAGCCAGCTTAGTGATGTTTCTTGCTTCCAGCAGCGGAGTGTTTCCTACGCCGTACTGGCTCTGAATTCTGTTTACCTCTTCCAGAGTGTATCCTGTGGAAGTCATGAGCTTTTCATAGTCAAAAGCTATCGGGGAAGTTTCAAATTCAGCATAGTCCAGACCCAGAGCATCCTTCTGAATGTCGTTTGATCTGCCCATTACTGAAGCATAATCCTTTGCCAGTGCCATTATTTGTCACCTCCTATTTCAGCCATTTCTTCTCTGAGCTGCTTGTCTATAGCAATCAGTTCAGGAACGAATTTACCGTAGCTGTGGTCATAGTACGGAGCATCGTCAATAAGCGTTCCCTTTACGATTCTGCCAACTGCTGTTTCAACTTCTACTTCGTCGCCCAGCTCGCCGTCAGCAAGAAGGAAACCCTTTGTCCACTGTTCCAGGTCGCATTTCTGTGTGTCTTCAGGAAGCTTGGCTGTACGCTCTTCTGCCTTCAGAACAACGCTGTGAATGCGAACCCAATCGCCTTTCTTTGCCATTGTTTTATTTCCTTTCTAATACCTTACGATTCATTGTTTACAATCCGATTATTTAACAATCTTCTTGTCTTCTCTTACCTTGTTTCTCATGTCGCCCATGATTGCACATGGAATAGGCATAGTAATCATTGTCTGCAGTCCCGGCTCAGCGTTGATGATGTTAGGGATGCTGTTGGCAATCATAGCGATTGTTCCCAGTCCGCCTTCAACCTCAGGGCTGTTAACCATGTTGATTGCAGGTGTTCCTTCGATGATTACATAGTCACCTGTGTTGATTCCAACCTGTTCAGGTTCGATCTGCTGAGGGTGCTCCATTCTGATTTCCATACCGTTTGACAGCTTAGCGTCAGCTACCATAGCAACGCCTGCACATGAACCTGCAGCTGCGAAGCCGTAAGGTGACTTTCTGTCTACGTCAGTGAGGATTGGATCCATGTCCTGTGAGAACTCTTCAACTGTGAGTCCCAGACCGTCAGCCATCATGCCAACTGATTCTGCGAATCCAACGTGTCCTGCCATTGTTCCATCAGCCTTTCTTGCTTCGAATTCTTCCTTGCTGATGCCGATTCCCTGTTCTTCCATTACTGTAGGTCCGAACGGTGAAAGTGAGTTAACTCTCTTTGAGAGGATGTGTTCTACGTCAACCATGCAGCCTGTCATTACCAGTACCAGCAGGTCCATGATGTGTCCAGGGTTGATTCCTGTTCCCAGAACTGATACGCCGTTTGCCTTTGCGATTTCGTCCAGCTGCTTAGCCAGTTCAGGTTCCTGAGCTGCAGGATATGCCATCTGCTCTGCTGAAGTGATTACGTTCATTCCGTTCTCCATAACCAGCTTGAGCTTAGGGAATACGTCCTTTGTGAATGAGTCTGTGCAAACGATTACAACGTCAGCAGCACCCGGCTTGATAACGTCTTCAACTGATCCCATGATTACGTCATCTCTGTCGCCTCTTTCAACTTCGATGATAGGAAGGTCAAACATTGACTTGCCGATTCTGTCGCCGATTTCTACTGCGCCAACAATGTCCACTCCCTTTTTCTTCAGAAGCATGTTTGCAATTCCGCCGCCCATAGCGCCGAGACCCCAGATGATTACTTTTACGTTCTTCATTTTCGTTCTCCTTTTCATCCTTTATAATAATTATTTAATAAAAATTAACTTACCCGCCGACAGCTTCTGTCGGTTATTTTCTGCACAATAAAAGGAGCAAGTCCTGTGCCAACTTGCTCCTTTGCGGCGTTAATTATTATTCATCGCCTGAAACCCTTGTCTCCCAAGGGTTTCAAGAGATTATTTCTTCAAAAGTCTCCTTTATCGTGAAAAAACGTGCGTCCTTTTCCTGTTTGGCACTGCAAATATATTTGCATATATTATGCAAATATATTTGCATTTTCCGTTTATTTCAGTATACAGCTATTATACAGCTATATTCCGTACTTTCGCATCTTGTGCTGAAGGTTCTGCCGCAGCATTCCCAGCTCCTTGGCGGTTTTCGAGACGTTGCCCTCGTTATTCACCAGGCTCCTGCGTATCGCTGTCTCCTCTATGCCCGCCAAATACTCTGCCAATGTGCTTCCGCTTGACGCAAAGCCCCCAAATCCCGGTTCGCTGCCTTTGTATTCGCTGCCCAGATCTATGGCATCCGCATCAAGAACATGCTCATCATCCGCCATGGAAACGGCGGCCATAATTATGTTCTCCAGTTCCCTGACATTGCCGGGATAATTGTACTCCTCGAGTTTTTTGCGGGCATCCCGGGACACCATCCACACTTCCTTGCCGTATCTGCTGTTGTATTTTTTCAGGAATTCCCTGACCAGAACCGGTATATCCTCCTTCCTGTCCCTGAGGGCCGGAATGGACATATTGACAATTCCCAGTCTGAAGTACAGGTCCTTTCGGAGCTTTCCCTCTTCTATCATTTTCTCTGCAGGCTCGTTAATCGTTGCTATTATCCGGACATCTATCGGAATATCCTTCGAGCCCCCCACTCTCCTGATATATTCCTCCTGAAGAACCCGCAGCAGCTTGCCCTGAAGACCTATGGGCATGGCGCTTACCTCGTCCAGCAGCAGAGTTCCACCATTCGCCTGCTCGAACAGCCCTGCCCTGTCCTCGGCTCCTGTGAAGCCTCCCTTGACCGTTCCGAACAGCACTCCCTCCAGGAGACTTTCGGGAATGGCTGCGCAGTTCTGGGCCAGGAAGGGCTTGTCCCGCCGCAGCCCGTCATAGTGGATGCTCTGGGCAAAGAGTTCCTTACCCACGCCGGTTTCTCCGTATATGAGAACGGAAACGTCATTCCTGGCCGCCTTCTTCGCCCGGGCCACAGTTTCCTCAAATGCCTTGCTCTCGCCAATCAAATCGTCAAAGCTGTATTTCCTGATGCCCTTTGGCTTGCCGTTGCCTGTTCCCTTTGCCTTTGCATTAACCGTATCCTGCAGATCCATAAGCCTGTCGCTCATGTCCTTGATGTCGGTGATGTCTCTGGCAACCTCCATGGCGGCTACAACTTTGTCGTCCACGATAATTGGCACCGTTGTGTTGACGGTGGTTATCTCCTTCCCGAAGACATTCAGATATGTCTGCTCCCTGCGAATGCTTGACTTACGGTGTTTCAATGCCTGGAACAGGGTGCTCTCCTCCTCGGGAATGAAGGAGAAGGCTTCTCTGAAGGGCTTGCCAAGAACGTCACTTACGCTTATCTTCTCCAGCTTAGCCATTTCTTCGTTATATATTATTGTAATTCCATCGGCGTTGACAACGTGCATGGCTCCGCCCAGAATCTCTGCCGCAGCCTGCAGTATGGCCTGATATTCCTTAGCTTTCATGGCTTTAGGGTATCACAAAAGGAGGGCGAGTGCAAATATTTTTGCACTTGCCCTCCCTAAAACCTCTTTTTTTAATCCCCGTCCAGGGCGAAGGTTTATATTTATGCATTGTATATACGTTCACAGTACGCATTACGCCAACGGCATCACCGGTTTCTCCTACCAGGATCCGCCGCCCCCGCCGCCTCCGCCGCCGCCGGCTCCGCCGCCGCTTCCGGAGGAAACGGAGCTTGAAACAGCTTCCGACACAGTGCTGTTCATCAGACTGCAGAAGGCTACCGCACTGAACCTGCTGTCAACGTCCGTCACGTCAAGCCATTCCGGATCATCCATCTTGATGCTTTCAAAATGTCCGGACCATTTTTCTTCCAGATTGAAGGCCATGGCATATGGCAGAATCTCATAGAAGTAACCGGGATTCTCCTCCATAAGCATATTGAGCCTGTCCAGCTCGGCAACGCTTATGAATTCCTTCAGTCCCAGAAGCTTTCCCAGCATTTCCACCTTGTAATCCGTAGGAACAATAAGTCCCGCTGCAATCACGCTTCCAGCACCGCATATCACAAACACGGCAATGCAAAGCGTCGGCGAAAACATGCAGTTATCCATACAGAAAAGAATTATGCAGAGCAGTTCGGCTATCAGGAAGATGCCCATAAATACCGGGCCGGTTATTTTGTATTTTCCGGATTTTATCACCATTCCCCCCACAACCGTTACTGCCATGAATGTGAGAGCCATAATTCCGGGAATTACGTTTTCAATTGGAGAAATCTCGCTGGAAAAACCGTAGAACATAGCCGCACCAACGGATATTATCAGAGACATCAGGAAGGATTTGCCGCTTCCCGTTGAAAGCTTCCTCTCTCCCTTGAATTCCATATTGAGTTCCTCACTAACCTTCCGGAATTCCTTGCCGAACTCCTCATCAAGGTCATACATGACTCGGACATCCCCATCCTTGAAGAGAAGATTGAAAAAATCCTTCTGGTAAGCCGGCGCGCTGTCAGGCAGATCCTTAACCCTGGTAAGCTCTATGACTTCCGTTGCCTTCTTTCTTACTTTCTTCTCAACCATTCTCACCGTCAGATAGCCTCGAGCTCCGAACCACGGAATCAGGCTGAGAACATCCTTACTGTCAGCTGTTTCGTCCATTATAGTCCCCACCTCAGCCGGAGACAGACCCTCAAGGGGATGGAATTCGACAGTCGGAACCGGCTTCTTCCTTCTGGTTCTAAGTCTGAAAATCAGCACCGTCACAACCCCTGCCAGAGCAATAACAAGACCCGCCGCAGACGGAACAGGAGATCTTGACTTTTCCCCAACAAAATAGTCATCCGGCAGAACAGACATTAACGTAATAGCTTCTCCGGGCTGTATCCCAAAGGCATATCCCGAAACGGAAGTTTCTCCCACGTCGTAGCTAACGGTCAGCTCATTGCCGGCGGCGCCTCTGCTGCCGCTGTAAAGTCTCAGGTTCTCCCTTGCAGTTTCCGGAAGAGCCTTGTCAAACTTCACCACAAAGGAGAATTCCTTGATGGGAACGCTCCACTGGTCCCCCAGAAGGTTGTGGTAGATGAAATCAAAATCATCGATTCTGTCATCAGGATAGACATATCTGTATGAAATGCTGTAGCTCTGTCTGCCCCTTACAAGCTTGTCAGGATCGCCGATTTTTATCACTGTGGCACTGCTGCCGCTGTCCTCAAAGCTCCATTCTCTGCCTGCAACCGCGACATTCTCCACAGAACAGCCGTAGCTGTATACTCTGTCCTCTCCCCCCGCTGCTGAAGGGTTAATATCCAGCCTGACAGGTATTGTTCTGTAGATTCCATGTTTCTTAAGGTAGAAATCAGCATCGATATTCTCCGTAATATCCATGGTATTGTTCTCGTGAACCTGAATGCTCACCTGATAATCGTCTATTACGAATCCCTGATCCTCCTCTGCAAAGGCAGGCTCGCCGCCTATGGAGGCAAGGCAGCTTATGCACATTACAATGACAGCCGCAATGGAAACAACAGTTTTTTTCATAGTAAACATCTCCTTCTTTACTAACTGGGATTATATCACAATTTCCCGCCTTTGCTCTTGCCCCAGCCCCAAAAAAACGCTACAATACCTATTGGCAATAGGCGATGTGAGGTCAGGAAAACAATGAAAAAGAAACTGGTATTTATCGGCAACAGTATAGTGGCAGGTTATCCCTGGAGCAAAGGCAAGAGTTTCCCCAGCGTTGTACGCCGGGCTCTAAAAGGTGATTCAGAAGAAATACCTCGGCCTGCCTTTGCAGAAAACCTGGGGTTTGAGATAATAAACAAGGGTGTGAACGGCGATACCACCGCCGGCATACTGGGGCGCTTCAGAGAGGATGTCCTTGACCACAGCCCTGATCTGGCATTTATCATGACGGGAACGAACGATTTCATCTACAGGGATGCCACTCCCCGGGAGGCCATGGCCAATCTCATGCAGATGGCCCGGATGCTTGATGATTCAGGCGGCAGGGCGGTTCTCCTTACCCCGATTCCCGTGGACGCGGGAAAGGCCCAGCTCATGTGGATGGCAGGATGCGGTATTTCATATCCTGCAGTGAATCGGGATATTGCTGAGCTGTCGGAGCTGATTGCCGAATCCGGCGTATCGTATCTGGATCTTGGGGGAGCCTTTGCAGGATACGCCTCGGCCTTTGATGATCCGGACCTTGTTTATCTTGACGGAATTCATCCCATGCCGGAGGGACATGTATTTATGGCTGAAACAATAATTGATTATCTGAAGAAGGAGTTTGAGAAATGAGATTAAGAAAAGAAACAGATTCAATGGAAGAAAAGGATGTTCTGCTGGTGGCACAGATTTCCGATGCACTTGCTCACCCAGCCCGCATCAGGATTTTCAGGCACATCATGAGCTGCAACAAAAAGCGTCAGCCTGTCTGCAACAAGGATCTTGTTAAGGAGTTCGGCTACGCCCAGGCAACCATCTCACAGCATGTTAAAAAGCTGGTTGATGCCAACCTGCTGCAGGTGCAGAAAAGAGATCGCCTCTCCTGCTACTACGTGCACCTGGGAACGCTGCAGCAGTATCTGGAGGCCACCAGAAAATTCGAAAATATGTAGGCGGCTGCCGGCCGGCTACCGGATTTCGTCTATCCCCACATTGGCCAGCTGGTCGGCCCGGTTGTTTTTTTCTGTGATGTATCTGAATTCATCGAAGGTGAATTCGCTGCCGTTCCACTCAATGAACTTCTCGTAAAGCTTCTGCAGGTCCACAGCCTTGCTGCTGAGATTCACGTGACCCTTAACTCTGTAAAATTCAATGGTGTGTCTGTCCAGAAAGGGCAGAAGATCCTGCCATAGATCCTTGTTCTCCACCGGTTTTTTCTGGGCGGTTTTCCAGCCGTTTTTCTGCCAGTTCACATACCATTTTTTTCTGAAACAGTCCATAAGATAGCTGCTGTCCGAAAACACCTGGATGGTCTGGCCGTCTTTTTTTATTGCCCGGAAAGCCTCCAGCAGCGCCGTCATTTCCATTCTGTTGTTAGTTGTATTGGGGAGGCTTCCGTACAATTCCTTAGTGGCAGCTCCGCCCCCCGGGCCGAACTCAAGCACAGCTCCCCAGCCTCCCAGATTCTCTTCCTTCTGGTTGCCGGAACAGCCTCCGTCTGTATATATCCTCAGTACTCTGTCGTTTCTCATGGTTTCCCTCTTTTAATCAGATGCGTGTCTTAATGTCCTCGCTGTCAACAATATCAGCTCCGCTTGTTTCCAGCACGTAATTCTCGTAGCCCTCCGGCAGCCCGGTATCTGCCTTAGGAATATATACTCTGAACTCCGTTCCCTCTCCGGGCGCGGAATCCACCTCTATGCGGCCTTTGTGATCCTCCACTGCCTGTCGGGCAATTGCCAGACCCAGTCCTGTGCCTGCTCCGGATTCCTTTGTGGTGAAGAACGGGTCAAAAATCTTATCTCTGATTTCCTCGCTGATTCCCGGTCCGCTGTCCCTGACTGTGAACACAACATTCTCACCCTCCACTGCAGTAGATAGGATAATCTCTCCACCCTCTTCTCCCATGGCCTGGAAGGCGTTCATCACAAGATTAAGCAAAAGCTGGGAAAGCTGGGTTTCGTTTCCCTCTATGCTCCTGCCGCCGCAGTGGAGCTCCCGGAATATGTCCACGTTCTTCGGCAGTGCCGGAGCTGTAACATGAAGCACCTTGTTCACAAGGTCATCAGGAACAATTCTCTTGAACACGGACTCGGTGTTCTTCCTGGACAGCTCCGACAATCTGGATATTATGTCCTTAGCCTTCACCGAGGCGTTGTAAATTTCCAGAACATCATCGTATATCTGATCGTCATCCTGGGGCAGCTTCTCCAGAGTCATGAGGCTGTATCCCATAATAGGAGTCAGCAGGTTGTTGAACTCATGGGCTATGCTTGAAGTCATGGTACCTATTGTCTCAAGCCTCTGATGATGAGCAAGCTCCTGGGTTTTCCTGGTGAGCTCCTCCATCTGCCGGTTCTTTTCTTTGAGGTTCTGCAGCTCCAGGTCAACCTGCTGCTTCTCTCTTCTGTTCTTGAGGAAAAGGAGAATAATCAGGAGAATTCCCGCAGCGGCAATAGCCAGGTAAAACATGAGCCTGGTGGCAGTCCCTCTGGCAAGGCCCTCCAGGGCATCGTAATCAAGGGATGCGGAAATTGCGAATATTCCGTTCTCTGTGTTGGAAGAAGGCAGGGTGTCAACCCTTGTGGTGATCTTATCCTTTCCGGACTTTTTCTCATAAGAGTCGCTTTCTGCCGCAGAGGTCTGCTCGCTTTCGTTGAGCATCACAGCCTCCCGGACAGCAGGCATGTCTGCCTTTGCAGCTTCTTCGGCGGTGGTGAACCGGATTTCACCCTTCTCCTGATACAGCAGCACTCCTGTGCCTGCTTCCAGAAGCATCAGGCTGTCCTCGGGGAGTCCCAAGCGCTCCAGTGTTCTGAAATACATACCTGCCAAATCGATTACACCGTAGCATACCAGATCCTTTCCCAGTTTGCACCTGACCGCCAGAAATTCAGTGCCTCCCCCATCCCGGCAGCGCCAGATGTCCCCGGTGATGTTCTCCCCGATGCTGTAGTCCATCCATTCCATTGTTGACAGGATTTTTTCGCCCTTCCGGGTAATGAACATTGCCTCAAAAACAGACATGTTGGAAACAGCCGCGTTCTCCATCTGCGCCAGAACATCTCCGGCATCGCCCCCCATCTGCCAGGCTTCAACTGCCTGGGAGAACCGCTCCGACGCGGTAAGAGCGTCCATCTGTTTTTCGATTCGTGTTACAGTATCGTTGATATTGTAGTCCACGGATTCCAGCACTCCGGCAAGCTGACGATCCTGCTCCTCTTCGATGCTGTGATCGAATCTGCTTATGGCAGATGCGACCATAATCACGCCAATAACCACAAGGGCCAGGGCCAGAGCCATTCCTGCATATTCTCTGCTTTTTTTCCTATCGATTATCTTTCGCAATGCCACCTCCGGATTGTTGATAATTTCTTTATTTTTAATTATACTATAAAGAAGCATTGAAGTGCTATTGATAAAGTATACGGGACAGGAGACGAGTAATGAATAAGGATTTGGTTCTCATAGTTGACGATGATCAGGCAGTGCGAACTATGCTCTGCAAGATAATGGACAGTAACGGCTTCGATGTCCTTCAGGCGGAAAGCGGTCAGGAAGCTCTTAAGGCTGTATCCGAGAACAGCTTCGCGCTTATCCTGCTGGACATCAACATGCACGGCATGGACGGTTTCGAGGTAATCAACGAGATAAGAAGCCGGGGAATGAACGTTCCCATTATGGTTGTCAGCGGTCGCAAGGCGGATTACGACACCCTTTACGGGCTGGATATCGGAGCCGACGAATACATTACCAAGCCCTTCAACCCCGTTACTCTGGGTGCAAAGGCAAAGGCCCTCATAAGAAGGAGCCGCAGCTCCATTGAAGGAGAAAGCAGTCAGCTCAAGGTGGGGCCGTTCACCTATGACACCCGTACCCTTCGCTTCTACAAGGAAGATGTAGAGATTCCTCTTTCGGCCAAGGAAAACGCCATGATCAAGCTCTTCATTGACAATGAGGGCAGCATCTTCTCAAAGGAAATGATATACAGCCTCATCTGGGGGGAGACCATTATTGACGAGAACGCCATTATGGTCTATGTAAACAGATTACGCCAGAAAATAGAGGACGACCCTTCAAATCCCCGGTACATCAAAACCGTCAGGGGACTGGGATATAGATTTACGGTTAAATAGGTAGGCAGGATTGCTAGCCCTTATTTGCTAAGGGTTGAGCCCTGTCAGGTCACCTTTTCAGAATCGATGTTGAAGCAATCGGGCAATAGCCAAATTTGCTTCAACAACGCCTTGAAATAGCGCCGATTTATCACCTAATTTTTTCCATTTTTTGAAGTTTTCTCGATTGATTTTCATTTGCTTCAACATTTTTCTAGTTTTGTTGAAGCAATTTTTTGTTAGAAGGAGTTGTTTCAAATCTCGCCTGAAAAAAGGCTCAAATACCTGCCTGAATCCCTTGCATGTTGAAGCAAAACCTGCTTAGAAGCAAATGCTTCAACAATC
>JBJESQ010000025.1:0-26050 GCA_051882875.1 Lentihominibacter sp. | reverse complement strand
TCCTTCACTGCGAACACAGTATCCGTGTCATCCTTCTCCCGGGGAAGAACTATTGTCTCCACGTCGAGGTGAGGATTCTCGTGGGAGTCAAAGTCCCCCACAATAAGATCCGGGCTCACAGGCTCCGGGTCCACAGAACCGGGCTCCGCCATAAGCGGCTGCAGATGCCTGAGTCCGCAGTCGCAGAAGATCATATAATCATCCGGACGCAGCTGCTCCCTGATATATTCGTAATTGTTTATGTCTGCACCGCCGACAATCACACAGCGTCTATCTGTTCTCATTCTATCTCCCTATCTTTTTCTATCTATCTCTTTCTGCCAATCATGTTTACTGCCACACAAATCAGTATGGTGATAATCATATCCGGCAGAGTGTTGCCGACTATAATATCAACCTGCATCAGGAAGCGGTAGATAATAAATCCCACAAGCCAGATAACAAGGTTTCTGATGTTAAATGAGCTTCCCTCTGAATTGTTCTTCAGTATGAAGAAATCGGCAATCATAATCGCAATCATCGGTGCGAATACCGAGCCGATGAAATAGAGAAAATCGGTAATGTCATATAGAGGCAGGAATATTGCGCCAAGAACACCGATTACGGTTACCCCTATTGCAACATATTTACCGTTGATTTTGCCTGACAGAGATTCGCTGGAAACTCCTGCGGAATATGCGTCAAGGAAGGTTGTTGTTACAGTAGAGAACACAATAATCAGCAATCCCGCAACACCCAGTCCTGCCTTAAGCATTATCTGAGCTATGTCCGATTCTCCTGTGAAAATGGCAGCGCCCATTCCTATTATGTACATCCAGCAGCTTATTATGCCGTATGTAACAGCGCTTGCAGCTGTTGCCTTAACCGGCTTGGCAGCCTCTCTGGTATAGTCGCTTATCAGCGGAAGCCAGGAAAGGGGCATGGCAACAGAAAGCTCAACTGCGGCTCCGAAGGACATTCCCTCTCCGCTTATTTCCGGACTGTTTCCTCCGCCGAAGATAACAAAGCTGAGGACAATGGTCAGGCCGAAGAGGGCTCCCATGGCAACAGTGTTAACCTTGCCCAGATTCTTAATGCCTATGAGTATCCAGAGAATAATCAGAGCTCCGATTATTATGCACCAAACCCAGTTTCCCACATCAAAAATTCCGTTTACCGCCAGGGCTCCATCAAAAATCATGATGGCGGTCCAGCCCACAAGCTGAATGATATTAAGCACGGAAAAAAGCAGGGCTCCCTTGCTTCCGAAGCTCATCTTGGCTGTTTCCATGGCGCTTTTGCGCACCTTGCCTCCTATAAGTCCTGCCATGAACAGCATCACGCAGCCGATGACATGGCCTATGAGAACCGCCGCAACTCCCCTGGAAAAGCCCAGAGGGGCGAAGTATGTGCCTGTTACGATTTCCGCAATGGAAACTGCAGCACCAAACCAGATTAATCCGTTTTCAAATACAGATGTGCGTCTTTCTTCCATTTACTTCGCCTCCTTTGCATATTCGCCGAGAAGGCCGAAATTGTGCTTCATCGGTCCTGAGCCCTTGCCCAGATCAAGCATGGCTTCCAGGGCTTCAGAGATGTAGCTCTTGGCCCTTTTCACTGACTCTGTCAGGCTGAAGCCCTTGGCCAGATTTGAGGCTATGGCACTTGACAGTGTACAGCCCGTTCCGTGGGTGTTGGGGTTATCTATTCGTTTGCCTTCGAACCAGGTCAGCTCTCCATCTGAATAGAGGAGATCGTTGGCATCATTAATGCTGTGTCCTCCCTTAAGCAGTACGGCACAGTGGTTTTCGTCGCCAATCTGCCTTGCCGCTTCAATCATGTCTTCTTTCGTCCCGATTGTCCTTCCCGAGAGAACCTCCGCCTCCGGGATGTTCGGTGTTACGAGGGTGGACAGAGGCAGCAGTTCCTCTACGAGGGTGTTAACTGCATCGTTTCTCATCAGGGCAGATCCGGAGGTGGATACCATCACGGGATCAATGACCACATTCCCGGCATCATAGTATCTGAGCCTGTCTGCAATGGCTCGAATAAGCTCGCCGGATGCCACCATTCCTATCTTCACAGCATCGGGATAAATGTCCTCAAACACTGCGTCTAGCTGCATTTTCAGGAATTCCGGCGAGGATTCCTGAATGCCTGTTACGCCGGTTGTGTTCTGGGCCGTGAGTGCCGTCACCGCGCTCATGGCATAAACACCATTCATCGTCATCGTTTTAATATCTGCCTGAATACCGGCGCCTCCACTACAGTCGCTGCCTGCAATGGTCAATGCTGTTCTCATCTTCATGTCTTTTCTCTCCTTTCCTTCTCTCAGCATCGTTTTGTATAGCGGCATAAGGTGGTGCCCCCAATCTACCGCTTGAAGGCTTCAGCTATCAGGCCGAAGCAAACTTCCAATATCTGTTCAGCTGTGAGTAATCCTCAAGATAAACATCCGCCAGACGGGAAAGCTCCTCCTGCCTGCTTTCGTGTGCATCCCGGATTACAACAACCTTAAAGCCGTCTCCCTTAGCGGTGTGAACGGCATGATACGCATCTTCAAATACTGCGGTGGTTTCCCTGTCTGTTCCCAGCCTTGCCATGGCGATTCGGAATATATCCGGGCTGTCCTTGCCCTTTCCCACCTCAGTGCATGTGATAATGTCAGAAAAAAACCGCTCCATTCCGAAGCGTTTCAGTGCCGCCTCCACCAGATATCTGTCTGTTGCAGTAGCAATGCACATTCTCGTGTCTCTCTCCCTGAGCTCCTCAAGCAGCGGAAGCACTCCTTCCCTGGGAGCAGCCACATGGAAATAAAAATCCTCCACGGTGCGGTTCACCCCATCCATTATCTCCCGAACAGGAAGATCGATTGAATACCTTCCCTTGAGGTACTCCGCAGCCTGGAGAAGGCTCAAAGGCTTCAGCTTTTCCTTAAGATCCTCCTCCGGCTCCTTGCCTATGGAATGGAGATAGTCGTCACCTACGGTGTTCCATATTGACATGGAATCAAAGAGGGTTCCGTCGAAATCGAATACTATTCCTTTTATCATTCTATAATCATCCTTCTATCACTTCCTTAACCTGTTCCTTCAGCAGGGCTGCTGCCTTTGCAATATTCTCTGCTCCGAATACTGCGGATACCATTGCCGCTCCGGAAACTCCGCTTCCGCGGATTTCACTGACGTTGCTGCTGTTGATGCCTCCTATGGCAACAGCCGGAATGGATACTGACTCCACAATCTCCTTCAGCTGCTCCCTTGTAATCCTCACCGCTCCTGTCTTTGTCGGGGAAGGGAACAGAGCTCCCACTCCCATGTAGTCGGCGCCGGCAGCCTCTGCCTCCCTGGCCTGCCTGGGGGTTTTGCATGTGGCTCCGATAATGAAATCTTCGGGAGCTTTTCTTCGTATTTCTGCAACGGGCGCATCCTCTATTCCCACATGAACCCCGTCTGCGCCGCATCTCAAGGCCACCTCAACGTTGTCGTTTATGATAAGGGGTACATTGTATTTGCGGCACAGTCTGCGGACCTCGATTGCCTCTTCAAGAAAGCTTCCCTCATCCAGCTCCTTCTCCCGAAGCTGGAGGATGGTCACTCCCCCCTTCAGAGCCTCCTCTATCTGCTCAAGCAAAGTCTGCCTGCCGGTCCACGCCCTGTCAGTTACGGCGTAGAGCAGCAGCATTTTTTCGTTGAATTTCATCCTATTCCTCCGGTTTCATCTTCTCCGGCTTCACTTCCATGGCCTTCATCAGCCCCTGAACATCTTCGGCTGTCATAAGGCTGCTCATGAGACAGGCGCCGGCGGCTCCTGCCGATCTTACCTCCGGGATGTTCCCCGGGCTTATTCCTCCTATTCCGTACACGGGAATATCTACACTCCGACAAACCTCTCGCAAAAACTCCAGGCCTCTTCCCTCAAGACCTTTCTTGCAGTCTGTTTCAAACACATGGCCTGCGGCAATATAGCTGCAGCCAAGCGCCTGAGCCTGCTGCGCCTCCTCTTTGCTGTGGCAGGATGCTCCCAGCACAGGGAAGCTCCTCCTTATCTCAGGGTCCATTTCCCGCAAAAGCTTAAGAGGCATGTGCAGCCCCTCTGCGCCCAGAGCCAGTGCAGTATCACAAAGGCTGTGCAGGATGCATCTCACGCCATGGTCTTCACATATGTTCATAACCGCCCCCGCCAGCTTCCTGTATTCCTCCGGCGGCATATCCTTCTCTCTTAGAATGATTCCTGCCGGCCTGCAGGCCGCAATCTTCTCTATGCGCCTAAGGAAGTCCTCCCGGCACAGCCTGCGGTTTGTAACGCAGATAATATCAGACATACACATAATCGTTCAGAACCGGCTGGAGACCCTCGCCGGACATGTCCTCGTACATGGTTTCAAAGCTTCTGCTATCGTTAATCTCAAACTGCTCGTCCCCTTTGAGGGAATCATCTTCCTTGCCTGTGTATTTGCTTTCGTGATCCCCGATTCCCGTGGATACCCCGGCGGATACCTTTGTGGCGGCTATTTTGACAATGCCGTTTCTGAAATCCGCACTCTCCCTTGAGGAAACGGTAATTCCCACAAAAGGCAGGAAAATCCTGTATGCACAGAGAACCTGACACAGCTGCTTCTCTCCTACATCCAGAGGATTAATCTTGTCATTGTTTATGATAGGCCTCAGCCGCGGACAGGACAGGGACATTTCCGCATGTGGATACTTTCTCTGGAGGTAGTACACGTGAAGGGCGCTTGCCAGAGCATCCTTTCTGAAGTCCGAAAGACCCAGCAGTGCCGAGAAGGCAACTCCCCGCATGCCTCCCCTGAGAGCTCTCTCCTGAGCATCAAATCTGTAGGGCCATACCCGCTTGTGCCCCAGCAGATGGAGCGTTTCGTATTTATCAGTATCGTAGGTTTCCTGGAACACAGTTACATAGTCTGCGCCGCACTCATGAAGGTAGCGGTAATCCTCAGTGTTCACGGGATAGATTTCAAGCCCCACCATGCGAAAATACTTCCGTGCCAGCCTGCAGGCCTCTCCGATATATTCCACATCGCTTCTGGTACGGCTCTCCCCTGTCAGAATCAGTATCTCCTCCATTCCGGAGTCTGCGATTACCTTCATCTCATGCTCAATCTGTTCCGGAGTAAGCTTCATGCGGCTGATGTGGTTGTAACAGTTGAATCCGCAGTAAACGCAGTAATTATCGCAATAGTTGGCAATGTACAGGGGCGTGAACAGATACACCGTATTGCCGAAGTGCTTCCCGGTTTCCTCTCTGGCTCTCTCGGCCATTTCTTCAAGAAAAGGCTCTGCAGCCGGAGAGAGCAGCGCCTTGAAGTCCTCCACAGAGCATGTTTCGCGGTTCAGTGCTCTGCGGACATCGGCCGGGGTATATACGGAGTAATCATATGACTCCATTTGGGACATGACCTGTCTGCACACATCCGATTCTATTACCTCCATTCCCGGCAGGTATTCCATATGGTTTCTTCTGCTTGCGGGATCTGTTTCCAGTCTGTGTTTCTTATCAAGAGCGGCCTGAGACAGGTACTGTGAATCTACTAGAAATTGATTTTCCATTTTGTTTCTCCTTAATCACGCAGGAATCCTGTAAGGGGATCCGAGGCGGATGCTCCACGGGTTAAAACCCTGCCGAGTCCCGACAGATACGCCTTCCTTCCTGCTTCAATCGCCTGACGGAATGCCGCTGCCATCATGGGCAGGTCCCCGGCAGTTGCCAGGGCTGTATTTGCCATAATTGCGGCAGCACCCATTTCCATGGCCTCACAGGCCTGGGACGGTCTGCCGATACCTGCATCAACTATAACAGGCAGGTCGATTTCATCAATGAGAATCTGAATGAACGCCCTGGTTGCCAGGCCCTTGTTGGAGCCTATCGGAGAAGCCAGGGGCATAATTGTTGCTGCGCCGGCATTGGCCATGTCACGGGCGGCATTCAGATCCGGATACATATAAGGCATTACCACAAAGCCTTCCGCTGCCAGTATCTCCGTGGCCTTAATAGTTTCCTGGTTGTCAGGCAGGAGATACTTGCTGTCCCGCATGATTTCCACTTTAACGAAGTTGCCGCAGCCCAGCTCCCTGGCCAGACGAGCGATACGAACCGCTTCATCTGCATTTCTGGCTCCGGAGGTGTTAGGCAGAAGGGTAACCCCTTCAGGTATGTAATCCAGAATGTTTTCCTGCTCCTTCGTGTTGGCCCGGCGAACTGCCAGAGTGATTATTTCGGCTCCTGCGTCCTTTACCGCCGCTTCAATAAGCTTCATGGAGTACTTCCCTGACCCCAGAATAAAGCGGGAACTAAACTCCTTCCCGCCGATAATGAGTTTATCGCTGTTAATCATAATTATATATTCCTTTCCTACACTTCATGTTCTCCCGCCAGAATTCTCAGCACCGTCTGGGCCTGGTGGGCAGCGCAGAGCATAACTCTGGGAGCCACAAGCCCCATGGTCTCCTCCACGTCACTGATCCCATCACCGCAGAGATAGAATCTATCGGTGATTCGTCTGGTTCTAATGCTGTTGGGGGAACCCATTCCCGCCATGCCTGAGGCCGCAACCAGATAACATTCCGGCAGCTTCTCCAGCACTCCGTTAACAAGCATTGCCTTGGCCTCAGCCCTGTCAAAGGCCTCACAGACAATATCCGCCTCTCCAAGAATCTCAGAGAAATTTGACTCCGTCACCTTCTCTGTTACCGTCTTAACCTCGATGCAGGGTGATATCTCCATCAGATTTGCTGCCAGCGCCTCTGTCTTGAATTCTCCAATCTGGCTCGCCTTGTACTGCTGACGGTGAAGATTGGTAATGTCCACCCTGTCAAAATCCACAAGAATCAGCCTGCCTACACCTGCTCTGGCCAGAGCTATGGCAATGTTCGATCCCAGCCCCCCTAAACCGCATATGGCTGCGGCAGCCGATGAAAAACGGCTGCAGAGCTCCTGCCCCTGGCGGTCAATCAGCGCCCGGGTCCATTCATCCTTTGATATCATATATCAGCCACCTCCCACGAAGCTGACAACCTCCAGATTGTCGCCATCCTCCAACGCAGTAGCCTCATAATCGGCCTTAAAGACTATGTCCCCGTTACGTTCAACTGCAATTCGTTTCAGGTCGTAGTCCGTCTCCGCCAGATACTCACTAATTGTTTTTCCCGCTATATCCAGCTCAATGCCGTTCACTTTAACCATAGCTGCACCTCCTTATTACGGCTGCACCTTTTTAATAAAAAACGGGAAATCTCCGATTCGGAAATCTCCCGTAATACTCATAAAAGTCCCTACGGCGGCATTATCCGCATCAGGTTCAGGGTCGAAGTTTGATTACTTCCTCTCAGCCTGCCGACACAAGCTCCCCTCACATCTGTTTTTAATATACACCCCTTTCGGGAAAAAGACAATGGCTTTTGGCAAAAACCCCCGCCCGGGGCAGTCGCGCATCAGGCGCTAAACATTCCCGGAGCGCACTACTTGTGATATGTCTCGTTCCTGTTTATCTTGAAGCTCCTGTATATCTGCTCAAGCAGGATTACCCTCATCATCTGGTGAGGAAAGGTCATCGCCGAAAAGCTCAGCTTGAAATCCGCTCTTTCGCTGACCCTCCCTGAGAGGCCCAGGGAGCCTCCTATTACGAAAACAACATCACTGCGGCCCTCCAGCCCCAGGGTGTTAATCTTCTCGGCCAGCTGGGTGGAGGACAGCTCTCTGCCTTTGATTTCAAGGGTAATCACATAGTCACCCCTTCGAATCCTGCCCAGGATTTCCTCCCCTTCAGCCAGTATGACCGCCTCCTCGTCAGCACGGGAGGCGCCCGCCCTTAATGGGCTTTCCTTAAGCTCAACTATCTGAAGACTGCAGTAGGCTCCAAGTCTCTTGGAGTATTCCTTCACCGCATCCTGCCAGTACTTTTCCTTTAACTTGCCTATTGCTATTACCTTGATGTTCACAGCTCGTAAACCTCGCTTCTCTCATCTCTTCCGGCAACCCGAAGCTTAAGCTGCCCCCCGACGAATATTTCCTGCTCCTCCAGGGTGTTAACCACCGCCTGCAGAGCCACCTCCGGCGTGTTGTTCTCCCGGCTGAGGTGACCCAGCATAACCATTCTCTCCTTGGGCTGCTCCCTGACGATTCTGCATAGACACTCCCCGCAGCTCAGATTAGACAGATGCCCCTCATCCCCCAGAATCCTCTGTTTCAGCGGATACGGGTACCTGCCGTACAGCAGCATCTCCTTCTCGTGATTGGCTTCAAGCAAAAGCAGGTCAGCCCTTTTTATCTCCTCCAGAACGTCCTCTCCCACATAGCCTGCATCGGTACAGATGCTTATCTGAACATCCCTGTGATAAATGCTGAAGCCAACGGGTTCAGCCGCGTCGTGGGAAATGGCAAAGGGTCTTATTGTGAAATCTCCAATATAGAAATCCACACCCGTTATGAATTCCCGTCGCCTCTCCGGCGGCACGGGCCTGTCTATCGCCTCCCAGGTTGCCCTGTTGGCATATACCGCCGCCCGGGGAAGCTTTTTGGTGAGAATCGGCAGGCTCTTCACATGATCCGTGTGTTCATGGGTAACGAGAACCGCCTCCACCATATCCAACGGGGTTTCCGTTTCCTCCAGGGCCCGGAAAATTTTCTTTCCCGAAATGCCTGCATCTATCAATATTGCTGTATTGTCATCCTTCACCATGTAGCAGTTGCCGCTGCTGCCGCTGGCAAAGGAACAGAATTTTACCGTCATACTCTACCTGATTGTCCTTACTTATTGCTGATTTCCACAATTTCACCTGCACGAGGATACCTGTAACCGCCCATTTCATCCAGCTTCCTGTGGAACTCCTCACTTTTCAGAGTTTCAATGAAGGCCTGAACATGGGGCAGCTCCAGATACTTCACGGGAACTGCGAAATCGTATTCCTCCGGCCCCACCTCGATGAAATCAAGGTTCATTGCCTTTGCAGCTGAATACACTCCCATTCCTGCATCGGCGCTTCCGCCGGACACCGCCGCCGCAACTGCCATGTGTGTTGTGGCTTCTCTGCTGTAGCCCTTAATGTCTTCAGCCGGAATGCCCTCCTTCTTCAGAAGGTAATCCAGCAGAACCCTGGTTCCTGCGCCTCTCTGTCTGTTTACAAATCTCACTCCGGTGAGATCTGCTACTCCGCCGATTCCCAGCGGATTTCCCTTTCGGACCATTATCCCCTGCATTCTGCTGACGCCCTTTATCAGAACCATAGGCTCTCTGAAGAGCTTCTTTATTGCCGCCACATTGTATTCTCCTGTGGCCTCGTCAAGGAGATGTGTCGGCGCAATATGTGCCTCTCCCCGCTTCAGAGCCATGAGCCCGGCCATGCTTCCCACATGAGAGCTTGAAAGATACATGTTGCTGTACTTTGACGGCATCATGTCTGCAATAATATCCATTATGATATCGTGACTTCCGATGCTAACTACGGTATTCTCCACCTCTTCGATATTCTTGTTAAGCTCCACCAGAACCTTTTCTCCGGCCTCGATGCCTTCGCTTTCCTGTTCAATCACGCAGAATCCGTCGGCTCTTACCAGTGACATTGCCGCTCCGGCTCCCCTGGCAAGAGGTGAGGCTACGATTGTATCGCCCACCTTTCCCACCTTGACGCGGACGTATTCCTTGTGCTTGAGGCTTGAGACAATGCGCCTTGAAACAACCGCCTCGCAGCAGTCTCTTCTTACTGTGCCTGTTCTTCCCAGCATTGCCAGAACAGGTGACACGAAATTCTCAAAGCCGATATATGCCGATACGGGATAACCCGGAAGTCCGATTACCGGCTTGCCCCTGACAATCGCCAGGATAACAGGCTTGCCCGGTTTGATAGCAACGCCGTGAACGAGAACCTCTCCAAGCTCCCTCAGAACGTGAACAGTGTAGTCCTCCGTCCCTGCGCTTGAGCCGGCGTTTATTATTACCATATCGTATTTATCCACTGCATCGCTTATCCTGCTCTTTATTTCCTGATAGTCGTCCGGTATATGAGGGAATCTGTGAGGTATTCCTCCCTCTTCTCTGACCATATTCTCGAACATGCGGGAATTTGACTCTACTATTCCTCCCTTCTGTATGGCACTTTCCAGATTTACATCCTCAGGCTCCAGTATTTCTGTTCCCGTTGGGAAAATCGCCACGTGAGGCCTGGTTACAACCTCTGTTGTGAGGATGCCTCCTGCCAGCATTACGCTTATGTCCATTGGTCTTATTCTGTGGCTGCTTGGCAGAATCATTTCACCTGCCACAATATCCTCTCCCACGCTTCTCACATGCTGCCAGGGAGCTGCCGGCGCAATTATGCTTATGTTTCCTTCGCTGTCCTCAATAAGATCCTCTGCCATTATTACCGCATCGTAGGGAGCAGTAATGGGATCTCCCGTATCAACCGGCTTGTAATCCACATCTTCCCTGAGAATCTTCGGTTTGTTCTCTGACGCATCGATGGTATGTTCCGACACAACTGCCGCTCCATCCATGGCAGATGCGTTAAAAAGCGGTGAACAGTATTTCGCATAAACAGCTCCCGCCGTTACCCTGCCAAGACTCTCAGTTACAGGTATTTCCTCTGTCTTTATCTCTATTATTTCTTTTACTGCCTTTGTATATTTCTTCACCGCCTCTTCAACGGGAATTGTCTTCAGATACAGATTTCGTCTTGCCATCTTTACCTCCTGCTTCAAAACAGATGCACCTTAACCTGCCTGCCGGCTGCTAAACCCTCATCATTCACTTCCGTCAAAATGTACCCGTCGGCACTGCTGAGGGTTGTAATTGCTCCGGATTTGCCAAGTATCGGAATCGCCCTGATCTCTTCACCCCTATCCTCAAGCCTAACGGGAACTGCCGTTGCTCTTCCCGGGGCAGATGCCAGATTTGTTTCCATTACGGCGTTTATACATATTTCCTCTCTTTGGCCCATTAGCTCACGAATCGCTCTGACAAGTATCAGTCTGAACACCATCATTGCCGCAGCAGGGTGCCCTGGCAGCCCCATCATCAGTGTGGCAGTTTCCCGGTCATATCCGATTATTGTCGGTTTTCCCGGCTTCAGGGCTATGCCGTGGGTCAGCACTCCAGGGTCGCCAAGAGCATCTATTGTTCCCGCTGTGGCATCCTTCTTTCCCTGGGAACTGCCGCCTGAAACAATTACCATATCCGCCCGCTCCATTGCTTTAGCAACTGCCTCCTCCAGCAGCTTCTCCTCGTCCTGCAGAAGCTCCATTGACACAATATCAAACCCGTGCTCGAGAGCAAGTCCCATTATGCCGTAGCTGTTTATGTCCCGGACCTGCCCGTACCTTGGAGTCTCGTTAATGGGAACAACCTCGTCCCCTGTGGAGATAATTGCCAGAGTCGGCTTACGGTATACTTTAATCCGGCTTTTACCAAGGGCCGCCATCGCTGCAATATCCTGGGCAGTAAGCTTCCTGCCTGCAGGAACTACACTGTCCCCTTTGGCGATATCCTCTGCCGGTGCCGTCACGTTCTGTCCGGGGGCAAGGGAATTGAATACCATAAGCTCCCCTTCAGCTATCTGTTTCTCCTCAGTGCCTGCTGTAAGGGCTTCCGTATGCTCTATCATCACAACGGCATCTGCTCCATCGGGCAGCATTCCTCCTGTAGGGATGTACACGCACTCTCCTGAGCTGATTCTTCCTTCAGCAGGCTTTCCCATGAGCACCTGCCCCTTAACTTGAAGGATTGAGGGCACGCTTTCCGATGCTCCCTGGGTGTCTGCAGCCAGCACTGCATAACCGTCTACAGTTGAGCGCCTGAAATCGGGGATGTTCTCTTCCGAGACAACATCCTCCGCCAGAACTCTGCCCCAGGCTTCTCCTATTGTTACTTCTTCTGTTTCGAATCCGATTGCACCGAGGCTGCTTTTTATCTTCTCTACAGCCTGGTTCAAAGTATCCACTTTTAGTAATTTCATATATACCTCTCAAACCCTCCGGGGTGTTTTTTACAGTATATCACACTTTATAAAAAAACAGCCATCCCTGGGGATGACTGTCTGATGTCGAAAATTTTAGAGACCGTACTTTGTCTTGAACTTTTCAACTCTGCCGCCCTGACGAGCTGACTTCTGCTGGCCTGTAAAGAACGGGTGGCAAGCTGAACAAATGTCAGTTCTGATTTCTTCTTCAGTTGACTTTGTCATGAACGTGTTGCCGCATGCGCAAGTTACTTTACATTCCTTATATTCAGGATGGATTCCTTTTTTCATGCTGTTCACTCCTTTCATATTTCTGCGTGGTCCGGCGTGCTGATGATAACGTCGAACCCGCGAGCCCATTAAATATATCACACTTTCCAGCGACGGTCAATGATTTTTGCCAGAAGGGATTTCTTTATGCCTATTGCCTTCTCCGGACACATTTCCTGACAGCAGTAGCATCTGATACACCTGTCGTAATTGTACATGGCAACCTTGTTCTTAGGTATTCCCTCTGTCTGTCCCAGTCCTACACCGGCTCCGGCTCCCATGGAGGAGGCCGCCATAGCTGTTGTGATTCTTGGTTTCAGCTTTATCGCCTTTTCCTCCACCGGACAGGTTTCCACACAGATGCCGCATCCTATGCATCGCTCTTCTATAACGACAGGCTTCTTCTCAATAAGGCCGCTGAACAGGTTCAGTATTCTGAATCCCCCTCTGAAATCCCGGCCCCTCTGAACATTAAAGTTCCTGTTGCCGTATTTAACGGACATTTCATCCAGGAGAATCTCTGCACCCTCCGGCTGCATGGGAACTCCACCCAGCAGAATCCTTATGTTCTCCTCGGTGCAGCAGCCCACCCCCGCTTCCTGAGCGGCTGTATTGGTAGGGACCACGTCCGTATCCAGGTGAATCAGATTGCAGAACGCCGTGTCAAGGGCAACAGGATCCGTTGATGCCAGTATGGTATACATGGGAACGGGATCACCCGAACCCGGTCCGTTTCCCTCCATGGCAACGATTCCGTCCATAATGTGCAGTCTTGGTCTTACTAGACCGTTCAGATCCGCAAGCATTCTGGCGAAGTATTCAGGACTTTCGTATCTGGCATGGGAAGCCGCCTTGTTTACACCATAAACACAGCCGAAGGTGTTTTTCACTGCCCCTGTTATTCTCTCCAGGGCGTGGGTCTTCATCTTGCATATGTTAACGATTCCTCCCCGGCCGGATTCCACCATGTCGGCTATTTCTTCGCAGAGAACAAAGCCCTTGGAGACTTTGCCCTGGGGATATTCCACACCTCGTCCGTGTCCGAAATCTCCCGGTTTGATTCCCAGCTCATCGGCCATGGCTCTGATGCCGCAGCCCTCTGCTGTTTTTACCATGCTTATAACGGGATTGCCGGGAGAGTCTCCGTACCTGAGATTGCTGTACCCTGCCCCCTTAAGAGCCCTGCCCACAGCACGGAACACCTCCGGATGGGTGGTTACCGCCTTCTCGGGATCCGCCTTTGCCAGAAGATTCGGTTTAAGTACTATCGGCTCGTCCTTTCCTATAGCTCTTAACTCCTCTGTTTCTCCAAATATTGTCTCGAAGCCTCCCAGCAGGCGTATTGCCTCATCTACCGCAGCTTCAACTTCCTCTCTGTTATAGGTGCCGCACCGCACCAGAGCAACCTTGACATTCTCATTCCCCTGCATCATACATCACTCCGTGATACCATAAAATCTTTTAGCGTTTTCTGTTGTCTTTTTCGCCACTTCCTCCAGTGTCATTCCTTTGATTTCCGCCACCTTCGCCGCCGTCAGTTCCACAAACAGCGGTGTGTTTCTCTTTCCTCTGAAGGGTACCGGCGTGAGATAAGGCGAATCCGTTTCCACAAGAAGAAACTCAATGGGAATCTCCTCAACAACCTGAACTGTTTTCCTGTTGTTCTTGTAGGTAACGGGTCCTGCCACACTCAGGGTGGCTCCCAGCTTCACATACTGTTTCCCCAGCTCTGCCGATCCGGAGAAGCAATGCAAAAGCACTCTGGCGTCAGGGCACTCTCCGCCGCTGCCGTCAGGCCTTAAGGGAAACATTCTCTTTCTATCCTCAGAAAATGCCCCTTCCTCCTTCAGGATGTCCATCACTTCCTGATCTGCATCCCGGGAGTGTATTACAATTGGCATTTTCAGCTCGTTTGCCAATCTTATCTGTTTGCGAAACCATTCCCTCTGTACATCTCTCTCGCTGTGATCATAGTGAAAGTCCAGTCCGATTTCGCCAATTGCCACGATTTTATCCTTTGCAGCCAGACCTTTAATAAGATCCAGCTTCATTTCATCCATGTCCTTGGTGTCATGAGGGTGGCAGCCTACGGCCCCGTAGCACCAAGGCCAGGCAGCTGCATGCTCCGCGGCCATTTCGGAACTGGCAGGATCGAAGCCAATATCCATGGCATAGGACAGCTTTCCCTCCTTAACTGCGTTATCAACTGCTGTGAAGAGAGCCTGGCGTTCCAGGCTCGTCATGTCTTCATTATTGAAATGTGAGTGTGAATCAAATAACATCTGCTTATTCCTCTACATCTGTTGCTTCGGGAACGAACTCTTCAATCTGCTTCTGATTCTTTGATGCGTCTACTCTGTACCACTTATCGTCCAGGTTCGCTTCAACCCAGGCATTTATGTTTCCTTCAGCATCCTCAGCTGTGATAATAGATGCATCGATTCCCGCATCCTGACAGAGCTTGTATATAAAGGCCGCATAGTACTGGCTTACCGAGCAGTCAATATCCTCCGGCTCTCCGTTGGCTCTGACCTTCTTAACCATATATACCATCATCTCGTAGCCGCTTACATCTTCTCCGCAGCCCATGCTCTCAACCTTCTGCTCTACGAAATCGTATTCTGCTCCCAAATCCTCGTAGCCCTCCGGCTGGGTGCCGATTCCCGCTGCAACCAGATCTCCGCATCCCACGGCAGTCTTGCTGCTGCCGGTGTAAACTATGCCGTTGGCATCATCGTAGTTCGGCAGACCGTAGCCCATTACATACTTGTATCCAACAGAGAATGTTCTGTAGCCTACTGCATCGCTGTAGTTTCCTTCGATTGTCTTAACGGTTTTGCCGCTTACACTTGCAACCAGCCCTGTATGATCCGGAACGCCGTTGTAGTTCCAGTCAAAGAATATTACGTCTCCCGGCTTCGGTGTGTAGCTTGCTCCCTTGCCGTATGAATAGCGTGAGGTTTTGCTGTTTTTGTATGTGTTTATTATTGTCGGACAGTAGCTGCCTCTGACGATAATGTCGGTTGTGCCGGATTTGATTGCCACTGCCGAAACGTACATGGCGCACCAGGCCGTGGTGTATGAGAAGTTGGTTCCCATATTCTTGTTATAGAGATCAATAATCGGCTTATTTGATTTGTTGGATTCCTTGCAGCCCAGCCATGCCACTGCGGTGCTGACAACTGCAGATCTGCTGTAGCCTGTCTTGCTGAAGCTTCCGTATATCTTGGAACTTCCCACAGCCTTGTATGCTCTCACCTTGTAGTAGTAAGTCACTCCGTTGGCAACATTCTTGTCCTTAAAGGAGTTGCTTGTGGCAGTGCCGACTTTCGTATAGTTGTTTGTTGAGCCGCTTGCTCTGTAGATTTCGTATCCCGATGCTCCTGATACTGCAGTCCAGCCCAGCTTCACTCCGTCCGATTCGGAGGCTGCCGTTACATTTGCTGCCTGAGCCACTGTGCACTTCATGCCCAGCATCGCACCGCTGCTGCTTCCCAGCGTCTCCTTGCCCCCTGCAATACGGTATGCACGAACCTTGTAATAGTAGCTCTTATTGCTGGAAACGGAGGTGTTCTTGAAGCTCCTTCCCGTAAGGGTTTTAACCAGGGTATAGGATCCGTTGGCGCTTGTGGCTCTGTAAACCTTGTACCCCTTGGCTCCCGGTACTGCCCCCCAGGTTACGGTTATTCCGTCGGATGCGGAGGTAACTGTAACCGCCGGAACCTTGAGAACCGGAGTTCCCGTTATCACGGAACTGAATTTGCTGTATATTGTCTTGCCATTTGAATCCTTCTTGTAGGCTCTTACCTTGTAATAGCAGGTCTTGTTTGTGGTCAGACCGGTTCTGGTAAACTTTGATGCTGAGGTGGTCTTGATACGCTCGTACTTGCCGTTCCTGCTTGTTGCCTTGTAAATCTGATACCCTGCGCTCTTCGGATAAGCTGTCCATTCGAAGGAAACGGAATTGTAAGCAGTACCGGTCACTCTGAATCCTGAAACCTGTCCCGATGTGCTGAATCCCACCGGCGTTCCCGGTATCACCTGGCTGAAGCAGGAATAGTACACCTTGCCGTCAGAAGTTTTCTTGTATGCCCTTACCTTGTAGTAGCAGGTCTTGTTTGTGGTGAGTCCCGTACGTTTGAAGGATGTTCCTGTAAGGGTTTTGATTTTAACATAGCTTCCTGTCTTGGACGTGGCCTTGTAAAGCTCGTACCCCGAGGCTCCGCTATATGCCCCCCAGACAAGTGTTATGGAGTGCTCGTCATATTTGGAGACCCTCAGATCCGCAACAGCTCCTGCTGTGTTTATCGGCGCCGGAGTTCCGGAAATGATTCCGCTGAACTTGCTGTAAACCGTTTTGCCGCCGGAATCCTTGCCATAGGCCCTTACCTTGTAATAGCAGGTCTTGCCTGTGGTCAGCCCTGTTCTCTTGAAGCCTGTGGCCGTTGTGCTCTTGATTCTAACATAAGAACCGTTCTTTGATGTGGCCTTGTAAAGCTCGTACCCTGAGGCTCCGGGGTAGGCGTTCCAGGCGAATGTTACCGCCTTTGACTCTGTTCCCGTTACCTTGAATCCCGATACCGAAGCTCCTGTACTGAAGGTCGCCCCGTGAACTGCTGTCATGCCCCCCGGCATGAATGATACTGCCACCATCAGGACAAGCGCAAAAATGAAAATGCCAGTGGCGCGCTTCCGTGCTGCTCTTTTCATGTTCCTCTCCCTTTTCTGTTAATGCTGATGCTACGTTACCGGATTACCGTCATCAGCTATTGAAGTAACAAATTCAACTCTTTCTTTGCCGTCAACAACGTTATCTGCAAAGAGAATCATTCCCTTGGATTCCAGTCCTCTGAGCTTTCTTGGCTTCAGGTTAGCCACTACCACAACCTTCTGTCCCAAGCATTCCTCCGGCTTGAAGTGTTCTGCCACGCCGGATACAATCTGGCGGGTTTCGGTTCCCATCTTCACCTGGAACACCAGAAGCTTGTCTGCCTTAGGATGTTTCTCTGCCGAGAGGATTGTTCCAACCCGCAGATCCAGCTTATCGAAATCCTCGTACTGGATTTCATCCTTCAGCTCCAGCGGAACATTTGTCTCTCCGGTGCCTTCCTTTGCCTTTGCACCGAGAGCATAGAGTTCCTCCAGTTCCTTGTCGATGTCCAGTCTCGGGAATATCGCAGCACCCTTCTTAACCTGTTCGCCGCACATTGCTTCGAAGGTGTAGGCATCCTCCCAGGCTACATCCGCGTACCACAGACCCATCTGCTTTCTGATGGCCTCGGAGGTGGTGTGCATGAACGGATGAATCAGAATCGATATTATTCTGATTGCCTCCGCCAGGTTGTGAAGCACGTTGTCAAGGCGCGGCTTCATTGCCTCATCCTTCGCCAGTGCCCAAGGCATCGTCTCGTCGATATATTTGTTGGCTCTTCTGACGAGAATCCATATCTCCTCCAGAGCCATGTTGAATTTGAATTCATTCATCTGGGCTTCCACCTTGTCAGCGGCGCCGATTGCAATTTCCTTCAGCTGTGCATCATAGTCCACATCCCCGGTGCATCTGCCCGCCTCTGTGAGTTCGGGAACGAAGCCTCCGTTGTATTTCTCAATCATGCTGACTGTTCTGGAAACAAGATTTCCCAGATCGTTTGCCAAATCGTAATTCAGTCTCTTCAGCATAACTTCATTTGTAAACATGCCGTCCTGTCCGAAGGTGTATTCCCTGAGGAGGAAATATTTCAGAGCATCGATTCCGTATCTGTCAATGAGCACAACCGGGTCGATTACATCCTGACCCTTGGCTGCCTTTGATTTGGAAACCTTCTCTCCTCCCAGAAGCAGCCAGCCGTGGCCTCTTACCTGCTTAGGCAAAGGCAGGTCGGCGCTCATGAGCATTGCCGGCCAGATAATCGAGTGAAATCGAACGATTTCCTTGCCCACCAGATGAACATCAGCAGGCCAGTACTTGTTGTATTTTTCAGGGTCGTCCGGCCAGCCCAGTGCTGTTATATAGTTTGTGAGAGCATCAAGCCATACGTAGATAACGTGCTTCTCGTCGATTGGAACAGGGATTCCCCAGTCAAAGGTTGATCTGGAAATGCAAAGATCCTCCAGTCCCTGTTCGATGAATGCTCTCATTTCGTTTCTTCTTGATTCCGGTTCAAGAAATCCCGGATTTTCTTCGTAAAGCTTCAGGAGATCATCTGCATACTTGCTGAGTCTGAAGAAGTAGGCTTCCTCCTTCGCCTTGGTAACAGGTCTGCCGCAGTCCGGGCAGTTTCCGTCAACAAGCTGAGCCTCTGTCCAGAATGATTCGCAAGGAGTGCAGTACCAGCCCTCGTACTCGCCTTTGTATATATCTCCCTTTTCGTACAGCTTCATGAACATTTCCTGAACCCGCTTCACGTGTCTGTCTTCGGTTGTTCTGATGAAGTCGTCGTAGGATATCTCCATTGTCTTCCAGAGGTCCTTGATTCCTGCCACTACCTCATCAACATACTCCTGAGGAGTAACGCCCTTCTCTTCAGCCAGAAGCTGAATCTTCTGTCCGTGTTCATCTGTACCTGTCAGGAACATGACATCGTAACCCTGAAGTCTCTTGAACCGAGCCATGGCGTCTGCCATAACCGTACAGTATGTGTGACCTATATGAAGGTTCGAGCTTGGGTAGTAAATCGGTGTACTGATGTAATAAGTTCCTTTTTCTGTCATTTTGTTTTGTCCTTTCCCCGCTACGAATGGGTAGCGGTCTTAAAAATTAACTTGCTGTATTCAAAGGCTGCTGAATCATCTCAGCCGCTTCATATGAACAGTTCCGGTTCTCTGCGGATTCCCCCGTAGAGGTATTCCAGTTCTTCCTTGTGATAAATATAGCCGGGATCGTCGAAGTAGAGAGCTCCCTGTGGACACTTCTTCTCACAGCCGCAGCACTTGATGCATATGCCCTGCACCACCCCTGGCTCCTCCGGCTTTATTGAGCCCATTGGGCAGGCTTCAACACACTCGCCGCAGCCGTTGCATTTTTCCCGGTTAAGCTTCGGCTTCACCTTCAGAATGTTTATGTGCTCGCCGTGTCTGTCTCTTGGCTTATAGTAATCTCTTACAGGGGTTTCTCCCTTCACCTGAACCGGCTCCGGTATTCCATCCCCCAGCTTGGCGATTTTTCCCGCCACTGCCCTGCCGAAGGCTGCTGCCTTCTCCAGGTCTTCTGAGTCAGGCCTTCCTGCAGCCAGAACTCTTGAGAAGGAGTGTTCTCCTATGAAGGCTCCTCCTGCTACAGTGTGGAAGCCCTGTTCCTCCAGTATGTTTCTAAGCTCAATCAGCGCATCGTCGTAGTTCCTGTTTCCGTAAAGCACCACCGGCACAGCCAGTGCGCCGCCTCCATTTATTGCCGGAGGCAGGTTCTCCTTGAGAGATCCCCTCAGGAACTTCAGGAGCACATTGGGGACCCTGCCTGCGATTACAGGCACTCCGAAAACCACAATTTCATCTGCGCTGAAGCTGTAGGTCCGCTTCCTTGCAGGTGCCGGTGTGAAATTAATGTGCTCTGCCTGCGGGAAGCCCTCTGCGGCAATGGCATCCGCTATTGCGGTTACCGTCTTCTCGGTGGTTCCGGTGCCGCTGAAATACATTGCTCTGACTTTTCTCATGTCCTTCTCCTGTGTCTATTCGTCTATGGATGTGTTTCTCCAGATCTGTCTTTCTGAATATAGTATTATCAGGTCTACTATATCGTCAATTTCCAGATATCCGCTGTCCAGAGACAGGTTGAAGTTTACATGCTCGCCCCATTTCCTGCCGGTGTGATATGCATAGTAGTTCGCTCTGGCCTTGTCCGTTTCCTTCATTACCTTCCTGACCTGATTCTCAGGAACGCCGTACTCTTCCACTGCCCGTCTTATCTTGTCCTCTTCCTCGGCGTAGATGAACACGTTGGTTGCGTATGGCAGACCCCTCAGAATGTAGTCTGCACATCTGCCCACTATTACACATGAGCCTTCATCCGCTATCTTGCGGATAGCATCAAACTGAGCCAGAAATACTCTCTCGTTCAGGCTGAGGGATTCCGGTCCCGTTTCCCCTGTTCCCATGGCAGATGTCAGGCTGTAAAGAAAACTGTTTTTTGCCTTCTTCTCTGCCCCTGCGAACATTTCCTTGGCAAACCCGGATTCCTCCGAGATTCTTTCGTTTATTGTGTCGCTGTCGTAATAAGGTACTCCCAGCTTCTCGGCAAGCCTCTTGCCGATGAGCCTTCCGCCGCTTCCGAATTCACGGCTTATCGTTATTACTTTCTTGTCCTTGCTGTTTTCTGACATGACAGTTCCTTTCCGCATTATATATTGCTCCGCTTCATTATATCACGCAGTCTCGTGGAAATGCGCAACATTAACATTTTTTAACATTTTGCCGGCCTCCACCCCGGTCTTCCTTCTACCGGTTTACGGCATCCGAGCCGAACTCAGAACTTCTCGTACCCCGTTATTGAACAATCCTCCAGCCGGATAATGTATCCGTGTCCGGGATCCGGAATCCACTGATAGAAGCTGCCGGAATACTTATCCGGCCAGATGCTGTTGAGAATGGCACTGATAACACCTCCGTGACAGATGCATATGCTCATGGCCTTTTTCTCCCGGTTTCTCAGCTTCAGCATCAGCAGCTCGTGCTTTGACTTCAGTTCCCGGAAGCCTTCACATACTCTCCTGTTGAAGTCCCTGATCCCCTCTCCATTAGGTGGCGGCGTCCCATCCTCGCAGGTGTTGCACCAGTCCCTGTACTCCGGCCTGCTGTTAAGCTCCTCATAGCTTTTCATTTCGAAATCTCCAAAGTCCAGCTCCCTGAGACTGCTTATCTTCTCGTGGGGCTTATCGCCGTATATCAGCTGAAGGGTCTGTTCCGTTCTTAGCATTCCGCTGGTGTAGTATTCAGCCTCGGGGCTGTCGGGATATAAACCCTCCGCCTTGTTCTCCTTTATCATCTGAATTCCCTTTTCGGCCAGGGGAACATCAGTGCTTCCGTAGTAGAGGCGCCGAAGGTTTCCTGTAGTTATCCCGTGCCTGATAAGTACTATTTCTGATTTCATTTCATGTCCTTTCCTATGCCGCAAAAAACTCTTATCACTCTGTCAGCCTCTCCTGCCAGCCAGAGGAGAAGTCTTCCGTTCATTTCTCTGAACTCTCTTACCGTTCTGTCAACGGGAACCACTCCCTGGGAGGTGTCCGTTACCACCAGCACACTGTCCTTCCACCGGTGCCGGTTCTCTTCAAAATACTCCCGGGGCTCCTTCCCGCTTTTCGCGCACTCCATAACATATCCTTCTATGCCGCAGATGCAGTCCGCTTCAAAGTTCGGGACAGCCCCCTCGGAACAATCCCAGATTTTATCTATGTTAAAATTTGCTTTTGCATAATCCAGCTTTCCCTGATATGCTCCTCCGAAAATCAATATCATTTTTCTCTCCCAAAGGCAGTCTCCGCCTGTTATATAAGCAGTGCCAGCGTCATTATTCCAAACATTTCCGAAAGGGTAATCATGTGTCCGGAAATGTCACCATTCATTCCTCCCAGCTTCTTCCTGTCATATATGCCCGTAAGCAGACCTGAACCCGCCGTGACCACAGCGGCTGCCAGTGCACACATTGCTCCTCCAAGAGGGCTTGTCTGCAGGTGTTCCCAGCCGGAGCCAATCATGGCGGCCACGGTTACGAAGGCTCCAATCAGTATGGCCACCGTAATCTCCACACCGTTATCCTTTTTCCCGGCTGCAGCGTACTGGCTTGTTTTCATGGGTCTGCACATCATTACGTTCAGCGCTGCCGTGGTTCTGGACAGGGTGAAAATCATGATGACAATCCCGCAGGTTCCTATGCTTAAGGAACCCGCCATGGTTATCCATGAGGATGCGAAAATCAGCAGCATCAGCCCCAGTGCCGCGGCTGCAAAGGCCCCCACACTTGAGTCCTTGAGAATCCTCTGTCTCTGCTCCATCTCCGGATGTCTCGGCATCACCGCATCGCTGCAGTCCATGAAGCCGTCAAGATGGATGAAACCGGTCATCAGAAAGTACGCTCCGGTCAGCACTGCTCCTGTTATGACGCTTCCTGCACCCATCACCGCCAGGAGCCGCCATATCAGGCAGCAGATTATTCCCATGCCGGTTCCTACCAGGGGCAGCATGGCGAGCTGTGCGTTTCTGGCGTCTCCGTCCCATTTCCTGTAGGGGCAGGGTATCCAGCAGAACATTCCCCATGCCATTAAAAATCCTCTTATGTATTTCACTTCCAGATCTCCTCTGTTCCGTATGATATCTCCACTACTCTGTGGCAGATGGCTCCCAGTGCCAGGTCCGTCTCCGCCAGGGCTCTGCGGTATTCCTCAGTGGATTCGCTGTACTCGCCCATGTCGCCGTATATTCCGTCGGACACAAACACAACGCTTCCTCCCGCAGCATCTGCCGCCTTTGCAAAGGCAATAAGCTCTTCCCGGACTCTTGCGGGAGCATCCATATCACAGGTTATTTCCTCCCCTGCGCCGCCCTTCAGCTGCCTTGGAAACATCTCGTTTTCGAGAATCGCTGTGACGCTGTCCAGAAGAAATGCTCCCCCCAGATCCAAATCCTCCCTGCTAATAAGCTCCCGGATCCGCACCGGCTGCTCCACTGTTTCGAAGCCCCAGCCTTCCCTCTCGCTAACATGTCTGGCGATTCTGGCAAGGTCCTCCGGGTCTCTGGGTATCATTGTTGCTATGTAATACAGAGGCCTGCCGGTTTTGCGGGCAATCTCCGCCGCCTTGTTCTGGGCATAGTAAGATTTGCCGTTCTTGCAGCCTCCGCTGATAAATGTGTTCACTTTTTGTATCTTTCCTCGTTTCTTATTTCCTCAAGGTAGTCGTCCCTGATGGCGGCCTCCTCAAAGGTTGCCATGTTGGCCATAATGTCACAGGCTCCCTTGATTATCCCGAAGGCTATGGGGCATCCGCTGCCCTCGCCCAGTCTCATGTCCAGTGACAGGAATGGCCTCAGACCCAGCCTCTCCACGGCTACGCCGTAGCCCTTTTCAAAGGATTTGTGTGAGGCTATCATGTAATCCCTGGAATTCGGGGCAATGATGGAGGCTGACAATGCGGCTACCACTGAGATGTACCCGTCTATTACAACAGGCATTCCGTTTCTCGCTGCTCCGATGTATGCTCCTGTCATGGCGCATATGTCGAAGCCGCCCATCTGAGAAAGGGCCTTCACCATTTCCTCCGGAGATCTGATTCCTCCTGCTATTCTGAAGGAGCGGCTGACCCTGTCCACTATTTCCTTTTTTCGTGCGAAGCCTTTATCGTTTACGCCTCCGCCTCTGCCTACGGTGTCCTCAGCAGGCCTTCCTGTTATGGCTGAAAGAAGGGCGGCACTTGTGGTGGTGTTTCCTATTCCCATCTCGCCTATCCCCATTATTTCGTAGCCTTTGTTCTTTATGACGTCAGCCATTTCCATTCCCGCTTCAATTGCCCGGAGAGCTTCCTCCAGGGTCATTGCGGGGCCCCGGGCGATATTATCCGTTTCACCCGTTTCTGGCCTTATTCGTCTGTCGGTTATCTTGTATGTGTCCCCCAGGGGTCTTTCGTCATACAGTTCCCGGGGAATGGGGTCCTTCACACCCATGTCCACTATGAGAAGATCGCTTCCGAAGCTCTCTGCCAGTGCACCCACCCCGGTGAGTCTCCTGGTGAAATTAATTGTCTGGGCCATGGTTACGGACTGTGGCGCCGATGCCACTCCCTCTGCCGCAACTCCGTTGTCTGCACAGAAAACAGCTACGCAGGCTCTGTCGATTCTGTTTTTTGTCTTTCCTGTCATTCCTGCGATTCTTACGGAGATTTCCTCCAGTCCTCCCAGGGATCCCGGCGGCTTCGCCAGGGTTTCCTGACGCTCCCTTGCCAGGCTTGCTGCCTTTGCATCTGCCGGCCGGATTTCTTCTGCCTTATTCAGTAGTTCCTTTATGTTCATTGCCTGTTTCCGCTCCTGTGGGTTGTTATCCGGGTTATGCTTATATGCCGAATCTGAAGCATCTGCCGCATACCTCCGGCATCGGTGTGCTTTCGTTGAGTTTCCTGCAGTAGTCCTGACATTTGAATTTGTCTATGCCCTCTTCTGAGATTGCTCCCGCCGGGCATGCTTCCACCATTTCTCTGCTGCATGGTCCGCCATAGAGGCACGGTTCGGTCAGCTTCCTGATTTCTTCCAGAATTTCCGCTTCACTGAATTCCGGTGCAGGATCAGCATACAGCCCGTCTGTTATGATGCCGCTGGCTCTTCCGCCGTAGCGGCCTTCGCTGATAAACGATCCCGCAGGGCCCATTCTCCCCAGGCCTCCAATGGCTGCTGCCAGCTTGTGGGACCATTCTTCTCTGCAGGTCTTAGGGTCCCACTCCAGCATGGTGTTCAGGTAGGATGTGAGTCTCCCCTGTTCTCCGAGGGTTCTGACTATTTCTCTGTTGAGAACCATTGCAAGCCACAGGGATTCCATGTTCGCCCGCACCCACTCCCTGGAAGGCTCCTTTGATTTCTCGCACATTTCAACGAACTCTCTTGTGTATGGTGTGTAGTGAACCACAATGCATTTTCCCGGTCTGTAAATTTTCTTTGGATGATCGTTGTATCCTCTGGCAAACAATGCGTCAAACCTTGTGTCCTCTGCATCCACATAGGCAATTCTCGGGTTCTCGAAGCTGCATATAATATCTTCTCTCGCCTGGAATTCAGCCACTACTTTGTTCAGATTGTTCTGCAGACGTTTCTTTAGTAGTTCCTGATTCATTTTCTTCTTTCCTTCGATTTCTTGCTTTATCGGTTACAGTTGTTCCCGTTTACTTGTTTCTGCTTCTGCGGCTCTTCCTTGTGAGTTTCTTGAGCTGCTTTCTCTGCTTTTTCTCTATCTTTTTCAGCTTCTTTTCCAGCTTTCTTGCTTTCTTCTCGAGTCTTATGGCTTTCTTTCTGGCCCTTCGGCTCATTTCAACGATTTCATGGTTGGCATCAGCCTTGAGATTCTCCACAACCGGCTGCGCCTCCTTCGCCAGCGCCTCTGCTTCAAGTGATAGTTCCTGCAGCTTCATCTTCGCTGCTTCCGCTGTGCTGCCTGCTGTCTGTTTCGCTCTGCAGGCTGCATCCGCGGCTCTTGTTCTCAACAATTCTCTTAATCTCACTTATGTTCCTCCTTCCCGGCTATCTTTCGATTTTGCCGTGATATTTCTTTATGCCGCCAAGGTTTTTAACATTAGTATAGCCTCTGGCTCTCAGGGCTGCTGCCGCATTGGCCGCCCTCATTCCGCTGAGGCAGTACACGCAGACAAGGGCATCCTTTTTCCTGATGTACCTGTCTGCTTTATGAATGTCGTTCACCGGCACGTTTATGGCTCCCGGGATATGTCCGTCATTGTATTCATCCCGGCCTCTGACATCAATAAGCACTCCTCCCGGAGTATTTCTGCACTCCGTCACCTCCTGAAGCATGTTTTTCTTGTGAAATATGTCAAATATGCCCATTCGCATTACCTCGTACCTTCTTCCGTTCGCGTTCATACAACTCATCTATCATATTATAGCATAAAAGCACCCGGCGCAAAACAACGTCCGGCCGCATTCATGCCATATTCCGGCCAGCTCCCAGCCAGCTCCCGGCCAGCTCCCGGCTGGAAATCACGAACTTTTTCCAGCCGCCGCGTGAAACGTTGGAATTTCAACCTTCCATTTTTTTACATTGTGAAAATCAGCGGATGGATCGCTGTTTTTAAATATAAAACCCCTGTTTTCTTCTTATTTTACTCCGTTTTACCCTCTGTTTTCAC
>JBJESQ010000024.1:0-6310 GCA_051882875.1 Lentihominibacter sp. | reverse complement strand
CTGGCTGAGAGAGACAAAAGCATACAATCTATGGTATAATATAACGCTATGAAAAAATTTATATCAAACAACTACAAAGGAATCCTGCTGTGCCTTGCCATAGCAGTTCCATCATACGTTATTGTTAAACTTGCACCGGTACTGGCGGTAATCGGAGCTCCGGTAATTGCCATTATTGCAGGCATGATTGTTACCAGATTCATTACGAACAAGGAACCCTTCAAAGGAGGTATCGGGTTCACATCAAAAAAAATACTTCAGACTGCCGTAGTGCTTCTGGGCTTCGGACTTAATCTGGCAACGGTGGCCAGAGTAGGCGCCGATTCAATACCGGTAATTCTCAGCACAATAGCAACATCCCTTATTGTTGCCTTTGCACTGTGGAAAATTCTCAGCCTTGAAAGGAATCCGGCGATTCTCATCGGCGTAGGCTCTTCAATATGCGGCGGCTCTGCCATCGCAGCAACTGCACCGGTAATCGGAGCCGGAGACGAGGAGATAGCACAGTCAATTTCAGTAGTTTTCCTGTTTAACGTGCTGGCGGCTCTCATCTTCCCAAGCCTTGGAGGCATGCTGGGAATGAGCGATGCAGGCTTCGGCCTCTTCGCAGGAACGGCAGTTAACGACACCTCGTCAGTTACTGCAGCTGCTGCAACCTGGGATGTAATGCACAACACGGGAGGAGCTGTTCTGGAGTACGCTACAATAGTCAAGCTCACAAGAACACTTGCTATTATCCCTATAACCCTTGTGCTGGCAGTATATCAGGCAAAACGCAAAGGCAGCGCTGAAGCGGAAGCATCAAGCGGCGGCGGATTCAGCTTCAGGAGAGCTTTCCCGATGTTCATACTCTACTTCCTGCTGGCATCAGTTGTGACAACCATTCTCACATCGGTGCTTACAGGAGGTGCACTGGCCTTCGCTGAGGGAGCATTCGCATTTCTGAAGGAAGTCAGCAAATTCATGATAGTAATGGCAATGAGCGCCATCGGCCTGAACACCGACGTGGTGAAGCTGATTCGTACGGGAGCCAAGCCGATTCTGCTGGGATTTGTCTGCTGGGTATGCATCTCAATTGTGAGCATACTGGTGCAGGGTGCCATCGGAATGCTCTAATGCACAGACGGGAAATGAAAGGCAATATATTTAACATTCAGCATTATACGATTCACGATGGTCCCGGAATAAGAACGGAACTGTTTATGAAAGGCTGTCCCCTGAGCTGCAAATGGTGCAGCAATCCCGAGGGCATCAGCGGCAAGTCCCAGCCGGGAATATATGCGGCAAGATGTATCTCGCAGAAAAAATGCGGTCTTTGCATGGACGCCTGCAAAAATGCAAATGACGGCGGCGAAATGCCGCTTTCGTTTTATAGAGGGAAACCCGTTATAGACAGGAGCCTTTGCACAGGTTGCCTTGAATGCCACAGTGCATGTCCTGCCGATGCCATTAAGACCTGGGGCAGAGAATACTCCCTTCAGGAAGTTATGGAGGAAATCCTAAGGGACAGGGGCTACTACAGCAGATCGGGAGGAGGCGTAACCCTTTCGGGAGGGGAGCCTCTCATGCAGCCGGATTTCGCAAAGGCAGTACTTAAGGCTTGCCGGGAAGATGGGATACACACCTGCCTGGAATCGTCTCTCCACGTTGACAGAGAAGCGCTGGAGAGGGTGACGCCCTATGTGAACATGTTTCTTGTGGACATCAAGATGATGAATCCGGTAAAGCACAGGGAGTGCACCGGTGCGGACAACAGCCTGATTCTGGAGAATCTGCAGTGGCTGTCCCGGCAGGGTGCTGATATTATCATCAGGATTCCGGTTATCCCCAAGGTGAACGATAACATGACAAACATGGAGCAGACAGGGGATTTCATTCAGAAGGAAATGGGCAGCAGGATATCAGGCCTCCAGCTGCTGAGCTACATGCGTCTTGGGGAGGAAAAATACAAATCCCTGGACAGACCCTACGAAATGAAGGGACTCAGATTTAACAGAAAAGCCTTCCAGAAAAGAGTTGAAGGCTTCGCAGAATACTTTAACAGCAGAGGAATCCACTGCACGGTGGGTACCCGGGAGAAGGAATAGAACATGACAATACACACAACAGCCAGGGGCTTCGACCCCGTTGACAAGACATACAGCCTGGGATACCGGGTTGGTCATGAAGACTGGTCCCCCTTTCCGAGAGTAAACGAACTTCGCCGAAGATTTCTGGACAGACAGTTCAACATCGACATTGAGAGAATGCGCAACGTGACAGAGGCATACCGGGAAAACGAGAACGCCACCGTCAGGATTCGCTGCGCCAGAGCATTTGAGAAAATTCTCATGAATGCCACCCTCCATATCTACGATGACGATCTCATCCTGGGGGAGATAGCAGCACCCGCCAAAGCATCACCCCAGTATCCGGAGTTTTCAGTGAACTGGATGCTTCACGAAGTGCTGAATGAGCCCTTTGAGGAGCGGGAACACGACCAGTTCTACTTTGTATGCGAAGAGGACAGACAGGAATTCATAGAGCTGTGCCGGTACTGGCAGGGGAAGGCGGTGGACGACGAAATCGAAGCCTATCTGGACGACGAAATGAAAAAAGGCTCCCAGAGCGGCAAGAAGATTTTTCAGACGAACCTCTACCACTACGGAGGAGTAGGTCATCTTGTTATGGATTACGAGAAAATCCTCAGGGAAGGCTTTGACGGAATGATTTCCCGTGCAAAGGCAGGTCTCGCTGCCCTGAGCAAACGGGATGCGGATTACGCTGAGAAAAAGGACTTTTATCAGGCAGTTATCATATGTCATGAGGCTGCCAGGAAATACATATTGAGATACGCCGAGCTGGCGGAAGACATGGCAAACAGGACAGATGAAGCAATTGACGGCACAAGGGCACGGCGCAGGAGAGAACTGCTTCAGATGGCGGAAAACTGCAGGCAGATTGCGGGTGGCCCTGCCAAGACCTTCTGGCAGGCTTTGCAGCTCTTTAACTTTGCCACAACTCTGACCCAGATTGAATCTAACGGACATTCCATATCCTACGGCAGAATGGACCAGTGGCTCTATCCCTACTATGAGGCGGACGTGAAATCAGGCAGAATCAGTCCTGCCTTTGCACAGGAGCTGCTGGAGGTAACCTTCGTGAAGATGAACAACCCCTGCAAAATCAGGGACGGAGGCACTGCCAAAGTCCGTCAGGGCAGAGGTTTCGGCGGGGAATGCCTCACAATCGGCGGAGTGGACAGCAGCGGCAGGGATGTTACAAACGATCTGACAATGATGATGCTGGACGCATCGGTACATACGAGAATGATGTGTCCGTGGCTTTTGGTTCGAATGCACGAGAACACCCCGTATGAGCTGAAGGTTAAGACAGTTGAATGCATAAGGGCAGGATACGGACATCCGAAGATTTTTAATGATGCATCTGCCATAAGGGCCATGCAGCGAAAGGGAATGACCCTGGAGGAGGCAAGAGACTATGCCGTTGTGGGCTGTGTGGAGCCAAGCCTTCCGGGAAGGGAATACGGCTGGCATGACGGCTCATACATAAACACCGTGAAGTTCATGGAAATGGTGCTCAATGGGGGAAGATGTCTTGACTGCGGTCCTCACTGCAGCCGCTGGGAGAAATGCGGAGCCTTGGGGGATCATCTGGGACCGGATACGGGAAGCCTGGAGAATTATGAAAGCTTCAGTGCTGTTCTTGATAGTGTGGACAGGCAGTTTGAATACTGGTGCGATCAGATGTGTGCTACCATGAACATCGTGGACAGAGCCCACAGAAACAGAAAGCCCCTGCCGTATGTTTCGGCATTCTTCGAAGGATGCCTTGAAAAGGGCATTGATATTTCCGCAGGGGGGACTTTGTACAACGGTATCGGACCTCAGGCCAGCGGTCTTGCCACCTGCGCAGATTCACTGGCAGCGATAAAGCAGCTTGTATTTGAAGAAAAGAAATATACAGGGGCTCAGCTTTTGCAGGCCCTTAAGGATAACTGGGAGGGCCATGAGGTTCTCTATTCCCTGGTGAACAGTTCCAGGGTTCACCATTACGGTAACGATGATGACTATGCAGACGAGCTGTTCAGGTTCATGTTCGAATGCTACTGCAGACATCTGTCAGGAAGAAAGACCATAAGGGGAGGACAGTATACTCCCGGGGTTTATTCTGTAAGCGCCAATGTGGGCATGGGTCTTAATACCAATGCATCGCTGGACGGCCGCAAAGCCGGGGAGGCCATTTCGGACAATATGGGGCCGGTGCACACCGATGGAGGCTCCCACGATCTGAAGGGGCCGATTGCGATAGCCCACTCAATATCCAAGGTGGATCACAGCCTTGCCACAAACGGAACACTTCTTAATCTCAAGTTCCCTCAGGATGCGGTGGCAGGCAAAGAGGGCAGAGACAATCTCATAAGCTTCATTGATGAGTATCTGGCGGGAGGTCCAATGCATGTGCAGTTCAACATCATGAGTTCGGAAACCATGAAGGCTGCCCAGAAGGACCCGGATTCCTACAGGGACATGCTTGTGAGAGTGGCGGGGTACAGCGCGTATTTCGTGGAGCTGGGAAAGGCCCTTCAGAAGGATCTGATTCAGAGAACAGACCTGCAGTTCTAGGGAAGAGCCGAGGAATTCTCGGCGGTTCCTATTGGGGCTGGTGGTTAAGAGGATAAGAGGAATATAGTGAGGGAGACAGGAGAAATAAGATGGATAACAAAAAGAGAACATTCAGAATAGGGCCTATACGGCCCCCAAGCGAGGCAGAGAGTCTGCTGCTCCAGGTGACTGAGGGCTGCACCTGGAACAAATGCAGATTCTGCAGTCTTTACAGACATACGAAATTCAAGGCATACAGTGCCGACAGTATACGGAAGGATATTGACAATATCAGATACTGGGCAGACAGAGTTGAGAAGCACAGGCTTTCGCGGCATGGTAATGGAGGCTCTGTCTTCGGAGCTTACGAGGCTTACGAGACTTCCGGGGGCTGGGATATTCCCGGCATGAACCGGGAACTTCAGAGTCTTGATGACCCGGAGGAAAGAAACTGCTATTACACGGTGGCAAATTGGCTTCTGGCCGGGGGAGAAAACGTTTTCCTCCAGGATGGAAACACCACGGCTCTTTCAAGCGGCAGACTGACGGATGTGCTGGTATATCTCAGGCAGGCCTTTCCGGGCATAAAGAGAATCACATCCTACGGCAGGGCAGAGAATCTCTCCCGGTCCAGTGCTGAGGAGTTCGCTGAGCTTAAGGAGGCAGGTCTTGACAGGATACATTCCGGTTATGAAACCGGCTCCGATAAGGTGCTTCAAATGATTAACAAGGGGGTTACCCAGGCTCAGCAGATTAAGGCAGGCCGGGCAATAAAAGCCGGCGGCATAGAACTCAGCATATACTTCATGCCCGGGGTAGGCGGCAAGGCCCTTTCAGAAGAAAACGCCCGGGGCACCGCCGAGGTTGTGAACAGTGTCGGTCCTGATTTTGTCAGAATTCGCACTGCGGCGGTGAAGCAGGGAACTGAACTGTATGAAGACTGGAAGGAGGGAAAGTTTGAACTTTGCAGCGAGGACGATAAGGTCAGGGAAATACGAGAAATAATCCGGCTGGCGGAGCCGGACAGTCCCACGAGAATCGTCAGCGACCACATGGTAAATCTGCTCCAGGACATCGAAGGTCCGCTGGCAGAGGGCAAGACCCTGCTGGAGAAGGTGGATGAATATCTTGCGCTGCCCCTTGAGGGAAGGAGGCTGCTTCAGTATCTCCGCAGAACATTAAGAGCCTATAATCTCCGGGATCTTGATAATCTGTCGGCAGGGGAAAGGGAGTCCCTTGAGGAGGCGTTAATGAAGGACTCCGACAGAGACTGGGATATCAAGATGAACAATTTCATATGCAGGTATATATAAGGCCTTATGACATCAAGGCATTAACACAAGTGCACAATGCGGTCGCTGTGCCGGCTGTAGCTAATGTTGAAGTAATTGGGTTATTCGCTATTTTGCTTCAACATCCAGTGAGATTAGGCTCCAAATAGTGCCCATTTCGAAGGCAGATTTGAAGCAATTGGAATTCCAAAATATTTGCTTCAACAAAAATGAAAAAATGTTGAAGCAAATTTTGATAGCTGAAGATGTTTGCAACAATTGGTAAAAATTAGGCGATAAATCGGCTATTTTTCAGGGCAATGTTGAAGCAAATTTGGTTTCCCTCTGATATTTACAACATCATCCCTGTTCAACGGGGATAGGTGCCGGTTCAGCCTGCCATTAGAGGTGCCAGCCATATGGATATTCAGTTTT
>JBJESQ010000023.1:0-39658 GCA_051882875.1 Lentihominibacter sp. | reverse complement strand
TAAAACCGAGACATTATTGGAAATGTCCAGTTAATTGGAAAGTGATGTACTAGAATGGCTGCTACAAGAATATAGGCATAAGCCAGATGCATCTTGTAAAGAGGCTTCATCACATAGGAGTAAGCAGCAAAGTCCACGTCAAGATATGTGAAGGTCATTGCAATTTCTCTGAAGGGGTTAATTATCATTACAATACAGTCAAAGGCAAGATACCCGAGGCTTAATAAGAACAGAAAATCGGAAACCTTGTTGCGTTTTCTGCCGGTATACCTGTAAATGAACAGCAGACAGAAATTGAGCATTATGCTGATTGCCATGAAATAGAAACTGGTAAACAGAGAATTTGCTAAATAGTTCTCAGTAATCACTGCTACCAGATATGTGGAGTCCGCAACAGCAGCGAAAACAGTTGCGCTTCCAAGCAGAACACCTTTTCTGTTCCTTTTCATAAAAGAAAGAATGGCGATGATTATATCAAAGGCGGCTATTACAACCGACAAGAATATATATCCTATTGTAAACATCTTTTCAAGCTCCGGAATACTGTGGCCTAATTAGATACCGCAATGACGCGAATCAATTATGTAAACATTATATAATTTTATTATTGCCACTGCAACAAAACCAATAAAAAAAACTGACATGTGGAATGTCAGTTCAGATTATGGTGCGGCCTGCCGGACTTGAACCGGCACGGTCTCCCACACGCCCCTCAAACGTGCGCGTCTGCCTATTCCGCCAAGGCCGCATAGCATTTGCCTTATCGCAGGCACTTACTAATTTTATTGTGAAACGTTGATTTTGTCAACATGTTTTTTTAGGTTATCGCAATTTTTTATTCGGTGTCTCTTTGCTATAGTCCTCCACTATTTCATCCAGCTTCCTGTACATATCCAGGGAATCACCGGAATTGTCCACTACAAAATCCGCCAGCTGAGCCTTCTCCTCATCGCTCATCTGGCTGTTTATTCTGCTCACAACATCTTCCCGGGTTGTACCGTCTCTTGCCATTACTCTCTCGATTCTCAAATCCATGGGTGCTGTAATAAGAATTACAGCATCACACATGCTGTCGCATCCGGCTTCATACATAAGCGGAGCATCCAGGAGAATTCCCCTTATGTCTCCTCTCCCTCTGAATTCCGCAATCTTTTCCCTGATAATGCGAAGCATTCTGCTGTGAATCATTTCGTCAAAATGGGCTTTAGCTGCTCCATCCGAGAACACGACGGATGCCAGAGCCTTCCTGTCAAGGGCATTAACGCCCCTCTTGCTGTCCTTCCTGATAACGGCTATACCCGTTCCATACTTTCCCCCGGGGCCGAAATCTCTATCAATTGTTTCAAGCAGCGGGCTTCCGTCAGCAGTAAGCTCTCTGCCTATCTGATCCGCATCGACACATGCGAAACCCCGGCTCTTAAGATACCCTGCGGCAGTTGTTTTGCCTGAGCCAATTCCTCCTGTTATTCCTAAAACTATCATTTAAGTTCGTACCAGTTACTTCCTTCATTCAGTTCCGCTTTAAGCTCAACTGAAAGCTTCATGGCGGATTCCATATTTTCAGTCAGCAGTTTCTCAACAGCCTCTCTTTCATCAGGATAAGTGTTTATCACAAGTTCATCGTGAATCTGGAGAATGAGCCTGGATTTAAGTTTCTCTTTTTTTAGAGCATCGTAAACCTTAATCATGGCAAGTTTTATTATGTCGGCAGCACTTCCCTGAATCGGCGAGTTCATTGCCAGTCTCTCTCCAATCTGTCTCACCATATAATTTGAGGCATTAATCTCCTTGATGTATCTCTTCCGCCCTGTCATGGTTGTAACGTAACCCCTGTCTTTCGCAAAGGCAACAGAGCTGTCCATGAATTCCCTTACCTTTTTGTGTTTAACAAAATATTGTTTTATGTAGTCTTCTGCCTCTTTTCTCGAAATGTCAAGCTCACCTGAAAGGCCAAAGGCACTCATGCCGTATATTACACCGAAGTTTACTGCCTTTGCACGGCTTCTCTCGTTTGGTGTGATTTCATCCTCAGCTATTCCCAGAACATTGGCTGCGGTTGCTCTGTGGATATCCTCCCCCCTGTTAAATGCGCCGATAAGAGCCTCGTCTCCGGCCATATGAGCAAGCACCCTGAGTTCAATCTGTGAATAATCAGCGCCAACAAGAATGCAGTTCTCCTCAGGAACAAAGGCTTTTCTCAGCTTTCTTCCCAGCTCCTGCCTTATCGGTATGTTCTGGAGATTAGGCTCCGTGCAGCTTATTCTTCCCGTTGCAGTAACTGTCTGCTGGAAATGGGCATGTATTCGTCCACGGCTGTCAATAAGGGGAAGAAGTCCATCAATATATGTGCTCTTCAACTTTGACAAAGTCCTGTATTCAAGAACAGCGGGCACAATAGGATGATCCTGCTTTATCTTCTCCAGCACCTCCGCGCTAGTAGAGTATCCCTTCTTGGTTTTCTTGCCGTGTCTAAGTTCAAGCTTTTCAAATAGAATATTCCCCAGCTGCTGAGGTGAATTGATGTTGAATTTTTCTCCTGCCATATCGTGAATGGAATCAGCAAGCTCATCTATTGCCTTTGCAAGCTCTTCACCGAATTCCTCCAGGTATGCTCTGTCGGTTCTGAACCCCTCATTTTCCATGGAGGCCATAACCTTAACAAGGGGCAGTTCTATATCATAAAACACCTGTTGGAGTTCTTCCTCCTCGATGCGAAGCTTCTGAAGTTCCATGAGATTCAGGGAAGTAACAAGCCACTTCAGCCCATATTCACAAAGAGCCTTTCCCGTTTCAGCAAACATGTCCAGCTGCCCCCGGGCATCCAGAAAATCCTTTTCCTCCTCTATTGACTCGTGGAGATACTCGTTGCTGAGACCTGCCAGGCTGTAGCTGCTTCTGGCCGGGTCTAGAACATACTGTGCAATTGCTGTATCAAAGAGTGTATCAAAGTTCTCGGCTCCGGTCCTGCACATAAGCATATAGTAGCTGTCCTTGAGATCATGTCCGAAAAACTCCACACCGGAGGATTCCTCACTGAACCATTCCGAAAAGCCATCCACGCTGCGGATGTCGATGTAGTAGTACTCCCTGCCGCATACCAGTGAAACGCCCTCGATTTCCGGAAGATTCCTGTGGTTATTGTCTCCGAAAACCTTAAGTCCCACCTCTCCGGAAAGGCTGATGTTTTTCATCCCATTGCTGTCGCTGATATAATTGACAGTGAAATCTGCAGTTTTAAGTCCCTGAACTGTATTCTTCTCTTCATCGGCATTTGAATCCATCCGGATATCCCCTGCCTTCACCTTGAGCTTCGAAAGAAATCTGTTAAATTCGAGCTTTTTGTATATTTCAATGAGTCTGCCGTAATCCGGCTCCTGCAGAAGACAATCCATTGGTGTTATGTCAATGGGAACAGCCGTGAAGATTGTGGCAAGCCTTTTGCTCATCATTGCCTGGACTGCATTATCCCTTACCTTCTTCTGAAGTCCGGCAGGCCTGATGCTGTCCACATTCTCTATGATGGCTTCTACGCTGCCGTACTCCTGAATCAGCTTTGTTGCAGTCTTTGCTCCGACTCCCGGAATTCCCGGTATGTTATCCGAGCTGTCCCCTGCCAAGCCTTTGAAGTCGATAAACTGAAGGGGTGTGAATCCGTACTCCTCTGTGAAGCTTTCCCGGTCATACAGGTCGAATTCCGAAACTCCTCTTCTGGTATATATTATCTTCGCATTATCGGTCGCCAGCTGAAGCTGGTCCCTGTCCCCGGTAAACACCAGAGGCTCCAGCCCCTCCTCTTCCCCCATTCTCACAAGTGTTCCGATTATGTCGTCAGCCTCATAGCCCTCAAGCTCCAGCCTCGTAATCCTCATTGCGTCGAGAATGTCCTTGAGAATCGGTATTTCCATGGCCAGCTCTTCAGGCATCTTTTTTCTTCCTGCCTTGTACTGATCATACTGGCTGTGTCTGAAGGTTGGTCCCTTCATGTCGAAGGCGATTGCCATATATTCAGGCTGATAATCCTTTATTATCTTATCCAGCATGTTAATAAACCCGAAAATACCCTGAGTGTATATTCCCTCTCTTGTTATCATCGGGTTTCTCATGGCATAATATGCCCTGTTAATTAAACTGTTTCCGTCGATGAGCGCTATCCGTTTCATTATTTATCCTTTTCCTCAGCCGGACTGTCCATAAAATTTCCTGTCTTGTCCAGAGTAAATCCCTCCGGCATAAGATCTCTTAGCTTTCTTATTTTCAGTTTGCCGCCTGCTTTAGTGACTACATCCATATCAGGATTGAATTCGTACATGAACTGCCTGCAGATTCCGCAGGGAACAGCCTCTTCTTCCCCTGCCGACACGGCAATGGCAATAAAAGGATTTTTCCCCGTTTCATATTTCAGCACGCCGTCCGTTATTGCCGATGCAAAGGCAGCACGTTCCGCACAAAGAGTGGCTCCGTAGGAGCCGTTTTCGATGTTAACGCCAAAGTACTTTCTGTTAATCGGAAGGGGTGAATCCTCGTTTGGTCTTACCAGCAGCGCCGCTCCAACGCTGAAATCGGAATATGGTGAGTATGAATTCACTCTAACGCTTTCAGCTGCAAAGTACAGCTCCTCATATCTGTCTTTCATTGTCTTTTCTGCTTTTTCAGCTCTAACCTTTTCGAACATGTCATTTCCTCCAAAGGTTTATTTCAGTTTCCTGTATCCCAGCCAATAAGCGACTCCAACAAACAGTGAACCTCCGATAATGTTCCCCGCCGTTACGGGAAAGAGGTTTCCGATAACGAAATTGAACACCGTTAAATGTCCTGTATCAACGCCTGACAGACTGACATAGGTATCATTGAGGGCGGCCATCATTCCTGCAGGAATAAAGTACATATTGGCTATGCTGTGCTCAAATCCGCATATGATGAACAACCCCACACAAAACCATATTGCCAGTATTTTTCCCGAGGTTTCTGCTGATCCCGTTGCCATCCATATGGCCAGGCACACAAGCACATTGCAGCATATTCCCATTACAATACCCTGCCAGAAATCGAGACTGCATTTGCTGACGGCAGTTTTCACCGTTACAGCTCCCAGAAGGCCTCCTCCGCAATTCCACATGCCGCTGGCCTTGACGCACAGAGCCACGAGAACAGAACCGATAAAGTTTCCTGAATATACGATTCCCCAGTTCCTGAAAACCCTTCCCCATCCTATACGTCTGTCAATGGCACCTGCCACCATAAGGCAGTTTCCCGTAAACAGTTCACCCCCGCAGAGGACAACCATCATCAGGCCCACCGGAAACACGGCTCCCATAACCACCTTCCCTATACCGAAGGTCTCCGGATTTGACGTGAGATTAAATGATGCCATAAGAGAGCCGCAAGCGCCGAAGGCGATAAACGCTCCCGCCAGTATTCCCAGCAAAAGCAGCCTGAGAGCACCTGAATCTGCTTTCACTGCAGATGACTCTAATTGTTTATTCAGTATTTCTGCCGGTGTCAGCGACGCCATATCATTCTTCCCTTTCCTTTCCCAAAAAAACAATAATCCCAGGTTGCCGTCAGGGTTATAATTCACGCCCTAACTGCTGTTAGGTGGGTGCTCTGCCACTGTTTTCTGTCTTCCTGTCACAGCAGGCATGACATATTCAGTAGGACCCGGGCTCCCTATGTGATGATGTAGGTTGAATTATAAAATCCCCGTCGCACAACTCAGGATTATCTGCTAAACCTCTTTTATCTGATACAGAAAATCTGTCCTGCTGTTATTCTATTTCCTCAAGATCCACGCTGCAGTTGTGGTGAACCTTCTGAACGTCATCGTTTTCTTCAAGGATGTCAATCATCTTCTTGAGTCTCTTAAGTTCCTTTTCGTCCTTCGGTGCCGCTTCCATTGAAGGTACATATTCTACTTCAGCCTCAACGAATTCAAATCCCGCCTCTGACAGAGCACCGTGAACATCATTGAATGCTGCAGGTTCAGTATATATTTCAAAGCTGTCTTCATTGACAACCATATCCTCTGCCCCGGCATCCAGAGCCATCATCATAAGCTCATCCTCATCAATGTCGTCGGTCTTCTCGATTACCAGAACGCCCTTGCGGTTAAACATATATGAAACGCATCCCGGTGTACCCAGGTTTCCGCCGTGCTTGTCAAAGGTTGACCTTACTGCAGCAGTTGTTCTGTTCGTGTTGTCGGTAAGAGCCTCAACAATAACGGCAACTCCCCCTACTCCGTAGCCCTCAAAGCTGAGTTCTGAATAGGATTCACCCTCCAGCTCTCCTGTACCCTTCTTAATGGCCTTCTTGATATTATCATTAGGCATTCCGATGCCCTTAGCCTTTGCAATGGCTACTCTGAGGGTCGCGTTATATTCCGGATCTCCGCCGGCTTTAGCTGCAACAATAATCTGTCTTGCGTATTTTGTAAACATTGCTGAGCGCTTTGAATCCTGCGCTGCTTTCCTGCCTGCAATTGTACCGTGTCTTCCCATTGAGACACCTCCTATCTTTTGTGTTATTTCGCATTACATTATACACTATATCGTTAGAACATAACAGACATAGTTATTTCTTTTTTGCCAGATTTTTATGGGCTGTTGTCATCATCAGTTTGATTCTGTTCAGCTGATTTACATGTGATGCACCGGGATCGAAGTCAATGGCAACAATGTTGGCATCCGGACTGAACTGTCTCATTGCCTTCATCATTCCCTTTCCCGTCACATGATTCGGCAGGCATGCGAAAGGCTGCAGGCATGCGATGTTTTCCACACCGTTTTCAATCAGCTCCACCATTTCTCCTGTAAGCAGCCATCCCTCGCCGCACTGGCTGCCAAGAGAAATGACCTGTGAAGCCGAACGGGCTGTATCCGAAATGTGTGCAGGCTCATCAAAGCGCTTGGATTCTCTCAAAGCCACTCTGGCAGGTTTTCTGACAGCTTCAAGTATTCTGATTGCAGCCTTGTTTCCCATCATTTCCATCCAGCTTCCCGAAAGATGCCTGTAGTTGAATTCCTTGTTCTGCATTCCGTAGAGCAGGAAGTCCATAAGATCCAGCACAACTGCCTCGCCGCCTTCTTCTTCAATTATTCCCACAATATCGTTGTTTGCAGTAGGATGATATTTTACCAGGATTTCCCCGACAACACCTACCTTTGGCTTCTTAATGTCTCTCAAAGGCAGCGCATCGAAGTCATCACAGATTGCTTTGCAGTTTTTCTTGTATTCACCCCATTTGCCGTTTCTGCAGTTTTCCCTGGCTATCTCGTTCCACTTCTCATAAAGAGCATTGGCGCTGCCCGGCGTCACCTCATATGGACGTGTGGCATACAGCACCCTCATGAACAGGTCGCCGTAAACTACAGCCATCATTCCCTTCTTAATAAGGTCATAATCCAGAAGCTTGAAGCCCGGATTGGACTCAAGTCCGGCCATATTTATGGATATGATAGGAATCTGGGACATGCCCATATCCTTCAGAGCTTTCCTGAGAAGAGCCACATAATTTGATGCTCTGCACTGTCCACCTGTCTGAGACATGAAAATTGCACATTTATCCAGATTGTATTCCCCCGATTTCAGGGCGGCAATTGTCTGCCCCAGGGCAACAATGGTAGGATAGCATGCATCGTTGTTAATGTATTTCAGACCCTCATCCACGGCATGGGTACTTACAGGAGGCAGCTGCTTCGCATTGTATCCGCAGGACTGCATCACTTCCTCAAGCAGATCAAAATGAATAGGAGACATCTGAGGAATGAGAATGGTATATCCCTCTTTTCTCATTTCCTTGGTAAAAAACTCCCTTTCATACGGTGAATCGTCCGGTTTGGCCTTCACATTGTTCTTTTCTCTTTCAGACATGGCTGCAGCAAGGGATCTTATTCGTATCTTGGCGGCACCAAGGTTTGATCCCTCATCAATCTTCAGCACGGTATAGAGCTTGTTGTTTTTGTGACACAGCTCCGCTACCTCATCTGTTGTAACGGCATCAATGCCGCATCCGAAGGAGTTAAGCTGAATCAGTTCAACATCATCTCTGGTTCCTGCGAATTTCGCAGCCTTGTACATCCTGCTGTGGTACATCCACTGATCCAGTACTCTTATAGGTCTTTTTAACGCTCCCCTATGGGCAACTGAATCCTCAGTCAGAACTATCATTCCGAAGGAATTAATCATCTTGTCCATTCCGTGGTTGATCTCAGGATCAACATGATACGGTCTTCCTGCCAGAACGATGGATTTGATTCCATTCTCCTCTGCAAATTTCAGAGCCTTGTCACCGGCCGCTCTCATGTCACGATGGAACCTCTCATCCTCCTGTCTGGCAAGGTGCACTGCCTTTGCGATTTCCTTTCGGGAAATGCCCTTCTCTCCCAGAATTGCTGACAGTTCCTTAATGAGACGCTTGTCGTTGTCGTAAGGCAGGAATGGATGCATGAATTCAACATTGTTCCTTGAAATATCCTCATCCATGTTGTTTGCAATAACCTCAGGATATGTAGCAACAATAGGACAGTTGTAGTGGTTCGGTTGTTTCTCATCCTCCGCACGCTCATAGTTTATGCTTGGATAGAATATGAATTTCTGTCCGTTGTCAATAAGCCATCTAACATGACCGTGAACCAGCTTGGCCGGATAGCAGGCGGTGTCGGATGGTATAGTGTCCATTCCCAGTTCATAAACGGATTTTCTGGATTGAGGAGACAGTACGACCCTGTACCCGAGATTTGTCCAGAATGTGAACCAGAACGGGTAGTTTTCATATATGTTAAGAACTCTCGGAATTCCTACAGTGCCTCTTGGCGCATCTTTTCCCTCAAGGGGCTCGTATTCAAAGAGTCTCCTGTACTTGTATTCATACAGGTTAGGAATATTGTTTGTCTTCTCTGTTTTTCCTTCCCCCTTCTCACATCTGTTTCCGGTAATGAGCTTCGTTCCGTCTGCAAATTTGTTAATAGTGAGGAGACAGCTGTTTTCGCAGCCTTTGCATCGTGTTGTGGATGTCTCCACGTCAAAAGTGTCAAGCTCTTCCCTCTTGAGAAGTGAGGATACCTCTCCTTCAACATAGTTTTCCCTGGCTATAAGTGCAGCTCCGAAGGCACCCATAAGACCTGCAATGTCAGGTCTTACAACCTCCTTGCCCAGTATCAGCTCTATGGATCTGAGAACAGCTTCATTTAAGAATGTTCCTCCCTGTACAACGATTTTGTCACCGGCTTCCTCGGGATTTCTCAGCTTTATTACTTTATAAAGGGCATTCTTGATAACAGAATATGACAGTCCTGCAGAGATGTCGCCGATTGTTGCGCCCTCCTTCTGAGCCTGCTTTACCTTTGAGTTCATGAACACTGTGCATCTTGTTCCAAGATCCACCGGACCCTCTGCAAAGAGTGCTTCCCTTGCGAAATCCGGTACATTCATCTGCACAGACTTGGCATAGGTTTCGATAAAGGAACCGCAGCCTGAAGAGCATGCCTCATTAAGCATGATGTTGTAAATGGCGTTGTTCTTTATCTCCATGCATTTCATGTCCTGACCGCCGATATCAAGAATGAACTCAACTCCCGGAAGGAATTCCTCTGCAGCCTTATAGTGAGCCATGGTTTCTATTTCACCCATGTCGCACTTGAAGGCGGTCTTTATGAGATTTTCCCCGTATCCGGTAACTGCGGTTCTTCCGATATAGCAGCCATCAGGCATCTTGTCGTAGACATCCTTTATCATCTCTATTATCGGTGCAATCGGCTTGCCCCGGTTGCTTCTGTAGAAGGTGTAAAGGACATTTTTATCGTCATCCATAACTACCGACTTTGTGGTTGTTGAGCCTGCGTCAATGCCCAGGAAGAGTCTTCCCCTGGCTTCTTCAAATGGTTTCCTTCTGACCTTTGCCCTGTCATGCCGTGCCTTGAACTCATCATAGTCCTCCCGGCACCTAAACAGAGGCTCGATTCTGGCCGTATCAGAAAGCTGGCTCTGATCGGCATTCTCCAGCTTTGACATTATTTCCCTGAGATTGGTATGCTTTTTCTCCCCTGCCAGAAATGCAGCACCCAATGCTACGAAAAGCTTGCTGTTTTCAGGAAATATTACATCCTCAGGCTCAAGCCTCAATGTTTCTGTAAATCTGTCTCTTAACTCCGACAGGAATGAAAGAGGACCTCCCAGGTATGCCACCTTCCCTCTGATGGGATGACCGCAGGCCAGACCTGAAATTGTCTGATCCACCACAGCCTGAAAAATTGAAGCTGCAAGATCCTCAATCTTGGCGCCGTCATTTATGAGAGGCTGTATGTCTGTTTTGGCGAAAACGCCGCATCTGGCTGCAATCGGATAGATAAGTGTGTGCTGTTTCGACGCTTCATTAAGTCCGTCCGCGTCTGTATTGAGAAGAACAGCCATCTGATCAATAAACGCTCCTGTGCCTCCCGCACATGTACCGTTCATCCTCTGCTCAATGGTCTGGCCGTAGAATGTTATCTTGGCATCCTCCCCGCCAAGCTCAATGGCTGTATCTGTCTCCGGAATCAATGTTTCAACAGCTTTGCTGCATGAAATTACTTCCTGTTCAAAGGGAACATCGATTAACTTGGCAATGCTGAGTCCCCCGGATCCCGTAATTACAGCCTGAATGTCCCTGGAGCCGAATTCATCATAAGCTTCCCGGATAAGCTCCTGAACTTTCAGAAAGGCATTTGACATATGCCTTTCGTATCTTTCATATACTATGTTATTGTCATCATCAATAAAAACGAGTTTTACCGTTGTTGATCCGACATCAATACCTAATCTCACGCCTTACAATTTCCTTTCCTGGTTCTCATAATAAAAAGTATTTTCGTGCTTAGTATTGTCTCAATTGCAAGTTGAACAGTGTAACACGACGCTATATTTTAATACAATGAATATTAAATATCAATAAACAAAAAGTACTAATTTGTCGCAAAAAGGCCCTCTAAGAGGACCTTCTTACTGATAATTCCATTGCCGTTTCCAGCTATTTCACCACTTTAACCGGAAGCCCCTCTTCTATCCTGAATTCCGAATCCATCTCAACAAGATCATGTATAAGCGGATCCCTGATTAGATGCTTCCAGGCGGTGTAAGTTGCTCGCACAAACCTGTCATCAAGTTCTTGTGAGTTCTCTGTCAAAGGGCATGTGTAGGGGAGCTCATCGCAGTTCATTATCATGTGAAACACACCCTCTTCGTCGATATGGGGTGCCAGAGGAAATGTTCTGCACTGAATAGGCCTTGACTTCCTGGGACAGTGTGGTGCTGTTTTGCACTGAATGAAATAAACCCTGCCCTGCCAGGATTCGGGATATTCGTAATCCTCAGCCAGAACAGAACCCCATTCTATCCAGCTGTCATCTGAATCTCTGTGAACCTGTTCCTCCCCGGGAAGAAGGAAGAGCCCCAGATAGCTGTCTGCATTCTCATCCCCCGGAGCAGTATATTCGAAATCATCCGGTTCATAGCTGCAGGTGCAGCAGATTGCTCCGCAAAGACTGCCACAATCCCCCTCTATGGGAGAAACCCTGTCAAGAAGCCGGTATATTGCTTTGTATGTTCTTTTGCTAATGGTGCTGTTCATTATCTTCTAGATGCTTCAGTTCTTTTTTATACAGATTTAAGAGTGCGATAATCAGATATGCTGTTCCGATTATCTCTGCCAGCGGAAATGCATACCATACCATCCCCAGGCCGAATACTTTGCCAAGGATATAAGCTATAGGCAGGATTCCCACAAGCTGCCTGATAAGTGAGCTCCAGAGGCTGAGAAATCCGTGACCTGTAGCCTGGAACACAGAGGATGTCATTATTCCGAAGGAAGCCGGCAGGAAACACCAGCTTATTGCCCTCAGTGCAGGCACACCCAGAGCGTACATTTCTTCGTTGCCCTGTGCATTGAAAATGCTCAGAAGTTCATATGGGAACAGCTGGAATACGATAAGTCCCATAGACATTATTCCAAAGGCAATAGCGAAGCCTTTCCTGTAAGTCTCCATAAGCCTTTTCCTGTCTCTTGCTCCGTAGTTGAAGCCGAGAATCGGTAGAACACCCTGATTCAGCCCGAATACAGGCATGAAGATAAAGGACTGGAGTCTTCCGTAGACACCCATTACCGCCACAGCCGTCTCTGTGAAGGAACTGAGAATCATATTCATGCCGAACTGCATCACCGATCCTATTGACTGCATCAGCATTGATGGGAATCCCACAGCATATATGTCAGAGCATATGCTCCACTGCCATTTCCAGCCCCTGATTCTCACCTTGACAGGATGCTTCCTGCCGAAGAGGAAGAATTGGCTCAGGCACATGGACAGAAACTGTCCCGTAACAGTTGCAACAGCCGCTCCCATTACCCCAAGCTCAGGGAACGGACCTATTCCGAATATGATAAGAGGGTCAAGAACAATATTGGTCACAGCTCCTATCAGGCTGCATACCATAGGCAGAATCATATTGCCTGTGGCCTGAAGTATTTTCTCAGTTATCACCTGAACGAAAATAAACAGAGATCCAATCATTATTATTGACAGGTATTTGGAACCCTCTTCAACAATATAAGGAGTGCTGCTCATTACCCTCATCAGCGGCCCGGAGGCGAAAATCCCTGCCAGACAGAATACAGCCCAGTTTACGAAGGCCAGCCTGTATCCGTGACTTGCGGCCATATCCGCATCCTCGTACCTTTTGGCACCCAGTCTTCTTGATATTACGGAATTGATGCCGATTCCCGTACCCACAGCAACGGAAATAATAACCATCTGAACCGGAAAAATATACGTTATGGCCGCCAGCGCCGCCTCACCGATTCTGGAGACAAAAAAGCTGTCCACAACATTATACATGGCCTGTATCAGCATTGATAATACCGCAGGCCATGACATTGTAATTATTAATCTGCCGACGGGCATTGTACCCATCTTATTTTCTCCCATGTAATCACCTCGCATGATTACATATTACTCGCTTATCCTGGTTTTGTAAATGAATTTCACACTTCCGTTTCCGGACAATGACGTTTCGGTAAAGGAGTTGTATCCCTTTCCTGCATCAAGCAATCCTGTAAGATTGCCTGTCAGTCCCTTTAAATCATTATTGTATAAATCTACTATTTTCTTAATGCCCTGTGAGTAGAGCTTTTCCATTCCCTTGTTAACCTCAAGTGCTCCCTTGTCAAGCTGTGAAATACCTGTGCTGAGAGTTTCAGTACTCTGACTGAGTGCATTCATTCCCTCTGCCAAACCCTTTGCACCGGTAACTACCGTAGGGGTGCTTCCGTCACTGAAGAATGATCCGTACAGAGTATCGCTTATGTATTTCCAGCTTGGCTTGCCGGGGCCAAGGCTGCCTGGAACGTTAATCACACTCTTTACAATCTGCACCTTTGCCGCATCATCATATATCCTGTTTGCATCTGCAAGTGCCGCCTGGATAGTTTCACTCTGATTATCCACTGAAGCGGCATTTTCCTGAATCTCTGCATTTGCCCTGTCAATTTCTCCATTTATGCGGCTTATCATGCCGCTTTCATTATCTGCTGCTTTCTCCATATCAGCTATTATGGCATCATAGGAAGCCTTATCCTCCTCAGGAGCCTTATCTCTAAGTTCTCTTAGCTTCCGGGCATCCTCCCTCAGAGTAGATGTGTCGGTGATATCCTGAACCTTATCCACCGGTTTAATATCATCGGTTTCTGCAGAGGAGCTTATTTCCTCAAGCTGATTTCGAAGGTCCGCGGACTCCTGCTTCAGAGCCGGCAGACTGTCGCTGAGCACTCCGTTCACATAATTCATGTAACTAGCGTTGGCGGAAACAAGATCCTTTATATTCTCAAGATTTGAGTATAAAGCTGATGCCCCCTGATCCAGCTGATGAACACCGCCTGTAAGGCTTTCCCTGTTGCTGTCCATGGTATCAATGCCGTTATAGAGCAGCCTTGTTCCCGTCATAAGCTTCTTTGATCCATTGTCCAGTTCTTTTATTTGGTCATCAAAATCAAGAGCTTCCAGCTCATCTGTATCAATATCCTCGAATACGGAATTTGTTACGATTGTCATCATGTCCTCCACCGCGAAATTCTCCGCTCTTGCTTTGATGGAAACAGAATTCCCAAGTCCCAGATCCGACTCGCCAATACCTGCCGCCTGAGCCAGCCCGGGGGCTGCCATTCCGATTACAATCTGTTTCTCCCCATCGTCGATAACCTTGCCGTTATCCACTCTGATATCCTTAAGGCAGGAATCAGTAACCAGGAAACCTGTCATTACAACAAAGGGAACAGTATTTCCTTCGTATTTTGCGGAATTGTCATAAGTAATATCTATTTCCACATCTCCGCTCTTTCCCTGAAGCTCTGACCCGCTGATATCGCTGCCGTCAAGCTTGTAGGATACAGTCATTTTTACCGGCAGTTCCCTGTCTGTCCTGCCCTGGTAGAAGATATCATTTCCTCCTGCCTCCCAGGTCAGGTTCTCACCGCCTCTGGTGAACTTCTCGTCTCCCTTGACATTCTCAATGTCGGACAGCGTTGTTCTGTCGCTGATTCTGTCAATTTTATTCTCGTTTATAAGATGCTCGCTAACGATAACATCCTCACTGTCACCCTCTGAATCCGTTACAACATATACGGTTTCATCCTTCGTTATTCCACTTCCGTCATCAGCCAGACATACAGCCGGACTTGCAGCCATTGAGATTCCGGTCATCAGAGCGGTAATAATTGCAATTCCTCTTTTATTCATCTATCTGTTCCTCCTTGTTTTCCGGTTTGTAGTGATACGCTCCCGGCACATTCTCAAATCCCTTTGTCGTTTTAATTATTATTCTATCCAGCAGAACCAGCATGGATGGCAGTATGAACATTACTACCCCTGTGCTGATAAGGGCTCCCCTTGCCATGAAGAAGGTCATGGAGCTGATTATTTCAATATCTGAGTATAAGGACACTCCTATTGTTGCTGCGAAGAATCCCAGGGCACTGACTATTACGGAAGGTATCGCCTTTGAATGAGCAACCTTGACTGCCTCCTTCGCGCTTAGACCACTGTTACGTTCACTCCTGTAACGATTCGTCATTAGAATTGCGTAGTCCACCGTGGCTCCCAGCTGAATGGTTCCTATACATATTGAATCAATAAAGGACATAACCGTTCCCGTGTAGAACGGAATTCCCAAATTGATGAAAATTGCCAGTTCTATGCATCCCACAAGTATGAATGGCAGACTAACTGACTGCAGTATCAGCAGGATAATCAGGAATATCGCCGCCACTGATACAGCGGTAACGGCCTTAAAATCGCTGTCTGCGATGTCAATTAAATCCTTGGTACATGCAGCCTCTCCAATGAGCAGGCTGTTCCTGTCGTACTGTTTTATTGTCTCGTTTATCTTTTCAACCTGTCTGTTCACCCTGTCGCTGGCAACTGGATAATCAGTTGTAACAAGCAGCAGCTGGTGGTTGTCGCTCTTAAGCTTCCCATCCAGGAAGGAAGGCAGTATTTCTTCAGGCACCGAAGGTCCAAGTGCACTTTCAAGTCCCAGCACGGCGCCAACACCCTTGATGTTTTCAATATCCTTCATCATTCTGCTTACATTCCTCTGGGAAACATCAGAATCAATCAGAATCATGTGTTCGGTGGAAAGTCCGAACTCATCATATAGTTTTTCATTGGCTGCCTTGAAAGGCAGATAATCCGGCACACCCTCATCCAGCTTGTAATAAGTCTCGGTATGGGTGTATCCGTAAAGAGCCGGTCCAAGTACCAGGAAGAAAACAACAATCCATATTGCAGGCTTTGCCACCACCCTCGAAGAGAGCCTCTTCACATCCGGTAAAATGGGTTTGTGCTGAGTCTTCATTATCAGCTTTTCCATCCCCAGTATTAATCCCGGAAGTATTGTTACACTGCCTGCCACACCTATTAGTACTCCCTTGGCCATTACTATTCCCAGATTGAGACCCAGGGTGAAGGTCATGAAGCAAAGGGCCAGAAAACCGGCTATTGTAGTCACGGAGCTTCCGGCAACGGAGTTCAGCGTTCTGGCGATAGCCTGAGCCATCGCCTCCTCCCTGTCCATTCCTCTGTCGTACCTCTGTTCCCTGTAGCTATGCCATAGAAATATGGAGTAGTCCATGGTTACAGCCAGCTGCAGAACAGCAGCTATTGCCTTTGTGATATACGATATATCTCCAAGAAACCAGTTTGTTCCCATGTTGTATATTATCGTAATTCCTATGCCTATTATGAACACAACAGAAAGCATCCAGGAATCCATAAGCAGCGCCATTACCACCATTGCCAGTATAGTGGCAATTGCTACGTATACAGGCTCCTGGGCTTCAGCCAGTTCCTTAAGGTCGGTTACGAATGCACTCATTCCACTAAGGAAACAATGCTTGCCTCCAAGCTTCCTGATATCCTGAACGGCTTCAATTGAGCCCTCATCAGATGTTGGGGTGTCAAAGAAAACAGCCATCAGTGTGGTGTCACCTTCGTTATACACATCATATACCTTATCCGGCAGCACCTCATCCGGAACGGATAAGTCCAGGACGCTGTCCACCCAGATGACACTGTCAACATGATCCACCTTTTCGATGTCCTTCTTCAGGGCTGCCGTCTCTTTTTTGCCCATGCCCTCAACCATTACCATGGAGAATCCGCCCTTGTTGAATTCATCAAGAAGAATGTCCTGTCCCTTAACCGTTTCCATGGAATCGGGAAGATACAGCAGAACATCGTAGTTTACCCTTGTATTGATGTATCCGATTACCGCGGGTATTATCAGTATCAGTCCGATTATCAAAATGATTTTTCTCTTTTTTGTGACAGCTCGTCCGAATTTCAGCATATTTCACACTCCTTTTCAAGATATGTTATCAAATGCCGAAACCCATTGGAATTTACAATAAAACAGACATGCACAAAATTTGTGCATGTCCGGGTATGTGTTAAAATATTCAAACTAATTCTATTTTTTGATTGTCTCTTTCAGGCTTTTGAAGAGTGGCTCAACTGTCCCCTGAAATACGCTGTTATATATTGCCGCCAGTTCCTCCGGACTATCCTTCATGTTGCCTTCAATCCATTGGAGCACGGCACCCATAAAAGCATTCTTGTAAAAATCCGTCGCCAGCTCAAGGGTTCTTTCGGAATAATTGATGCCCTCCATCTTCAACTTTATCAGAAGCATTACATGATGATATACAACATCGTTTATAAACCTGTCCAGCTGAGGCCTGCTCACGGACTTGTATATGTGCTGAATGACTCGCCTGTTTTCGTAGAGAAAGGTAAGTCCCGCCAGGAAGCCTCCCTCCCAGTTTGCATCTGCCTTATAGCTCTCGATTATCTGATGGGCTTCATTGACCAGGTATTCATCCACAAGCTCATAGATGTCGTGATAATGGTAGTAGAAGGTGTTTCTCGATATTCCGCACCTGTCGGTGAGCTCTTTGACGGTGATTCGGTCAAGGGGCTGATTCTTCAGCAGCTCCTTAAGAGTACTCAGCAATTCTTTTTCAGTAAAATTTGCCATTGTCAAAGAATCCTTCCTTCAAGCATTCCATCTACAGGAGAATAATCTCGTGCTCCCTGCAGGTCTCAATCATGTCATCTGGCCAGATGGCAGCCTGAACTTCTCCAATATGAGCCTTCCTCAGGAAGTACATGCAAAGTCTGGACTGTCCGATTCCTCCGCCTATTGAGTAAGGAAGCTCTCCGTTGAGAATCTTCCTGTGGAAGTCCATTTCCATTCTATCCTCTGCACCTGCAATCTTCAGCTGTCTTCTCATTGCATCCTCATCAACTCTGATACCCATTGAGGAAATCTCAAAGGCGCTTTCCAGAATATCGTTCCAGAGGAGGATGTCTCCGTTCAGCTCCCAGTCATCGTAGTCAGGTGCTCTGCCGTCATGAACCTCTCCTGACTTCAGCGCACCGCCGATTTTGCCTACGAATACTGCTCTCTTTTCTCTGCATATCTCGTTTTCTCTTGCCTTTGCATCAAGACCCGGATATCTGTCCTCAAGCTCCTGGGATGTAATGAAGAAAATCTCATCCGGAAGATCAGTCTTCAGCTCATTGTACTGTCTGTTTACGAAATCATTCAGACTCTTGAGAGCTCTGTAAATGCTTCGAACAACCTCATGGAGGTACTCTTCAGTTCTGTCCTCACGGCGAATAACCTTTTCCCAGTCCCACTGATCAACATAAACAGAATGGAGATTGTCAAGCTCCTCATCACGTCTAATGGCATTCATGTCAGTATAAAGCCCCGTACCCGGCTTGAATCCGTATTTGCCAAGAGCCATTCTCTTCCACTTTGCCAGAGACTGTACTATTTCAACGGGTTTTTCGTCGATGTCCTTCACAGTGAAGCTTACAGTTCTCTCAACCCCGTTAAGGTTGTCGTTAAGCCCCGTTTCCGGAGCCACAAACAGGGGCGCGGATACTCTCAGCAGCTTAAGCTCAAATGCAAGCTCCTTCTGGAAATAATCCTTGATGTTCTTTATTGCCCGCTGGTTCTCCATTACACCAATAACCGATGAATATCCCTCAGGTAAAATAAGATTTGACATAGAATGCCTCCTTCTGTATGAAAAACAAAAAATACAGCAAAATACTTCCGCTGCACATTTATAAGATATTCGAGTAGTATTTCGCCGAAAACATAGTAGCAAAATTGCATTTTCGTGTCAAGGACAGCTGAAATCTGTTTTTTGTTACGAATACCATATTCCTTCACTGCAGATTAGTGATACAATAATAAGGTAATTTAGTTAGCAGAAAGAAGGATTTATGCACACAAGAAATAATCAGAGAAACACATTGTCATTCAAATCAAAATGCGGTTACGGTTCCGCTGCTGTGGGAGATGCCATGGCATACACCTTCACAGGAACTTATCTTCTTTTCTTTCTTACAACCGTAGCCGGAATAAAACCTGCCATGGCAGGGACAATAACTGTCATAGCCTCCATATGGGATGCTGTAATCAACCCTGTTTTCGGATACATATCCGACAATTTTTCTTCAAGATTCGGCAGGAGAAGGCCCTTCATGTTCGGCAGCGTGCTGCCCCTGATGGCCTGCATCGTCCTGCTGTTTACTGCAACAGACTTCTCATACGAATTAAAGGTGGTTTACTACTGCTTCATGTCCATGGCTTTCTGGACCTCATTCACAGCATTCTTTGTTCCCTTCTACGCCCTGGGTGCAGAGTACTCCGACAACTACGACGAACGGACTACCTTGAGATCCTATGCCTCATTCTTTAATCTTATCGGCACATTTTTCAGCATGGCGCTGCCTCCTGTTATCGTGGATCACCTCAGCTCTCTGGGTCTGTCGGTTCCTGAAGCATGGACCGTCACAGCTATTATGATTGCTGTTATAGCAGGTGTCAGTATTATCATTACAGCGGCCTCATCGAAACAATATGACATAACAGATACGACCGTTACCAGACTGCCTAAGCTGAGCCTCAAAGGTCTCATAAAGGATTACGCAAGCGTGCTGACACTGAAACCAACCAAATACGTTCTGGCCGCCTGTCTGTTTGCCCTGATTGCCTACGGAATGATTATGGGGGATTTCATGTATTTTCTGACATATAAGATTGGTTTGTCCGGAATACAGACCTCCACAGCCATGTTTTTCAGATGCCTGGTTGGGATATGTCTCATTCCGCCTGCAATGCTCCTCTGCCGCAAAACCGACAATCGAAGAGCTCTGATAACTGTATTTCTAATCAGTTCCCTTCTTATGGTTTCCGAGCGTTTCATTGGTGTTCACGGTTTAATAACCCTGGGCATATTTATCATGTTCACCTGCATAGCAACAGGTACATACTGGCAGATTATGCCGGCAATTGTTTACGAGCTCTGCGTGTATGACGAATATACTACAGGCAAGAAACGGGAGGGTTCCATTGTATCGGTTCAAGGTCTAGTGGAAAGCATCGCCCAGGGTATCGGAGCTCAGATTCTGGGAATAATCCTGCAGCTTACAGGCTTTAACGGAGATGCGACGGTGCAGAGCGACCTGACAAACAGCTGGATTATCAACTGCACCACCTGGGTTCCTGTAATCTTCATTCTGGCAGCTGTATTCGCCCTGTACAAATATCCTGTTTCCAGAGAAGCATTCAACAAAATGAGCGAAAAAATCAACAGCAAAAACAACGATTAAAAAAGAACTGCTGCACTACATTATAGTGCAGCAGTTCTTTTTTAAAGCAATTATTCCTAGAGACCTGTTATTTTATAATTGATTTGTCATACGGCATTCCGGCTTCATCTGATGACTCGGTAAAGTATCTTATGAGCATCCTGTCTATATCCCTTGTGTTAACCTTTGACTTTATTTCCTCTGTCAGCCTGATTGCCTCATCGGAACTTCTCCTGGAGCATTCAGCAGAAAAATCTCTCAGGATATTCACATCACCGTTATATGTCTTCTCCACATGCTCAGCCTTTTGGATGAATTCATCCTCCAGCTTACCAAAGACTTCTTTAACCTTAGGTGCATATTTCTCGTAATTCAGTGCAATGTAGCGCTCCAGCTCAGTAAACTGCCACCACTGATCCTCCGGTCTGTAGAGAGATCTGGCATGCTGGAGATCCTCCGGAAGGAAATCTACATTGTAATACGGTCTGAAAATGGAACAGCAAGGAGGAGCCATGCTTCCCCAGTATGTATACAGAAGCTCCTTAGGAGCATCCCTGTGAAGCACAGTCACCGTACTTGCCGCAGTGGCACAGCCGTAGCCCATTCCACCCGGATGGGTACATATGCTGCCTGCCTTGTTAGCGGCAATACTGAAAATCGTGTTCAGTTCAGGTACATCCTCGTAGTGATCCCTCAGAATGTTCATGCAGTCCTTAGGTGTCATCTTATGTCCGCTGTCAACACTTCTTCCTATCAGGTGGCCAAGTCTGGCGAATCTGGCAAAGCCCTCACATTCATCATAATACAGCTCGTCAATAGTCCATGCCTTTGCCGGATTGAATGGTACGCCCTCTGTCCACCAGCCCTTCTGAACAGCCTCTTCTACAGTGCCCTCAGCAAGCATGTCGTAGTCTTCCTGGATTGAGTAACAATTTCCGAAGTTCGCCCATCTGTCAACTTTCTTGATGGCCCATTTCCTCTGATGAGACTCGAATACATATGATTCATTAGGATCAGATATTATGAAATTGCTGTTAAACGGATGTATTCTGTACAGCGGTGATCCGCCTGTTCCAATTGTCTCCAGAAGCTGTGTAATTACCTCGATGGCCTCTTTGGCATCCCTGGCTCTTTCCAGGGCGAGTCTCAGAATATCCATTCCTATGAGACCCCACTTCCTCTCAGGATATTCTCTTCCCGAAACCTGCTCATTGCCGATCATTAGACCAAACTCATTCACGCCGTGTTCAAAGCCCCAGAAAAAATGAGGTTTCGAACCTATGCAGGCATATGTATGTTTAACCTGGGGTATTCTGGCAAAGGAGCAGTCAATAAGCTCCCCTTCCTCATGATCCGCTGCCGGGTAATATATCAGGGGCTGCGCTTCGTTCACAGGTCTGTCGCTGTTTTTGGCATATATTATCTCTCCTGAATCGGTTTCTGTTCCCATTATTACAAAGGATGAGCATGATTTTGCTTTCATGTAAATCTCCTCTCAAAGTCAAGCTTTACCTAGTTACTTAATTATAATAGCACAAAACTCCGGATAAAAATATGTTTTCTAAACCAATAAATGCTGTTATCATATGTTATATAGTACATGGGAGGATTATATGGTAATTGACAAGAAAATTGCTGATTACATTATCAGTGAGCTTTCACCGGTTGTTAACTTTGATATCAATCTTATAGGTAACGACGGTACGATTATTTCGAGTACAAACCCTGATCGTGAGGGAACACTTCACTATGGTGCAATCGAACTGGCGAAGCACAACAGAGACGAACTGATAATCTATGAGGACGATGAATACAAAGGCTGCAAACAGGGAATAAACCTTCCTGTTATTGTGGAAAACCAGCGAGTTGCTATAATCGGCATTACGGGCAATCCAAGCCAGGTAATCGGACAGGGAACCATTGTCCGTAAGCTGACAGAGATGCTTGTAAAAAACGACCTGGACCGCATTCTCCGATTCAGTAAAGAAAATGCGGACCTTATGCTGGTAAACGATCTGATTCACGGCAATATTACCCTTCACTCTAAAGAAATAGAAGACAGAATCACCCAGAGCGGTTTGAAGTGCAACGGTCCCTTCACAGTTGCCACTTTGCGGTTTCACGAGAACAGTGCTGCTGTGGACCCCGAAAATGAAGTTCTTTTTCTTGACGGCATAAAAGAACGCCTGAGCCGTCTCTTCGGTTCGAGACACATGCTCTGTGTATACAGCGGAAGTGAATTTATAGTTCTTGCCAACATGGAAAGCCGGAAACTCTTTGATGTCCTTGTTAAAATGAAGTCATACATAGAGGAGACCAGCTGTCACTCCCTGATCTGCGCAATTGGAAATGAACGGGATGATTATCTTGCAATCAGCAGGTCCTATGGGGAAGCCATGTTTGCCGAGACATATCTCCCCAACGATGTTCCCGGAGTATATCTGTTTAATGCGGCAGCCCTTAGCGTGCTTATTGACCAGATTCCGGCCAATAGCAAGGAATACCTTCATTCCAGCATATTCAAAAGCTGCAGCGATGAAGAAATAAATGACATCTGTGATTTCGTGCTGCTCTATTTTAATTACAATGGCTCGATTACTAAAATATCCGAACATACCTTCCAGCACAAAAATACGGTGCAGTACAGAATTTCAAAGATAAAAAGAAAAACGGGGCTTGATCCCCGCATTTCCCACGATCTGTTCGTGCTGTACATTGCAGCCCTTTATCAGAAGACATCATAGGCGGACTGACTTTGAATGAAATGCATCGAGCTGCCGCGCTGATTGCTCAGCGCGGCAGCTCTTTCGTTTTTAATGTAAGCTGTATATGTTATTCTGCCTCAATTGCTTCAGGGTCATCATCTTCATTTCCCTTGAAAACACCCTTTACAACTTCAATAATGTAGAATATCAGGCATGTTGGTCCGTAAATGAGTGCTCCCACTCCCAGTATAAGCGGATACGCATTGTCGGACTGAACATAAAGCATGATTCCGGATGCAATTGCAAAGATGACAGTAACAGCAGCTGCTAAATATGCCAGCCTGTTTCTGGCGGCAAGGCTCATTTCTTTCTTGCTATTCATCATTACACCTCCCTATACATTGTCCGGATTGTGAACCTGTGACATATCATTGATCTGTCCTTCATACTTCTTGTAGGTCACATTGCAGATGACAATATAGCATACGAAGCTGAACACGAATGCAACCAGATTTGAAGGAATCGCTGCAGGACACTTAAGGGCAAATTCCCAGATGGCATACAGCACCATTGTAAGAATCATTGTCCAGAAACCTGCAACAGGAGTCCTCTTCTTGTAGTAAAGACCAACGATAAGAGGAACCAGGAATGCGGAAACTGAGAATCCGCCCACATAGTACCAGGCCTTTTCGATTCCTCCCTGCCAGAAGTATGTGCAGAACGTCATAGCGATGCCTATAACCCAAATACTTATTCTCGTGCCTAGAATATCGCCCTTGTCTGTCATGTTCTTATTGATGAAGCCCTTAATGATGTCGTGACAGACAGCAGCGCCGCAGCAGAGGTAATCGGCACTTACAGTTGACATTACTGCAGCAATCAGTGACGCAACGAAGAGTCCTCTCAGGCCTACAGGCAGAATGGTGAATACAACAGACCAGAATGCCTGGGATGATGATTCTGCAGCTATATCAGGGAACATTACTCTTGAAGCAAGTCCGGCCATGACATTGATTGCCATGAAGAACTGTCCGAACATTACTATAAATGAATAAGCAACCTTAAGGTCAGCAGCCGAACGGGCAGATCCGAACCTCTGATAGGATTGTGCATTAGCGTAAATAGCAACAGCACTTACAAGCCATGCAGCAACCTCCATCGGTCCGTTTCCTCCGAATACGGTAACCAGATTGTGATCTATGGCATCTGCCTGAGAGAAGAGGTTTCCGAAGCCATCAAAGTAGCTGTATACACCAAGACAAAGCACACCTGCCGATACAGTCATGATTACGAACTGAATCATATCTGTAATTGCAAGTCCCCAGAGTCCCGAAAGGGATGTGTATAAAATGCAGATAAGTCCCATTAAACCGAATGAAACCCAGAGGTTGATACCGGTAACATAAGAGATTACTTCGCCTCCGGCAACAGTGATTGCCGCATCATAAAACATCTGAGGCAGAATACCCAGTGCTGCAACAAGCTTAGTCTTGTTGTCATAAAGGTAATCCATCATGTCAGGGAGTGTTACTACCCAGTCAGGGAATCTCTCTCTTACACGAGGTCCTATCCAGAGTGCACAAGGCAGCTTCAGGATAGTTGTCGGAATCAGATAGAAGAAAATTATGCAGACGCCCATGGTTGCTCCGCATTCTGCGGCACCAACAATAGACCATGAATCTTCCCAGCTTGCTGCTCCGACGCCGATAAGAATTGGGATTGTCAGTCTTCTTGACGTAACGAAGAAACTCTTCATGCTTGTACTGGCTTTGCGCTTCATGAAAATACCGACAAAGAGTATTCCTGCGAAGTACAGAAGTATCAAGAATGTGTCAATCCCTGACCACATTGTCGAAAAATCAGTCATGTCAAACTCCTTTCCATAATAATAAAAATAATAACTAATTCTTTAAACGGTATTTCATACCAAGAATGTGCTCGTTTGTTACTGCATACTCATCAAGATATGCATATCGAAGGTTTCTGTTTTTGCCTTTGAAGAATATCTCTATCTCTGCAGCGGGTCTGTAGAATACAGTCTGCTCCTTGAGAGTAAGGTCGGCAGAATGTCCGAAGGTCTTCAGCATTATTTTCATCTGAATGAAATCACGTACTTCAGCATCCAGCTCCTTTTCGGATTTTTTGTATTTCAGCACCTTCTGGCCTTCTTTAAGGGGAATCCTTCCTTTCACAATTGGAAGTTCTCCGGTTTCAACCTGATCGTACTGAAAACAGTGTTCTTCGTTCAAATCGTAAATAATATATACTGTACCCGTTCGATGGCCGCCCCTGATGAAGTTGCTGGTTTTGGAAATGTGATAATCGTACTTAAGCAGGCAGTATGGAACCCACACATCGGTTATCTCCCCTACATCAAGCTTGTTAACCTTGAAGCCGAGAATCTTCCCCTCCACACGTTCTATTTTTTTACGTATGGCCTCTTCTCTATCCATAACAATTTCGAGATAATTGCTTGGTCCCTTTGTCTTTTCCACTGTTTCAGCCTTCTCCTTAACGGGAGCCTTGCCTAGTCTTTTCATAACTCAGAACACCCATCCTCTCTTATGAATCTTTCAAAAGATGCCCTTGTGGCATCTGCAATAAGGTCATAAACATGACCCTTCGCATAATCCAGTGTCATATCCTCTGTCTTAATTCCTATTATTTCCCGGATTCCCGCAAGATGTGACGCCTTCAGTCTGGGATCAACATCTCCGGCAATTATCACCGATGGGATTCCGTAGCTGTTGGCGATGGATACCACCCCGTATGGAGCCTTGCCGTTAAGAGTCTGTAAATCGCACCTGCCCTCGCCTGTAAACACAATATCGGAGCCCTTGATTTTCTCATCAAGATTCAGAAGCTCCGCGATTATCTTCACTCCTTCGTGAAGTCTGCCCTTTAGAAATGCTACAGCTCCTGCACCCAGGCCCCCGGCAGCACCGGCTCCCGGCATGTTCAGCACATCTTCTCCCAGATCTCTGTGAATTATTTCCGCCAGATGCCTGAGATTATCATCAAGCAGCGAAATCATTTCCTCGCTGGCACCCTTCTGCGGTCCGAAGACATGGCTTGCGCCATCTAATCCGCAAAGGGGATTTCTCACATCGCAGGCAATCCTGAACTCCGATTCAAATACTCTTTTATCAACATTTGCCGTTCTGATTGATACCAGATTGTTAAGGCATCCCCCTCCTGAAGGAATTCTGCTGCCCTCTTCAAAAATGAATTCATATCCCAATGCTGCAGCCATGCCGCAGCCGCCGTCGTTTGTCGCACTGCCTCCCAGACCAATCACGAAGGTTCTGCACCCTCTGTCAAGTGCATCAGTTATTATCTGCCCAAGTCCGTAGGTTGTTGATACCAGGGGATTTCTCTCCTCCGCCTCAACAAGTGTCAACCCGGATGCCTCTGCCGTTTCGATTATGCAAAGGCCCCCCTTAAGTATTCCGTACTTTGCCGTTACAGGCCTGCCCACGGGGCCAGTTACCTGTACGCATACAGTTTGTCCATCGTATGCTGCGGTGAGGTTTTCAACTGTACCTTCGCCTCCGTCTGCCATGGGGGAAAATATTACTTCATTATCACTTCCTACCCTTTGCAGTCCCTCATTCATTGCCCTGCACACTTCAATTGCAGTAGCACTTCCCTTGTATGAATCCGGTGCTAAAACAATACGCATTAAAATATCTCCGTTTTTTACTAGTTATTGAATTAATGCTACCATATCAAACAAAAAAAACATATGTCACGCGTACCAATAAAAAGCGCGCTAATATGTTTGATATAACATCGCAAATTGTACAGCATAAGCAAAAGACCGGCATGCACCTTTCATGCTACCGGTCCTTTTCAACTACATCAAGCTCCTTCCATCCGAATCTTATAATTGATACTATCATGGATATTTCGCTGACAACCTCATCCAGGATTCCCGCCCAGGAACCTACTATTATGTCATATATTATCCACAACGGAGAGTTCACAAACATTCCTGCAATTCTAACCTTTTGAGGATTATGGGTGTATCCTCCAATGGTGGTGGCAATGTTCGCAGCCACCGGAAGAATTGATATCCAGCCTGACCAGGTAAAGCCCAGCACCCCCAGCTGCAGTCCGCACAGAATCAGCATCGCCCACTTCGAATGGGCAAACCTGAAGGAGCTTCCCAGGCAGAAGGATCTCACTCCATTCAGCACATAGCTCAAAGCCCCGGTTGTTGCTCCCAGCAGGAACAGATGAATTGTATAAAAGGTGTAGGACAGAAGCTGGACTCTAAACAGGTTTCTGTTGGTTTTGCACTGGAATGATACGAAAAACAAACCCGTTCCAATAAACCCGACTATCTGTATTATTATGTAACCGAATGTAACCTCAGAAAACAAACTCTACTGTATTATCCTTTCCCATAATTGAAAATCCTATTAATGATAACACAGAAGCTCCTCTCCTGTCACCCTGCGGCAGCATACCGAAGGAATAATATATGCCAGAATGGCGAAGAGCACCAGTCCTGCCGCAAGCGGCCAGATGACGAAGGTGAATCTGAACATCCACATGCTTCCCGTGAGAACCTTAATGGCTCCATACATTATCACCTGACCGATTGTCAGTGTAAATATCCCTGTCATTATCAGCTTGAACAATCCTTCCCATACAAACATATTCTTAAGCTGACCTTCAGTCATTCCCACAGCACGCAGAATTCCGATTTCCTTCTTCCTGCTGTTAATTGATGTTATTGTGAGATTGATGAAATTCAGAACCGCTATCAGCCCCAGAATAAAGCTAAGGGTGAAACCTACTATAAGATAAGTCTTCACAAGATCATCGAAGCTTTCGGCATATGTCTGTTTTGAAGAATAAGCCAGCTCCTTGTGTATGTTCTCGCAGTAATCGGAAACATACTCCTCCGCCTCCTTCTCATAATCGTCTCTGACGTTAAAGCCGACCCTCATGGCCCCTGCGGTATCCGGGCAATGGGCCAGATACTCAGATTCAGGCAGCTGAATGTAAATGTCAATTCCGTGACCATGCTGAACAGTCATGGCATAAGCCAGATCTCCAACTGCCATCACCTCATATTCCTTCACCGTTCCATCAGGAAGATTTACAGGTATTGTTTCTCCCTTTTCATAATAAGGTTCCTCTCCATTGCTGCCGTATGCGCTGACAATAACATACCTGCCGGTTTTGAACTTGTCCCAGTCCACAATGCCGTCAGCCGCACCGTCTCTTGATTCGATTAGACCCGCTGCAAATTCATTAACCCCATAAATATGTGATGCTAAGGTGTGTTCTTCATAAACCTGTTTCCTGTACCACCTGTACATCTGGCCTTCTGTGAAATCATCCCTGCGTCTTTCGAGAATTCCCTTAAGCTGCTCAAGCTTCTCGCCGCTGAACTTCTGCTGGCATTCCGACATATATACAATACCGAAGTCAGTCAGTCCCGGGGTGTTCCTGAGATAATCCATATCCTCAGGTGTAATGCTCTGGGTATCTACATCCAGGGACGTATTCGTATCGATTGACCTATCTGTAACACAGAAGTCCGTTACTGCGTAATTGCTTATATATTTATCCTCATCAAACCCCTCAACAAGCGACACTGTGGTGTTTATCAGCATCACGCTCAATGAAAGAGAAAGCACCACCGCAGCTGTTTTGGCAGGAGTTCTCAAAACATTCTCCCAGGCCATGGATACAGGAGACACCTTCCTTGTCTTCTTTTTCTTTTTCCTGCCTTTGCTTACCTCCGTGAATCTGACAGCCTCCACCGGGGATATTCTGTTGACAAACCTGCATGGCTTGATACAGCTTATCCAGACTGTAATCAGTGCGAATAGCCCTGACAGAATGAAAATCCAGATATTTCCGTGAACACTGCACGGGGTGTCCGTCAAGTTTTCAGATATCACCGGCAGAATAACTATTGAAAGCAGATACCCCAGAATCAGACCTATTGGTATTCCAATGGCTGACAGTATCAGAGCCTGTCTGTGGACTATGCTCTTAAGCTGTCTCCTGGTTGTTCCGATGGTCTTCAGCAGACCGTAGAAATGTATATCCTCCGAAACGGAAATGTAAAATATGTTATATATTATCAGGTATCCGGAAATCAGAACAATCAGAAGAATGAACACCACAATTGCCAACGATGAGAAATCCACCGATGAAGCGGCATATCCCCAGTTGACGCCCTCGTTGACGGACTTGTCAAACCCGCATCTTTTCTTCAGATTATCCATCTGGCTTTCAATATCATAATCCGAACCGAACCAGAGGGATGGATTTATTGAGCCGCCCACCATATTATCGTTCATGTGTTTGTCATAATCCTCTGCTGTCTTCCATACAGGGGCGTACTTCTCCTGGAATGCCTTCGAAACGTATATCTCGTTTGCCATGGTTGCCGAGGGCTTTTCCCATATTCCGCATACCTTGAACCTCTCTGTTATCTCCTTATCTCCATCTTTTATTGTCAGCCTTATTATCTGACCCGTTTCATGGGGCAGACCGTAACAGTCCAGCACTTCTGTGGGAACCGCAGCCTCATTGATTTTCTCCGGCAGCCGTCCCTCTGAAGGGTAGGAAAAACTCCACCGGGCATCCTTCTCCTCAGCATATCTGACCTCGGAATAATTCTCTCCAAGTTCCTCGTTCACTGCAAAGCCAACGAGAACGTTGTATGAAATATCCTTGACTTCAGAATCTGCAGCAACCTTCTCATACTGTTCTTCAGTGAGAAACTTGAAACCCCCGTGAGAGCTTGTGCCCACCTGATACATGGTGGATTCCTCTATGGATTTCATTATGCTTCCGCCAATGGTAAACAGAGCAGTCAGAAGAACCGCCGTTATGGCAATTGCCGCTATTAGAATTATGTTTCTCCTCCTGTTTGATCTGAGGCTTTTAATGCTTATGTTTCTTATACACTTACCGTTGTTGACCTTAAGCATTGTTACCACCCACTCTCATCCCCTGAATGATTCTGCCGTCTTCTATTCTTATAACGCGGTCAGCCAGCTGAGCGATTTCCTCATCATGTGTAATCATTATTATGGTCTGGCCGAACTTCTGTCCTGAAAGTTTGAGTAGCGCCAGAACATCCTGGCTCGTGGCGGAATCCAGATTTCCGGTGGGCTCATCCGCCAGTATTATCGATGGCTTTGATGCCAGGGCTCTGGCAATTGCCACTCTCTGCTGCTGTCCCCCTGAAAGCTGATTCGGAAGACTGTCTGTCTTTTGGGAAATCCCCAGTATCTCTATTACCTGGTTTAAAAAGCCTTCGTCCACTTCGCCTCCGTCCAGCTGAACCGGCAGTACTATGTTCTCATATACGTTAAGAACCGGTATAAGATTGTATGCCTGAAATACGAATCCGATCTTTCGTCTTCTGAAAATCGTAAGCTCCTCTTCCTTCAGCTCAAATATTCTTTTACCGTCAACCATAACAGTTCCCGAAGTTGGCCTGTCAAGACCTCCCAGCATATTCAGAAGCGTAGACTTCCCACTCCCTGAAGTTCCCACTATCGCCACAAATTCCCCCTGCTGTACAGAAATATCCACCCCGTCAAGAGCCTTTACTGTAACCGCTCCCGTATCATAGTACTTTTTCAGATTTTCCGTTCTCATTATTTCCATAATCCGTCCTCCTTAAATAAAAAGCCATGTATCTTTTCTCGATACATAGCTTATAATACTACTCTTTCCACAATCTTTCTGAATTCTTACACAGCTGTAAGATTCGGAAAACATATTTCAAAGGCTGTTCCTTCGTTAATCTTTGATTTTGCTTTGATATATCCTCCGTTTCCCCGAACAATCTCCCTTGCCAGGAACAGACCTACGCCTATTCCCTCTTCATCTCCGGAATTACGTCCCCTGTAGAATCTCCCGAAAATCAAAGGAAGCTCATCCTCTTCTATGCCGATGCCCCGGTCTGTTATTCGTATGCCGGAGAACATTTCATATGAGAAAACCTCGAACAGTATTTCCGTCCCGGCCGGGGAATACTTTATGCCATTGTCAAGAATATTGCAGACTGCCTCGGCTACCCATTTCTCATCAACACATATCGGAAGGTCCCTGGGTATATTGACGCTTATGCGAATATCCTTCTCCGTTGCTCTAGGCATAGCCTGCTCCAGTACTCTGTTAATGATTGAAGAATAAGGCACAGTCTTCCTGTCATACCTGAATATCCCCGTCTCAAGCCTTGACATCTTCACAAGGGCTGTAATAAGTTCCTCCAGCTTACGGCTCTGGTTTACTATTTCTTCGGCATATTCTATCTCTTTGTCTCCGGCGGCCTCCTCCCGGAGAAGCTCCGAATACATTCTGATGTTTGTCAGAGGCGTCTTTGTCTGGTGAGAAATGTTCGTAATCAGTTCCTTAAGATTATCCTTTTCCTCGTTTATTTTTCTTTCGGACATGGATGATGATGTGAGATATCTCATAAGCTTTGTCTGAAGCTTTGACAGCTGTGTTTCATCAAATCTGTCTTCGGAAAATGTTCCATCTATTGCATCATCAATCATCCTGTTTAGGATTTCGTACTCCCTGTTCTTACCAATCACAGCCTGCCCTCTCCTTTGAAAACATACCCTATGCCGTACACAGTGTGTATCAGCCTTTCATCCCTGCCTTCAATCTTGTCCCTGAGCCTTTTGATTGAAACAGAAAGGGCATTTTCGTCTACATACTGCTGATTGTTCCATACGAAATCCATCAGTCTTTCCCTTGACAGGGTAATCCCCTCGTTTGCCACTAGGTATTTAAGGAGCCTTATTTCAGTCTTGCTAAGGTCGATTTCCACGCCGTTTTTAAGAAACATCAGTCTGTCAAAATCAAGATACAGACTCTTTCCCTCATATACAGCAGATGAATCCTTTTCTCCCATACCCGTATCTGCACGTTCCAGAAGCTTCTTCACCCTAAGCCTCAGAGCCATCAGAGAAAAGGGCTTTGTTACATAATCATCTGCACCCAGGGAAAGCCCTGCTACCTCGTCAAGCTCTGTATCGTTGGCTGTGAGCACCAGAACCGGAGTATCCTTTTTCTTTCTTAAATCCCGCAGGAAATCCAGACCGTTTCCGTCAGGAAGATTAACATCCAGTATTATCAGATCCGCCTTCTCGATATCATCCACTTCGCAAAGACGATAGAAGCTCCTGAACTCATACTCATCTTTTCCCAGGGTTAGCTCAATACCGCTGTTTATCGCCTTATCGTCTTCGATTATAAAAATTGCTCTCTTACCCTTTATCATCTGTTCTTCCCCTCTGTCTCGGTAGTGATAATAACTGCAAATACAGTAATACACCCAGACAGGCAGAATAACAAGTCCTGATTTTCATATCAGAATGTGCCGAGAAGCAATTCCTCAAGTTCCTGTACCGACTCCACATGAAAATCTGCATCCTTCAGTTCCTCCCGGGAGCCGTACCCGTAATGGCATGCGACTGCAGGAAATCCCTGTTCATAACCCACCTTCATATCCGAATAGCGATCTCCTATCATCACATACTCTCCCGGATATTCCTCAGCCAGAGTCCTGAATATTTCTTCCTTGGGTATTCCGTCAAATGCTTCACTGCAGTAGAATTTCGAGAACCATCGGTCAAGTTCATAGGTTTTAATATGGGCATCACGGTACCTGATTGTACAGTTGGACAGAATCAGAAGAACATGTCCAGCAGCCTTGAGCTTTTCCAGAAGCCTGGGGATTCCCTCATACAGTCCGCCCCGGTTCAGACTTATGCCTTCTATCAGGCTTTCCTGAACAATCAGAGAACCCTGCCTCCTGATATCCTCCGGAGCATCGGGCATAAATTCCTCCCACATTATATCGGCATTCAGTCCAAGGTATTTCTTCAGAAAGCTGTCCTCTGAACTGTGAGAAGCGAAATAGCCCTTGTCATTGACCCATTTCTCAGCTTCTCTAACAGCTTCTCCGTAGATTCCCAGGGTTTCATAGCATGTTCCGTCGTAGTCAAAGATAAATATCATGTCCTTACCTTATATTTCATCAGGTTATTTCAACGCGCTCATTACATTCGCCATTTCGATTGCACCCAGGGCGCACTCATATCCCTTGTTTCCTGCCTTTGAACCTGCACGTTCGATTGCCTGTTCTATGTTCTCCGTTGCGATAACTCCGAAGAGTACAGGAATATCGGATTTCATGCCTATCTGTGCGATGCCCTTTGTTGTTTCGTTCACAACCAGCTCATAGTGGGATGTGGCCCCTCTGATAACTGCTCCCACACAGATTACAGCATCGTATTTGCCACAGTCGGCCATCCTCTGAGCTACTGCAGGAATTTCAAATGCACCCGGAACCCAGCAGGCATCAATGTTGCATTCTTCAACGCCGTGTCTTACCAGGCCGTCAACGGCACCCTCCAGCAGCTTTTCCACAATAAAGCTGTTAAAACGTGACGCCACAATACCTACGCGCATACCCTCAGGTGCTATAACTTTTCCTTCAATAAGATTAATGTTCATTCTGTTTCCTCCATTAATTATCAAATGTAATTGTATTGAAAATGTGTCCCATCTTTTCCTGTTTTATTCTCAGATACTTTTCGTCATACTCGCAAGGAGCAATCTCTATAGGAACTCTCTCCACGATTTCGAAATTGAATCCGTCCAGTCCGTAGATTTTGCTCGGATTGTTTGTAAGGAGTCTCAGGGTCTTCACACCAAGATCCTGAAGAATCTGCGCTCCTGACCAGTACTCCCTCAGATCAGGTGCAAAACCCAGCTCTACGTTTGCTTCAACTGTGTCACGGCCCATATCCTGAAGTTCATATGCCTTCAGCTTGTTGATGAGACCGATTCCTCTTCCCTCCTGGCGCATGTAGAGAATAATGCCTCTTCCCTCCTGCTGAACCATTCTCATTGCTGTGTGAAGCTGATCTCCGCAGTCGCATCTGCTGGATCCGAACACATCTCCTGTCAGACATTCGGAGTGGACTCTGCAGAGAATGTTTTCACCATCTGAAATATCACCGCAGACAAGGGCAATATGATGCTCACCTGATATGTCGTTCACATACCCGTGTATTTGGAATTCTCCGTACTTTGTAGGCATGGTGGCTGAGGCTTCTCTTATCATGTGGGGTTCATTTCTGTAAATGTAATCCTGAAGATCACTGATGGTGATAAACACCATGTCGTGCTCTCTGCTGAGTTCCAGAAGCTCCGGTGTTCTCATCATTGTTCCGTCATCCCTCATGATTTCACAGCAGATACCGCACTCTGTGAGTCCTGCCAGGCGGCAAAGATCAACAGTTGCTTCTGTATGACCCTGACGGGTAATTACTCCGCCGTGGCGTGCAACAAGAGGAAATACATGACCCGGACGTCTCAGATCCTCCGGCTTCGTGTTCTCGTCGCAGCACATGCGGCATGTGAAACCTCTTTCCTCGGCACTGATTCCCGTCGTTGTCTTCACATGGTCAATGGAAACAGTGAAGGCTGTGCTGTGATTGTCCGTATTGTTGTCAAGCATCTGGGGCAGATTGAGACGGGCAGCGATCTTTTCCGACATTGGGGTGCAGATGAGCCCTCTTCCGTACTTCGCCATGAAGTTTATGTTTTCTGTGGTAGCGAACTCTCCTGCACAGATGAAATCACCCTCGTTTTCTCTCTCCGGATCGTCGGTACACATTATTATCTTTCCCTGACGAAGTGCTTCCAGCGCCTCCGGAATTGTGTTGAATTGTCTGTTCATTTCGTATGTCCTTTCTTTGTCTTGAAATATCTCACTTACTGTTAAAATCCGTGTTCCCTTAGAAATTCCATGGTTAATCCCGATTCGGCCTTTTCTTTATTATCACGGTCCTGATCAAAGGCAAGGAGCCTTTCCACATACTTGCCCAGAATATCGTTTTCAAGGTTTACGGGATCTCCCGGTTTTCTCTTCAGCAGTGTTGTCTCCTCCCCGGTGTGAGGGATTATGGAAACGGAGAAGCTGCTGTCACCCACCTCAGCTACAGTCAGGCTTATTCCGTCTATGGTTATGGAGCCCTTCTCCACTATCAGCCTGAGAATGTCTCCTGCAGCTTCAATGGTTACCCAGGTGGCATTTCCCTCCCGGCGGGTTTCCGAAACCGCACCCATTCCGTCAATGTGACCGGATACTATGTGTCCACCGAATCTTCCGTCGGCTGCCATGGCCCTTTCAAGATTCACCGAATCTCCGGACCTGAGCCGTCCCAGATTGCTGCGCCTTAAAGTCTCCGGCATCACATCCGCCGTGAAGCCATCCTTGAAAAGCCTTGTAACCGTAAGGCAGACACCGTTTACTGCGATGGAATCGCCTATTCTGGTTCCCTCCAGAACCTTAGCCGCACCAATGCGAATTTCTCCTGACGAGCTTCCGGACACCACCTGCATTACATGTCCCGTCTCCTCTACTATTCCAGTAAACATAGCTCCTCCTTAATAATCGTATTCCAGTAAAATATCTTCACCCAGCAGGGTTATCTTCCTGTTTTTCAGCATCAGGGCTTCCTCTACCTCGTTGATGCCTGCCCCCTCAACAGGGGTTTTGGCCGTTTTCCCGCCAAATATCTTCGGTGCAATGTAGCAGCAGACGTGATCCACAAGCCCCAGTGAGCGGAACGAATCGTGAACGCCTCCGCCGCCTTCAACCAGAACGCTGTCTATCTGTCTTCTGCCAAGCTCTGCTGCCAGTTCCGGCAGATCAACTCTGCCATCTTCTCCCGGAAGACATATAACCTCACAGCCCTGTTCTTCCAAGTAATCCTTCTTGCTGTTTACAGCGGCACATGCGATTATGGTCTTGTAATCTTTAGCCGTCTGCACTATTACCGATGATTCCGGAATCCTCAGCCTCGAATCCAGTATTATTCTCACAGGCTGATGAGCTCCCTCAATTCTGGCATTAAGCATTGGATCATCAGCCAGCACCGTTCCTATTCCGCAGAGTATTCCTGCATACCCCCCTCGGAGATAATGAACATGCTCTCTTGCCTTTGCACCTGTTATCCACTTGCTCTTGCCTGCTGCTGTGGCTATCTTGCCGTCCAGTGTCATGGCATATTTCATGACTATGTAGGGTCTCTTCTCGGTGATGTAGTGAAAGAAAACCGGGTTCAGCTCATCGCATTCCTCTCTGCATACGTTCTCTGTCACCTTAATGCCATGTTCCCGCAAAATCCCGGCACCCTTGCCTGAAACCATGGGATTCGGATCCGCAGAGCCGATAAAAACTCTGGCAATCCTGTTCTCGATAATTGCTTCTGTACATGGCGGCGTTTTGCCGTAATGGCAGCAGGGTTCAAGGGTGACATACATATCTGCTCCTTCTGCGCTTTCTGTGAGATTCTTAAGCGCGTTTCGCTCCGCATGGAGCTCCCCGCACCTTTCATGATAGCCTTCGCCGATTATCCTGCCGTCTTTAACAATTACAGCCCCCACCATAGGATTCGGATTTGTATATCCCCGGCCTTTCTTAGCCAGTTCTATTGCTCTCAGCATGTATTCCCTGTTCATCAGATATACCTCTATATAACAAAAGCCCCGGGTAATTCCCCAGGGCAAAAAGTGCACGCGCAAAACACAGCATTGCAGTTAAAAAAGCGCCGAAACATGTTGTTTCAGCGCGAATGCACGTCAAATCAAAGACTGACATCACATAACTTCTTCCATCCAGACTATACTGTCGGTTCCGGAGTTTCACCGAATCTGCCTTTAAGTACTAAACCTGCAGGCTCGCGGACTATACCGCCGGTGGGGAATTTCGCCCCGCCCTGAAGCTAAATATTCAATTCACTTATTTATAGTAACACAACAGCGCCGTATGTCAAGAGCATTCTATGTGAAAGTCAAGAGCATTCTGTGTGACTGCTTCACTGTCAGTATTTTCTCAATCAGGCCGCCGCCAGCAGCGCTCAGCAGCTGCACCAGCCGGCTTGAATCCAAACAATGTTGAAGTAATCAGAGAAAATTAGAAATTGCTTCAAACAAGCCTTCTGAAGCCCCTGTTTTATCGCCTAATTTTTCCATTTGTTGAAATTATCCTTAGCAAATAATAATTGCTTCAACAATTCTGCGATTATGTTGCAGCAATTTAATTTATATTGAGAATGCTTCAAATTCTCCCCTTAAAAAGGCTCTTTTCCGGGCTAAAAAAAAATGGATGTTGAAGCAAATATGACAAAATTGCAATAACTTCAACATTTATTTCTACGGATTTGCAAAAATAATCGCCGTAAAAAGTGTAGCGTACGGCAGAATGTTCGATGTAAAAAGTGGCGGTATATTACAATTGTTCGTTGTAATCTTTGTTATATTATAGTATGCTATATACATAACAAGATATGGAGGGTCTTTATGTACCGAATAGCTATTGAGAAATTAATAGAGTGGAAAAAAAATAAACGCCGCAAACCGCTAATTATTGAAGGCGCACGACAGGTAGGCAAAACATGGCTGATGAAAGAGTTCGGCAGGCTTTACTATGCCGATACCGTATATATTAACTTCGATTCCAACTCGAGAATGGCGGAACTTTTCGCTTCCGATCTGAATACCGACCGATTGATTATGGGCTTAGAGCTATACTCCGGTAAAAAGATTAATCCCGATAATACACTTCTGATTTTTGATGAGGTTCAGGAAGTACCGAGAGCTCTGACTTCACTTAAGTACTTTTGTGAAAACGCACCTGAGTATCACATTGTTTGTGCCGGTTCTCTCCTTGGTATTGCCCTGCATGAAGGTACATCTTTTCCAGTGGGAAAGGTTAATTTCTTAAAGCTGTATCCACTCTCCTTTAGGGAGTTTTTAATGGCAACCGACATGGAACGCTTTGCCGATTTGCTGCAAAAACAAGACTACCGAATGATAACAAGCTTTAAACAGACATATATTGATGCCCTTAAACACTACTATTATGTAGGCGGTATGCCTGAAGCTGTGCAAAGCTTTGCTGAATACAAGGATTTCAGCGAGGTTCGTGAAATACAGAAGAGAATACTAAATGCTTATGAACAGGATTTTTCTAAGCATGCACCAATTGGAATTGTTCCGAAAATTCGTATGCTGTGGAACAGCATACCCTCTCAGCTTGCAAAAGAAAACAAAAAGTTTATCTACGGTCTTATCAGGGATGGTGCCCGTGCCAAGGACTATGAAACCGCCATTATGTGGCTTTCCGATTGCGGTCTCGTTCATAAGGTCAGCCGAGTCAATACCGCCGGAATCCCCCTTAAAGCATACGAAGATTTAAAAGCCTTTAAACTCTTTATTGTTGATGTGGGCTTGCTTGGTTGTATGGCAGGTTTAAACCAGCGCACCTTGATTGACGGAAACGAGCTCTTCGTTGAGTTTAAGGGAGCTCTTACAGAACAGTATGTATGTCAGCAGCTTAAAACTGTAGATGGGCTTGGCCTTTACTATTACACTAACAGCAGAGGTTCCTGTGAAATCGACTTTGTGGTTGATACAGGCGCGCGAATAATCCCTGTAGAGGTTAAAGCAGAAGTAAACCTCCGGGCGAAAAGCCTTAAAACCTATCAGGAAAAATTTGCACCAGAGGTGTCTGTTCGTACTTCGATGGCAGATTTCAAAAAAGAGAAACAGCTTATTAATCTTCCTCTGTATGCAGTGGAGCATATTGCCGATTTATAGTATTTTCGAAAGTCTTGAAGACAGAGCGATAAAAAGAAGCTGCAGCACCGCTAACTCGGTGTGACAGCTTCTTTTTTTGGCGGAAGCGGTGGGATTCGAACCCACGTGCCCGTGAGGACAACCGCATTTCGAGTGCGGCTCGTTATGACCACTTCGATACGCTTCCGTAACGGAATTTAGTATAACACAAAATCACCTATTATAACAGCAATTTTTATGTCCCCTGAAAACGTTGAAATACAGCCATTATTATCTTTGTTTTGTTAATTCCTGATACAATTTCATGAGCTCAGCTACGCAATCAGCTTCTGACATTTCCTTTATGTTGAATCCATATGCCTGCATAACAGCACGGTCATTTGCCTGGTGCGCTTTGCGTAATTCGATAGGCATAAGTAATGGATCATATAAATCAGCTAATGAACTTTCCGGATATAAAGCTCTAGCATCCAAGATAGCTTGAGCTGTTTTTTCTATTTTGGAAACATTCTCATCTGACAAGCTTGGCCAAGGAAAGTTATTATAAACAATGTCATTAGAATATCTATAATCACTTTTCAATCTGCCACATACTGCACGCACCCAGGCCATATGAACATTAGATATAATCACGCCAAAATGATATAATTTTGAATTTGGAATCATGTTATTAGCATCACCGCATATAACATCATGATCCATAAATCCAAAGGGAATATATCTTCTGTTTTCTGATGTATGTCTTGGCACTAAAATATAAGTGGAATCAGGTTGACGCATTTCCATAAATCGCATTGGATATTCTGCATACTTTTGTGTTGCCACTTTTGTACTGGACAACCTGAACTCTTTAGTTAGAGCAATTTTATTCATTATTGTCGGAGAGCTTTTTAATTCTGCCGGGGTTATACCTTCTAGCCATAGACATCTTCTTTCAAGGTTATGCAGAAACTCTTTTGCTCCTAAAAATTTCTTAATATATTTATTTAAAACCGGATTTTCATGGATTATTTGTTCATACTCTTCCTTCGAAACAAATAAATTACCACCATCTACCGGACTGCTGCCTTTTACTATCTCTGGAACCATGCAAATTGGCTTCTTCCGCGATTC
>JBJESQ010000022.1:0-6403 GCA_051882875.1 Lentihominibacter sp. | reverse complement strand
CCGGCAACGCAATGCCGGCAAATGCCGGCAAAGTCAAAGAATGCCGGCAGAGGGTTTTGACTACTGCCGGGATTTGAAGTACAATAGATACTGAAGTAGACTGGGTTTTCGCCTGAAGAATGCAGTGGCATAACAGGACAGGGCAAGCCTGGATGGGACAAGTTCGGGCAGCTGAACGGAAAACCCTAAATAGATTAAGGAGAAATGATAGAAATGGCAGAAGAAAAAAAGACTATTGTCACTGACGGACAGGATTTGGAAGAGAAGGCGGCGGCGCTTAAGGCCGACGGCGTTACGGATGTAACGGTGGTTTTGAATACTATCAACTATACCAGATACGAGAAAACTCATGAAGGCAAGACCCTTCAGCCTGTAATTGACGGCATTAATGCCGCAGTGGGACAGGGACTTGGGATTACTCTTCATGTGGGACTTGAGGAGGGCTTTAATGATGATGAAGTGCTGGATTTCCTTCAGCTGACATTCCTGCACAAGTATGACATCATATTCCTTCCGACCATGAGTTATGACAAGATAAAGGCCAAGATGCCTGATCTTCACAAGATAGATGGGGATTTCGGAGATGTGGAAATGTACAAATACATGATTGCCAAGGGTCGCATCGGATTCATGAAGGAGGCATAGCCAAAACGGGCAACATCCAAACATTGAATGCAAACACTAAACGAATGCAAACACTAAACGAATGCAAACACTAAACGAATGCAAACACTAAACCTGAACATCAGACTCGAACACTGAATATGAACACTAAACTACTTGAAATGAGAAAAGAACTGAACGCAATCCTGAGCGCCGATCCGGTGCTGAAGCAGGCAGTGCGGGAGGTTAATAAGCTGGATATTATCAAAGGCTGTCTAATTGCCAGAAACAGCAAGCATCAGGAAATGAAAATTGACCGTATCATAGAGGGAGAACTGGTACGGGATGCTTCAGTTGGGGACTACATGTTTGTGCAGAACTGCGGACAGGTTCTCAGGGTTGTACTCAACAATCTGGAGATGGGCAATTCTGTGGACAGGAACATGTTAACGGCTGCCTACAGGATATTATCCGAAAACCCTAGGGGGACCATAAGACGCGAGAATCCGGTAGTATACTCCTTTAACCATGTGCCGCCACATTCGGCGGACATAGACGGCAGACTTACTGAGATGCTGCGGAAGATATACACAGCGGGACCCGGGGCAGATGTGGTGGCATGTGCCATGTACATGCACAACTCAATTATTGACATCTGGCCATATGACGAGTTTAACAACGAACTTGCCATACTTGCCGCCAACTACTATCTTATGGAGCAGGGACTGATGCCGATTGACATGCCCATTGGCAGACAGGACTACCTGGACATGGTTTCTGCGTGTCTCAAAGGCAGGAAAACCGATGAAGAATACAGGTTTTTTGCCGAAGCGGTTATTGGGAAAATGGCAAGCACAATAGAAGTGTGCAGAGGTTACGTAAGATGAAAATAAAACTTGAGAAACAGCATTATCAGTGGGGACTGACTGCATTTCTCGTAATCACATGCAGCGTGATAGCATTTTTCGTGATTTTCAGAGCAGATGCAGTCGGAAACTTCCTGAGCGTATGCGTTGATGTTCTGGCTCCGTTTATTTACGGGCTGGTAATGGCATATCTCATATGCCCGATATACAATTTCACCGTAAGGGGCGCATACGGGCTTCTTAACAGAGGAAAATACAGATTCAAGCATGATCTGACAGTATCTAAAGTTTCGGGAACTATAGTTTCCCTGGCAGTTCTGATTGTTGTAATTGCCGGAATTCTCTGGATGATAATTCCGGGACTGATAGACAGCATATCAAAGCTGGTTGTGATGCTGCCGGATGCGCTTGAGAAATTCACTGCATGGGTTGACGTGAAGTTTCAGAATGTGCCGATAGCTAAAGACACAATTGACGGGTGGACCAGAAACGCCACTGACTACCTGATTGATTTCGCAACAAACACAATACTGCCTCATTCAGGGGATCTGGCTACGGCAATATCGGGAACACTTCTGGGAGCACTGGGAGCACTTATGGATTTCATTATCGGAATCATAGTGTGTGTATACTTTCTGAACATCAAGGACACCCTCGCAGCTCAGACAAAGAAAATAATACTGGCAAACCTGAAGGAAAGCACAGCCCAGGAAATCCTGGAGGGCGCGGAATACACAAACAGAACCTTCGCTGGATTCATAAGCGGCAAGATAATAGATTCGGCAATAATCGGAATTCTGTGCTTCATATTCATGAGCATTTTCGGATGGGAGTACAGCCTGCTGATAAGCTGCATAATAGGAATCACGAACATTATTCCTTTCTTCGGACCGTTCATAGGAGCAATACCTTCGGCATTGATACTGCTTATGGTAAATCCTATGCACTGCCTGTATTTCATCATACTGGTGCTGGTTCTCCAGCAGTTTGACGGAAATGTGCTGGGACCGAAGATTCTGGGAGATACAACGGGGCTCGGCAGCTTCTGGGTACTCTTCGCGGTGCTGGTGGGAGGAGGTCTCTTCGGCTTCATAGGAATGGTTCTGAGCATTCCTGTCTTTGCAGTAATATACGCATATGTGGCAAGAGCAATTAACAGGAAACTCCAGAAAAAAGGATTTTCCACGGATACCAGGGACTACAAGGTGGATAAATACAGGGCGAAAACCGGTAAAAAGAAGCGCTCCAAGCCGACTCTCAAAGGCAGCGCCGATTTGTACACCTCCGATGAGGTTGGCGAAACCACCAGGGAGGAAATTGAGGAAGCAAGAGAAAAGGGACAGGTGGTTATGGAGGCCACTCTGGTTGAATTTGAGGACAGTGATGACTGTGATGAGGAACGCCCCGGGGATGAACAAGATGAAAGAGATAAAGAGACAACTTGAGATAATAGCAGGAACTGAAAACGTAATAGAGAATGCCCCTATGGCTGAGTTCACTTCATTTAAGGCCGGGGGCCGGGCGGATCTTATGGTGGAGCCGGAGGATTCGGAGCAGCTGAGACAGGTGCTGAGGCTTCTGGCGGATATTCACCACATGGTCCTGGGAAACGGTTCAAACATTCTGGTGAGAGACGGGGGTTACAGAGGAGTAATAGTAAAGCTGGGAGAGGCCTTTGATTATGCAAAGGCAGAGGAAACCGAGATAATCTGCGGAGCCGGTACTCTCCTGTCTGTTATAGCCAGGAAGGCGGCTCAGCAGGAGCTTGCAGGATTGGAATTCGCATCGGGAATTCCGGGGAGCATCGGCGGCGCTGTGTTTATGAACGCCGGGGCTTACGGAGGAGAAATAAAGGATGTTCTGAAGTCCGCTCATATAGTTAAGGCAGACGGAAGCGGTGAGTATGACGCGACTGCAGAAGAGCTTGACATGGGATACCGTCATACAGCTCTCCACGAGTCGGGAGACATAGTGACAGAGGTGGTTCTTAAGCTGACCCCGGGGAACAGAGAGGAAATCACCGGCAGGATGGCGGAACTGACTGCTAAGCGAAATTCCAGGCAGCCGGTTCAGTATCCGAGCGCCGGAAGCTTCTTCAAAAGGCCGGAGGGATACTTCGCCGGCAAGCTGGTGCAGGATGCAGGCTGCAAGGGATTATCCGTTGGAGGGGCGGAGGTTTCCGTACTCCACAGCGGATTTATTATAAACAAGGGGGGCGCCACTGCGACAGATATAATTCAGCTTATGGAGCTTGTACAGGCCAGGGTAATGGCAGAGTCCGGTGTAATGCTGGAGCCTGAGGTGAGAATTATCGGCGAGGACCCGGAGGCGGCGAAGACAGAGAAGAGGGCCGGCGAGAAGGAACAGGCTGATCCTGCAGAGGGGTATCGGATGCTTTACGATTTGCACACCCATACCACTTATTCCCACGGCAAGGGCAGCATTGAGGACAATGTGAGAGTTGCTCAGGAGAAGGGCCTGAAATACATAGCAGTATCCGATCACGGGCCGGGACATCTGTTTTACGGTGTGAACAGGAAGGATTTCGATAATATCAGAAACGATATTAACAAGCTCAGCGTTAAGTATCAGAGCATAAATGTCAGATACAGTATTGAGGCAAACATCCTCCATTCAAAAAACGGATCAAATGGACTGGACATAAGTCCCGATGAGTTTGCGGAGTTTGACTTTGTTATTGCCGGATTCCACTATGGATGCTTTAACTGTTCGTCAGTGAGAAACTGGCTCTGGAGTCACGGCTTCAAATACGGAGAGGATAGCCTTCGCAGGAGCAATACCAGGATGATCTGCGATGCGCTGAGGGCAAACGACATTGCAGTACTGACCCATCCTGGAGATAAGGGCCCATTTGATATTGAGGAGATAGCAAGGGTGTGCCTGGAGACGGATACGCTGATTGAGATAAACGGAAGACACGGTCATCTGACTGTTGATGAAATCAGAATCGCTGCCGGTGTTGAGGGGCTGAAGTTCATTATTTCCAGCGATGCCCATGCACCTGATGCGGTGGGCAGCTTTAAAACTGCCCTGGAGAGGGCCATTGAAGCAGGTCTTGATGTGGATCGTATTGTAAACATTGTTAAGGAGAAGGGCTGATGAAGGTAATTATTGTTACAGGTCTTTCAGGTGCCGGCAAAACCATGGCAATGGATGTGCTGGAGGATATGGGGTACTACTGTGTGGACAACATGCCGCCGGCTCTTATCAAGAATTTCATGGAGATTGCCCCTAAGAAGAAGGAAATTGAAGCGGCAGCCTTCGGCATTGATGTGCGGGGCGGCAGCCTTTTTGATGACCTTAAGGATACTCTGGAGGAGCTGAAGCGGATGGATGTGGATTACAAGATTCTTTATCTTGAAGCCACCGACAGGGTTTTGTCCAGAAGATACAGCGAGACGAGACGGGAGCACCCTATGGCTTACGGTGAGCCGGTTATCAAAGGTATCAAGAGGGAGAGGAAGCGCCTCGAGGAAATCAGAAGCCAGGCGGACAACATAATCGACACCTCAAGTCTCAGCAAGGCTCAGATGGCTGCCGAGATAAGAAACATTGTGAACGCAGGCAAGGATAAGAGAACCTTCACTGTTAACATCATGTCCTTCGGTTTCAAGTACGGAATGCCGGTTATTGCCGATATGATGTTTGATGCCAGATTCATTCCAAACCCTTACTACGTGAAGTCTCTGAAGGATCTTACGGGAAACAACAAGAAGGTCAGGGAATTCGTGATGAAACATGAAATAGCTCAATTCTTCATGAACGAGGTTACCGCCTCCATTGAGTCGCTGATTCCATATTACGAGAAGGAGGACAAGCATGCCCTGACAGTGTGCTTCGGCTGCACGGGGGGACAGCACAGATCCGTTTCACTGGCCAACGAGCTAAACGACAGGCTGGTGGCTGACGGAATAAGAACAACTCTTGAACACCGGGATTTATAGTGTTACAATAACCGCAGTGTTGATTTGTTCCTACGGGGAACTTGTTATATGATTTTAGAGGAGGACAATATTATGGAAAAGCTGATTATCGCTGCTGCAATATGCGGTGCAGAGGTAACAAAGGAACACAACCCTGCAGTGCCTTACACTGTAGAGGAAATCGTCAGAGAGGCCAAGTCGGCTTACGATGCAGGCGCTGCTGTAATCCACCTTCATGTGAGAGAGGATGACGGCACTCCTACTCAGAGCCACGTGAGATTCCAGGAATGCATGGACGCAATCTACAAGGAATGCCCTGATGTAATCATTCAGCCTTCAACAGGGGGAGCTGTGGGCATGACCGACGAGGAGAGACTGGATTCAACCAACGTTACACCGAAGCCTGAGTTCGTAACACTTGACTGCGGAACATGCAACTTCGGCGGTGACGAGATTTTCGTAAATACAGACAACACAATTAAGAATTTTGCCAGAATCATGCAGGAAAAGGGCATGAAGCCTGAGCTGGAATGCTTTGACAAGGGCATGATGGACATTGCTCTGAAAACTGCAGGCCGCAAGGGATATCTGGATGAGCCTATGCATTTTGACTTCGTTCTGGGAGTTCAGATGTCTGCAACTGTAAGAGATCTGGTGTTCTGTGTTGATTCACTGCCGCCGGGATGCACATGGACAGGCTGCGCCATCGGCAAGGACGAGTTCAAGATTGCAGCTGCATCAATCGCCATGGGCGGTCACGTGAGAGTAGGCTTCGAGGACAATCTCTATATCGAGAAGGGTGTTCTGGCAAAGTCAAACGGAGAACTGGTTGAGAAGGTTGTAAGAATTGCCAAGGAGCTGGGAAGAGAAATCGCAACTCCTGATGAGGCAAGAGAGATTCTTTCAATTCCTCCAAGAAAAAAATAGGAGCTTACCGAAGCACATAATAAACAGGATTACAGGGACGGCCTTCAGGGGCCGTCTTTTTTG
>JBJESQ010000021.1:0-108735 GCA_051882875.1 Lentihominibacter sp. | reverse complement strand
CTAGTTATGCTGATATCAACTGCCTTCCGGGTTGCCCGGGAATACAAGATGCAGTACATACTCCCGGCTGTGGCAATCGTGATAATAGTTCTGATAAACGGCCTGTTCCTATTTGCTGAAGTTCCCGGAGTTATAGGGCGTCTTGATGTTTCCCTTATTCTGTACAGTGCTGTTGTGCTCTTCCTGTACTGGTGCTGCTTCATATATGCCAGAAAGGGTTTAATAGGGATATTCAAAACCAGCATATTTGACAGCCTCGATATGGGAATTGTCCTGTTTGGTTATGATGATCACATGTTTTTGTGCAATGAAAGAATCAGAAAATACGTTCCCGGTATTGTTTTTAACGAAAACCTGACATTTGAGGGGTTCATAGACAGATGCGGTATACGCCTCGATAAAGAAAAGCTGGCTGATGACATTTCATTTCAGTGGATAAGAGAAAACTCAACCGGTGATTTCGTACCGTTTCTGTGCAATTACAAAACCCTCAAGAATGCAGGAGGGCGCAAACTGGGAAAGCTCATGACCTTTGAGGATGCCAGACTTGAAACCGACTTCATTTCAGGCTTTAACAGCTGGGAAAGCTTTAACATGAAGGTGTCGGAAATGAAATTCAATGTACCGGCAGTGGTAACCTGCTGTGACATAAACGGCCTTTCTGTAATTAACAACACCTACGGCATGGGTAAGGGAGACCAGATTATCGGAGAACTCGCAGGTCTTCATCGTGATGAGTTTCCTGCAGATACATATTTCGTACGGGGAAATGACGCGAATCTCATTTCAATATGCGCGGGAATAACTGAGCCTGATGCAGTTGAAATCATGGAAAGAGTGCGCAGAAGGTTTTCCGGTACATTCCAGTATGCCCTCATTGTTGTTGAAGATGAGGATCCTGATATGGTGGATGCCATTCTCAGAGCCGAAAAGAACGTGGCCACCTGGAAGCTTATGGACAATGAGTCAATGCGTTCCAACACACTGAATTCCCTTATAAGAGCTCTTAAGGAATGCGATGCGGATACGGAATCCCATGTGCGAAGAACCCAGTATCTGGGAATCAGGCTCAGCAGGCGAATCGGCCTCACTGACACAGATGAAGCAAGGCTTGCGCTTCTATGTGTACTTCATGACATAGGCAAGATAGGAGTGCCGTTAGAGCTTCTGAATAAACCGGGGAAGCTTACCGAGGATGAATGGATTGTAGTCAAGTCACATGTGCATAAGGGTTATGAGATTGCCAGATCCTCAACGGATTATACGGATATCGCTGAAGAAATTCTTCATCATCACGAGAGATGGGACGGCAAAGGCTATCCGGACGGTCTCAAGAAGGAAACCATCCCGATTCTCTCAAGAATAATTGCTGTTGTGGATGCATACGATGCCATGGTAAACAAAAGGCCGTACAAAAACAAAATGACTGTGGCCGAAGCCAAGCAGGAACTCATTGATAATGCAGGAACTCAGTTCGATTCTACGGTTGTATCGGAATTCATCCAGCTTCTTGAGGAAGAAGGCATCGGGGTAAATGATGCTGAGACTGTCCCGCAGGATACCCCTGCCATATTTGAGCTTAACTACAAGCCGTCTTCGGATAGGAACAAGATTGCGGAGATTCCTGAGAACGAGGGAGTTTACGATGTGCCTTTTATTCGGTACCTGATAGACAGTAATCAGAAGATTATACAGGTGGATGATGGATTTGAGGCCTTTACAGGTTACTCGGAAGATGATATCTCGAAGCTTTCTCTCGGTCAGCCGGATCTCATTCCGGAAAGATTCCGAGCATATTATTATGTGAAAGTCACAGAGCAGCTCGCCAGGAGACAGATGGCTTATCTTGAACACACACTGCAGATGAAAAACGGCAAGGAGAGAGATGTAATCTGCCTGGGAAGGCCTTATTATGATTCTGCAGCAATGACCGAAAGAACAGAAATTATCGTTTTCGATGCTCTGAAATGCCATACTGTCGCCCGTTTCATTTCAAAAGAAGCTACAATGAATCCTGCTAAAAACAAAGGCAGGAACAGATTGATAATAAGTGAGGATTAGAGAATATATGTTGACAAAAATAAGCGTAAGAAAACCATTTACTGTATTTGTAGCCGTTGTAATCGTGCTTGTATTCGGATTCGTAGGTTTGTACAAGATGACCCCGGATCTTTTCCCGAATATCAGTGCACCTTATTCTATCGTCATGACCACATATCCGGGAGCCAGCGCCGAGGAGGTGGAACTCGAAATAACGGATCCCATGGAGCAGCAGCTTTCAACCCTGTCGAAGCTTGACAATATCACGTCTGTATCAGCTGACAACTATTCCGTTGTGACTCTGCAGTTCACAAGCGATGTGAACATGGATTCCATGACTGTTGATATTCGTGACAAGATTGATCAGATAGAGGGATATCTTCCGGAAACAGCATCAGCACCCCTTGTAATGAAGATGAATATGGACATGATGCCTGTAACTGTTGCAGCCGTTGCCATGAAGGGAAAGGATACAGCTGAAGTTTCCACCTTCGTTAAGGAGGAACTGGAAACGGACCTGGAGGGTATAGAGGGCGTTGCCTCTGTGTCAAAGGTGGGAATGGTTGATGAGGGAATACAGGTAGTACTCTCCCAGGATAAAATCAACCAGCTGAACAGCGATATTTCCGATGGGATAAACGCTAAATTTGCCTCAGGAGAAGGACATCTGAAAAAAGGAATAAGCCAGGCTAAAAACGGATCAAAGGATATCGACAAAGGCAAGGAAGGAATCAAGGAGGGTGAAGCAGAGGCATCCAAACAGTTTGATTCTGCCATAAATCAGACAAAGGCAAGCAAGCTCGAACTTGAAGAACAGCTTAGAGAGCTTGAGAATGACGATACACCTGATGAGGAGCAGGAGGAAGGGATTGAGAAGATTAAGACTACAATAGGAGCGCTGGATGAAGCACTGACGGATCTTCAGTCCCAGAAGGAAAAGGTGTCCTTTAATCTTTCTACAAAATACTCGGACATCTCAGCTTCTCAAAGCTCTCTGAATTCTGTGGTTTCACAGCTTCAGAGCACCCTTTCAGAGGTGGAATCCCAGAAGGAGGCAGCCCTTGACAGTGCGGATCTCACGGGAATAATCACTATGGAGAATGTCTCGTCGATTCTATCTGCACAGAATTTCAGCATGCCTGCCGGTTATGTTACCGACGGTGATGCGGAGATACTTGTCAGCGTGGGAGATAAGGTCAAAGATGCAGATGAGCTTAAGAATCTCATTTTGTTTGATCTGGGCATTGACGGCGTGGACCCTATAAAGGTTAAAGATATCGGCACCGTGTCGTATATGGCTGATGATTCAGCTACATATGCCAAGATAGACGGTGAAAACGGTATTCTGCTCAGCTTTACCAAGCAGTCAACATATGCCACGGCGACAGTTGCCGACAACATCAGTGAAGAATTCAGCAAGCTGGAAGAGGAACACGACAATCTGAAATTCACAGCCCTGATGGATCAGGGTGAATACATACATGTAGTAATCAATTCGGTATTCAAAGATCTGCTGCTGGGAGCGCTCTTCGCGATACTGATTCTTCTGTTCTTCCTGAGGGATATCAGACCGACTGTAATAACAGCAATCAGTATACCGGTAAGCGTAATCTTCGCAGTGGCTATGATGTACTTCACCGGGGTAACCCTGAACATGATTTCCATTTCAGGACTTGCCATAGGCGTGGGTATGCTGGTGGATAATTCCATTGTAGTAATCGAAAACATATACAGGCTGAGATCCATGGGATACAGTGCTGTACAGGCTGCAGTGTCAGGCGCAGGTCAGGTGGCGGGAGCGATTACCGCATCTACTCTGACAACTATCTGTGTATTTGTTCCTGTTGTATTTGTCAACGGAATGACAAGAGAGCTGTTCCAGGATCTGGCCCTTACAGTAACATATTCACTTGTTGCCAGCCTTATTATTGCTCTGACATTTGTACCTGCTGTTGCCAAGGGAGCCCTGGTTCGCAAAGCCGGAAAGACGGTTCTCGGCCGAAACGGCAGGGTGGTTGCTGCATACAGGAGAGCGGCAGCATGGGCTCTGATTCACAAGAAGAGGCTCCTTGTGGCTGCACTTGTGCTTCTTGTGGCATCTACATCTCTGCTCCTCACCCGGGGATTTGAATTTATGCCGTCAATGTCATCAAGCCAGATTTCAGCTACAGTTTCCATGCCTGAGGACAGCACATTGAAGGATACTGCGAGAGTAAATGACGAAATCTGTGAAGAGCTGCTTAAAATTGACGGTGTGGAATCCGTAGGGGCGATGCTTTCATCCTCCATGGCTGACATGTTTGGAGGCTCCCTTTCAAGCTCCGACAAGGATGTGACGGAAACAAGCATATACGTAATTCTTGAAGAGAATCGACTGGAACAGAGCGACAAGGTCGCAGACAAACTGCAGCAGCTAGGGGAAAAGTACAACTGCGAGGTGGTTACATCTGCAGATGTAGATATGACAGCATATACAGGCGGATCAGGAATTTCCATTTCACTATACGGTGAAGATCTTGACAAGCTTAGAACAACAGCTGCAGGAATCGAAAACAGGATGAAGGAGGTTAAGGGCCTGGAGGAGATTTCCGATGTAGGGGAGAACAGTACTGAAGAAATCAGAATTGTGGTAAACAAGAATGCTGCCATGAAGAAGGGGCTTACCGTTGCCCAGGTGTATCAGGCTGTTTCTGAGAAGCTTCAGAAGGAAAAGAAGGCTACATCTCTGACTCAGAACGGTTCTACAATCGATGTAAGTGTTGAAAACGCAGAGAAAAGCCGGTTTACTCGGCAAAACCTGATGGACATGAAAATATCTGTCAAGAAAAACGATGGGGAAACTGACAAGGTCCCTCTGACAGCCATTGCAGATGTGCATAACGACTCTTCGCTGAGCGTAATCAATCACGACAACCAGAAGAGGTGTCAGACAGTTACTGCAGGCGTTTCAGACGGATACAACATTACGAAGAAGAATTCGGAAATCCGGCAGATTATAGAGAAAGAGAAGCTGGTGGATTCCGGCGTAACAGCAGTTTACGGAGGAGAAAATGAGAGCATCATGGATTCCATGAAACAGATGGTGCTTATGATGCTTGTTGGCATAATACTCGTATATCTGATTATGGTTGCACAGTTCCAGTCTTTGAGATCACCGTTTATCATAATATTTACACTGCCGCTGGCATTTACAGGGGGTATGCTGGCACTGCTTATCACAAATCAGGTTCTCAGTGTAGTTGCCATGATGGGATTCGTAATGCTGGTGGGAATTGTGGTAAACAACGGAATTGTGCTGGTTGACTGCATTAACAGATTCAGGCTTGAGGGAATGGAAACGGATGAGGCGATTATTGAAGCCGGAGCTGTCAGATTGCGTCCGGTTCTAATGACGGCTGCCACTACGGTTCTTGGTCTCATACCTCTTGCCATGGGACTTGGAGAAGGCGCCGAAATGGTTCAGCCTGTTGCTATTGTGTGCATAGGCGGATTGGTTTACGCCACAATAACAACACTGTTTATTATCCCGATTATGTACAGGTGGCTGTCAAGAAAACATATGGAAAAAATCAAAGAGGAAGAACTTGAAATAGTTAATGTGTAGTGTTAAAATAGTCACGTTACGCCGGCTTGATGGAATTGGCAGACGTGCGGGACTCAAAATCCCGTGGTGGCGACACCGTGTGGGTTCGACCCCCACAGCCGGCACCACTTTATTAGCCGGAAGCTTATGTATATAAGTTAATTGTATGGAATAAACCAGTTATAGGAGGAAAAATCAATTATGGGCGGATCAATGTTCTCAATTCTTATTCTCATATTACTCTTTGTAGTAATGTACTTCCTGATGATCAGACCTCAGAAGAAGAGAGAAAAAGAAACAAACGCCATGAGAGCGGGTGTTCAGGTGGGAGACGAAATCGTTACAATCGGAGGCATTTGCGCCAAGGTCGTGAAGACCAAGGAAGAGTCAATCGTTATTCAGGTGGGTGCAGACAAAGTCAAGATGGAAGTAATGAGATGGTCAGTATCCAAGGTTGTCAAGAAGGGCAGCGGACATATCGAAAAGGCCCCAGAAGACTATAGCGAAGTAGCTGAAGCCGAAGAAAAGGAATCAAAGAAATCAAAGCCAAGAAGAATGAAGAAGGCCGCTGTTGTAGAGGAGCCTGCAGAAGAGGCTCAGGAAGCTCCGGAAACCGAGGTTGAGGAAGCAGAAGAAACGGCTGAAGAAGAAAAATAGTCATTCAACTTGCAATGTACGATTATAAGGCACAGCAGACATGGAGCTGCTGTGCTTTTGTATTGCAAAAAAGACTGATAAATGTTGAAAAGTCAAGGCATTTCACTTGTTTGAACTGTCAAAAAGTAGTAATATAATTACATATGATTTAATGGAGATTTGTATTCCATTCATATAATTCTATAGGAGTTATCCGGAGGAAAAGATGAACTACACATTAAGAAAAGTATTAGCTGTTTTCATTGTCCTTTGCGTTATTTTCGGATGGGTTGTTACCGTTGCGGGTATCGGTCCTATTACACCAATTAAGGACAGAATGAGTCTTGGTCTTGATATCAAAGGTGGTGTATATGTTGTCATGGAGGCTGACAAGAAGGATATCAAGGGGATGACCGATGAAGAACTGAGACAGGCTATGGAACAGACTCAGACTGTAATTGAGAACCGTATCAATGCTAATGGTCTTGGAGAGCCTACAGTTACCATCGAAGGAAGTGACAGAATCAGGGTTGAGATACCTGAAGTTGAGGATCCTGAGGAGGCAATTGAACTAATAGGCAAGACGGCTAAGCTTCAGTTCATTCTGGCTGACGGTTCCCTGGTTCTGGAGGGGAACAATGTCAAGAAGGCCGAGGCAGGCCGCGATGATCAGTCAACAGGATGGGCAGTTAATCTTCAATTTGACAGCCAGGGGGCAAACCTGTTTGCAGATGCAACAACCAAGGCGTACTCGGGTCAGGTAACTTCAGCCATTGAAGGCGTCGACGGCGGTGCCATTGCCATTGTTCTTGATGGACAGATTATTTCAGCACCGAATGTAAATGAACCTATTACAGGGGGAAACTGCTCAATAACAGGAAACTTCTCTCAGGAGGAGGCTCAGCAGCTGGCTGCTCAGATAAACGGCGGTGCACTTCCTATCGGTCTTAATGAGGTTACATCCTCGGTACAGTCAGCAAGCATAGGCTACAACGCGCTGGAGATGAGCATTCTGGCAGGACTAATAGGTCTGTGTCTGATTTTCATTCTCATGATTGTTTCATACAGAGGTCTGGGAGTATGTGCCAATATTGCTCTCTTGCTCTATGTTGTGCTGGTTCTTAACATAATGTCACAGATGGGCACCGTTCTCACACTGCCAGGAATTGCAGGTATTATCGTATCCGTAGGAATGGCTGTTGATGCAAATGTGGTTATCTTCTCCCGTATCAGAGAGGAAATCATGCTGGGCAGAACTGTTAGAGTTGCAGTGGAAACCGGTTCGAAGAGAGCAATGACTACGGTAGTGGACTCACAGGTTACGACTCTTATTGCCGCAGTTATTCTCTATGAAATCGGAACAAGTGCTGTTAAGGGCTTTGCATATACTTTTATGGTTGGTATCGTTGTCAGCATTTTCACTGCTGTGTTTATCACTCAGCTTTATGTTAAGCTCATGGCACAGAGTGACAGACTTTCAAAGAAATCTCTCTTTGGCATCAAGAAGGACAACACTGCAGCCTTCCATATTAAGAACACCATTCAGTTCATGGACAAGAGAAAAATATTCTACTGCGTTTCTGCAGGAATTCTTGTTTTAGGTCTTGCCTTCGGCCTTATCAGAGGACTGAACTACGGTATAGATTTCACAGGCGGAACCATGATACAGATGGATATGGGAAAACAGGTGAGCATAAGCGAGGTTCAGAAATCCATAAAGCAGTATGATTTAAATGAGCAGATTATTTACTCCGGCTCCGATAATTCACAGATAGTAATCAGAACAACAGCGTCTCTTGAGAAAAAGGAAAGAGCCGAGGTTATCAATTCAATAAATGAACAATTCGGTATCACAGAGGATAATGTAATATCACAGGAATTCTTCGGACCATCCGTGGGAAAGGAACTTCGAAACAATGCCATTCTGGCTATACTTATAGCGGCAGCCTGCATGCTTGTCTATATACGTATCAGGTTCCGACAGTGGAAGTTCGGAGGCTCGGCAATGCTGGGAGTTCTTCATGATGTACTGATTGTGATATCGTTCTACGCAATATTCGGCGTAACCGTAGACAATCCGTTTATCGCAGGCATACTTACGGTTGTGGGCTATTCCATAAACGACACGATTGTAATATTTGACAGAATCAGAGAAAACATAAAATACATGAAGAGGGGCACCCTCAAGGAAACCATTGACAGGAGTATAACTCAGACACTGGGAAGATCCCTTATGACCTCGGCAACAACACTTATTGTAATGGTTCCGATGGTTGTTCTGGCAGGGGAGGCAATCAGAGAGTTCGTATTCCCTCTTATGGTAGGTGTAATCGCCGGTGCTTACTCGTCTATCTTCGTTTGCTCTCCGATATATTATGAGCTGGGAAGGAGCAGCAGAACCTCTGAATATCAGAAGCAGATACGGGAAGCCGAGAAGAAGGCAAAGAAAAAAGCAAAGAAGGAAGGCCGCCCATATGTTCCTAAAAAGATTGAGGAACCTGCATCTGAGACACATGATGCTGCAATAGAGAATACGGCACCGGAAACTGAAACAGAACCTGTGGCGGAAGCGAAGTCGAAAGCAGACAATACCGCTGCAAATGTGAACAAAAAACGTTCCAAACGATATGTAAAGGGGAACAGCAGACCTTCAGAGCCAAGAAAGGATGATGATACCTTCAGATTTTAAAACGAATCCCTTATAAATACTTCTTAAGGATAATAGCAGGAAAGGCAGAAATGAAGAAAAGCGAATTTCTTGAAAAAATGAAAGAATTCAATCCGGCATACGATTTGGATTTTATAGGTAAAGCATACGATGTAGCTAATGAAATGCATGCCGGGCAGATAAGAAAATCAGGTGAGCCATACCTGGTTCACCCTGTTTGTGTGGCTGAGATTCTTGCTGAACTGGGCATGGATGAGGAAACCATCGCGGCAGGATTGCTTCATGACGTAATAGAGGACACATCCTATACCAAAGAAGATATGATAAGGGAATTCGGGGAAGAGGTGGCTGCACTTGTTGACGGTGTTACGAAACTGGGAGCTCTGAAATTCGAAAGCAAAGAAGAACGCCAGGCAGAAAATCTCAGAAAGATGTTTCTTGCCATGTCAAAGGATATAAGAGTTCTTATTATCAAGCTTTCTGACAGACTTCATAATCTTAGAACAATCAATTACATGACCCACGAAAAGATTGTAGAAAAATGTCAGGAAACTCTTGATATTTATGCTCCTCTGGCAGCAAGACTGGGTATATACACCATGAAAATGGAGCTTGAGGATATAGCTCTGAAGTTTCTTGAGCCCGAGGCCTACTATGACCTTGCTGAGCAGGTAAGCGAGCGAAAGGGCAAGAGGGAAGATGCCATTAACAATGTCGTTGAGGAAATCAGAGAGGCGCTCAATGAAATAGGCATTAAACATGAAATATACGGAAGATCCAAGCATTTCTACAGTATCTTCAAGAAGATGAAATATCAGCATAAGAACCTTGATGAGATTTTTGATCTTATGGCTGTACGGATTATTGTGGAGACTGTCAGAGACTGCTATGCTGTTCTGGGCATGGTTCATACAATGTGGAAACCGATTCCGGGAAGATTCAAGGATTACATCGCAATGCCGAAACCTAACATGTACCAGTCACTGCATACTACGGTTATAGGCAATTCAGGCAAACCCTTCGAAATACAGATAAGAACCTATGAGATGCACAGGATTGCCGAGTACGGAATCGCTGCCCACTGGAAATACAAGGAGGGAATAGATTCCGATAAGGAAGAGGTTAAACTGTCCTGGCTCAGACAGGCTCTCGAATGGCAGAAGGATGTGAAGGACCCTAAGGAGTTTATGGAATCCCTTAAAATGGATCTGTTCTCCAATCAGGTATTCGTTTTCACGCCTAACGGGGACGTCATAGAGCTTCCCGCAGGGGCAACTCCTCTGGATTTTGCATTCAAAATCCATACAGATGTTGGGTGCAAATGCGTAGGAGCCAAGGTTAACGGCAAGATGGTAACCATAGATCATGAACTGGAGAACGGCAACATAATCGAAATCGTCACATCTGCCAATGCCGCGGGGCCAAGCATAGACTGGCTGAAAATAGCCAAAAGCAGTTCTGCGAGGAATAAGATTCGTCAGTGGCTCAAGAAGGAAAACAGAAATGATGCCGTCGACAAGGGAAAGGACCTATTCACCCAGTATCTGAGAAAAAAAGGATTCGATCCCAAGGTTCTTCTGACAAATTCCTTTATTGGCAGGGCTGTGAAGGAGCTGCACTTCAAGGATGCAGAGGACATGTACACACAGCTGAGCTATGGGGGAAACATTCAAACCAAGGTGGCTCATCTGCTCCAGAGCTTTGAAGATGAGAAGCAGCACCTGGCAACAGAGGAAAAGAACAAGAGCCTTCTGGACGATTTAAACGTAATAAGCGAGAAGACAAGCAGACGACTTGAGAAAAAACGGGCTGACAGCGAAACCGGTGTTGTGGTTGAGGGCGTTGACAATCTGATGATAAGGCTTGCCAAATGCTGTACGCCGGTTCCGGGAGATGAGATAACAGGGTATATTACCAAGGGCAGAGGAATAACGGTTCACAGAAAGGACTGTGATAACATAAAGACGCTCCCTCAGGAGGAAAGAAACAGATGCATTGATGTAAGCTGGGATCCGGAACTTCTGAACAAATCCTTTGAGGGCGAGATATGCATTATTGCCAAGGAACAAAAGGGAATGCTCTCCAGCATATCCAAGGTTTGCGAGGATAATAATGTTGACATAATTGGTCTTAACGGCAGAGCAACCAAGGACGAGACCTTCAGAATCGATTTGATTCTGGGCATAAGCGACAGAACTCAGATTGAGAAATTGTGCAGATCATTTAAGAGTATTCCGGGTATTCTGGAAGCATATAGAGGCAAGGGCTGATAATGAGAGCAGTAGTACAGAGAGTAAAAAGCAGCAGAGTTTCAGTTGACGGCAGGTTAACAGGCAGCATAGACCGGGGACTTACGGTCCTGATTGGAGTGGAGGAGGCAGATAGCGAAAAGGATGCCGAATACATAGCCAGGAAGGTTTGTGCCCTTAGAGTGTTTGATGATGATGAGGGTGTTATGAACCTCAGCGTTCAGGATATAGGCGGCGAGATACTGGCGGTATCCCAGTTCACATTGCTGGGAGATGTTCGCAAAGGCAACAGACCGAGCTATTTCGCAGCTGCAGCGCCGGAGGAAGCTGATAATCTCTACAGGAAAACAGTTGAACTCATGAAAAATAAGGGAGTTCATGTTGAGGAAGGTGTTTTTCAGGCAGACATGCTTGTGGAAATAAACAACGACGGACCGGTTACCATTCTTCTGGAGAGCCGGAAGCTGTTTTAAATAACGAAAGGGAATATAGGAATGCAGGTATATAACATTCCATGCGGAGCCATTGGAACAAACACATATCTTGTATATGATGAGAATACAAATAAGGGATTTCTTGTTGATCCCGGTGCATACAGCAGCGGAATTTCAGAGAAAATACGCGAACTGGGAATAGATATTCAGTATATACTCCTGACCCACGGCCATGCCGACCATATTATGGGAATAGAAGGGTTCAGGGAAGATTTCCCGGGTCTTAAGGTTATGGCTCACAGTGCCGAGAAGGAAATGCTGGGGGACAGCGTGCTCAACATGAGCGTGGATTTCGGAAACCCCGTAACTGTTAAGGCAGATAAATATGTTGAGGATGGAGATGAACTTGCGGTTGGCGGAATCAGAATGAGATTTCTTCATACACCGGGCCATTCCCCGGGTGGAATGTGCATTTACATTCCGCAGGAGAACACACTCTTCAGCGGAGACACCCTGTTTCAGAATTCAGTAGGAAGAACCGATTTCCCGGGATGTTCATTCAAGGATCTGACAAAGTCGATTCACGAAAAGCTATGGACTCTTCCCGAAGAAACGCAGGTTTTCCCGGGTCACATGGGACCCACTAACATAGGATACGAGAAAGGACATAATCCTTTTGTATAGATTCAGATTTGAGAATACCGACAATACGAGCCAGTATGAGGAGCTGATTAAGGAATTCCTTGTGCCTGATCAATATGAAATTGTACAGGATGCAGCTGACTTCACCTATTCCAATGCAGAAAAAACAAACAGAGATGAAGTCAAAAGAAGGCTGTACCGGGATCTGTCAGAGAACACCGGCAAGAAACCCAGATGGGGGATACTTACAGGCATAAGACCCGTCAAGCTGGCCGGGGAAATCCTTGACAGGGGAGAAAATCCCCTTGAAGTTCTCAAAAGCAGATATCTTGTGGAGGAGAGCAAGGCTCTCCTTACAACAGAGATTCTTGAATACCAGAGAAAGCTTCTGGGTAAACCGGAACGGGGAAGCCTTTCACTCTACATCGGGATACCATTTTGTCCCACAAGGTGCCTTTACTGCTCCTTTACCAGCAATCAGGTTAAGGAATCGGAGATTGAAAGGTATATGGAGGCACTTGTCAGGGAGATTGACTATGCCGGCAAGGCTGCAGAAGGAGCCGGGCTGAAACCGGAATCGGTTTATATCGGCGGGGGAACTCCAACAACCCTTAACAGGAATCAGCTTGACCTGCTTTTGCAAAAAACCGAAAAGGCCTTTGATTTAGGAGACATTAAGGAATTTACTGTAGAAGCAGGCCGTCCGGATACAATTAATCGGGAAAAGCTGGAGGTTCTGAAGTCCCATGGGGTTGACAGGATAAGCATAAACCCCCAGACAATGAAGGAGAGCACACTTCAGCTGATTGGAAGGAGACATTCCCTTGAAGATGTTTACAGGGCTTTTGAGGCAGCTCATAATACGGGATTTGATTCTATCAATGCGGATCTGATTACCGGACTTCCTGAGGAAACCTTCGAGGACTTCAGGGAAAGCCTTGAGGAAGTAATTCGCCTGGGAGCAACAAACATTACCCTTCACACACTGGCGGTAAAAAGGGCCTCGGGACTGAAGGAAATGGATGAGAATTTCAACTATCGCCGGGAGGCGCTTGGGGAGTCCATGCTGGACTATGCCCACAGTAAGCTCCGGGGCAAGGGCTTCAGGCCATATTACCTTTACAGACAGAAGCACACATCGGGAAACACTGAAAACACAGGTTTCTGCCTTGATGATAAGGCCTCGGTGTACAATGTGCGAATAATGGAGGAGGCTCAGTCGATTCTGGCTCTCGGCGCAGGGGGAATAAGCAAGGTTTATTTTCCTGAGGAGAACAGGCTGGAGAGGGTTGCCAATGTATCGAACTACGAGATATATATTCAGAGAATCCACGAAATGATTGAAAGAAAGAACAAAGGATTTTTTATATAGCAGGAGGAAAAAACATGTTAACAAATGCACCTAAAGGAACTAAGGACATGATGCCGGAAGAGGCATACAAGTGGCAGTATCTGGAGAAAAAATTTGCTGAGATATGCAGAAGATACGGTTTTCAGGAGATAAGAACTCCGGTATTCGAACATACGGAACTGTTCCAGAGAGGCGTTGGTGATACAACAGATATCGTTAAAAAGGAAATGTACTCATTCATGGATCAGGGAAACAGAAACATCACCCTGAGACCTGAGGGAACCTCACCGGTTGTAAGAGCTTTCTGCGAACACAAGGTTTTCGCGAACCCTCAGCCGACAAAGGTGTACTACAATATTCCGTGTTTCCGATATGAGAAACCTCAGTCAGGAAGACTGAGACAGTTCCACCAGTTCGGCGTTGAGATCTTCGGAGCGACGAACATGATGGCGGATGCTGAAATCATAGCCATAGGATACGATTTCATCAGGGAAATGGGAATCACTGATGTGGAACTGCAGATTAACAGTGTAGGCTGTCCGGAATGCAGAGGCAGACACAGAGAGGCGCTCAAGAAGTTCCTGGAGCCAAAATACGATGAGCTCTGCCCTACATGCCAGGAAAGATATCATACAAACCCAATGAGAATTCTTGACTGCAAATCGCCGATAGATCAGGAGCTGGTCAAGGACGCGCCGATGATGCTGGATTATCTCTGTGATGACTGCAGAGTGGCCTTCGAAGATCTCAAGAAGAACCTGGATGCCTTTGGAATAGAATACGTGGTAAATCCTAAGATTGTAAGAGGTCTTGATTATTATACAAAGACTGCCTTTGAATTTGTAACGACGAAAATCGGTGCCCAGGGCACTGTATGCGGCGGAGGACGTTACGACGGCCTCGTAGAGGAGGTTGGCGGTCCTTCAACGCCGGGCGTTGGCTGGGGAATGGGTAAGGAGAGAATACTCATGACCTCGGAAGCCTGCGGATTCGAAATTCCTAAACCGGAGGGCACCGAGGTATTCATCGCCTTTATGGGTGACAAGGCAAGGGAATTTGCTCTCAAGCTCATGCATGACCTGAGAGTTGCCGGAGTGGCGGTTCAGATGGATGTAATGGGAAGAAACTTCAAGAATCAGTTCAAGCTTGCAAACAGATGCGGAGCTGCCAGAACGGTGATAATCGGAGAGTCTGAGCTTGAGTCCGGAATGCTTCAGGTTAAGGACATGGAGACCGGAGAACAGACAGAGGTATCCATCGATAAAATTTTTGACGAACTTAAGAAATAAGGAGAATCAGATGATTTACAAAAGAACCCACATGTGCGGTGAACTAAGAGCAGAAAATATCGGTGAAAATGTGGTTCTGAACGGCTGGATTCAGAAGAGAAGAAATCTGGGAGGTCTCATTTTCTGTGACGTTAGAGACAAGACCGGAATTTCACAGGTTGTATTCAATGACGAAATTCCACAGGAACTGTTCGACAGGGCAGATACCCTGAGAAGCGAATATGTTGTGGGAATCAAGGGAAAGGTTGTGGAAAGAGAGTCAAAGAACCCTGACATGGCTACCGGCGATGTGGAAATAATTGCCGAGGATTTTGTTATATATTCTGCTTCAGATACGCCGCCGATTTACATCAAGGATGATGACAATGTGGATGACAATCTGAGACTGAAATACAGATATCTCGACCTGAGAAAGAAGAAGATGCAGGACAATCTGGCATTCAGAGCAAAGCTGACAACCCTGGCCAGAAACTATTTTGCCCAGTGCGGTTTCACTGAAGTCGAAACACCGATGCTCATCAAATCAACGCCTGAGGGAGCCAGGGACTATCTGGTGCCAAGCAGGGTGAATCAGGGACACTTCTACGCCCTGCCCCAGTCCCCTCAGACCTTCAAGCAGCTTCTTATGGTTGGAGGTACCGACAGGTATTTTCAGGTGGTGAAGTGCTTCAGAGATGAGGATCTGAGAGCGGACAGACAGCCTGAGTTCACCCAGATTGACCTGGAAATGTCCTTTGTTGAGGTGGATGACGTAATTGAAATCCAGGAGGGATTTCTGAAGAGAGTCATGAAGGAAATGAAGGGCATCGACATAGAAACACCGTTTCCTAGAATGACCTGGAAAGAGGCCATGACAAGATACGGCAGTGACAAGCCTGACACCCGCTTCGGTTTCGAACTGCAGGACATTACCCACCTGGTAAAGGATTGCGGTTTCAAGGTGTTCACAGATGCCGTTGCAGCTGGAGGAAGCGTTCGTGCAATCTGCGTTGAAGGCGCCGCACAGACATATACACGCAAGAAAATCGACAAGCTTACAGAGACTGTGAAGAGCTACGGCGCCAGGGGCATGGTATGGATGAAGGTTGCAGAGGAGGAGGTGTCATCCTCCGTAAACAAGTTCTTCACCCCGGAGCAGCTTAAGGAAATAGCAGATTATCTGGGTGCAAAGGCAGGAGATCTTGTTCTTATCATCTCTGACAAGGATAAGGTGGTATTTGACAGCCTGGGATTCCTGAGAAGGCATATTGCAGGGGAACTGGGACTTCTTGATGACAACATGTTCAATTTCCTCTGGGTAGTTGACTTCCCGCTCTTCGAGTATGACGAGAAGGAGGACAGATGGTCAGCAATGCATCATCCATTCACATCACCAAAGGCGGAGCATGCAGAACTTCTCAAAACAGATCCTCATTCATGCCTGGCCAATGCCTATGATATTGTTCTTAACGGTGTGGAACTGGGTGGCGGAAGCATCAGAATTCATGACAGGGAAATGCAGGAAGACATGTTCAAGGCGCTGAATATGGAACAGGATGAAATCATTGAAAAGTTCGGCTTCCTTGTTGAAGCCTTTAAATACGGCGCTCCCCCTCACGGAGGACTGGCATACGGACTGGATCGTCTGGTAATGCTCCTTACAGGGGAAAAATCGATCAGAGAAGTAATAGCTTTTCCGAAGAATCAGAATGCCCAGTGCATGGTCAGCGAGGCGCCTGGAGTTGTTGATACGACTCAGCTTGATGAACTTGGAATTGAACTGAAGAAACAGACAGCGGAATAAATGAAAATAGGAATAATGGGAGGATCCTTCGATCCTGTTCACAATGGACATATTGGTCTTGCAGAGGATGCGGTGACCATGGCGGGAATGGATGAGGTAATCATGATTCCCGCCCGCATTCAGCCCTTCAAACAGGACAGGCAAACAGAATCAGGAGAGGACCGCTTCAGAATGCTGGCTCTTGTTGCCGGGCAGAACGATTCCATCACCGTATCCAGGAATGAACTGGATTGGGAAGGCGTGTCATACACGTATCTCACCATGAGGCGAATACAGGAGATGAAACGTAATGCCAGGCTGTACTTTATCTGCGGAACAGACAGCTTCCTTAAAATTGATACCTGGAAGAATTCTGAGGAGCTTCTGACCTGTTATTCCTATATTGTGGGATGTGACAGACCGGGATACAGGCATAATGAACTGGTGGAAGCAATCGACAGAATAAGCCGAAAGTACGGTACTGAAATTATCACAATTAACAACAGACAGTTTGATGTTTCTTCAACGGAAATAAGAGAGAGAATCGCAGTGGGTGAATCAATATCCCATCTGGTCCCTCCGGCTGTGGAAAGGTATATAATTGAGAATGAACTCTACAGACCATGAACAACTGAAGGAGAAAATTCTTGAATACATCAGGATGAATCTTAAGGAATCAAGACTGCAGCACACATACAGAGTTGCCGAGACAGCAGTTGTTATGGCCGTAAAAGAGGGGGCTGATGTCAGAAAGGCTGAAATCGCGGCTCTGCTCCACGACTGCGCCAGAAATCTTCCTCCTGAAAGGCTGAACACCCTCGTTACAGAACTTGGACTGCCGGATCGCTACAGGGACAATGTGAATCTCTCTCACAGCAAGGTGGGGGCGGCCTTTGCACGGTGCGTATTCGCTATTGAGGACAGGGATATTCTCAATGCGATTTCTTATCATACAACCGGAAGATGCGGGATGACGACTCTTGAAAAGATTGTTTTTCTGGCGGATGCCATAGAGCCGGGAAGAGATTATCCCGGTGTAGAGGCAATTAGGGAAGCTGCTGCTGTCAGCCTTGACAGAGGGTGCCTGAAGTCCCTTGGGGGAACGATAGAGTTTCTCGAATCAGCAGATAAGTTCATTGATAAAGATACAATAGATGCGTTTAATGATATTAAGGAGAAAATCAGATGAATGAAGAAAGAGCAAAAGCCGAAGCAATAGCTAAGGTTTTAAGCGACAAGAAGGGAATCGACGTTGCTGTCATAGATATTTCACCTAAGGCAAGCTTCGCGGATTTCTTCGTGCTTGCATCAGGTGGGAGCGACAGGCAGGTTGCAGCCCTTGTTGAGAGCGTGGAGGATCTGATGGAGCCCCAGGGAGTATTTCCTAAAAGTGTGGAGGGAAGAAAGACATCCGGCTGGATTCTGATGGACTACGGCGACGTTGTTGTTAATGTTATGACCCCTGAAATGAGGGAAAAATACAATATTGAAAGAATCTGGGGCGATTGCGAGCTCACAGAAGTTGAATAGACGGAGGTTAACAATGCAGGAAAGATACAATTTCAGCGAAATCGAAAAAAAGTGGCAGAAAAACTGGGAGGATACCAAGGCCTTTAAGGTTGTTGAGGATCCGGACAAGGAAAAATACTATGTGCTTGAGATGTTTCCTTATCCTTCAGGCAAGCTGCATATGGGACATGTGAGAAACTACTCCATCGGAGACGTTATTGCCAGATTCAAAAAAATGAAGGGCTTCAACGTTATTCATCCTATGGGTTTCGATGGATTCGGACTTCCTGCAGAGAATGCTGCAATCAAGAACGGAACTCCTCCGGCAGAGTGGACATGGGCGAACATACACGAAATGGAGGAACAGCTTAAGGAGCTGGGTCTTTCATATGACTGGGACAGAGAGTGTGCAACATGCCACCCTGACTACTACAAGTGGATGCAGTGGATTTTCATTCAGTTCTACAAGGCGGGACTGGCATACAAAAAAGAAAACCCGGTAAACTGGTGTCCAAGCTGTCAGACTGTGCTTGCCAACGAGCAGGTTGTTGACGGGTGCTGCGAAAGATGCGGCACTGCCGTAGGAAAGAAGAATCTTTCCCAGTGGTATTTCAAGATTACTGATTATGCAGAACGTCTTCTGGAGAACCTGGACAACGGCAAGCTGGACGGATGGCCTGAAAAGGTTAAGACAATGCAGAGAAACTGGATCGGCAAGTCCCACGGTGCCGAGGTTGATTTCAAGGTTAAGGATTACGATGAAACTCTGACAGTATTCACAACACGTGTAGATACAATATACGGAACTACCTTCATGGTTCTGGCTCCGGAGTATCCGTCTGTTCTTGACATGGTTGAGGGTACGGAATATGAAGCTCCTGTTAAGGAATACATCGAAAGATGTTCACACATGAGCGAAATCGACAGAACATCCACTGCAAATGAGAAGACAGGTGTGTTTATCGGCAAGTATGCTGTCAATCCTTTCACCGGTAAGGAAATGCCTATATACATTTCGGACTATGTTCTCATGGGATATGGTACAGGTGCCGTAATGGGCGTTCCTGCCCATGACCAGCGTGACTTCGATTTCGCTACGATGTTCGGAATCGATATTATTCCTGTAATCGATCCTCATGATCCTGATATCGACCTTAACAATCTCAAGGAGGCATGTGCTGCTGAGGGTACTGTTATCAATTCAGGCGAATTTACAGGAATGAATAACAAGGATGCAATCGAAAGGATCGCCCAGGTTGCTGAGGAGAGGGGAATCGGACATAAGACTGTAAATTACAGACTTCGTGACTGGCTTATTTCACGTCAGAGATACTGGGGAACGCCTATTCCTATGATTTACTGTGAACATTGCGGATGGGTACCTGAAAAGGAAGAAAATCTTCCGGTTATGCTTCCTACCGATGTTGAATTTACAGGCAAGGGAGAATCGCCGATTGTAACAAGCAAGACCTTCGTTGACACGGTTTGTCCTGTATGCGGCAAGCCTGCCAGAAGGGAAGTTGATACAATGGATACATTCCTTGATTCCTCGTGGTATTTCCTCAGATACTGTGATGCCAGAAACGATAAGGAAGTATTCTCAAAGGAGAAGGCTGATTACTGGATGAATGTGGATCAGTACATCGGCGGGGTTGAGCATGCCATTATGCACCTTATGTATGCCAGATTCTTCCAGATGGCTCTTCATGATCTGGGTCTTGTTAAAGACGATGAGCCGTTCAAGAACCTTCTTACCCAGGGAATGGTAATCAAGGGATATGAGAACGCAGAGGGGGAATACATCAAGGCAAAGATGAGCAAGTCTCTGGGCAATGTTGTAAGCCCGGCTGAAATCATTGAGAAGTACGGTGCAGACACGGCAAGACTCTTCATTCTGTTTGCTGCACCTCCTGAAAGGGAACTTGACTGGTCAGATAAAGGCGTTGAAGGCTGCTTCAGATTCCTTAACAGGATATGGAGACTGGCATATGATTATTCAGAATCGGGATGCAGCGGCTGCGGAGAATACGAAATCAGAAACAAGGAAGACAAGGAACTGAACCGCATCCTTAATGATACAATAAGAAGAGTATCAAACGACATTGAAGAGAGATTCAATTTCAACACGGCAATCAGTGCCGTAATGGAACTTGTGAACGAGCTGTACAAGTACAGAGAGGGGAACGTTAATCAGGCGCTCTTTGGCGCAGCAGTCAGAACGGTGATTATACTCATGGCACCGTTTGTACCTCATATTACAGAGGAAATCTGGCAGGATCTGGGATATGAAGGCTCCGTTCATGAACAGAGCTGGCCTTCATACGATGAAGCCGCACTTGTGAAGGATGAGGTTGAAATTGTCGTTCAGATTAACGGAAAAAACAAGGAAAAAATCAATATTCCGGGTGAAGCCACCAGAGATGAAATGCTTAAGATAGCAGAGGAAAACGAAACAATTAAGGAACTTACCGCCGGAATGAACGTTGTGAAGGTGATAGCAGTTCCGGGAAGACTCATAAACGTTGTAGTTAAAGGTTAAAGTTCCGGAAAGGAATTAAATGGGAGAAAAAGAGAATATAACAAAACAGAAGAAAACCAAACAGACGAAGAGACCCGCTGCCAAGACAGCTGCAAAGGCAGCGGGCAAAACAGATAGCAGAAAGTCAAAGTCGGCACCAAGGAAACAGACGAGAAAAGCAAAACAGGAAAAGAAACTGCCTGCAGAGGTTAAGATTATTCCTTTGGGCGGACTGGGTGAAATCGGTAAGAACATGACAGCCATAGAATATGAGAACGAAATCATTCTCATAGACTGCGGTCTGTCTTTTCCTGACGATGACATGTTCGGAATTGATAAGGTGATTCCGGATTTTGATTATATAGTCAATACCGACAAGAAAATCAGGGGACTTATTATTACCCATGGACATGAGGATCACATTGGTGCGATTCCGTACCTGCTGAAGGAAATAAATGTTCCGATATACGGGCTCAGATTTCCTCTGGGTCTTATTGAGAACAAGCTTAAAGAACATGGATTACGTGGAGACTTTCATGTTATTGAAGCCGGTAAGGAATTTCGACTTGGACGGTATTTCACAATAGAACCCATAAGGATTACCCACTCCATTGCGGATTCTGTATGCTACAGCATCAAGACGCCCGTGGGAAGAGTATTCCATACAGGAGACTTCAAGATAGACTTCACACCTGTGGATGGGAATCCTATCGACTTCGCGAGGCTGGCTCAAATCGGATCAGAGGGTGTAATGCTTATGATGGCTGACAGCACCAATGTTGTGCGACCGGGATATGCCCAGTCGGAAATGGTGGTGGGAGAAACCCTTGACGGGATATTCAGAAGATCCAGGAAGAGAATAATAATCGCTACATTTTCATCAAATGTGCACCGAATTCAGAAGATAATAGATATAGCCCTGCAATGCAACAGAAAGGTGGCCATATCAGGCAGAAGCATGGTAAATGTAGTGGAGCTTGCCAGAGAGCTTGGCTATATCAAGATACCGGACAGCAAGCTGATTGATTTGAACAAAGCCGGGAACATTCCTGACAGGGAGCTTGTGGTAATCACAACCGGCAGTCAGGGTGAGCCAATGTCAGCACTGGCAAGAATGGCTTCAAACGACCACAAGGCAATTAACATCAGGGCCAATGATATGGTCATTTTATCCTCAACCCCGGTACCGGGCAACGAGCTTACCGTTGCCAATGTTGTAAACCAGCTTGTGGCAAAGGGAGCGGAAGTTATATACTCCGATATTGCAGAGACACATGTTTCGGGGCATGCATGTCAGGAGGAGCTGAAGCTGATGCACTCCCTTATCAGACCCAAGTATTTCATGCCTGTCCACGGTGAGGCACGACACCTTCAGACTCATGCGGATCTGGCACATGTTCTGGGAATGCCAAGAGACAGGATATTCATTATGAATAACGGTGATGCTCTGTCACTTTCCCATAAGGGAGCCGTGAAAACCGAGAAGGTTGCAGATGCCGAGGGAATATTTGTTGATGGTCTGGGAGTGGGCGATGTTGGAAATATTGTTCTTAGAGACAGAAGACTGCTTTCTGAATCCGGTCTGATAATAGTTGTTGCTTCAATTGATAAGGAAGCAGGAATGATTGTAGCTGGACCGGATATTATTTCCAGAGGTTTTGTATATGTCAGGGAGAATGAGGATCTCATAGATGCGGCCTGTGAGAGGGCGGAATCTATAATAATAGACTGTCTGGCAAAGAACATGAAGGACTGGAACGGAATCAAGACTGCGGTTAGAGAAGGCTTAAGGAAGTACATTTACAGCAAAACAGAGAGAAGTCCGATAATTCTTCCGATTTTCATGGAGGTTTAGATACAGAAAGGGAAAATTATGAACGTATACGATCAGGCACATCAGTTAGCAAAGGCAATTAAAGAATCAGAGGAATGTAAGCAGTTCAGTGATGTTAAGGGACAGGTTGAGGCGAATCCGGATCTTGATGCCGCCATCAAGGATTTCATGAAAAAGCAGTTTGAATTCCAGGCATCACAGATGATGGGACAGGAAGTTGATCAGGAGGAATTCGTGAAGCTTCAGCAGCTTAGTGCTGTTCTCATGCAGGATCCTCTCACAGGAAGATATTTTCAGACTCAGATGGTGTTCAGCCAGATGATGTCTGATGTCTACAAGATTATAGGCGACGCTGCAGACTTTGGAATCGGCCCCATGGGGGACATAGGAAACATGAGATAATGGCTGAAGTATTAAACAGAGACAATATGATAAAGAGTCCTGAGGAGATTCTTAATATACTCACGGCAGAAGCCATGGGCGACAAGTGTTTTGAGCATATTCTCGAATTTATCAGACCGGGGATGACAGAGCTTCAGGTTGCTGAGGAAATCGAAAGAACTCTCTTCAAGCTGGGAGCTGAAGCTCTGGCCTTTGATACTATATGTGTTTCTGGAGCGAACACCTGCCAGCCTCATGGGATTCCCTCAGATAAGGTTATTGAAGAGGGTGATCTGCTGACAATGGATTTCGGAGGTGTTTTCGAAGGCTTCTGCGGTGACATGACAAGAACTGTGGGAATCGGTTCTCTCTCGGAGGAGCAGATTCACGTGTATGACGTGGTTCTGCGAGCTCAGACGGCAGCCCTGGGAAGATGCTGTGCAGGAGTAACCTGCAAAGATGCGGATGCAGCAGCAAGAGATATTATTGAAGCAGAGGGTTACGGCAGCTGTTTTATCCACACAACTGGTCATGGTGTAGGCCGGGAGGTTCATGAGGCACCTCGTCTGGCTAACAACAGTCAGGATGTTCTGATAACAAACATGGCGGTTACTGTGGAGCCGGGAATATACATTCCTGACAGGTTCGGGGTGCGTATTGAGGACTTGGCAATCATTACCGATTTTGGTATAATAAACGCGACTAATTCCGTTAAAGAATTAATTATTTTATGATAAATTACAGAAAGGCAGAACAGTTTTATGATTTATGCAGGCGATTTCAGAAAAGGTATTACATTTGAAATTAATGGTGATCCACATGTAGTAATTGATTTCCAGCATGTTAAGCCGGGAAAGGGCGCTGCCTTCGTAAGAACTAAGCACAAGAACATTCTGACTGGTGCCATCAAGGAGGAATCATTCAATCCTGATGCCAAGTTCCCGAAGGCTCATATCGAAACAAAGACAATGCAGTATCTGTATTCAGACGGCGAGCTTTACTACTTCATGGATCCTGAAACATATGACCAGATTCCTCTTTCAGCCGATCAGGTTGAAGAAGCAATGAAGTATCTCAGAGAGAATGACGAGGCAACAATCAAGTTCTACAAGGGCAATGCATTCCTGGTTGAAGCGCCTAATTTCGTAGACCTGGTAGTTACAGAAACAGAACCGGGTGTTAAGGGCGACACGGCAACAAATGTTACAAAGGACGCCACAGTTGAAACGGGTGCGGTGGTAAAGGTTCCTATCTTTATAGAAGAGGGAGAAAGAATCCAGATAGATACAAGAACCGGTGAATATCTTGGAAGATCCAAATAATCAGTTTTGCATGAAAAGGGACGCCGGGCGTCCCTTTTTTCGGAGGTAAAAATGAAAAAGATACTTGTAGTGCTGATAATTCTCGTGGTGGCTCTGTCAGGTGGGATAATATTCTATCTTTCCGGCATCGGCGCTGCCGATCCGGGAAACGAAGAGGAGATTACTGTTGAAATCCCTAACGGAAGCGGAGCATCGTCAATTGTCGCCATTCTTGATGAGCACGGTCTGATAAAGAACATGACCTGTGCCAGAATAAATGCCAGAATCGGCGGATACGATTCCCTTCAGGCCAACACCTACATTTTCACAGGCTCCATGACACTGCCTGAAATGATGAAGGCAATTAACACCGGTGACTTTGAATACATATCAAAGACCTCATTTCAGCTGAACGAGGGTTATAGACTGACCCAGTGTGCAGAAGCTCTTTCGGAGGTTACTCCTTATTCGAAGAAGGAAATACTGGCGACCTGGGATGATAGAGACTATCTTAAAAAGCTGATAAAGGATTACTGGTTCCTTACGGATGACATACTTGATAAGGATATTATCCACCCGCTGGAGGGATATCTCTTCCCTGATACCTACTACATTACAGAAAGCGACCCGTCTATTGACAGTGTTACAAGGCTTGCTCTTGATGAGATGGATGGAGCCCTTTCGGAAAGAAGAAATGAAATCGAGGCGTCTGAGTTCAGCGTTCATGAGTTCCTCACTATCTCTTCAATAGTCACTAAGGAAGGATGCGCCACTGAAAAAGATGCAGCGCATATATCAGGTGTATTTGTTAACAGAATAAACCAGGACATGTCACTTGGCAGCGATGTTACAGTGTGCTACATATTTGATGAAGACAGAGTAGACCTGAAGGCTTCACAGCTGGATTCCGAATCACCTTACAACTCCAGAAAGGTTAAGGGACTGATACCGGGACCGATATGTACAGTACCGGCTATCGCAATGGATGGACTTCTGAACTATGAGAAGACAGATGACCTGTTCTTCTATGCGGGTCCTGACGGAACCATCTATTACGCCAAGACCAATGAGCAGCACGAAAAGAATATAGCGGCTCATCCTTGGTCAGAGGAAGATCTTGAACAGTAATATTACAGATAGAAGAGTTGGGGCATTCATTGATGAAATGAATACCCCAGAAAACAGAATACTTGAGAAATTCAGAAGTGACGCTGAAGCGTGCCGAGTCCCGATTATTCTTCGGGAAACTGAAGGCCTGCTGAAATGCCTTCTGAGACTGAAAAAGCCTGCGCGGCTGCTGGAAATCGGCACTGCAGTGGGCTATTCTGCGTGTGTGTTTGCCGATGCCTGCGGCTGTGAGGTGACAACCATCGAGGCCGATGAAACAATGGCCGAAAGGGCGGTCAGCAATATAGAGAGGCTGGGTTTTGCTTCAAATGTCAGTGTGCTGAGAGGTGACGGCAGAGATGTTCTGAAGCAGCTTCACAGGGAGCAGGATGCAGGAGAAGAAGGAATATACGATATGGTGTTTATTGATGCCGCCAAGAGCCACTACAGGGAATTCTGGGACCTTTGCATGCCTCTAGTGAAGTCTGAGGCGCTGATTGTTTGTGACAACGTCCTGATGAAGGGCATGACAGCATCTGATGAATTTGACACCAGGGGCAGATATAAGACCTCAATCAGAAAAATGAGAGAGTTTCTTGACTATATCACCGGGCTGGACTATGCGAAAACAGCGGTTCTTGCTTCAGGCGACGGAATTTCAGTGAGCGTAATAGAAAGGAACAGATGAAAAAGGTAGAACTGCTTGCACCTGCAGGCGATATGGAGAAACTGAAGATAGCCGTTGAGTACGGAGCTGATGCCGTGTACTTCGGAGGAGAGATGTTTTCTCTTCGCTCGGGGGCCGGAAATATGACTGTAGAAGAAATACGCAGAGGTGTTGAATTTGCCCACAGCCGCGGTGTAAGATGTCATATGGCCATGAATGTATATGCACACAATGAGGATATTAAGCCCCTGGGAGATTATCTGAAAAAAATACGGGATATTCCCATAGATGCTTTCATAGTATCCGATCCGGGTGTAATCGCGGTAATACGGGAAAATATCCCCGATGCTGAGCTTCATCTTTCCACTCAGGCTAACATGACCAATTATGTCACTGCAGGATTCTGGCATGAAATGGGTATTAAGCGGATTGTTCTGGCCAGGGAGCTGATGCTTGACGAAATACGTGAAATAAGAGAGAAAACTCCGGACAGCCTTGAACTTGAGGGTTTCGTTCACGGAGCAATGTGCATCTCCTATTCAGGCCGGTGCCTGCTGTCGAACTTCATGACCGGCAGAGATGCCAACAGAGGAGAGTGCGCTCATCCATGCAGATACAAATACAGACTTGAAGAAGAAAAACGACCGGGAGAATACTGGCCGGTTGATGAGGATAACAGGGGCACATATATCTTCAACAGCAAGGATCTTTGTCTGCTTGAACATGTTCCGCTGCTGATTGATGCGGGAATCACATCATTCAAAATTGAGGGGAGAATGAAGAGCATTTTTTACCTGGCACATGTTATCAAGGCATACAGAAGAGCAATCGACGCATATTGTGAGAATCCGGGCGGATACACTTTCCAAAGAGAGTGGTACGATGAAATGTGCAAAGCCAGCCACCGGGAATTCACTACTGGCTTCTATTTCAGAAAGCCCACCTGTGAGGATCAGAATTACCTCACTAGCGCATACACCAGAGATTACAGTTTTACCGGTATCGTCAGAAGCTATGATGAGAGCAGCTCCATTGGTGTAGTAGAGCAGAGGAACAAGATGGAAATAGGGGATACAATAGAAGTCTTCGGTCCAACCGGCGATTTCTTCACTCAGAAACTGGAATACATGACAGATGAGGAGGGAAACCACATTCAGTCGGCTCCCCATCCTCAGCAGATATTAAAAATAAAATTCGATAAACCGGCAGGACCGAACTACATGTTGAGAAAGGAGAAATGATTCATGACTGCTGACCCTTTACCCTTATGGGGAACTATAGTTTTAATTGTAATAATATTGATTAATGCATATTTCAGTGCTGTCAGAAAGGCCATTGTATCTGTTAACAAGGCAAACATAAGAGAGATGGCCGATGAAGGCAGCTCCAGAGCGGAAAAGGCGCTGAAGATAATAGAGAAGCTTCCGGACAGCAAGCTGTCCATAAGATGCCTCAACGTTTTCCTTTATATGCTCTTCTGCCTCACAGCATTGTATTCATATGTGGGACCTGTCTCAGGCATGCTGGAAAGATTTATTGGTAACCCCGGGGCGGCTTTCGGGGCGGCTTCTGTATTAACATTTCTGATATCTGCAGTATTCCTTATGGCGCTGGGTGAAATGGTTCCCAGAAGAATCGCGCTGCAGCATACAGACGGGATTACCTTGAACGGGGCTGCTGCCGTGGGAGTTCTAAATGTTGTCATGAAACCATTCGTAGTTCTCGTGTGGGCACTGTCATATGTTGTTCTGAAGGTGCTCCGTCAGCGGACGGATCTCAACGACAATGAATACAGCGAAGAAAACATTGTAGAAATGCTGGAGGCAGGAAGAGAAAGCGGTGAACTTAAGGAAGAGGGCAAGAAGATGATAACAGGCGTTTTCGCTTTTGATGATATTCTGGCCTACGAGATAATGACGCCGAGAACCGATGTCTTTGCCATTGACATCAATGATCCTGCCGATGAGTACATTGACGAGCTGATGGAGCTGAGATATTCCAGAATACCTGTCTATGAAGATGACAGCGATAACATTATCGGTATTCTTTATATTAAGGACTATCTGATAAAGGCCAGGGAAGACGGATTCGAAAACGTTGACATCAGATCGATACTAAGAACCCCGTATTTTGTACCTGAGACTAAGAACATAGATTCACTGTTCTTCGAACTCCAGAAAACTAAACAGCATATAGCAATTCTTATTGATGAATACGGAGGCTTTTGCGGTATAGTAACAATGGAGGATATTATTGAAGAGGTGATGGGGGATATAGATGACGAGTATGATGAAGAAGACGAGGAAATAAGAGAAATCGGCAAAAACCTCTACATAGTTGAGGGCAGCATGGATATTGATGACCTTAACGAGGAGCTGGGGCTCAGTCTTGAGTCTGAAGATTCAGAGACAATTGGGGGCCTGCTTATAGAGCTCCTGGGAGAAATACCCGATGAGGATAATATCGGCAAGGAAATATTCTTCGAAAACTGTGTTTTCACAATTAAAACCGTTAAGGACCGAAGAATAGAACATATCACAATAAAGATTAATGACATTGACGAAAAGGTAAGTGAAAATGGCTGATAATAGAGAAACAACTTCAGTATCTGACGAAGTGATTGCGATATGCGCCGTGAATGCGGCTCTCAAAACCGAAGGTGTTCTGAGAATGGCCGGGGGCTTTTCGAATACTCTGAGCAAAAATCTTCTTGGAAAGGAACTGCTCTCAAAGGGCGTCAAGGTAAGTCAGAGCAGCGACAGAATAGAAATTGATGTAAACATAATTGTTAAATACGGCTGCAAAATACCTCAGGTGGCCTGGGATATTCAGGAAAACGTTAAGACTGAAGTAAATGAAATAACCGACCTTAAGGTAAGTGCCGTAAACATTCATGTACAGGGAGTAGAAAAAGATGACCAGAAATGAGGCAAGAGAAATAATGATGCAGATTCTTTATGAGCTTGATGCATCAAAGACTATCGAAAAGGACAAGACAGAGAATCTGGCAGATACCCGTGCAAAGGCTGCCGACCTGGCATCTGAAAGACTGTCAGGGGGACATATCAGGAGGGGAACGGATCTGATATGTTCAATTCTGAGCAATCTTGATAATATAGACAGCTCCATAAACGAATTCAGCGCCAAGTGGAAAACTTCAAGAATGCCTAAGGTGGATCTGGCAATAATGAGACTTGCAATAGGTGAAATAAGGTTCAGCGAGGATATTCCCGAACCTGTGTCAGTGAATGAAGCCATCAATCTGGCAAAGAAATTCAGCACAGACAATTCAGCCAGATTCATTCACGGAATCCTGGGGGCTGTTACCGGGAAATAGAAATGAAAAGAAGTAAATGCATCCTGGGAATTGATACAAGCAACTACAAGACTTCAATTGCCGTTACAGATGAAATGGGCATAGTATGTGATTTGCGAAGGTTTCTTTCGGTGAAACAGGGGGAGAGGGGACTCAGGCAGTCTGAGGCAATGTTTCAGCATGTGAAGAATTTACCTGAGCTTTTTGGCGAAATGAATGACAGTTACGGGAATTCCATAGCTGCTGTAGCATATTCCGAAAGACCGAGGCCTGTGGAGGGCTCATACATGCCCTGTTTTCTTGCAGGTAAGAGCTTTGCCGAATCCCTGGCATCAGTCCTGGGAGTGCCTGCACTGGGATATTCCCATCAGGAGGGACATATCGAGGCAGTGCGACATAACAGCGGAATTGACCGTGACAGGGAATTCATCGCCTGTCATTTTTCCGGCGGCACATGTGAGATAATGAGGGTAAAACAAAAGAAAGTAACGGAAACTTCTGCCTTTGATCTTGAAATTCTGGGAGGCTCCCTGGACATCTCCTTCGGTCAGCTTATTGACAGAACCGGAGTTGCCGCAGGTCTCGCCTTTCCCTGCGGGGAGGAAATGGATAGAATTGCAGTTAAAACGGAAGCGGATGAAAACATTCTGTCTCCTATAAAGGTTAAGGGCGGCTGGGTGAACCTTTCGGGAATTGAAACCCAGATAATGAGAAAAATGGGAACCGCTTCCCCGGACAAGCTGTTCAGGGAGGTGTTCAGGAAAACAGCTGACGGGATAACCATGATGCTGCGTCAGATTACTGACAGTACGGGACTGAGTGAAGTGCTGCTTTCAGGAGGAGTTTCCTCCAGCAAGTTTCTGCGAGACAGTCTTAGGACGCAGCTTTCGGGGCTAAAGCTGTACTTCGACGGATCAGATCTTTCTTCGGATAATGCTGTGGGAACAGCCTTCCTGGGAGGCAGATATTTATGGGATTAAAACCTGTACCTGTGGGACAGCTGAACAATTACATAGGGAGAATCCTGAAAACCGACCCGATATTAAGCAATATTTCTGTTGTTGGTGAAATCAGCAATCTTAAATACCACAGCTCCGGGCATGTGTACTTTTCTCTGAAGGATGACAACAGCAGGGTAAACTGCTTTCTCTCATCCACAAATCTGCAGCAGATTTCATGTCCCCTTGAGGAGGGATTGGAGATAATAGCCGCCGGTTTCATTTCAGTTTATGAGCGGGGAGGATACTATTCACTCAACGTGCGAGATATTGAAGCAAACGGCATGGGACAGCTTGCGGCGGCATTTGAAAAACTCAAGGCAAAGCTGGGAGCAGAGGGACTTTTTAGCGAGGAACACAAGAAGAAACTGCCGTTCTTTCCCATGAAGATTGCCGTTGTAACCTCAGAAACAGGGGCAGCTGTCAGGGATATCATAAGAACAGTAAAGAATAAAAACAATGTAGTTGATATTCTTGTATATCCTGTTCTCGTTCAGGGACCTGCTGCTCCCGGAGAAATATCATCCGCCATACGGGATATTAACCTTAGGCACAGAGATGTGGAGGTTATTATTACCGGCAGAGGAGGGGGCTCAATTGAGGAACTCTGGGCTTTTAATGAGGAGACTGTTGCCAGAAGCATATACGAATCTGAAATACCTGTCATATCCGCAGTAGGACATGAAACCGATTATACCATATCAGACTTCACTGCTGACAGGAGAGCGGCAACACCTACTGCTGCAGCTGAAATGGCTGTACCGGACACGGGAGAGCTCAAGGCAGAGATTGACAGGATCTTCGTGGAAATGACCGGGAACCTTGAGACGGGAATAGGTCGCAGAAGGGAAATGCTGGAGGCACTGAATCCCACAGCCTTTGCCAGAAACATCAAGTCAAGAATACTGTATGAGCAGGTAAATGCCGATAGAATAATGGAGTCAATGGGTTATTCCATGAATAATCGTATTCTATCGGCAAGGAACAGATTGGAAATGCTAAGAGAATTCATAGAATCTTCAAATCCGAAGGCTATACTTGCCAGAGGGTATTCTGTGGTAACCGATACCCGGGGGAGAATCATTCGCAGCACCGAGGAACTTAAGGAGGGCCTGGGTGTGAACATTGAAACAGGCAACGGAACTGCAAAAGCAGTAATAACAGAAATAGAGTAAGCGGAGGTATATCCATGAGTGACACTAAAACATCGTTTGAAGAATCCCTCAAGAAGCTGGAGGCCGCTTCAGAGAAACTTAAGTCCCAGGATACATCCCTGGAGGACGCCTTAAACAATTATCAGGAGGGACTGAAGTATTACAAGGAATGCAGCAGGATACTCAAGGAAGCAGAACAGAAAGTAGAGGTGCTTACAAAATGAATGATCTGACATTTGCTGATTACAGAAACATGCTTGAGGAACATCTTACGGATTTTATTCCGGATGTTGATCAGAAGAGCATCACTCTCTATGAATCCATGAAATACAGTATCAATGCAGGAGGAAAGAGAATAAGGCCTGTTCTTCTAATGGCGGCATGTGACTTTTGCGGAGGGAAGGTTACGGAGGCCCTGCCTTATGCCTGTGCAATTGAATACATTCACACATATTCCCTGATTCATGACGATCTGCCCTGCATGGACGACGACGATCTGAGAAGAGGCATGGCAACAAACCACAAGGTATATGGTGAGGCAGTAGCCACACTGGCAGGAGACGGACTCCAGTCTGTTGCCTATGAAGTTATATACAAGGATATGCTTCTTTATTTTGATGATCCTGATGCCCTGAAAAGAAGAATCAGAGCCGGTCTTGAAATAGCCAAGGGATCCGGTGTCAAGGGCATGGTTGCAGGACAGATTGCTGATATAGAAGCTGAGGACAAGAGCTGCTCAAAGGAGCTTCTCGATTATATTCACATAACAAAAACAGCAGATCTCATAATAGCTGCGGTCCGTTCGGGAGCAATGCTGGGAGGCTGCAGCGAGAAGGAGCTGGAGGATCTTTCTGTGTATGCGGAGAATCTGGGACTGGCCTTTCAGATATGTGACGATATTCTGGATGTTGAAGGCAGTGAAGAGGAGATGGGCAAGAAAACAGGTGCTGATGCAGAAAAGAAAAAGGCAACTTACCCTGAACTTTACGGACTTGAGGAGTCAAAGGCGAGACTCAGAGAGCTTACAGATGCGGCAATTAATGCCTTAGCGGATTATTATGACAATGCCGAACTTTTTGTTCAGCTTGCGAAAGATCTTGCTGTAAGGAGCAAATAGATAATTAGAAAACGAGGTTAAGAATGAATAAATACATAGCCTCTCACATTTTCCCGGATGACTTAAGAAAGATGAGCTACGGTGAGCTTGAACTTCTTTCATACGAGCTGAGGGACTTCCTGGTTGATTCCGTTTCCAGGACAGGAGGTCATCTTGCTTCAAATCTGGGAATTGTTGAGCTGACAATAGCACTGCACAGGTGCTTTAATACACCGGAGGATAAGATTGTCTGGGATGTGGGACATCAGACATATGTTCACAAGATTCTCACCGGAAGGATGAAGGGCTTCGAAAGCTTAAGACAGCTTGGGGGCATGAGCGGATTCCCCAAAACCTCCGAAAGCGAGTACGACCTGTTTGATACAGGTCACAGCAGCACATCCCTTTCCCTGGGACTGGGACTTGCTGCAGCCAGGGATATGAAAGGCGAGGACTACAGAGTAGTTTCCGTAATAGGCGACGGTGCCATGACTGGCGGCATAGCCTATGAAGCCCTTAACAATGCAGGCAATATGAACACAAACTTCATTGTTGTCCTTAACGATAACGGCATGTCGATTTCACCAAACACCGGCGGACTGTCAAGATCTCTTGGACGTATTACGAGTACGGACAAATACATTCACATGAAGACCCAGGTTAAGAAGGGATTCTCTAAGGTTCCCGTAATCGGTGAGAGCATGATTTCAGGAATACACAATGCCAAGGAAAACATAAAATATGCGGTTATTGACGGAATTCTTTTTGAGGAACTGGGCTTCAAATACATAGGTCCGGTCGACGGGAACAATATCAAGGAGATGTGTGAAACCCTGGAGCATGCCAAAAGCATCAGGGGACCTGTTCTGGTACATGCGGTGACCCGCAAAGGCAAGGGCTATTCAAAGGCTGAGAAGAATCCGGATGTATTTCACGGAATAGGCGCCTTTGATATTGATACAGGCAAGCCGACCGCAAAGTCAAATGGCGAATCATATTCCTCCGTGTTCGGCAGAAAGCTTACTGAAATGGCTGCCGGAGACAATCGTATTGTTGCGGTCAGTGCAGCCATGGTTTCAGGAGTGGGCCTTGAGGGTTTCAGAGATTCCTATCCAAATAGGATTTTTGACGTGGGCATCGCTGAGGAGCATGCCGTAACCTTCAGCGCCGGCATGGCAAAGGCGGGACTCAGGCCATATGTGGCTATCTATTCGTCATTCCTGCAGAGGGCATATGATCAGATAATCGAGGATGTATGTCTCCAGAACCTGCCTGTTACTTTATGCATAGACAGAGCCGGGGCAGTAGGTGCAGACGGAGAGACCCATCACGGAATTTTTGATATTTCATATCTTAAATCAATGCCGAACCTGACAGTATTGGCGCCGTCAGGGCCTGAAGAGCTTGAAAAGATGCTTGAATTGTCTCTGACCATTGATGGACCTTGCGCCATCAGGTATCCGAGGGGAACAGGTGAGAAAGTGAAAGAGAACTGTGAACCTCAGCCGGGAAATGCAGTAACTGTGAAGAGAGGAAACCAGTGCCAGATCTGGGCTGTAGGCTCTATGGTATCCCAGGCCATAAAAGCATCAGAGATACTGAAGAAAAAGGGATACAGCATCGCTGTTGTAAACCTTGTCTCGGTGAAGCCTCTTGATGTTAAAAAAGTCAGGGCAGCAGGAAAGAAATATCCTTTAATAGTAACTGTAGAGGATGGAGTGATTTCCGGTGGAATAGGAGAATCCATCTCAGCACTGCTGTCAGGCTCGGATTCATCGGTGATAAATCTCGGCTGGCCTGACAAGTTCATTGAACACGGCACACAGCAGCAGCTTTATGCCAAATACGGACTTGACGGAGAAGGCATTGCAGCCTGCATAGAAAAAATACTGAAAAGAAAATGAAAAAAAGATTAGATGTTCTCGCAACTGAAAAGGGATTGTTTCCTTCCCGGGAAAAAGCTAAGACAAGCATAATGGCCGGTCTTGTAATTGTTGATGGTCAGGTTATCGACAAGCCCGGTACAAGCGTGGATGAAGACGCCGAAATAAGCCTCAAGGAGGTTTTGTGTCCTTATGTAAGCCGTGGGGGACTTAAACTCGAAAAGGCTCTTGATACGTGGAAATTCAGCCTTAAGGATGCGAAGGCAGTGGATATAGGAGCATCCACCGGGGGATTTACCGACTGCATGCTCCAGAGGGGAGCCTCCAGGGTTTACTGTATAGATGTGGGATACGGACAGCTGGACTGGAAGCTGAGAAACGATCCGCGAGTGGTAAACATGGAAAAGTGCAACGTCAGATATCTTGATGTTGATGAGATAGGTCGGGATGTGGATTTTATCAGCATCGATGTATCTTTCATTTCACTTAAGCTTGTTTTCCCTGTGGCATCCCGGCTTCTTTCTGACGAGGGATGCCTGGTGTGTCTTGTTAAGCCTCAGTTTGAAGCAGGAAGAGAGCAGGTGGGCAAGAAGGGAATCGTAAGGGATCCTGCAGTCCACATGCAGGTTATAGAAAATGTGATTGCTTACGGTGAGGCGAACGGACTATACTCCTGGGGACTGGAATATTCCCCTGTAACCGGAACAAAGGGAAATATTGAATATCTTCTTTTCATGAAGAAGAAAAAGTGCGATAATACTGTAGATGTGAAGAGAATTGTTGATGATTCACATAAAACTCTGGATTAGAAGCGTCAGCTTTTATATAATCAAAACAATTAAATATTATTAAATAAAATGGGAGGAAACACATATGGAAATTGCTAAAAGAGTCGCAAGCATGCAGTTCTCACCAATCAGAAAGTTCAACAAGTACGGCTTTGAAGCTGAAGCTAACGGCAAAACTGTGTACAGACTGAATATCGGTCAGCCGGATGTTGAAACTCCTGAATGCTTCAAGGAAGCTATCAACAACTTCGACAAGAAGGTAATTGCCTATGCAGAATCAGGCGGAGTTACAGAGCTGCTGGATGCCATGATTGATTACATGAAGCTCTATGACATGAACTATGAGAGAGATGACATTCTGATTACAAACGGCGGATCGGAGGCTCTCACTCTGATTTTCACTTCTCTCCTTAATCCGGGAGAAGAAGCATTGATAGCTGAGCCGTTCTACACAAATTACAACACATTCTGCAATCAGGTAAACGGCAAGCTGGTTCCTCTTACAACAAGTGCAGAGGATGGATATGCATGGGCCAAGAGAGATCTGATTGAAGCAGCAATAACACCTAACACCAAGGCCATCTGCTGCATCAGCCCGGGAAATCCTACAGGAAGAGTACTGACTCTTGACGAAATGAAGCTTGTAGGTGAAATCGCCAAGGAGCACGATCTGTGGATAATCTCTGACGAGGTATACAGAGAGTTCGCATATGATGACAGAGAAGTAACATCCTTCGGTATGCTGGAGGATCTTGCTGACAGGGTAATTCTTGTTGATTCCGTATCAAAGAGATTCTCAGCATGCGGTGCCAGAGTAGGTGCAGTAATTTCAAAGAACAAGGAGCTTATGAGCGGAATTCTCAAGCTGGCGCAGGGCAGACTTTGCTGTCCTACACTTGAACAGGTAGGCGCTGCAGCCCTCTACAGACTGGACAAGAGCTACTATGATGAAGCAAAGGCAGAATACTGCGCAAGAAGAGATGCTGCCTATGAAGAAATCTCCAAAATTCCGGGAGTTGTCTGTCAGAAGCCCGGCGGTGCTTTTTATCTTACTGCGAAACTGCCGGTTGACAGCACAGAGGATTTTCTCATGTTCATGCTTACAGAATTTGATGATGACGGCGAGACAGTAATGTTCACCCCTGCATCAGGATTCTATGCTACACCGGGACTGGGAAAAAATGAAATGCGTATAGCCTACGTACTGGCTCCTGACAAGATGAGGCGAGGAGCAGAGCTTATTAAACTTGGAATCGAAGCATATAACAGAAAACTTGGTAAATAACTGATGAAGAAAGAGGCAAAATCGAAGCTGTCACCCATGATGCAGCAGTATCTGGATATTAAAGAGGAACATCAGGATTCTATCCTGTTCTTTAGGCTGGGTGATTTCTATGAAATGTTTTTTGATGATGCCGAAACAGCTTCAAGGGAACTTGAGCTGACACTTACAGGTAAACAATGCGGTTTAGAGGAAAGGGCTCCCATGTGCGGAGTCCCTTTCCATGCTGCAGAAACCTATATTGGCAGGCTCATTGAAAAGGGCTACAAAGTCGCAATCTGCGAGCAGGTTGAGGATCCTGCCGCTTCAAAAGGCATCGTGCGCAGGGAGGTCATTCAAATTGTAACTCCCGGCACGGTAATCAGCAGCGGAATGCTGAAGGAAGATGAAAACAACTATATCGCATCGGTATTTGCTGACAGCGAATCCATAGGATTGTCTTATTGTGATGTTTCCACAGGAGAAATCAGACTGACCTCAATCAAGGATCCGGGCAAGAGAGAATCCCTGATTAACGAGCTGGTGAAAATAAATGCCAGAGAGGTTATCATGAACGAGGAAACTGCCGATGCTATTGATATTGAAGACATCAGGCCGATTTGTGAGGCCTGTTTTAATATTGCAGACAGCTCATGCTACAGAGAGGAAGCTGCCAGGGATTCCATATTAAAGCAGTTCAATGTGGGAGCCCTCCACGGTTTGGGAATAGAAGAAGCTTCTGCGGCAGAATCTGCACTGGGAGCACTTCTCCTGTATCTCCATGACAGCCAGAAAAATGAACTGTCCCATATCAGAGAGCTGAATGTCTACTCAATGAATCAGCACATGTCTCTGGATAAATCCACAATAAGAAATCTGGAAATAACCGAAACACTCTTTGAAAAAAAGCTCCAGGGCTCGCTTCTGGGGGTGCTTGATAAGACAAACACAGCAATGGGCAGCCGGAAGATGAAGCAGTGGCTCAGGGAGCCCCTAAAGGACGTTGAAATGATTAACTGCAGACTTCAGGGTGTTCAGCTTTTACTGGATTATCCTCTGCAGCGCAACAATATCAGAGAATGCCTTAAGCAGGTATATGATTTCGAGCGTCTGGCGGGAAGAATAGCCACCGGAAAGGCTAACGGAAGGGATCTTATCGCCCTTAAGGAATCATGCTCAGTTCTTCCTGAAATAAGGTACGAGCTGCAGAGTCTGGAAGGAGAGCTGCTTTCGGAGCTTCATGACATGATCAGTCCCCTCGAGGATGTCTTTGAAATAATCAGCAGGGGCATAGTGGATGAACCTCCTTATACAGTAAAGGAGGGAGGTCTCATTAAACCCGGATACTCCCGGGAACTTGACCGGCTTAAGGCGTCTATAGCAGATGCTCAGAACTGGATAGCATCCCTTGAAGGTTCTGAGAGAGAACGAACCGGCATTAAGAACCTGAAGGTTGGATTCAACAAGGTTTTCGGTTACTATCTGGAGGTAACAAAATCATATTATGACCTTGTACCTGAGGATTATATCAGGAAACAGACTCTGGTAAACTGCGAGAGGTTCATAACACCCCAGCTGAAGGAAACGGAACGACTGGTTCTGAATGCTGAATCGGAAATCAACAGACTGGAATATGAGCTGTTCTGCGAGATAAGGGAGCTCCTCCGGCTTCGCATAGGTGAAATACAGAAAACATCCTCAGCAATAGCTGCTGTAGATGTGCTTGCTGCCTTTGCGCAGGTTTCCGAGAAAAACGACTATATACGGCCGGAGGTTGACGGGGGCGATGTGATTTCCATCGAGAAGGGAAGACATCCTGTAATTGAGACCACCATAAGAGACGGTATATTTGTAAGCAATGATACATACCTGAACAGGGATGATTCAAGTCTGATGATAATAACAGGTCCGAACATGTCCGGCAAGTCTACATATATGAGACAGACTGCTCTGATTGTTCTGATGGCTCAGGCGGGGTGCTTTGTCCCCGCACGGAGAGCCCGCATCGGAGTCTGCGACAGGATATTTACAAGAATAGGGGCCTCGGACAACCTTGCCCAGGGGCAGAGCACATTCTTCGTGGAAATGAGCGAACTGTCATACATATTGAATACTGCCACCGAAAGATCCCTGATTATCCTCGATGAGATTGGTAGGGGAACAAGCACCTATGACGGCCTTTCCATTGCCTGGGCGGCTGCCGAATATCTGTGCAGTCCCAACAGGAGAATGAGAACCCTCTTCGCCACCCACTATCACGAGATGACGGTACTGGAGGAAACACTTCATGGTGTCAGAAATCTTAATGTTGATGTATCCGAGGACAACGGAAACATAGTATTCCTTCATAAAATAGTAGAGGGCAGCGCCAGCAGATCCTACGGAATACATGTGGCGAAACTTGCAGGAGCTCCGGCGGAACTCCTTGAGAACGCAACTCTTCATCTGGAAGAGCTTAACAGCGGAAGTGAGAAGAATCCTGCAGCCGTGGCTTATCACAAGGAAGGGGGCAGCAGTGACGTAATCGGGGAGACGGGTGTGCAGCTGTCAATGTTTGACGGGTTACCTGACGAGGCGGTACGGCGCCTGAGAGATACAGATTTAATGAACACGACACCTTCTGAAGCACTTAGGCTTCTGGAGGAGATAAAATCAATTATTTAGCTCATTTGGTGATACCATGATCAGATTGCTTGATAAGAAAACAGCAGATAAAATTGCAGCGGGTGAGGTTATAGACAGACCTGTGTCCATAGTAAAGGAGCTTGTGGAAAACTCCCTGGACGCCGGAGCCTCATCAATAACCATTGAAATCAGGGAGGGGGGCCGCTCATACATACGTATAACCGATGACGGATGCGGTATAGACGGTAATGAGGTTGAGACAGCCTTTCTTCGTCACGCCACCAGCAAAATCACAAGCGAAAGGGACCTGGAAACAATAGGAACCCTTGGATTCAGGGGAGAGGCTCTGGCAAGCATCTGTGCAGTGAGCCGTGTTGAGATGATAACAAAGAGAGCCGATGCAAAGGCAGGAAAACGGCTGCTGGTTGAGGGGAGCAAAGTGATTGAAAATTCAATCTGCGGATGTCCTGACGGAACAACCATAACTGTCAAGGACCTGTTCTTCAATGTTCCCGCAAGATATAAATTCCTCAATTCAGATGGGGCAGAGGCGAGAAGAATCATTGACTTCACCTCGAGAATAGCTCTGGCATATCCTGATGTGAGATTCAGAGTTTTCAATGGTTCAAAAGATGTCTTTGCTACTCCCGGTCGGGGAGACATCAGAACAGCGATACTGAGCGTTTACGGTGCCGATACAGCAAAGGACCTTATTCCTGTTGACAAAAGCGGATCAGGTTTCACACTAAAGGGCTTTGTTTCGGGGCCGGGGACATCAATGCCCTCAAGAAACCGCCAGATATTCTGCGTCAACGGGCGAATTGTGGCATCCGGCGTGATGGAACGGGCTCTTGACAGGGCGTACAGTGAAAGGCTTTTTCCCGGTAGATTTCCTGTGGCATTTCTGTTTCTGGCGGTGCCGCCTGAGAAGCTGGATGTTAATATCCACCCTACGAAGAGGGAAATTAGATTTGATGATAACGGTGAAGTGGAGGATTTCCTCAGGGATGCTGTTAGTGCTGCCCTGATGTCACAGGAGGCAATACCTGAGATTCGCAGCACCTGCAAGCCAAAGACAAAAGCAGTCTCCGGCGAGCAGGTAACCTTCAGCAGTCCCCAGGCAGAGACTGGTCAGAATTCGATGAAGGATGGGAAATTTTCCTATGATGCGAATACTTCTTCGGCTCCTGAATGCGATTCGGTTGACATAAATAATATATTGTCTGATTTAAGGGCAAGGCGAAGCCCAGAGAAGATGGAACCGGCTGATGCTATCCCGGAAGAGCCGCCGAAACCCTTTGATTTTGATTCACTGGAACTGGTGGGAACTCTGTTTAACACATACATTGCGGCACAGTCAGGGGATGTGTTTTATCTGATAGATCAGCACGCCGCCCACGAGAGAGTATTCTATGAGAAGCTTATTTCAGGTTACAATTCCCGGGAAAAAACCATGCAGCAGATGCTTATCCCCCTGAGTCTAAACGTTCCTGCAGAGGTGACGGCCTCTGAGGACATGTGGATTTCCAAGGTAAATGAGCTGGGATATTCGGTGGAATTCTTCGGTAACAATACTTATCTTGTACGTGAAATCCCGGCTTTCATGGAGCAGCATGAAGCCGAGAGCTTCCTGAAAGATCTTTTTGTTGAGTTTGCAACCAAGCCGGATCTGACAAACAGGGCTGTTCTTGAGAAGATAATCAGGCGCGCCTGCAAGTCTGCTGTAAAGGCAGGAGATGTCCTGTCCGAAGAGGAAAGCAGGGAACTGTTCAGACAGCTTAAGTGCTGTGAGAATCCCTTCTCGTGCCCCCACGGCAGACCTACATTTATCAAAATGACAAAGCATGAAATAGAAAGGATGTTCAAGAGAGTCTGAAGTTATGGATAAAGCCAGAATACTTGTGATTGCCGGCCCTACAGCCGTTGGAAAAACAGAATATGCCATACGGGCCTGCCAAGCTTTTAATGGCGAAATTGTGTCCTGTGATTCTATGCAGATTTACAAGTTCATGGATATAGGCAGCGCGAAACCCACTCCGGATGAGAGAAAAAAAGCAGTGCATCATCTTGTGGACTTGGTTGATCCCCGGGAGGATTTCTCTGTGGCGGAGTATCAGAAGCTGGCTCTTGATGCAATCAGTGATATTCACTCTCGTGGCAGATTGCCGGTAATATCCGGTGGAACAGGGCTGTATCTGAACTCAATCCTGTATGATATGGATTTCGGCGGCGAAGGTTCCGATCCTGAATACAGGCGGGCCCTAGAAAGAATTGCTTCAGAAAAGGGCGGTTCGGTTTTGCATAATATGCTCAGAACTCAGGATCCCGAAGCGGCAGACAGCATCCATCCTAACAATCATAAAAAAATAATTAGAGCGCTGGAAAGACTGAACAGCGGTGAAGCCACCCTCAGGCCGTTCAGCGATGTCCGCCGGGAGCGGCAGGAGTTTGATGCTGTGCTGCTGGGTCTTTGCAGGGACAGGGCTCAGCTATATGACAGGATAAACATAAGGGTTGACAAACTCATGGAAATGGGTCTTGTGGAGGAGGTCCGACAGCTTATGAAGATGGGCCTTGATAAGGAAGACATTTCCATGAAGGGAATCGGATACAAGGAGATATTTGAGTACCTTGAGGGAAGGATGACCCTTGATGAAACTGTTGAACTAATAAAGAAAAACACCAGACATTATGCCAAAAGACAGTTAACCTGGTTCAAAAGATATGATAAAATGAAGTGGTACAATTTATCGGAATACTTGAATGATGAAAGGGCTTTTGAGGAAATAGAGGAGTGGCTGAGGGAAAAACTGTAAAGCTTCACAACAGAAGCGACAAACCGGATAACATCCTTCTGAAGGAACATGAAACAGTCTCCAGATGCGAGGAGCTTCAAGCGCAGCTTCCGAGCTTCATGAGAGGCTTTTTTGCTTACCTCAGGGGAAATGTTCTCCCTATGACAAGGCTTGCTTATCTTACGGATATAAGGTTTTTCTGTCAGTATCTTATTAACGAGACGGATCTGACTGAGGCAGATTCCACCAGAGACATCAAACTGGATGAATTCAGGAATATCAGGGCTGCTGATATTAATCTGTACATCGACTACTGCCGCAGCTACAGGGTGGAGAAGGAAAATGAAATTGTTGTATTCGAGAATTCCAACAAGACTCTTGCCAGGAAAAAATCTTCTGTTTCGGTGCTGTTCAAACAGCTGTACAGAGATGAACTCCTTGATAAGAATATAACCGACGGGTTTGATCCAATACGGGTTCCCAAGGCCGGGGAAAGGGAAATCAAGGCTCTACAGGATGACGAGGTTATGATAATGCTTGATGCTGTCACATCAGGTGCGGGCCTTACCCCTAAGGAGCACCAGTACTGGGAGAAAACCAGGAAACGGGACAAGGCTATTCTTATTCTCTTTCTCACCTATGGACTAAGACTGTTTGAGCTGCAGCAGCTCAATGTATCTTCCTTCAATTTCAATCGAGGCGAGTTCAAGATATATCGAAAAAGGGACAAGGAAGCCATAATGCCAATGAACAAGTCTGTTACTGAGGTGCTTAGAGATTATCTCGACAATGAGCGTCTTCCTGAGGAGAAGATAAAAGAGGGAGATCAGGATGCGCTGTTTCTGTCTCTTCAGGGCAGAAGAATGACGGAACGGGCCATCCGGGATCTGGTGAAAAAATACACATCAATAGGTCTGGCAACATCCCGAAAGGCCGGCTACAGCCCCCATAAGCTCAGGGCAACTGCCGCCACAAGCCTTATCGGCAGAGGAAACTCAATCTTTGATGTACAGGCACTGCTGGATCACGAGCAGGTTACCACAACACAGCTTTATGCTTCCCATAAGATGAATGTGAAAAGAGACCTTGTCAGCGACATGGAATGGGAACTTGAAAGAAAGGAAAGGGACTAAATGCAGAAAAATACACACAATCTTCTTATTAACAACTTCAATATATCAGAAAAGGTGCTTAAGATAATAGATGAAGCAGAGAGGGAGGTAGCCGACTGTTTCACAAACCTTGATGACATTATGGCCTACAATCAGTACAAGGTACTGGATGCATTTCAGAAAAACGGCATATGTGACAGACACTTTTCCTGGAACACCGGTTACGGCTATGATGATGCAGGCAGGGATGCCACAGAACGGGTTTTCGCTGATATATTCCATGCGGAAGCTGCACTGGTAAGACCGATAATCGTAAACGGCACCCATGCCTTAAGCCTGGCCCTCACAGGAGTTCTCCGTCCGGGAGATCACATGATCTACTGCACCGGAGCACCCTACGATACACTTGAGGAAACAATAGGAATCAGGGGTGAGGGAAAGGGTTCATTGAAGGATTACGGGGTAACCTACTCACAGGTTGAGCTTACACCTGATGGCAGAATTGACCTTGATGCTGTAGCGGAGGCCATAACACCTGCTACAAGGATGGTATGCCTTCAGCGGGCAACGGGCTATGGCTGGAGAAAGGCGATATCAATAGAAGAGATACAGGAGTGGGCTGAATTTGTCAGGCAGATAAACCCTGAAATAGTAAGAATGGTGGACAACTGCTACGGAGAATTCCTTCATGTTAAGGAGCCTACCGATGTGGGGGCTGACATAATGGCAGGCTCCCTCATCAAGAATCCTGGCGGCGGACTTGCACTAACCGGCGGATATATTGCCGGCAGAGCGGATCTCATTGATAAAGTAAGCTTCAGGCTTACAACTCCCGGTATCGGCGGAGAATGCGGCCTGACCTTCGGACAGACAAGAACAATGCTTCAGGGACTTTTCATTGCACCTAAGACGGTAAATGGAGCTGTTAAAGGAGCTGTACTCTGTGCACGAGTGTTCGAGAAGCTGGGCTATGATGTATGTCCTAAATCAGAAGATCTGAGAAGCGACATCATTCAGGCCGTTAAGCTTGGTTCTCCGGAAGCTGTAATAGGCTTTTGCAAAGGCATACAGGCTGCGGCTCCCATTGACTCTCATGTTTCACCGGAGCCTTGGGCAATGCCGGGATATGAGGATCCTGTAATAATGGCTGCAGGCGCCTTTGTTCAGGGTTCATCCATAGAGCTGTCTGCTGATGCTCCCATAAGAGAGCCTTATATAGTTTATTTTCAGGGAGGTCTGACATATGAACACTCTAAATTCGGAGTGATTAAGGCCCTCCAGGAACTTTGTGACAGAGGAACTGTCTCTTTATAAACAATTACTAAAATGGATGGAATTACAAAAGAAAAACGAAACATTAGATTTAAAAAGATATCTGCCATACTGAAGCTGATTGTTTTTGCTGTAATACTCATCGGGATACCGGCATACATTTACTTCTTTCACAGGGAGTTTCTTTCGGAATTTACCAGTATCAAGGACATGAGATTATGGCTGGAACAGTATAAAAGTGTAAGCATGCTTGTATATATTGGAGCCCAGGTGCTTCAGATAATAATATGCATAATTCCGGGACAGGCTCTGCAGTTTGCCTCAGGGTACCTGTTCGGATTTGTTCCCAGCATGCTCCTTTCAATTATCGGTGCTGCTATCGGATCTGTAATTGTCTACTACATGGCAAGACTTCTGGGAAAGGATGCCGTCCATATGCTCTTCGGTGAGAAGAAGGTAACGGAGATGATAGACAATATGAACAGCTCCAAGGGTCTTATAATAACCTTCGTGATATTTCTCATTCCGGGAATACCGAAGGATCTCTGCAGCTATGCTGCAGGACTCTCAGATCTTAAGCTGAAACCCTATATTATAGTGTCACTGATAGGCAGAATTCCGGGAATGGTCGGCAGTCTGATAATAGGCCATCAGGTAGGCGCAGGCGGGTATCTCAGCGCGGGTATAATCGCTGCGGCGGCAGTGGTTCTGTGCGTGCTGGGTGTGATTTTCAGAAAGAGAATCATCAACATGCTGTACAGAGCTTCTGATAAACTGCTGGAAATGTAGCAGGAACGGAAAGAAACAAAAAAGAACAAATTTTCGCAAATACTATTGACACCGAACAAACATTCTGATATATTAATGCTACGAACAGTTGTTCATAGGGTAGGAAAGTGAGGTGTCACATGAGTAACAGCAGCAGAGGCAGAAAGAAATACAGAATCAAATCACCGGTAAGATTTACAGTATTCCTTGTAATTGTTGTTGGAATCACTGTAGGCGCATTCGGAATGATTTCAGGATTATATTCAGCTACGGCATTGGATTCACAGCCTCAGGATAAAATCCTTGTGGAAGTTGCTGCCGGCGATACTGTATGGGATATCGCTTATGAATACAAGAGCACCAATAAGGATACCAGAGAAGCGGTGTATGAAATCTGCCGGGAAAACAACCTTCAGGACGGATATATTGAAGAAGGTATGAAACTCAGCATTCCGGTAAGTCTTTAACAGGTGTCATATATCAAAAGGGGAAAATTATACCCCTTAAATCGAAAAATAGAGCTTCGTTAAAATTGATGATATTGATGATATTTACGATATTACCGATAGAATAGTTCAAATCACAGGGATAGGCCGTTTTCCGCACTTTTTGGCCTGTCCCTTCTTATTCAGTTGCATCTATTCCTAAAATTATGATTATCGGAATAGTTATAAATCAATATAGAAGGCCTGAAACACCATCCGGTGTCCTCAGGCCCTTTCCTTTTCATATGTGATTTCTAGAATTATACGGGATTGCTGTCCAGATAACTCTGGAGAATTATCACTGCAGCCTGCTTGTCAATTACCTTCTTGCGCTTGGCTCTGGACAAGTCGGCATCAATAAGCACTCTCTCTGCCATTACTGTAGTTAGTCGTTCATCCTGATAAACGATTTTAACGTCGCCCATTCTTTCGGCCCTCAGTTTGTTTTCGAGTTTAGCTGCAAACTGCCGAACCTTTTCTGTCTGGGGACTGTCTGTGCCGTCAAGCTTCAGAGGCAGACCCATGACAACTGTATCGCACATGTGTTCTTTTATTAACTCAATCACTGCTGTGGTATCTTTCTTGATGCCAATACGTTCTATGGTCATGATTCCCTGTGCAGTAATATTTAAGGCGTCACTTACAGCGACGCCTATTGTTTTATCTCCTACATCCAGACCGATTTTTTTCATGAAAAAACCTTCCCGTTATATTATTTGTGCAGGTATGCCTTAATGAGCTCTTCTACCAAATCGTCTCTTTCGATTCTGCCGATAATGTTTCTGGCATTGTTGTGACTGGTAATGTAAGACGGATCTCCCGATAAAATGTATCCAACCATCTGATCGATTGCGTTGTATCCTCTTTCTTCAAGAGCATCATACACGATAGTAAGAATCTCCTCAATCGTCTTCTGTTCTACTCTATCGAAACTATCGTACATTCTTGTCTGTCTATCCATTATTATATCCTCCAACTTTCATCCTAGGAAAAGTATAACATTAAAATGTAATATATTACAAGTTAAAGATTGTTTAGAACAGGAATATTCCGGGTGAAGCTCTATTTTACAAGCTCCTTTGCCTTTGCAAAGGCATCCTCAATCTTTGACGGGTCTTTTGCTCCGGCCTGAGCCATATCGGCCTTGCCGCCGCCTCCGCCTCCTGCAGCTGCAGCGATTTCCTTAATCATCCTGCCTGCATGGAGTCCCCTGTCAACCAGATCATCTGTTACTGATACAAGGAAGGTAACCTTGCCGCCGGAAACAGCTGCGAATACCATTACAACATTATTATTGTCGGCTTTTATCTGGTCTGAAAGCTCTCTTAAATCATTAATGCTGTAATCCTCAAAACCCTTTGTAATCAGCCTGATTCCGCTGATTTCTTCGGCTTCGTCAATGAGAGAACCGAGGCCTTTGCTCATTTCAGCCTTCTTCAGTTCCTCCAACTCCTTCTTCAGAGCCTTGTTTTCATCTATTAAAGCAGATACCTTTTCTGCAACAAGATCTTTATTTGACTTCAAAGCGACAGCCACTGCATTTATGGTGTCCAGGTCAGAAACGTAGTTTTCAAGAATTTTCTGTCCTGTGATCGCTTCGATTCTTCTTACTCCTGATGCAACGCCAGTTTCGCTTACTATTTTGAATGCTCCCAGATCTCCGGAGTTGGCAACGTGTGTTCCGCCACACAGTTCCCTGCTGAAGTTTCCAATTGATACAACACGAACCTCATCACCGTATTTATCGTCAAAGAGTGCCATAGCTCCTTCTTTTTTAGCATCTTCTATTCCCATTACTCTTGTGGTTACAGGAATGAAGTGCCTTATTTTATCGTTAACTATCTCTTCTACTTTGGTGATTTCGTCTTCTGTCATAGCCTGATAATGGGAGAAGTCAAATCTCAATCCATCACGGTCAACACGGGAACCTGACTGCTTAACATGATCTCCCAGAACCTCCTGGAGAGCCTTGTGCAGCATATGGGTTGCCGAGTGGTTGGCTGCTGTCATGTTTCTGTGAGGTCCTGTAACCATGGCATCAGCCTTATCACCGGTTTTGAATTCGCCTTTTTGAATGTATACAAGGTGGGTGAATACCTTTCCTGACTTTTTAACGTCGTCAACTCTGGCAATTCCGCCCTTCTCATTGAAGATGTATCCGTCATCTGCCACCTGACCGCCGCTTTCGGCATAGAAAGGTGTTTTATCAAGAACCATAAGGCAGGTGTCTCCCTCTGATACGGAATCCACGAAATCATCATCCCGTACAAGGGATTTGATTACAGATGATGCATCCAGCGATTCATAACCCACAAATTCAGTTTCTCCGGAGAATTCAAGGGTATTGTCATCGTTCTTCCAGCCGGCTCCTTCCATATCCTGTTCAGTTCTGGAGCGAAGCTTCTGCTGTTCCATTTCGCTGCGGAAGCCCTCTTCATCAACTTCATAGCCTTTTTCGGAGAGTATTTCCTTTGTCAGGTCAATTGGGAAGCCGTAGGTGTCATGAAGCTTGAAGGCCTTTGCACCTTCTAGTACCTTGCTTCCTGCAACAACCATATCGGCTATGTATTCATCGATGATGCTCATTCCCAGCTCGATTGTTGATGCGAACTTGTTCTCTTCGGAATTAACAACACGTCTAATCATTATTCTGCGCTTCTCCAGCTCCGGATAAGCTCCGCTTGAGGTATCAATTACCCTGTCACAAAGCTCAGACAGGAACGGTCCGGTAATTCCAAGCTTGCGCCCGTGCATGGCGGCTCTTCTTATGAGTCTTCTGAGCACGTATTCTCTGCCCTCATTGCCCGGGAGAATTCCGTCGCTGATCATGAATGTCATGGAACGCAGATGGTCCGTGATTATTCTGATTGATACATCTGTTGCTTCCGCTCCGTCGCAGTATTTAACGCCTGAAACCTTTTCGACGCCCTCTCTGATGAACTTAACGGTATCAACGTCAAATATTGAGCTTGTGTCCTGCATTACACAGGCCATTCTCTCAAGGCCCAGGCCTGTGTCAATGTTAGGATGAGGCAGATCGGTGTAATTGCCCTCCTCATCACGGTCAAACTGAGTGAATACAAGATTCCAGAATTCAACGTATCTGTCACACTCGCAGCCCGGCTTGCAGTCAGGACTGCCGCATCCGTGTGCCTCTCCCCTGTCGAAATATATTTCGGAGCAAGGTCCGCATGGGCCGGTGCCGATTTCCCAGAAGTTGTCATCCTTGCCGAGTCTGACTATTCTTTCCTCAGGCATACCAATCATGTCTCTCCAGAGCGCGTATGCTTCATCGTCATTTTCATATACAGTTGCCCAGAGTCTGTCAACAGGCATGTGAAGGTGTTCTGTAATAAACTCCCAGGCCCATGAGATAGCTTCTTTTTTGAAATAATCACCAAAGGAAAAATTACCCATCATTTCAAAGAATGTGCCGTGTCTGTCAGTGAACCCCACGTTTTCGATATCACCTGTTCTAATACACTTCTGACATGTCGTCATTCTCTTTGACGGTGGTGTCTCTATACCCGCGAAGTACGGCTTCAGCGGTGCCATTCCCGCGTTAATTAACAGAAGGCTTTTGTCCTTTTCAGGTACAAGTGAATAGCTCTGTCTTCTGAAGTGTCCCTTTGATTCAAAGAAGCTGAGAAACTCTTCTCTGATTTTGTTCAAGCCCATTTTTTCCATGTGATTATCGTTTCCTTTCTTATGTTATCCCGGTTCACGGGTAAAATTGCAAATACTTATTAAAGTATACAACAAAACCCCGGAAGACTCAATATCCGGGGCTTCATTATATGTTCGACTATAAACCATAAATACGGAAACAGGTATCGCACAGACAATTATTATGATTGTAAATGCTAGCATGTTGCTCCCCTACCTTTATTTTCTGCGCCTCTTCGGCATTGTGTGGGTTGATTCTCCAATGCAGTCCTCAAGGGCTTCGGCGATACCTTCATTGTAAGTAGGATGAGGTCTGACTCCTGACAGAAGCTGTTCTACAGTCATGTCATTGGCAATGGCAGTGGTGAATTCTGCAATCATGTCTGTAGCCCGGGCGCACATCATCTGGGCTCCCAGCACCTTGTGACTGCTTTCATCGGCAACAACCTTCACAAAGCCTCTCTCCTCATGTGTAATAAGGGATTTGCCGTTGGCGCTCATAATAAACTTACCGGTGATAACATCAATGCCCTGCTCCTTGGCTTCTGCTTCCGTAATTCCCACCTGTGCTATTTCAGGATCGGTATATACGCATCCCGGGATTGAGTCAAGCTTAACCTCAGGCTCCTTGCCATTCATATAATCCACAGCGCAAAGTCCGTAAGCGCTTGCTGCATGGGCGAGCTGAGTTCCCTTAATAATATCTCCGATGGCGTATACATCAGGGATGCTGGTTTCGAATCTGTCATTAACCGCAACGAACTTTCCGTCCATTTCGATTTCTACACCATCTCCGAAAAGGCCGTCAATGTTAGGCTTTCTGCCGGCTGCACAGATTACAAGCTTTCCTGTTGCAGCTGCAGGCTTATCCTTTTCTTCATAGTGAACGCAAAGGCCTCCATCTGTTTCTTCAATTGACTTTACTGATGCCCCTGTATGGATATCAATGCCCTTTTTCTTGAAAATCATCTTAAGGTTCTGGGATATTTCCTTGTCCATATTCTGAAGGACTCTAGGAAGGGCTTCTATAATGGTAACCTTGGCGCCCAGGTTGGCATATACTGTAGCAAATTCAACGCCGATTATACCGCCGCCGATTATTACCATGCTTTCAGGCATCTTTGACAGGGCGAAAACACCGTCACTTGTAACTACGCCCTTCAGATCTATTCCCGGAATAGGAATAAGTGACGGAACTGAACCTGTAGCCAGCAGCACCTTCGATGCCTCAAGGCTGATGATTTCATTACCATCTTCGTCAGCTTCCTTCAGATTCACCGTTACACTGCCGTCCTTTTCAAGTGTTCCCTTGCCGTTGAATCTGGTAACTCCGTTACCCTCCAGCAGGCCTTCTATACCGGCAACCAGCTCATCTGTAGTTCCCTGTTTATAATCAACAATTCTGCTGTAATCAAAGGATACGTTATCGGCCTTAAGACCCACAAGGGCTGCTTCTGAATGCATCTCCTCATAAAGGGATGAGGCGTGTATCATTGCCTTTGCAGGAATGCAGCCTCTGTTAAGGCATGTTCCTCCTACACGGATGTTTTCAACGATTGCAACATTCATACCGGCCTTGGAAGCCTTAATTGCAGCAACATATCCTCCGGGTCCCGCACCGATTACAACAAGATCAAATTTATTAGTCATCATGTCTCCTTTATTTTCTCTTTTTAAATCTGTCAAATATGAATTTACCTGTACTTACGGCAGCTTCAGCACTGTTTCTTGCTCTTGTATAATCGTCAAAGACTTCATCTTCTATCATTCTTTCACGGTTCATTGCAATTGCCTCCTCCTGAAGCTCTGTGACTGCCATACCTGCCGCCTCCCTGGCAATATTCTTAGGGGTGAAGGCCTTGGCATATCCCTTCAGGGAAGTTTTTTTCTGTTCCCGTGTCATTTTAACAGCCTTTGGCTTACATTTAACAAGAAGGCCGTTGTACCGTTCAGAAAGACCTGTTGAAACAAACTGTTCTTCAAATTTATTGTAGTCTTCACCGCATTTATCTCCCAGTGAATAGATATCTTGGCACAGCTGCTCGTATTCCCCCTGAAGTTCCTCAGGCACAGTCATGTGTTCGGTAAACACATTGCATTTCGCATCTAAGTATTCCTTCATAACAAATACCTCATTATCATAGAACAAGTGGCAGAGATAATAGTATCTCTGCCACAACTGCATTACAGTCTACTCAAATTCATACTTGAGAACCGGATGTCTCGCTGCTCCGACCTCATCCAGTCTTGTAACAGGAGTTTTAACAGGTGCTGCATGGAGTGCCTCTGGATCCGAGTAAGCCAGATCGTTGAGCTCCAGGAACACCTTGATAGCCTCATCAAGTGTTTCCTTTGATTCTGTTTCACAAGGCTCTGCCATAAGGGCTTCATGAACAGTCAGCGGGAAGTACATTGTAGGCGGGTGGATGTTATTGTCAAGAAGGCCCTTGGCAATATCCATTGCTGTTACCCCTGTTTCCTTGGCCTGACGGGCGATATCCATAACGAATTCGTGCATGCAGACCTTAGGGTTAAATGCTATGTCATACTTGGCAGAAAGCTTGTTCATCATGTAGTTCGCATTGAGAACAGCATTCTTTGATGCTTCAGGAATACCCTGCTTGCCAAGCATCTTGATGTAAGTCAGCGCCTTTACAACAACAAGGAAGTTTCCGTAGAAGTTCTTCATTTCTCCAAGGCTGTCCGCTGCCTTTGCGAAGGCAAGGCTGCCCTCTTCTCCCTCAACTGTCAGGCCAGGCATGAATCTGGCAAGATGTTCCTTGCAGCCTACAGGACCTGATCCCGGACCGCCGCCGCCGTGCGGCGTGGAGAAGGTCTTATGGAGATTCAGGTGAACGCAGTCAAATCCCATGTCTCCAGGTCTGGCCCATCCCATAACGGCGTTAAGGTTAGCTCCGTCGTAGTAGCACTGTCCGCCGCATTCGTGGATAATATCCGTAATCTCTTTGATATTAGGGTCAAACAGACCTGCTGTATTCGGATTTGTCAGCATAAGGCCTGCGATTTCATTGTTTCCTTCGCAAACCTCTCTCAGCTTTGCAACATCCACAAGTCCCTCAGGAGTGGAATCCACATTGATAACATCCATTCCTGCCATAACAGCTGATGCAGGGTTTGTTCCGTGAGCTGAATCAGGAACAATAATCTTCTTTCTCTGGGTATCTCCGTTTGCCAGGTGATAAGCCTTGATGAGAAGAAGTCCTGTGAACTCTCCGTGCGCTCCTGCAGCAGGCTGAAGAGTGAAGTCTGACATTCCTGTAATCTCTGACAGTGCGTCTTCAGTTTCCTTGATAACCTGAAGGCATCCCTGAACAGTGTGTTCAGGCTGAAGTGGATGAATCTGTGTGAATTCATCAAATGAAGCGGTTTTCTCGTTTACCTTAGGGTTGTATTTCATTGTACATGAACCCAGAGGATAGAAACCGTCATTTACGCCGTGTGCCTTCTTAGCCAGTTCTGTATAGTGTCTGGACAGATCGACCTCAGCCATTTCCGGCAGATGAAGATCTGCTTCTCTCATTTCCTCATCGGGAAGTGTGTAGATATCAACATCACACTCAGGAAGTGCGCTTATTCCTCTACCGGGTCTTGATTTTTCAAATACCAGCATTATTTACACCTCCTTCACAATAGCGATAACTTCATCAATATCTGCCTTGCTGTTCATTTCGGTGCAGCACCAGAGAATTCTGTTGTCATCAAGAGCCAGTCCGCCGAGAATTCCCTTTTCTTCAAGAGCCTTCAGAATGGCTTCTGATGACTTGTCTGAAGTTGTAACGAATTCGTGGAAGAATTCAGTTGAAGGCACCTCAAAACCGATTTCAGCAAACTTCTGTGCCATGTAGTGGGCCTTGGAGTAGCACTGGGTTGCAACCTTGGTAAGACCTGTATTTCCCATTGCTGACAGATATACACCTACTGTGAGAGCGCAGAGGGCCTGGTTTGAACAGATGTTGCTTGATGCCTTCTCGCGTCTGATATGCTGTTCTCTCGCCTGGAGTGTCAGAACATAACCTGTCTTGCCGTTGTGGTCAACAGTCTGTCCTACGATTCTGCCAGGCAGGTTTCTCTTCATTGAATCAATACTCGCCATGAATCCCAGATAAGGTCCGCCGAAGGCAGGCGCCATGCCCAGAGGCTGTCCTTCACCAATGGCGAAATCGGCTCCGTATTCTCTCGGTGTTTTCATGATTGCCAGAGTGATAGGATTGACAGACATGATGTATCTGCAGTTTTTAACGGAATGAGCTATCTCACCTATTTCTTTAGCGTTCTCAAGATTTCCGTAGTAGTTCGGATGCTGGATAAGTACGCAGGCTGTATCATCAGTCATAAGCTCCTTGAGAGCCCCAACATCGGTTACTCCATCCTTTTCCGGAGCAACAACCAGTTCCATCTCGTTTCCGAAACAGTAGGTTTCTATTACCTTCATTACAGATGGCTGAATGCAGGCTGATACTATGGCTTTGTTTGACTTGCGGCCTCTGCAGGCTGCAACTGCTTCTCCTGCAGCTGTACCACCGTCATATACAGATGCGTTTGAAACATCCATGCCGGTGAGATCGCATATCATTGTCTGATACTCGAATATAGACTGAAGGATTCCCTGACTGATTTCAGCCTGATACGGGGTGTATGCAGTCTGAAGTGTTTCGTTGCTTACTACAGTGTTTACAATTGACGGAATATAGTGTCTGTATGCGCCGGCACCACGGAATACCGAATCAAAGACTACGTTCTTTGACGCGATTTTTTTCATGGCTCTGCTGACTTCCATCTCCGACATTCCGTCCGGGAGATTCAGTTCTCCCTGGAATTTAACAGCATCGGGAATATGCGCAAACAGGTCATCAAGCTTTTCGAAGCCGATTTCCTTCAGCATTTCCTGCTGCTGTTCTTTGGTATTAGGAACAAAAGTGCCCATTTGTGCCACCTTTCTTGTTTACTGAGTTATGTTTATGCTTCTTCTGCGCAGAATGCTTCGTATTCTTCAGGTGAAAGAAGATCCTCTGCCTTTGCGGAAACTCCTTCAACCTTGATAAACCAGGCATCGTTGGCGTTTTCGTTAATGAGTTCAGGAGCGTCCAGAAGCTCTTCGTTGATCTCTGCAACAGTTCCGGATACAGGAGCGTAGATGTCTGAAACAGCCTTTACTGATTCAACGTCTGCGAAGCTTTCTCCTGCTTCTACTTCATCTCCCGGTTCAGGAAGGTTTACGAATACCAAATCTCCCAGCTCTGACTGTGCGAAGTCTGAAATGCCGATTGTTGCATTATCGCCGTCAATAACTACCCATTCATGTGATTTTGCATAAAGTGCGTCTTTCTTAAGTTCCATTTGTATTCTCCTTTTATGAATTAATAACAGTGTTTAACAATTAACTATCTCTTGTAGAACGGCAGTTCGATAACCTCAGCTTCTACCCTTCTGCCCCTTACATCGATTTCGACCTTTGTGCCGATTTCCTTGTATTCTCTCGGGATTCTCGCCATGGCGATAGGATAATCGAAGTAAGGACACTTGGTTCCTGAGGTTGTGTAGCCGATTTTCTCATCACCAACATAGATATCCTGATGTTCACGGGCGATTCCTCTGCCGGTAATCTTCAGTCCAACTCTTACAACTGCCGGCTTACCTGCTTCCACCATAGGCTTTTTACCGATAAAGTCCTCTTCCTTCTTGAGCTTGATAGCGAACATCAGCCCTGCTTCTCTAGGTGAAATGTCGTCATTCATTTCATGGCCGTAGAGCGGCATGCCTGCTTCCATTCTCAGAGTATCACGGGCTCCAAGTCCGCATGGAATAAGGCCCTCATCCTTTCCTGCCTCATAAATTGCATCCCACATTTCCGGAGCCTTTGCAGCAGGGAAGTAGAGTTCAACACCGTCTTCTCCTGTATAGCCTGTTGTTGAGCAGATGCAAGGGATGCCTGCAACCTCAGCACCCATTACAGAATAGTAGTACTTCTCAGGAATGCTGCCCGGCTTGCATATCTTTGAAATGATATCCTTAGCCTTAGGACCCTGCACTGCAATCTGAGCATACTGCTCTGAAACATCTGTAAAGGTTACATCACCGAACTGGTGATCACACATCCACTTGTAGTCCTTATCCTTGTTTGCAGCGTTAACTACGAGGAAGTACTTGTTGTCGTTCATCTTGTAAACTATAAGGTCGTCGACAGTACCGCCCTTCTCGTTGCACATTGGCGAATATCTTGCCTGCTCATCAACCATGTTTGTGAAATCGTTAGTAAGCAGCATCTGAAGATTTGCAAGTGCATCAGGACCCTCGCATATAATTTCTCCCATATGGGAAACATCGAACATGCCTGCGGCGGTACGAACTGCCATATGTTCCTTGATAACGCCTGAATCCTTGTACTGCACCGGCAGAATGTATCCTCCGAAAGGCACCATCTTTCCGCCGTATTCAAGATGTTTTTCGTACAGTGGTGTTTTGAGTTCCATAATATCCTCCGTATTATATATCAACCTTGCATTATTTTATCTTTCTGGCTTCGATGTAGTATCTCTTGTCCTCGGCATGTCCCATTGAGAATGTCTTTCTCGGAAGTGCTCCGTCATTGATTACGGATTTGAACAGGTCTCCCTTGTCCATTGCCGGAAGCAGGAACGCCATACATCCCGGCTTCTTGCCAAGCTCAATTGTTATTTCATCACCGTGAACGTAATCAATACCGATACCATGCTCTTTTATGTATTTATCAAGGAAGCTCTGGAGTGTTCCAACCTCCAGCTGCGCCTTCGGATCAGGAACGGTTATAAAGCCTTCAGCACCATCATAGGCATACTGAATTACATGACCTTCACCCTTGCCTTCATATGTTCCCGGATACTCAGCCTTGAGAGCATCCATAAGAGCCTCAGGATCAACATCGAAGAGCACTCTGTGTATAGGTTCAAATTCAAGAGCTGTATCGTAGAGGTTTACTATTTCAACAAGTGCATATCTTGACGGAAGTGTGTTTTCACTTCCCGGTCCGAATTTAGCCTTTTCCTCTTCATAGAGGGCCTTTGCTGAAGCCAGGGAGTGGTTTCCGTCTCCCACCGCGAATAGAAGCGGCTGTTCCTCTGCAAGCCTGCCCAGGGCATCTGTAACTGAAGCCTTAAGCTCTTCAGGAACAAACCATGCCTTTGCATGGCCGCCTCCCTCCATAAGGTCGAAATCATAAACAACATCAGTACATCCCTTAAGAGGTCCTATTACTGTATTATCAACATCATCAATGAGCAGCATAACATGAGGAAGCTCAACGGCAGCATCTCTTCTGACAGCCTGTCTTGGAGGAATTCTGTCCAGAACCGTCCCCTCTGTAGCCCGAACCATGGAAGTGGAACCTGCCGAGTAATCATACTCCTCCAGATCTATCTTGCCTATAAGGCCCTTTCTCACCTTGCCGTCAGACTGAACTCTCTCAAGATAAATCATCGTGTCAGGATATTCAGTGAAAATCCCATCCGCAAGATACTGCTTCATCGTAGCATTAATAGCTGCAATATGCTCTTCCGTATGGCCGTCTGAAAGCTGGGCTTCCGGAAGAATTATTCTGAAGGTAGAAGGACTGTCGCCAACATTCTTCTCAACTCTTTCCCAATACTCAGGCTGTGAGGTGAACTGGTCACATGCTACAACAGCCCATTTCTCATAGTTTCCGCTTGAGGGCAGCAGGATATCGGCTGCCGAAAAAACCGTTTTGCTCATGATAATTGTCTCCTTCTAATCCAATCTATCGTTTAATAATATATAAAAATATAACATAAAAAGTCCGCCATAACAACGAACTTTTAACACATTAAAGTAAGTATACACAATGTATCAGCTGTTACCACATTATTATTGCTCTGACAGGACACACCGGTGCACAGTAGCCGCAGGTAAGGCATTTATCGTGATCCACATCCGCAAGTCCCCGGTCATTTCTGAAAATTGCTTTGCTTTCACACTTGTCAATGCATGCACCGCAGCCCTCACAGTCTCCCTGATCAATGTGAATCTTCTTGAAACTCACCTCAGGCTGATAGTCCTCAGGCAGTTTCCCATCTGCGTAATTGACAATGTCATCTATTTCGGATTTCTTTCCGAAGCCTATCATCATTGTCTGAACACCGGTATCCCTTACATAATTCAGAGCTTTCATGTATGAACCGGTGAGATTTCCTCCGCCGAAGGCCTTCATTCCGAAGACAGTTTTACCATTATCAAGACATTTTCTAACTGCTGCAGCCATTTCTTCTGCAGTTCCCGGTCCTGTTCCCTTCCTGACTCCCAGACCTGCATAGTTAATCAGAGGAAATACAATATCGCATTCAGCAATATCAGCCATTCTGTTGACAACATCCACATTGTGGGTTGATACTCCTATCGTTCTGACAATCCCCTTCCTTTTGTAATCCAGAAGGCATTGCCAGGCACCTGCCCTTTCGTCAAAATCAGGATCTTCCCTGACCTCGTGGAGCTTGAAAATATCAATGGTATCAATATCCAGCGCTTCAAGACACTCCAGAATGGCTTCCTCCATTTCCCTGTAGGAAAGAACAAGGCTCTTGCTTGCTATCACTGGCCTATCGGGATTTGACACAGACATGTCAATATCCTTAAAGGCCTCGCGTATATAAGGATATGTCTCATAGAACTGGGCGGTATCAAAGAGCCTGATACCTTTATCATAGGCATATCTCACGATTTCAGCCCCCTCAGCAAGAGGCAGATTAAGTTGATTGTTTCCAATTGTAAGAACACCCATTCCCACAGGCGTTATCATAATATCAGTGTTGCCGATTGGTATGGTCTTCATCATTTCACCTCGCTGATAATTCCGCCGCCAATCACAAGGTCATTCTCATAGAATACGATGGATTGTCCCGGTGTTGCAGCTCTCTGGGGTTCAGCGAAAACAGTCGTGACTGTACCGTCCTCATTGATATTAAGTTCTGCGTCAGCGGGAGCCGCACCATAGCGTATTTTAGCCTTAACTCTTCGAGATTGTTTACATAATATGTTTTCGGTAGATACAATGGTGCGCCTGAAGAGTTCATCGTTATTACCTAAAACCACCCTGTTTTCCTCTTCGTCTATTTTTGTTACAAAGGCAGGCTTTCCCAGGGCTATTCCGAGACCTTTTCTCTGCCCGATTGTGTATCTGCTTATTCCCTTGTGTCTGCCAAGAACATTTCCTTCTGAGTCCACAAATTCCCCTTCAGGAGAGCTGAAGCCCCTTCTGTCAAGAAAATCAAGGTAAGTATCGCTGCTGTCAACAAAGCAGATTTCCTGGCTGTCCACCCTGTCTGCATTGTCGGTTCCCGCAGACCTTGCAACAGCACGAACATCCTCCTTGTCAGCAAACTGCTCAAGGGGCAGAATAAGACGTGATATCTGTTCCCTATTAAGCCTGTAGAGCATGTAAGACTGATCCTTGGCAGGATTTGCGGATTTTTTTATGAACCAGCTGTCAGCCTTTGCATCATAAAAGGTTCCTGCATAGTGTCCTGTGGCAATATGATATGCCCCGGCTTCGTCGGCGGCATCAATCAGGGTTTTGAATTTCACGCCGGGGTTGCACATAATGCATGGGTTCGGCGTCCTGCCGGACATGTACTCCCTGCAGAAGGGCAATACAACCACCTCATCAAAGTCCTGTGATACATCAGCATAAATAAGATTGATTCCAAGCTGCCCTGCGGCCCGCTCAGCCTTTTCCCGTCCAATTCTGATGTTCTCCTCACTGTTTTTGCAAAAGCTGCTCAGAACGTTAAAATAAAGGCCCGTCACCTGATATCCCTGTTTCTGCAAAAGCAAAGCAGCGGCGGTGCTGTCCACACCACCGCTGAGTCCAAGAATTACTTTGTTTCTGTCCAGTTTAGTTTCCATTGCCGCATCCCTGACATCCGGATTCCTCATCATCTTCACAATCATCGTGATGCTCTGCATCCGGATCGTAGCCTTCAAGACCTGCATATTCCTTGCCATGGGTCTGAGCATAATCGTAAATCGCATTTTTGATAGCATGCTCAGCCAGCATGGAACAGTGAATCTTTACTGCCGGAAGTCCCCCAAGCTCCTCAACTATTTTCTCATTTGAAACATTAAGAGCTTCTTCAACAGTCATTCCCTTAATAAGCTCTGTAGCCATGCTGGAGGAAGCAATAGCGCTGCCGCAGCCGAAGGTCTTGAATTTAGCATCTGTTATTACTTCGTTTTCGTCAACTGTTATTGTAACCTGCATCATGTCTCCGCAGACAGGGCTTCCGTACACCCCTTTGCCGTCAGGATTCTCTATCTCTCCAACGTTTCTGGGATTCATGAAGTGCTCCATTACCGTATCGTTATATAAAGCCATGTTTTTACCATCCTTCCGCACCGGTTACCGGTGATAATTCTCTGAGTTTAGCAACAACGGTTTTGAGAGTGTCCACAACATAGTCGATATCCTCCTCTGTTGTGAAATCACCAACCGTTAGTCTTATCGCGCCGTTTGATTTAGTTACAGGCACGCCTATGGCGTTCAGAACATGTGATGTGCCAAGGGAACCTGATGAGCAGGCAGAGCCTGTACTTACGCTTATTCCGTTCAGATCCAGCATCAGCAGAACCGATTCACCTTCAATATATGAAAGGGCAATATTGAGATTTCCCGGATGTCTCCTGGAGAAATCCTTAGGTCCGTTGAGAAGAACATCAGGAATTTCCTTTTCTATTCTTTCCCACAGCATGCGACGCAGCTTGTCTGAATGATTCATATGTGAATGGAGGTTCAGTTTTGCAAGCTCAGCGGCCTTGCCGAAGCCTACAATTCCCGCAGTGTTCTCTGTGCCGGCTCTCTTCTTTCTCTCCTGAGCTCCTCCATGCATGAAATTCGGAATCTGAATGCCCCTTCTCTTATAAAGAGCACCAATTCCCTTAGGTCCGTATATCTTGTGGGCGGACATGGAAATGAAATCAACGTCCAGATTCTTCACATCGATAGGAATGTTGCCGATTGCCTGAACAGCATCTGTATGGAACAATACACCATGGCTGTGAGCTATGGCAGCCAGCTCCTTAATAGGCTGAACAGTTCCTATCTCATTGTTGACGGTCATTATGCTCACCAGAATAGTGTTGTCCTTGATTGCAGCCTCCAGATTCTCAGGTCTGACGAAGCCCTCTTCATCAACATCAAGATATGTCACCTCAACTCCGAATTTTTCAAGATACTGACATGTATGGAGTATCGCATGGTGTTCAATCTTTGATGTAATAATATGGTTGCCTTTATTTTTGAAGGCGTCTGCAACGCCCTCCAGAACCCAGTTGTCCGCTTCCGTACCGCAGGAGGTAAAGAAAATTTCATTAGGTTCCGCATTTATCAGCTCAGCAACTCTCTGTCTGGCAGTTGCCAGTCCCTGCTTGGCCTCAAGTCCCGGTGCATAGAGACTTGAAGGGTTGCCGAAATGCTCCGTGAAATAAGGAAGCATTTCATTTAAAACCTGCTCCTTAACAGGGGTTGTTGCTGAATAGTCCAGATAGACTTTTCTCATGTTAATCATCTCCCTTTTTAATCTATACCATTAAGGTACAGTTATATATTATACCTAATTAGTCCTGTTTGCAAGTTCTTCTTTTAATTCTTCTTCGGTGAGGTCCTCGACAAATCTCACATTTTCAAGGTTTGCCCTAACCTGACCTCTTATGGCCGCCAGGTATTCGATGTAAAGAGCCTTCTGCTCCTTTGTTTCCTCTTCATTGAGGCCCTGTGTCTTTTTCTTTGCCGCCAGCTGATTGATTCTGTCAATCATTTCCTTTGTAATTCCGTTACTCATGTATTTCTCCCTCATATTCAAAAGCAGGCATAGGTTTAAGCTTAAACAGATTTGTTCTGTGTCTTCTGTCTATTTTCTCCCTGGTATCCGGATTGTCGCACTCACCTGTGCGGATGTATCTGTCCAGCACCTCATATGTGAAGCCAAGATTATCCTCATCGGTCTTCCCCTGAAGTCCGTCAATAGGCACCTTGTCCACAAACATCGAAGGAAGCCCAAGAGCTCTTCCAACGGCCTTAACCTCCTGCACAGTAAGTTTTGACAGCGGGCTGAAATCCCCCGCATTGTCTCCGAAAATCGTATTGTAGCCCACGTAATCTTCTGAAAGATTACAGGTGTTGGCAACTCTGCCCCCTACTGTCTGACATACAGCATACAGCATTGTCATCCGTACTCTAGGGGGAATGTTGGTCTTCGTCTGAGGTGAAATTTCTCCGAAAACGCTCTTTACCTGTTTTTCCACTGCGTGGCAGGCTTCCTCCACATTAACGGTAATTCCTTCAATTCCAAGGTGCTTCACAAGAGCCCGGGAAACGTCTATATCAAACTGTTCGCCTCGTGGCATCATGACGCCCAGCACCCGTTCCTTTCCCAGAGCCTCTGCGCAAAGTGCCGCAACTACCGAGCTGTCCTTGCCCCCGGAGATTCCTATTACAGCCTTACAGCCCTCACCGTTCTGCCGGAACCATTCTCTAATCCAATTCACGATGTCGTTCTTTGTTTTTTCTGCATCAAACATTTTCTGACTCTCCTATATATCTTATCAGAGCATCCAGTATGTGCCCCGAATTAATCTCGAAAGCCTCAAATGGCTGTTCTTCCAGCTTTTCAGGCATCCAGTATTTCTCAATGTATCTTGTGAACATTTCATCCCGGTTCAGACCATCTGCCATCATTCTCCGGACAAATCCGACCTTGGACTCGCATTCCTGCCTGAACATCTCATAATATCTGCTGTTAAATTCCTTTGGCAGCATGCCGAAATGGGGCAGACAGATGTATTCCGGGCTGAGACTCATGCACCTTTCAAGGGATTCCAGTCCCTGTGAAAAGCTTTTGAGAAGAGGTGTATGAATGTAATTATCCCCTTCCAGAATGCCTGTGCTTTCGCTTGTAAACAGGAGCTTCACAGGCTCCAGCATGAAACTCATGGAACAATCGGTATGACCCTTTGTCTCATAGGCTATAATGGTTTCCTTTCCCAGACTGATAACATCGCCGTCTCTGAGAATCTGATCAACCATAAGACCGTCTGTTCTGATTTCCTCGGTATTGTCAGGGTCGTAGAGATTCCTGGCTGTGGTTCCCAGCTCCTTCATGAGCCTGCGTGCATTATCCCTTGGCAGAATCCTGCTGCACTTTTCGCTTCCGCAAACTGCTGCACCGGGAAAAGCGTCCCTTATGTAAGGCAGTGCACCTATGTGATCGTAGTGGGAATGACTGAGGAGAATGAAATCAAGCCGGCTGCACACCTTGTGAATATTGTTCACTGTTTTTTGTCCGCAGTATGCCATGCCGCAGTCAATCAAAGCATTCTTCTCGCTTCCGAAAACAAGAAGGGCTTCACCTCCGTGACCGGCGGTTACCCTCTCTATTTTCCAGGGAAAACCAAATCTGTCAAAATCGCTGCCGAATGGTTTATTCCTCATCTTCATATTCCTCAATTGCTGCCAGCTCTGCGAATGACATTGTGTAGCTGTCTATCTCGTAATCAAGAGCACTGTTAAAGTCATATCTGTATTTTTCTCCACCAAGCTTCTCAACACGGGCCGAGGTAATGGCATCTCTCAGACATACCGTTTCTTCAGGGCCCCCGTCTTCGGGACAGAGTCCCACCTGAGATTCGAAAGAATACCAGTTTCTGAACCTGTTAAACTCATCGGTGAGCATTCTGATGTCTCCCTCATCCTCAGCATTTGAAGAAAGACCTGTCAGACACAGACGTATCTGGTCCAGCAGTGAAAACATGTCGTCTGAATCATCAGGCAGACCGTCGGTTATCTCTTCAAAATATTCATCCAGAAGGCCTGAAAGCATATCCTTGTCTGCCTTCGTGAAAACTCCCTGGATAGCCTCCTGTTCTATGAATTCATCGCATTCCACAAGATCCGCCATGGCTTCGAAATATTCAAATTCAGCAGGATCCTCTATATCAAGGTAGTTCAGTAGTTCTTCGTAATTCATTTCGTGTTATCCTTTTCGAGGTCAAAATTAAGAAATTTTACTTTCTTATCCTCCTCTTCGTCGGCAAAAATCTGATCAATCATGTTGAGAAAATTCTCGCTTAGATCGCTGGCGTAAAACACATTTGTTAATTCCGAATTCTCAGCCAGCATATCGTTGTCCTCCAGCACGTGGTGGATTCTGCTTACAACGATGCTTGAAGGATTAATGACAGTAAGGTGCGGATACAGCCTGGTGATATTGTTCTTTATCAGAGGATAATGGGTGCATCCCAGGATTACCGTATCAAGCCGGTTGTCCCTTACGAAGCTGTCCATATAGTATTTGATTGTCAGATTCATAATCTCGTTGTCAATGATTCCCTCCTCAATAAGAGGTACAAAGGCAGGACATGGCTGCTCGTAGATATTCAGAAAACCGTTGTATTTGCTTATTGTATCCCTGTAGGCGTGGGCGCCTATTGTAACCTTGGTACCGATAATCCCCACGTTGCTGTTTGTCTTGCAGGTTTCGGCAGCTTTCTTTGCCGCCGGCTCGATAATGCCGATTATTGGTATGTCAGGGAATCTGCTCTGAAGATCCTCCATGCAGGTTGAACTGACTGTGTTGCAGGCAATTACTATCATCTTCACATCGGATTTAACAAGAAAATCAGCTATTTCTCTGCTGAAATTCCTTATGGTGCCTATGGCCTTGGAGCCGTAGGGAGTTCGTGCAGTATCCCCGAAATATATTATCTTTTCCTGTGGGAGTTCCCTCATCAGGTATGGGATGCAGGTGAGTCCCCCAAGGCCTGAATCAAAAAAACCGATAGGTCTGTTGTCCATATGCAAAAGTCCCTTCAATTATTGAATAATTAACTTTGTTATTATACAATATATCGAAAATAAAGTAAATTGATAACGGAGGCAAAAATGGGATCAAAAGAGCTTAAAACAAGGGATCAGATTGAAAGCAAATACAAGTGGAATATTCAGGCAATGATGCCGGATGAGAGCATTATAGACGGTGAGTTTGAAAGAATAAAGAAAGATGCGGCGGCATATACAGAAAGATTCTCCGGGCATCTTGCCGACAGCGGAGAAACTCTCCTTGCTGCCTTTGAAGAAAAGGACAGCATATGGCGGAGGCTTGAAAAAATATATGTCTATGCCCACATGAAGCGGGATGAGGATAACAGCAGCAGCAAATATCAGGGCATGACAGACAAGGCTGTATCGGTTATTGCCGCTGCCGGTGCTGCAATGTCATTCTTCACACCGGAGCTTCTGGCAGCAGATGAAACTGTGCTTCTGAAATATGCAGAAGAAACGCCGGGACTTGACACCTACGAGTTTGTAATAAGGGATGCCCTGAGACAGAAGGAGCACGTCCTGTCATCATCCGAAGAAACTATTCTGGCACAGATGGGAGAAATCACAGGGGCAACAAATGATATTTTCACCATGCTCAACAACGCGGATCTCAAGTTCGGGAAGATAACCGATTCAGATGGAGAACAGGTTGAACTGACTCACGGCAACTATATAAAGTTCATGGAGGGTTGCAACAGAGATGTCCGCAAAGAAGCCTACAATGCCATGTACGACGGTTACAAGGGCATGATAAACACCATCTCAACAGCCTACAATTACAATACAAAGACTGATGTAATCGGTGCCAGAATCAGGAAACATGAATCCGCAAGGTCTGCCGCCCTTTCCGGTGACAATATTCCGGCACAGGTGTATGACAATCTGGTTTCGGTGGTAAACGACAGTCTGCCTTTGCTCCACAGATACACCGCCCTACGCAAGGAGCTTCTGGGACTGGACAGGATGTACATGTACGATATGTACGTTCCGCTTATTTCAATTCCCGAAAGGCACATTTCCTTTGAGGATGGTCTTGACATAATAAGAAAGGCTCTTGTTCCCCTCGGCAGTGATTACATCGAGAAGATGAACAATGGAATTGATGAGGGCTGGATAGATGTGTACGAAAACAGGGGGAAAACAAGCGGTGCCTACAGCTTCGGCTGTTATGACAGCTACCCTTACATCCTGCTTAATTATACTGATACTCTTAAGGATGTTTTCACGATTATTCATGAAATGGGTCATTCCATGCATTCCACTTATACGAGACAGTCTCAGCCGTATGTTTACGGAGGTCATTCCATATTCACAGCGGAGGTTGCTTCAACAGTGAACGAGTCTCTTCTCATGCACTATCTCCTTGAAAACGAGAAGGAACCGGAAATGAGAAAGTATCTGCTCAATCTTCATCTTGAGGAATTCAGGACAACCCTTTTCAGACAGACAATGTTTGCGGAGTTCGAGGACATAACCCACAGAGCAATTGAGGAGGGTCAGGTACTCACCGGTGACTGGATGTGCGACGAATACCAGGCTCTCAACGACAAGTATTACGGACCGGCTGTGGAGCGGGATGATGTAATCAGGTACGAATGGGCAAGAATACCTCACTTCTACAACGCCTTCTATGTGTACAAATACGCAACGGGCTATTCTGCTGCAACTGCAATAAGCAGCAGGATACTGACCCAGGGCAGAACTGCTGCTGAGGATTACATAGATTTTCTTAAGACAGGAGAATCAGACTACCCTATCGAACTTCTGAAAATTGCCGGAGTTGACATGGGAAGTCCTGAGCCTATAAAGGCAGCAATGAAAACATTTGAGTCCATTCTGGATGAATTTGAGGAACTGGTGAAATAGATGAACAACAGCATTATTTCGATTTTTACAAACGGAACAGAGCTGTCTGCAGATGTTAAGACCCTCCTGACAAAAAAGCTGATTAACAGAGGCTATACTGTTATGAGCGAGTATTCAAAGGAGGCCTCTCTGCTGATCTGCATAGGCGGTGACGGGGCTTTTCTTGAGACCATACACAAGTGTGATTTCCCGGGCACACCAATAGTTGGAATAAACACGGGACATCTTGGTTTCTTCCAGGAGGTTCTGCCAGAGGATTTTGACAAATTCATATGTGACTATGAGAAGGGAGATTATTCACTCCAGAAGCTTAACACCGTTCAGTGTACTGTTACAACATCTGATGGAATTCACAACAGCCACACAGGGCTTAATGAGATAACAATAACAGGAAGGAAATCATATTCGGTTCACTTTGATATTTCCATAGGGGGGAAACCTATAGAAAAATTCAGCGGCGACGGTATTCTTGTAGCCACATCTGCAGGAAGCACTGCCTATAATTACTCACTGGGAGGATCCATAGTGGATCCCAGGCTCCAGCTGCTGCAGGTAACGCCTCTGGCTCCAATGAACACCACCGCCTACAGATCATTTACTTCAAGTATACTTCTTCCGGATGATCTGAGCCTGGGGGTTGTTCCGGAAAAGCCTGAGAACCGCATATACATTACAAATGACGGTATAGAAACCTGCTATTCGGATGTTAAGAGCATTGAGGTATCTGCCTCTGATAAGCATGTTAACCTGATTCGGTTCAACAATTATGATTTCTGGAATAAAGTAAAGGATAAGTTTCTCTAATGACCGAGTTCAGACATACTGTAACAATTGAAGATGAGGGTCTTCAGGTTCGTGATATAGTACGGACATATTTTGACTTTTCGGCAAGGCTCAGAAACCGCATAAAGCGTGAGAAAATCACCTTGAAAAACGGAGAAAAGACCGAAGGCTGGCACAGGGTATCAGCCGGTGACATAATCAGCATTACCCTTCCTGAAGAAGAAAGCCACTTCCCTCCTGAAAACATCCCCCTGGATGTGGTGTTTGAGGATGGGAATATCATGCTGATAAACAAACAGCCGGGCCTGGTTGTTCACCCCACAAAGGGTCATCCGGCGGGAACTGCTGCAAACGCCCTTGCCTATTATATGGAAGCCCGGGGCATAAAATGGAAAATCCGTTTTGTAAACAGACTGGATATGGACACCTCGGGCCTGCTCCTTATTGCCAAAAACTCCTATTGCCAGAATCACATTACAAATCAGATGAGAAAAAATGATGTAAGCAAAAAATATCTGGCAATAGTCAAGGGAGTTATAGACGAGGAGAATGGAACTGTTGATCTTCCGATAGGGAGGCCGGATCCCGATGATGTGAGAAGAGGCGTTATGGAGGGCGGCTCCCCTTCAGTCACCCACTACCGTGTTCTGGAAAGACTGCGGAATCACACTTTAGTTGAGCTGCTTCTTGAAACAGGAAGGACACATCAGATAAGGGTTCACATGTCCCATATGGGACACCCGGTGCTGGGTGATGCGCTTTACGGCGGAGAGGACAGTGAGTTGATTAAGCGTCAGGCTCTTCACGCAGCTTTCCTGTCTTTCACACATCCGATAACAGGAGAAAAAGCCGAATACAGGGCTCCTCTGCCTGAAGACATGAAAAAGGCTATCGAATTGCTTCGATAGCCTTCAGCTTTCAGCTTTGTTCACAGATTATTTCGGCTATGGATTTGCCTTTCATTTCCTGTTCTATGATCTGCTGTATTCTTTCCATTTCATTGTGCATTTTGCATGGGACGTCATTGGTGTTCCGCCCGCATTCCTCTTTCATGCAGTGAACTATCGCCAGATCATCTTCAGTGGTACTTACGATATCATACATCGTTAAGTCATCCAGGCTTCTGTTCAGGAAATAGCCTCCCTTGTTACCTCTTTCAGACTTGACTATTCCGTTCAGCTCCATTTCTCTTATTATTTTATAGGCAAAGGCCTTAGGTATATCCTCCGTTTCGCAAATCTCCCGAACATTATGTGTCTTCCCATCCCTTAAGGCTCTGCATATTCTTAGAGCATAATCACTTCTCCTTGTTATCAGCATGTTTGAATCCTCCTAGTATTAATGCTGCCTAGGGCAGTTTCCTGTAAACAGCACCTGGTTCAGGGGCATCTCCTGTCTTGTATTTAATAAGCTCACTTACCGTTACCGTCTGATATCCCTGCTGTCTGAGCCATGGAATAATGTATTCGGTTGCCTTGGCCGTCTCCTTATGAATGGAGTGCATCAGAATGATTTTTCCGTCCAGGTTTCCGGCAGACTTAACCGCCTTAAAAATCTTTTTCGGATTTCTTGTTTTCCAGTCCAGGGTGTCTACTGTCCAGAGAATCTGAGCCATGCCCGCGGCCTTCAGAACATCTTTGTCATAGTCCCCGTAGGGGGGTCTGGAAACCACAGGTTCAACACCGCATATTTCCTTTATCTTTGAATTGGTTTTTTTTATCTGTTTTGACACTTCTTTAGAGGATAAGGATGAGTACAAAGGGTGATTCCAGGAATGATTTCCTATTTCGTTGCCCTCCTCAGCTGCTCTGCGGGCATTCTCCGGCTCCATGTCAAGTCTGTAGCCCTGATAAAAAAAGGTCGCCACACTTCCGTTTTTCTTAAGTGTATCAAGTATGGCTGCCTCGCTTTCCCCTCCGGGGCCGTCATCGTACGTTACAGCCACCATAGGAAGAGACCTGTCAACATATCGCTCAAGCACCCTTGGCCGTATGGCCGTCTCCATGGGAATGGGACCTATATTTATTGTCAGTATCCCCATTCCTTCTTTAAGAACCGTGTTATCATCAAAGAAGAAATCAATGCTGTTTCCGTCCATAAGGAATTTGTTGAAGTTTCCGGAATCCGGGGAAAGAAACAGACGCCATCCCATGGTTCTGTCTGAAGCTCCATAGGTTTTCTTAATGTATTCCAGAGCAAATTCAGAGGCCTTTGAACGGTAGTTTACATTAAGAACCTGAAGGGGCTGCAGTACAGTGCCCTCCTCATTGATAAGAAACGTATCAACCTGCTGACCCGCAAACAAGGCCCGGCCATGTTTGTCTTTATCATACTCGCACCGGGCAATCATAATGCTCAGGGCACCATTATCCGTCCTTCGCACAGCCGTATCCACCAGTACAGCATACCGGGAGTTTTTAGCTGAGACTTCAGTAATATTCATGACTTTATCATCGATAAATGCCTTGGCAGCCTCACCGGGACATTCCTCGGTTCTCACTGCGAAGGAAAAACCCTTCCCGTAATAATAAGATATATTCTGCTGGCCTGCCGGTCTTACCAGTTCATGTGCCTTGAACTCATTATCCGCAAAGGCGGCAAATCCCGACTCATCATGATACTGCTCTCTCTTGCTGCAGCTGGATGCTGAAATAATAAAGACAGCCGCCAAAACAATAAATACAACAGCAAACGACAGTTTTCTTTTATCCTTAAAGAAACAACCTGCTCTCATACTTTACCTTAATACTCCAAATTCAAAATCATTATACCATAATATGGGCTATTTTAGTACAGTTTATTAAAACAAAAACAAGATTCTGTTTGCCGGGTTAAACCCTGCCGGTAAAAAAACTGCTGCGCCGGCAACTCAGCGCAACAGTTTCATACAGTAAGTATCTGATTGATTTTGTGTATTATCTATTGTTCAAGCTGTGATGTACAGTGAGGGCACCTTGTAGCTTCAACAGCAATCTCCGACTTGCAGAAAGGACATATCCTTGTTGCCGGAGCCTCTTCTTCAGCCGGCTTGGAGCCAAGGGATCTGGCCTTGTTCATTGCCTTGACAATGAGGAAAAGCACAAAGGCAACAATAAGGAAGTTTATAACAGCCATAATAAATGCACCGTACCTGATATCCACTCCCCCGACAGACGCAGAAAGCTCCGTGAAATCTACGCGAACAAATAGACCTACTATTGGTGAAATAATGTCATTCACCAGTGACGTGACAATGGCAGTAAATGCAGCACCGACCACAATACCGACTGCCATGTCCATTACATTGCCCTGCATTGCAAACTCTTTGAATTCTTTAATGAAGTTTCTCATGTCTGTTTCCTCTCAAATTAAAAGTGATAAAAAAGCAGAACACTTGACATGTTCTGCTAAATCTGGTGCGGATAAGAGGATTCGAACCTCCACCGAATTGCTCCGACACGGACCTGAACCGTGCGCGTCTGCCAGTTCCGCCATATCCGCATGTATGACTTCGCTTTTCCCAGCGACTTTTTTATTATACTATATTTACAACATATTTCAAGGGGTAATTTTTCTTTTTTTTGTATTTTTTCTTGGTAATATAACAAAAGTTTGGGCAAGACATAAGCCGGGTTCTGTATTCGACAATCATCTATCTAGACCTGATGTTGCCATCAGGCTCAAGCGACCTACCTCCCGACGATGACGGGCAGCCATCAGGCCGAAGCCCTAAAGCCTGCTTGGTCTTGCTCCGGATGGGGTTTACACGAGATACATGTTACCATGCATCCCCGTGAGCTCTTACCTCACGATTTCACCCTTACCAAAACGGCGGTATGTTTCTGTTGCACTTTCCCTACAGTTACCTGCGCCGGACGTTATCCGGCATCCATGCCCTGCGGAGCCCGGACTTTCCTCACAGAGCCTTTCGCTCTGCGCGATTGCCTGTCTTACCCAAACAATTATACTGAATTGTTATAGAATATATGGATTTGTGTTTGCCTCTGCCATTATAACATCAACTGTCAACCCCTTCATGGATGCCTTGGCATAAATCTGATGGGCCATGTTCTCAGTGAAAATCTTCTCGGTTCCGTAATGACCGGCGTCTATTACGGACATCCCTCTTGCTTTCGCATACTGTGCCTCGTGAAGCTTCACATCTCCTGTTATGAATAGATCACAGCCTCTGTCGGCAGCCGTAATAATATAGTTTCCTCCTGCACCTGTGCAGAAGCCTGCAGTCACCAGCTGTTTTCTGCCTCCGTCCACTGCACGGATGTAGTGTTCAGGAAGTTCAAGACACTGCTCTACGTACCTGCAGGCACCATCAAAATCCATGGGTTCCGGAAGCATTCCGAAGTAACCTTCTTCCATGGAGCCCTTCTCTTTAATAAACAGATTAAGGAGTTTAGCAATGAAATCGTTATTTCCTTCAGGTGCAAAGTCAAAAGCAAGATGTGATGAGTAAACGCATATGTCGTTTTTAATTGATTCTATCACATAGCGTCCCGGGAATTCATTGCTGCTTAATCTGTATTCCGGGTTAAAAATAAGGGGATGATGGGTGATAATCATGTCTGCCCTCTTCTCGAGGGCTTCGTCAATGATTTCCCCGTTCATCTCAAGACACACCAGCACCCTGTTAATCTCTTCTCTGCCTGTATATATCTGCTCTCCTGAGTTGTCAATGTCCCTGTATGGTTCAACGGGGGCTATTTCCTCCAGGAGATTAATCATGTCTCTATATTTCATCTGAACCTCCCAAAATATTCAATCCGCCTGTCTAAAGCGTGTATGTCAGTATCGCTGACATTGCAGCTTCTCATTATTCCTGCCTTGATTTTTTCTTCAATTTTAATTTTTGTCAGAGCAAGCTCGGACGCAAGAACTGGATTCGAACGGGCCATATCCGGCGGGAATTCCCAATATGGATCCTTCCTGTCAGGATGCTGCTCCACAAAGCCTCCAGTTGATTTTTCAGGACTTTTTTCACTTGCGGCAACAATTACCTCACAAATAAATTTTCCCTCTCGTACGAGATGATTTGAAGTGATTTCAAAGCCGTTATCTTCAAGCCAGTATCTGAGCTGTCCCGAGTTGTTTCTTGGCTGGAGTATGAATCTGGAAAAGCTTCGGGTCTTTTCCGGGTTATCTGATAGAATGTCTCGAATGAGAAGTCCCCCCATTCCGGCGATGACTATCGCATCCACCTCACCGAAATCCAGAACCTTCAAACCGTCACCGGTTCTGAAATCCAGTTCACTGCCGAATTGGAAGTCGGCTGCTGCAGCCTTTGCCTTTGCAAGGGAGGGCTCACTGATATCGCACATTATCACAGCGGGAGAAATGCCCTGCTGCCAAAGATATAGAGGTAAAAAACCATGGTCGGTACCGATATCGGCCATGGTTTCTCCTTGTTTTATCTGATCTGCCATAAGCTGCAGTCTATCTGTCAGTCTGTTCATGTTATTCCAGATAATCCTTTAATTTCTTGCTTCTGGTAGGGTGCCTGAGCTTCCTGAGAGCTTTGGCCTCTATCTGTCTTATTCTCTCACGGGTAACCTCAAATTCCTTGCCAACCTCCTCAAGGGTTCTGGCTCTGCCGTCTTCAAGTCCGAATCTGAGTTTGAGAACCTTCTGCTCTCTGTCAGTCAGGGTGCTTAGCACCTCAACCAGCTGTTCCTTCAGCATGCTGAAGGCTGCTGCCTCAGCCGGTGCCGGAGCATCCTCATCAGGTATGAAATCACCAAGATGACTGTCTTCCTCTTCACCGATTGGAGTCTCAAGAGAAACAGGTTCCTGGGCAATCTTAAGAATCTCTCTTACCTTCTCGACGGTTATTCCCATTTCCTCAGCTATTTCATCAGGAGTGGGCTCTCTGCCGTTCTCCTGCAAAAGCTGTCTGGATACTCTGATAAGCTTGTTTATTGTTTCAACCATATGAACCGGAATTCTAATGGTTCTGGCCTGATCTGCGATTGATCTGGTGATTGCCTGTCTTATCCACCATGTAGCATATGTGCTGAATTTGTAACCCTTGGTATAGTCGAATTTATCAACGGCTTTAATGAGACCCAGGTTACCCTCCTGTATCAGGTCAAGGAAGAGCATTCCTCTTCCCACATACTTCTTGGCAATGGATACTACAAGACGAAGGTTGGCCTCACAGAGTTTCTGCTTGGCATATTCGTCTCCCGCCTCCATTCTTTTGGCAAGTTCAACCTCCTCATCTGCTGTGAGGAGAGGCACTTTACCGATTTCCTTGAGATACATTCTTACGGGATCGTCAACTGCCACAGTCTTTGATATTGCAGATTCAAGGTCTATTTCCTTGGCCTCGGGATGCTTGGACAGCTCTTCTTCCATATCCGGATCTTCCATATTTTCTTCATCAATTTCTTTCAGCTCGTTATCGTTCGGTTCATTCTCGTTAATGATCCGAATTCCCTTTTCGGCCAGGGCTCCGTAGATATCCTCTATCTGGTTTTTATCCAGTTCCACATCTCCGAGAAACTCGGCAACATCATAAAATGTCAGGGTCTTGCTGCTGTCTTCGACTCTTGACACCAGTTCGCTGATAATTTCATCGATTTTCTCATCTGACGCACCGAAAGTGCTGTCATCCTCCCCTGAATAATTATCCTTGATATAGGATAACCTCTTTCTAAATCTCTCAAGTTCAATGTCCTGCTGTGATTTTTTTTCAACATCATTAGCTTTTGCCATTTTTACTCCTTTATCCTTTTAATTGTTTTTGTATTTCCATCAGCCTCATCATGAGTCTGTCGGTTTCATCAATACTGACATCTCCGTCGGAATTAAGCCGCTGTCTTATCTCTTCCTCCTCTCGTTTGAGCTTTCTCCTCCGGAAGTGAGATATGCAGTCGTCAAAAACTTTCTTTTCCCGGTCAATGCTTATTACTTTATCTGAGACTTTTTTAAGAAGCTCAGATCCGTTGACATCAAGACTGTCACGAATTTTCCTGATATTAAGAGGTCTTTCGCCACTGTCATTTTCTGTTATTGCCTCAAAAAGTGCCGACGAAACCGGGTCATTAAACAGTTCATCCTTAATATCTCCGGGTATTTTAGTATATTCGTGATCAATAAGCATAAGCTTAAGAAGATCTTCCTCTCCTGCAGATATTCCCGACTGCTGTTCCTCCTCCCGCCGGCGGAAAGTTCCGTGTTCAGGTGAGCCTGCCTTTGCACCTGTATACTGAGCACGTATTGCCGCCTCCGAAATACCCGTTTCCTCCGAGAGAAGGCCCATATACATATCAGCCTCAACCGGCTTCATATCCTTCAGCATATTCAAAGCCTCCTCAAGATAGAGGAGTTTCTCCTGCCGGTCCCTGATGTCGTATTTTTCTTTTATCTTTTTCAGCTTGAAATCACCATAGGGAAGAGCCTTATCAGCGAGGCTAAGATACTCTCCTCTGCCGTGGGCCTTGATGAATTCATCCGGATCCTTGCCGTCGGAAACAACGAGAACTTTGGCTCTGCATTCCTCACCGTAGAGTATGTCAAGTCCTCGCAAAGCCGCATTCTGCCCTGCATCATCCGCATCATATGAGAGTATTACATTTGAAGTGTAACGCTTAATAAGCCTTGCCTGACCTTCCGTCAGTGCTGTTCCCAAGGATGCCGATACATTCCGCACCCCTGCCTGATACAGTGAGATTACATCCATGTATCCCTCAACAAGAAAAATTCTGTCTTCCTTAGCGGCATACTCCCTTGTGAGATTCAGGCCGTAAAGATTGAACTTTTTCTGAAACACCGAGGACTCCTTGGAATTCAGATACTTGGGAGTTCCATCGGAGATAATTCTTCCCCCGAAACCTATGACTTTGCCGGAGGTATCCTGTATGGGAAACATTACCCTGCCTCTGAAGTAGTCAAAATATCTTCCGTTCTTTTTTGAGGCCAGTCCAAGCTCCACCAGATCATCTGGATTAAATCCCTCACCGGTAAGGTAATCCGTGAGGCTTGTCCAGCTGTCATCTGCATAACCGATACCGAAGCTGTTAAGTGTATTATCCGACAGTCCCCGCTTTCTCATATAGGCCAGACCGGGATTCGCACTTTCTCTTAATGCTCTGTAGTAGTATCTTGCCGCGAGTCTGGTTATCTCGTATAACTCCTTGTTGATACGTTTTTGGCCTCTGTTCTTTGTTATCTCAACACCGCATTTCTTAGCAAGCATTTCCAGAGCTTCGGAAAAATCAAGGTTGTAGTGTTTCATTACGAAACTGAAAACATCTCCACCTTCTCCGCATCCGAAGCACTTATATGTCTGAGTCTGTTCATAAACAACAAAAGAAGGTGTTTTCTCCTTATGAAAGGGACAGACTCCCTTATAAATGCTGCCCGCCTTCTTGAGAGTGACCACTTCGCCGATGACGTCAACGATATTACACCTGCTTTTTATCTCATCAACAGTATTGTAGTTGTAGGAAATTCTATTATCTGCCACATTAACCCCTTACAAGAAAAACCCTTATCACTATTAAGTACGACAAGGGTTTGGTATTTCCTTTATTGAGTTGTTATTTTCTGCATTATTTCCAGTCAGTTTTCATGAAAAGCTCTCTATACTTGTTGTAGGCATATCTGTCAGTCATTCCTGCGATATGATCCTTAACAAGCTCTTCCAGATCACATTCCTTCTCCATATCCAGAAGTTCGGCCGGAAGCTCGCAGGGGTTTGTCATGTAGTATTCAAAGAGGCCGCAGATTATCTTTTCCACCATGATTATGTCTTCCGCCTGTTTTACCTCTCTGTTGTGGTATACATTGGCAAACATGAAGGATCTCAGGTTATTCATGGCCTCAAGCTTTTCGGTGCTTAAGGCTGCGAATGGTTTACCGTCGCTGAAGGAAATCATATCCTTAACAAGTGTGTCGATTCGCTGTTTGTGGGTGAACCCCAGAATCTCAATGCTATCTTCAGGCAGATCCTCTGCTGTTATGACACCGCTTCTGATGGCATCGTCAATATCATGGTTAATGTATGCTATCCTGTCGCTGGTTTTTACTATCTGACCCTCCAGTGTGAAGGGCATATCAGGACCTGTATGATTTAGAATTCCGTCCCGGACCTCCATGGTAAGGTTCATTCCTCTCCTGCTTCCGCTTATCTCCAGGCAATCCACAACCCTTAAGCTCTGAACATTGTGTTTGAAGCCTTTGCTGTATATTCTGTTAAGTATGGCTTCCCCGCTGTGACCGAAGGGGGTGTGACCCAGATCGTGTCCCATGGCAATTGCCTCCGTCAGGTCCTCATTAAGTGCCAGTCCTCTGGCAATGGTTCTTGCTATCTGTGACACCTCAATTGTGTGGGTGAGCCTTGTTCTGAAATGATCACCCTCGGGAGAAAGAAATACCTGGGTTTTGTGCATAAGCCGTCTGAAGGCCTTTGAGTGGATTATCCTATCCCTGTCCCTCTGAAAGTCTGTGCGGACATCGCACTTTTTTTCAGCCTTCATCCTGCCTCTTGTTTCCGCAGCCATTGCTGCATACTGGCTTAGATACTCTTTTTCTCTGTTTTCCGTATCAATTCTGTTAATCATTATTTAACACCTGTATGGCCGAAGCCTCCGCTTCCTCTTTCTGTGGAATTAAGAGTATCAGCCATTTCGATTTCAACCTTCTCTAGTCTTGATACAACCATCTGGGCTATTCTGTCCCCGTTGTTTATGGTGAAGGGCTTATCCCCCAGATTGATAAGTGCCACACCAATTTCACCTCTGTAGTCGGCGTCTATGGTGCCGATTCCGTTTATGAGACTTATTCCGTGTATTATGGCAAGTCCGCTTCTTGCCCTCAACTGAACCTCGCAGCCCTTCTCAATCTCCATATAGAGTCCGGTGGGTATGATTCTTCGTTCCATGGGCTGAAGGGTAACAGGTTCATCCAGGAATGCCTTAATATCCATTCCGGCAGCCTCCGGGGTTTCGTATGCCGGATATTCCCCTGAGAGGCTTCTGATTTTTATTTTCATTAGTTTATCAGCTCCTTTGGATCAAATTCTCTTCCCGTTACAGCCGCACAGCTGTATGTTCCAAGGTCTGCAACAATTTCAGCTGCTTTCTGTATATCACTTTTCGTTACGGCATTGTATCTCTCGATTGAGTTATCCACGGAGAACAGTTCATTCAGCAGAAGCTTGTACCTGCCCAGGGAAAACATGAGAGTTGATGTATTCTCAAGCGAAAAGATAAATGAAGTTTCAGCCTGGGTCTTAGCCATTTCGAGCTCCTCATCTGTAACCCCCTCTGTAACAAGCTTGTAAAGCTCATTTTTTATTTCATGAACCGTCTCTTCAAGCTTATCGTGGGCAATACCTGCATAGATGTTAAAAAATCCGCTGAAGCTGTTGCAGCTGTTCATGGAGCACACAGTATAGGCCAGACCCTTCTGTTCTCTGATGCTCTGGAAAAGCCTTGAACTCATGGAGCCTCCGAAAATATTGTTCATAAGGGCAAAGGCATAATACATATCATCCTTAGAGGATACTGTAGGAGTTGCCAGACAGAGATGCGTCTGCTCTATATCCTTGACACTTACGCTGAAATGAGGTTCGTAGGGCAGTATAACCCGCCTCGTTTCAGGAAGCTGCCTGTTCAGTGCGTTCAGTTTGTCTTCGCAGAAGCTTACAAGAGCATCCTCATCAAAATTACCGGCAATGGCAATTACCATTCCGTCTCTGGCATATCTCTTTCTGTAATACTCCACCATCGCATCTCTGCTGATGCCCATGAGACTTTCGGGAGTGCCGAGGATGGTCCTCTTCAGAGGATTGTGGTTGTTCACAATACTGGAAATTGTGTCCTGAACATCGTCATCAGGAGTATCCTTAACCATCTTTATTTCCTCCAGTACCACCTGACGCTCCTTTTCAAGTTCCTCCTCATCAAATCTGGAGTTCAGTATCATATCGAAGAGAATTTCAGCCCCCGTGAACAGGTTTGATGAAATGGTTCTGAAATAGTAACAGGTTGCTTCCTTTCCGGTGAATGCGTTGAAGGTTGCGCCTATTCTATCCATATCCTCGGCAATACGGCGGGCGTTTCTTTTTTCTGTCCCCTTGAACATCATATGCTCAATGAAATGTGATACACCGTTATTGTCATCATCTTCAAATACACAGCCTGAACTTACCCATATTCCAAAGGCAACAGATCGCACGTGATCAATCGGCTCCGCCACAATAGTAGTTCCGCATTTAAGTCTTATTTCTTTTGCCATGAATTCATCCTCTCACACATCAAGTTAAATATTCATTACAGTTAAAAAATGAACAGCAAAGCCGTTCATTTTCTGTTATTTTCTCTTCGCCAGTTCAATGAGCAGTTCTGATTTTTTCATTATGTGCTCATATGCATTTTTTGAATGGGGTATCATACAGCCTGAGCAATCCTTAATACCATTCTCCGTATACACGAAGTTCCCCCCGCACTCCGGCCCAAGGGCGTACAGCGGACAGTAACAGAAAAGGCAGTTAAAGCTATCCGGGTCACTTACCTTGTGACAGGGAAAGAATTCACAGTCTCTGTTGCACAGAAATTTGTAGTTTTCAGTATCCGGCATTTTGTACTCATCACTCATTCTTTGTTTCCTCGCTTGTATCTGCGGTTATATCTTCGGTTGTATTCTCACTGTCCTCAGTATCCTGTTCACTGGAATTATCAGAGGTTTCAGCGATTTCATCTCCCGCACTTTCTTCAGTTTCCCCGTTTATTTCTGCCGTTTCGTCCTGATTCTCCTGAGCGATGAGGCCAGCGTATACCTCCTTGGCCTCCTCAACGGTTACAGGAACAGGAACAGTCTCCTTAATCAGGTGTCCGGCAAGTATTTCATAGAAACCGGTATAGGTGGAAAACATGTAAACTGTTACAGGCACCACAAAGAGAGTTCCCGCAATGGCAAACAGCGATACTATCACTTCGTTATTTGATACTGTACTGCCTATTGATTCAACAATTGATGCAGGAATCATGGACAGCAGCAGCCATCCTATAAATGACAGTGAGAGAAGAAAATACTTTGAACAGTTTCCCTTCATCATCATCTTTGACTCATTCATGCACTGTCTGATTCCCTTGGAAGGATCATCAGCCAGAATGAAGAACGCCTGGCTGTATCTTATGGATGAAATGATTCCCGGCACTATAAACAGAAGAGTCCACAGGAAAATGAATAAATTCATGAAGAAGAACAGTCCCAGGGCTTTGAGATAGTGTTCAAATCCCAGAAATACATCTGCAACATGCACCTTGTGCATTCTGAAAACGGCAAGAAAATACATGGACAGGCCTAATTCCAAAGCACCTGTCACAAGGAGCACATAAACCGTTCCCAGAAAACAGTAATCAGGCATGTTATTGTATATGCTCGCATAGGTTTCAGCGTCAAAACCATAGGTGTAGCCGCTGTTTGTGAATATGCTGATAATGTTCGTTCCGAAAAGCCCATTAAAAACAACAGGTGGAATATTCAGTACCAGCACATATGTGCAAACAGCCATTATGGCAGCCCTCCAGTTGTTTCTTAAGGCATTTCGGCCAAGGGCTCTGAGGTTTCGGTTTGGCTCGGTAATAATAATATTCTGCTCAATCATATTCTGCTGCATATTCTTTCTCCTGTTTAATCCCTTTTAATATCTGTTATTATTTTTGAATTTCGTTGACTTAACTTTGGCATTTTATCATATTTCACATTCTTATGCAATTGGCCTGATGGAGGAAAAAAGTAAAAAACAAGGGCTGCTGCACTAACAGACCAGCGCAGCAGCCCTTGAAATATAATTTAATTTTATTATGTTTTTAGTACATTCTGCGGAAGATGTCAGCGATTTCTTCTTCTGAAAGCTCAATATAGTTGTTTCCGAGAAGTCTCTGCTGATTTTCAACTGTTAATCTAGCAAATTCATCAGCCTGATCCTCAGTCATGCCATACTCTCTCAGCGGCTTCTTTCTGAGAATCTGTCCCAGGAATTCGTCCAGCTTATCGTATACATCAGCAACGTCACATCCCAGAATTTCAGCGAAAATCTTGTTAATTTCAGCAATTTTGCCATCAGGCTGCTTGCTGTTGTAAACCTTGAACACTTCTGTGAAGCCCTGGAAGTTTGATTCACCGTGAGCAATGTGGAATGCTGCACCATGAGCATAAGCCAGTGCGTGAACTGCAGCACAGCCTGCATTACCGAAAGCGATGCCTGCATAGTTTGAAGCTATAAGGAAATCCTTCAGCAGATCATTTCTGTTTTCCTTGGTGTTTCCGCCTCTTTCAACGATCTTCTTGTATCCGTTCATAATCATTTCGATTGCCTTCAGTGAGAACATCTCAGTGAACGGTGAAGCCTTTGGTGACAGGAATGCTTCGGATGCATGTACCAGAGCGTCGATTGATGAAGTGGCAAATACGTAATCAGGAAGTCCCTGGAGTGATTCAGGAATCAGGATTGCGGTGTCTGCATATGTTTCTTCATCAGCAATACCCTTCTTCAGGTTCAGTGAAGGAAGTGCTGCAACTGCAACATTTGTAACTTCCGAACCGGTTCCGCATGTTGTAGGAACAACCAGCAGTTCTTTTACCCTCTTTGGAGCAACCTTGCCGGTGTAGAGATCTGCAACCTTGTCAGGAATGTCGCATGCCAGAACCTTACAGCAGTCAACAATTGTACCGCCGCCGAATGCGATGATTCTGTTGTAATCATACTTGTCCATTTCAGCCTTCATGGCATCCATCATTTCATCAGTAGGTTCCCCCTGTCCAAACTTCTCCTGGAAGATAACAGGCATGTCGATTCCAAGACCTTCAACATAAGGCTTGTACATCCATTCGTTTGTTACCAGAATGTCACCCTTGCCCAGCTTGAATTCCTCATTGAAATCTTTGAATGTATCGAAATAGTGAATTACCGGTTTAAGCTTTAAAGCCTGCATAATATTACCTCCTTGTAATCTTCAATTAAAACTTCTGATGGAACATCTTCTCAAAATCTTCCTTGAGCTCAGCCCTGAAATCAGGATGAGCGATGTTAATAAGTTCTCTGGCCTTGTCAGCGTTAGTCTTGCCCCACAGATCGGCAATACCGTACTCAGTGATTACATACTCTGTATCATTTCTTGAGTCGGTAATAACCTGTCCGTCTGCCAGGCGTGCAGTAATCTTGGAAATCTTTGTTCCGTCCCTCTTAACTGTCATTGAAGGCATAGCGATAATGGCAACACCCTGACCGTCAGTTGACATTGCCGCACCGCGGATGAAGTCAACCTGTCCGCCTACTCCTGAGAACTGCTTGTCACCGCCAAGTGCATCGGCAGCAACCTGTCCGTACAGGTCGCAGCCCAGAGCTGCGTTGATTGCAACCATCTTGGAGCAGTTCATAATAACTGCCGGATGGTTAACGTAGTCTACCGGCATAAGCTTTACTGCAGGGTTGTGATCGCAGAAGTCATACAGTTCCTTTGAACCCATAATAAAGTTTGCAACCATAACATCCTTATCAAATGACTTCATCGTATTGTCGATAACGCCTTCATTGTAGAGCTTCATTGCTCCGTCGCCAAGCATTTCAGAGTGGAGACCCAGGTGCTTCTTGCTTTTGAGCTGCTCGCAAACGGCATCCGGAATTGATCCGATTCCCAGCTGCAGTGTAGCTCCGTCCTGGATGAGGCTTGCACAGTATTTACCGATTTCCTCTTCAACATCTCCAATCTTTCCTGCAGGAAGTGCCGGAAGCTCTTCGTCGTACTCTACGATGGCGTCAGCATACTCCATAAGCGGGAATACTGCATCACCGTAAGTGAAAGGCATGTTCTCGTTAACCTGTGCGATTACGGTCTTTGCCGACTTGATAGCCTGAATTGTATAGTCTCCGGATACACCTGTTGAAACATATCCGTGCTTATCCGGCTTTGATACCATGATAAGAGCCACATCAACCTGCACTCTTCCGTTTCTCATGAGTTCGGGAAGCTCATGGAAGAAGCATGAAGTGTAATCTCCCCATTCATTGCATGCCTTTCTTGTCTGTCCCGAAAGGAACCACATGTTAGGGTGGAAATTGTCCTTGTATTCAGGCTTGCAGTAATCTCCGGGACCCAGTGAATACATGTGTGAAATCTCTACATGCTTGTAGTTTTCAGCGTTTCTAACCATTGCTCTTACCAGTTCTTCAGGTTCGCCAACGTCGTGCTGCAGCACAACCTTGTCACCTGACTTGATAAGCTTAACAGCCTCATCAGCAGTCATTAATTTGGAATTATAAAGCTCTTTCCAATTCTTCATATAATTATTTCCTCCGTGTTACGTTAAAGCTTTGATGAAAGCTTCGACTTGATATCATTTATCTGATCTTCGGACCACATCTTGATTACATCATCTTTCACAGTATATTGATTGTATCCGGGACAGCATGCTGTGCATCCTCCAATCACAAGAAGAACATCGTAGTCAATCCCTTCTTCAGCATATTCAAAATCAATTTCAGGCATATCCGAAGCAATCCGGCGATATGCATTTCCTCTCTGATAATGTGGATTGCAGCCCCCACAGAATTTTACTCCGCATTTCATGTTAATTTATTAACTTTCCTTTCAAAATCTGAGGCCGCCCTGTTCTGCCAAAGCGGCCTCAAAAGATACTGTTTTAGATGTTGCGGTCTCAATTACTATTTGATACCTGCGATTGCCTTAGCCAGAGCCTTCTTACCTTCGATGTTGCCCTGTCTCTGAATCATGATTCTCTGAGCCTGAGGTGAACCTGCACCGTGCATTGATTCAGTTCTGTAACCTACTGCTGCTGAACCCAGACAAATGTTTTCAATCAGTCTGAGAACTCTCATTCTCTGTTCAGTTGTGCATGATGGAGCAGCAGCGAAGAACTTGTTGCAGATTTCGCCGATTGTTTCGCCGTTTCTTCCTACAGGCATATCTGATTCGAAGTCAGCCTGTGCAGGCATTGTTACCATAAGTCCGCCTGCGATGTCTTCAGCCAGTCTTACGATTTCGTAAGGGAATCTTGTGATGTTCTGCTTACATACATTTGCCAGCAGCAGGTCAATCTGATAGTTTCCTGCTTCTGTAGGATATCCTTCAGTTGAGCAAGCGATACCGCAGCAGTACAGAGTTTCATTCAGGTGAGTCATTTCGATGAGCTTGTCCTTAATGTGTGATGCCTTCTGAGCGCCATTGTATTCAGCAGCCAGAGCAGCAGCTCCGATGAGAACGTCGCCTACACCAACCTTGCAGCCGCCGTATGACTGTCTGTGATATCCTGCGAATCTTTCTACAATCATTCCTGCGAATTCATATTCGCCGGCCAGGAAGATATATTCGTTTGGAATAAATACGTCGTCGAATACTACCAGAGCTTCCTGTCCGCCGTACTGAGCGTTACCAAGGTCGATGTCAGCATTTGGCTCCAGCTTTCTTGTATCGCATGACTGTCTTCCGTAAATCATGTACATACCTTCAGCATCTGTAGGGCAGGCAAATGCAACTGCGAAGTCCTTGTCTTCTTCTCTCATTGCCTGAGTAGGCATTACAATGTGCCAGTGTGAGTTGATTGAACCTGTCTGGTGGCACTTGGCTCCGCTTACAACGATACCGTCTTCTCTTCTTTCCTTGATGTGAACGAACAGATCCTTGTCCTTCTGCATGTGCGGAGCAAGTCCTCTGTCTCCCTTAGGGTCAGTCATGGCACCGTCAACTACCAGGTCTTCAGTCTGAACCATCTTCAGGAAGTTCTTGAAGTTTTCGTGATAGTTAGTTCCATACTTCTTATCAATTTCATATGTTGATGAGAACATTGAGTTGAAAGCGTCCATACCTACGCATCTCTGGAAGCATGAAGCTGTCTTCTGTCCGCACAGTCTCTGCATCTTTACCTTGTTCTTCAGGTCTTCTGTGCTCTGGTGCAGATGAGCAAATCTGTTGATTGTTTCACCTGTAAGGCTTGACTTAGCAGTCATGAGATCCTTGTATTCAGGATCCTGAGCCAGGTCGTAAGTTACCTTTACACAGTTGATTGATGGTCTGATGATTGGATGATCTACCCAGTTTTCAATCTTTTCACCAAACATGTAAACTCTTGTGTTCAGTTTTCTTAAGCTTTCGATGTACTGTTCGCCTGTCATTAACATAATAAAATCACTCCTTTTTATTAATTTGCTTCCATACACATGATTGTGAACGGAACAATAGTGAATAATAATGATATATTAAACGGCTATGCCGGTTTAATCTTTAAGCTCTCCATTCAGAATCTTTCTTGCCATATCCAGAAGATCCTCACTTACCGAGGTGTCAAGAAGTACATCCTTGACCTCAGGACAGCCACCCATTACAAAATCGCGGATTATGTTCTCGAGGGTTTCCTGAGCTGAAGGGCACTGGGCACATGCTCCGGTCATCCTGATATAGGCCACTCCGTCTTCATATCTTGACAGCTCTGCTCCTCCAAAGTGCTCAATCAGAACCGGATCAACCTGTTCCTTTAGAATTTTTCTTATTTTTTCTTCCAATTTTTTCTCCTCAAAACATCAAATATATCCGTGTACATTATATTATTCGGATATATTATTTTCAAGCAAATATCGGAAGGTACCGCTTATTTAGATGCAAAAAGGCATCATAGTCCCCGGATAATCACAACTGAGTTATTCATAAGCTGCTTTCAAGACATTTTCCTACTGCTTTGTGCCATCCATCAATTAGAGCAGCTCTCTTTTCATCTTCCATCGAAGGTTCAAATATTCTGTCTATATGCCAGTTATCCCTGATGTCATCCATGGATTTCCAGTAGCCTGTGGCCAGCCCTGCAAGATATGCGGCGCCCAGAGATGTGGTTTCAATGCATTCCGGTCTGTACACCCTCTGTCCGAGTATATCAGCCAGGAATTCAAGCAGGAAGTTGTTAGCTGCTGCTCCTCCGTCCACCTTGAGTCTGCTTATGGGCGAACCCAGATCCTCTGCCATGGCTTCAAGAAGATCCAGCGTCTGATAGGCCATGGCTTCAAGGGATGCACGGACTATATGTTTTCTGTTAACACCCCTGCTGAGTCCCGTTATTGTGCCCCTGGCATAGGGATCCCAGTATGGAGCGCCAAGCCCGGTGAAGGCGGGCACAACATAGGCGCCGGCAGTGTCCGGAACGCTGCGTGCAATTATTTCTGTTTCACCGGAGCTTCCGATAATGCCCAGTTCATCTCTAAGCCACTGTATTACTGCCCCAGATACAAATACGGAGCCCTCAAGGGCATAATACACCTTATCCTCTATGCCCCAGGCGATTGTTGTCAGAAGCCCTTTTTTCGAGATGACTGCTTTTTCGCCGGTATTCACAAGAACGAAGCCTCCGGTTCCGAATGTGTTCTTGGCTTCACCGTTATCAAAACAGGTCTGTCCAAAGAGTGCTGCCTGCTGATCACCTGCTGCTCCGCTTATGGGAATTTCTCCTCCAAAGAGCTCAGGAGACGTATATCCGTACACTCGGCTGGAAGGAACAGGTTCCGGAAGAATGCTTTCGGGAATCCCAAGCAGGTCCAGAAGCTCATGATCCCACTTAAGCTCATGAATGTTGAACATCATGGTTCTTGAGGCATTTGAATAATCGGTAACATGAACTCTGCCCTCTGTCAGCTTCCATATGAGCCATGTTTCCATAGTTCCGAAGAGAAGGCGTCCCTTGCAGGCAAGTTCCCGAGCTCCCGGAACACTATCGAGAATCCATTTGATCTTGGTGCCGCTGAAATAGGGATCCAGAACCAGTCCCGTCTTTTCTCTAATGTCAGCTTCAATTCCTCTATCGGCAAGCTCACGGCAGAACTCGGCCGTTCTGCGGCACTGCCATACTATGGCGTTATACACCGGCTCTCCGGTATCTTTATCCCAGACAACCGTAGTTTCTCTCTGATTTGTAATGCCAATGGAATCAATGCTGCCTGCCTTTGCATTGATGCTCTCCATGGCTTTCCTGCACACGGACAGCTGTTTATTCCATATTTCCAGCGGGTCGTGTTCAACCCAGCCGGATTCAGGAAAAATCTGAGTGAACTCTTCCTGTGCCATTCCTGAAGGTCTTCCATTATGGTCATACAAAATGCATCTGCAGCTTGTGGTCCCCTGATCCAGGGCCATTACGTATTTTTCAGACATCTTCTATCCTTTCATACAAAGGCAGCCATTATCCTGTTTGAAATGTCAACTCCTCTTTCGGTAAGGCGCATAACGGAGCCCTTAACCTCAAGGCAGCCTTTGAATTCATCCAGTATGGCGGGTTCGTACACCTTGAAAAAATCAACTCCGAATACGCTTTCAAATTCATCTATATCAAAGCCTTCTCGCTTTCTCAGTCCCGTGAAAACGTATATGCCCATCTCATCCCGTTTCGTATAGTTTTCAACATCCTCAGGCTTCACCGGAGGCATACCGGCCTTGATGTATTTAAGATATTCTCTCATCCTGGATGTGTTTCGGAATCTGTAACCACCTATGAAGGAACTTGCACCCAGGCCAAGACCAAGATATTCCTCATATGACCAGTACTTGAGATTATGTCTGCATTCCCTTCCGGGCTTTGAGGCGTTTGAAATCTCATAAAGATTGTATCCTCTTCCGGAGAGCATCATCTGAGCCTCGTGGTACATGCTTCGATCCGTTCTCTCATCAACAGGCCTTATGATTTCATCCTTGTAAATCATGTCATAAAAAGGGGTGTTTTCTTCGATTTGGAGACTGTACAGGGATATATGCTCCGGTTCAAGAAAAAGGCACTGTCTGAAAGAATCCCTCCACATTTTCATGGTCTGTGCCGGTATTCCGAACATAAGGTCAACGTTAATATTCTCAAAGCCTGCTCTACGGGCTGTTGTTATTGCCCGGGCAGCTTCATTCTTGTCATGGACACGGCCCAGCATCTTTAGAATGTTGTTGTCGAAGGACTGAACGCCAATGCTGATTCTGTTGATTCCGCTTTCCAGATAAGTGTTCAGTTTTCTCTCGTCAAGAGTTGCAGGATTCGCTTCTATTGTTATTTCACAGTCATCTGATACCATGAAGCAATCCCTGACGGTATCAAGCACTGCAGCCATATCATCGCCGGACATTATTGAAGGTGTTCCGCCTCCGATAAAAATGCTGTCTACGACCCGGTATGGCCATTCCTCATATCTCGTTCTGATTTCCATGCAAAGGGCACGGGCGTACTCCGAAAGAACACTCTCATCACAGCACTCAAAGGAGAGAAAGCTGCAGTATCTGCACTTTCTCATGCAAAACGGAACATGTAAGTATAATCCGATTCTGTTATTTGTTATCGTCATACTTCAGCACAGCAGTGAATGCCTCCTGTGGAACCTCTACAGTTCCGAACTGACGCATTCTCTTCTTTCCTTCCTTCTGTTTTTCAAGGAGTTTCTTCTTTCGGGAAATGTCACCGCCATAGCATTTGGCAATAACGTCTTTCCTGAAGGCTCTGACTGTTTCTCTGGCAATGATTTTCTGACCGATTGAGGCCTGAATAGGAACTTCAAACTGATGCATCGGTATGATTTCTTTAAGCTTGGCACAAACGAAACGGCCTCTGGAGTAAGCCTTTGACTCATGAACTATCATGCTGAAGGCGTCCACCAGTTCCTTGTTCAGCAGAATATCAAGTTTCACAACCTTGCTAGGCTCATATCTGGAAAATTCGTAGTCCAGGGAGCCGTATCCCCTTGTTTTTGACTTAAGGGCATCAAAGAAATCATAAATCACCTCATTGAGAGGCATATCATAGTGAAGATTGACTCTTGATTTCGTAATATATTCCATATGAAGCATCCTGCCGCGTCTTTCCTGACAGATTTCCATAATGCTTCCCACATATTCCTTCGGAACCATAATGTCGGCTTTTACCATAGGTTCCTCTATGTGGTCGATTTCCATAGGATCCGGAAGATTGGAAGGGTTCTGAACCATTACCACGGTTCCGTCTGTTTTTACTACTTTGTATATTACACTTGGAGATGTGGTTATTACTCCAAGATCGAATTCTCTTTCTAGCCTTTCAACAATTATTTCCATGTGAAGAAGTCCCAGAAAACCGCATCTGAAACCAAAGCCCAGAGCAGTTGATGTTTCCGGTTCAAATCTGAAGGCCGCGTCGTTTACCTGTAGTTTCTCCAGGGCATCCTTAACGTTTTCGTATTTTTCACCCTCCGCAGGATATATTCCGCAGTAAACCATTGACTGGACTTTTTTGTATCCCGGAAGTGGCTCCTCAGTAGGATTATCTGCCAGAGTTATGGTGTCACCCACTCTGGCGTCGGCAACCTGTTTGATGCTGGCGCATATGTATCCTACTTCTCCGGCTCGAAGCATTTCACACTCTACAGGTCCCGGTGAATACGTGCCAACCTCTGTAACCTCATACTTTTTGCCGGTGTTCATGAGGCGAATCATGTCGCCTTCCCGAACTGTTCCGTCAAATATCCTGGTGTAGATGACAACTCCCTTGTAATTGTCATAGTAGGAGTCAAATATCAATGCCTTCAGTTTGTCATTTTCATCTCCTTCAGGGGCAGGAATTCTCTCCACTATCCGTTCAAGAAGTTCCTCAACACCTGTTCCGTCTTTAGCGGAAACAAGAGGTGCATCATGCGCATCTACACCTATCACATCTTCTATTTCTTCTTTTATCTCATCCGGTCTGGCGCTGGGCAGGTCAATTTTGTTGAGAACAGGCATTATCTCAAGGTCTTCATCCATGGCAAGATAAACATTTGCCAGCGTCTGGGCTTCCACTCCCTGGGTTGCATCCACCACAAGAACGGCACCCTCACAGGCTGCCAGACTCCTGGATACCTCATATGTGAAATCCACATGTCCCGGAGTATCTATAAGGTTGAGAATGTATTCATTTCCGTCCTTGCTGTTAAATACCAGTCTGGTTGTCTGAAGCTTGATGGTAATTCCCCTTTCCCGCTCCAGGTCCATGTTGTCCAGAAACTGCTCACGCATATCCCGCTTGCTTACCAGTCCTGTTTTCTCAATTATTCTGTCCGCTAACGTTGATTTGCCGTGATCTATATGTGCTATTATGCTGAAATTTCTTATGTATTTTCTGTAGTCGCTCATTATTCTATGTTGTTATTGTAGTACCTTCTAATGCATTGAAATGTTTCTTCACTGATATCATGCTCAACCTTGCATGCATCAATTCCCGCTGTTTCATGGCTGACCCCCATCTTTTCGAAGAGCTTTGTAAGAATCTCATGACGCTCGTATATCATCTCCGCAATCTCTCTGCCGCTCTCGGTGAGATAGATGTATCCATCACCATCCCTTGTGATATAATCGTTGGTTTCCAGCTGCTTCATTGCCACGCTGACACTTGGCTTGCTGAATCCGAGAAAATTGACTATGTCGATGGAGCGCACATTGCCCCTTTCCTTCTGTACCATCAGAATTGCTTCCAGATAGTTTTCTGCTGATTCAAGTAGTTTCATTCAAACACCTATTTTACTGCCGTCTCAAGAGCCAGTTTCATCATGTCTGTAAATGTCTTTTCTCGCTCCATTACAGTTGCCTTCTTATTTGTCACGAAATTATCGCTTACTGTCATTATTGCCAGTGCATTAACACCAGCCACTGCAGCGTTCATGTAAAGGGCGGCAGCTTCCATTTCAACTGCCATTATGCCCACGTCAGCCCAGCTTTGCCACCAGCCCGGATCATGTTCATAAAAAACATCACATGATACAACGTTACCTGCCTTGAAACTGATACCTGTTTCCAGCCCGGCATCTCTGACCCTGCAGAGAAGCTCGTAGCCTGCTGTTGGAGCATAACTGCCATTCAGGTTGTAGGTATGAGCAAAGTTTGAATCCGTGGATGCCCCAACAGCGACAATGACGTCACCGATGTCAAGGGTTTCCAGAAAGGCGCCTGCTGTTCCCACTCTTATGAGGTTTCTGCATTTATATTCATGTATAAGCTCATATGAGTATATGCCCATTGACGGCATGCCCATACCGGTTCCCTGAACCGATACCGGAACGCCTTTGTAGGTTCCTGTGAAACCCAGCATGTTGCGCACTTCCGAATAGCATCTCGGATTGTCAAGGAAATTCTCCGCAATGTATTTCGCCCTAAGGGGATCGCCCGGAAGAAGAACGGTTTCTGCTATATCACCATGCTCTGCTGCTAAAATATGTGTACTCATTGATCAGTTCTCCTGTCTCACAATGTGAAATGAACAAAATATTTTTTTGCATAATGTCATTCTACCATAAAACTCTATCTATTTACACAATTAAAAACCACCCGGCTGAGACAATCCCGGGTGGTCAGTTTCTCATGATGTGAAATCACATCGCACATTTAACTTATGTGCCGGTGGGGACGGGTGAGAATTAGGCGTTTGCCTTATTGAATCTCTGGTTTAATCTGGAAACTTTTCTTGAAGCGGCATTCTTGTGAATGGTGCCCTTTGCAGCAGCCTGCATGAGCTTCTTCTCAGCCAGCTTCAGATCTGCCTTGGCAGCTTCCATTTCGCCTGCAGCGATGTTAGCTTCAAAAGACTTGAGAACTTCCTTCAGGTGGTTCTTAACTCTTCTGTTTCTGGCAGTTTTCTTGTCGATTACACGGATTCTTTTCTTTGCGGATTTACAGTTAGCCATTAAATTACCCCACTTTCTTAATTAATAAGCCGTCGGACCCTATTGTCCGACCTAAATACGCAACTGGTATTATATACCATCATCTACAGCGTTTCAAGGACTTTCTTTAAGCTTTCTTTAGCTTTTGCAATGGTTTCTTCCTCGTCAATGAGTACAGGTTTGCCATCTTTGCAGATAACCCTGCCGTCGCATACAGTCATGATAATATCCGAACTGTTTGCTGAGAACAGTATGTTTGCCAGAGTATCATGTTCCGGCACAAGGTGAGGTTTATCAAGATCAAATACAATCAGGTCTGCCCTGTAACCTTCGCGGATGACGCCGGTATCCTTTCTTCCCTGGGCAAGTGCTCCGTTAACAGTTGCCATCCTCATTATGTCACCTGCAGGAATTGCCCCCGGATCAAGGGACTGCCCCCTGCAGAGCATGGCTGCAAGATTTACCTCCTCCAGCATGTTGAGGTTGTTGTTTGAAGATGCTCCGTCCGTACCTATTGTCATTTTCACACCCGAATCGAAGTAGGACTTTATCGGGGCTATGCCGCTGCCCAGCTTGAGGTTCGATGAAGCATTGTGTGAAATGAATGCTCCGTTTTCCTTGATAATCTCTACATCACAATCATCCAGCCACACGCAGTGCGCCGCCACAACCTGACTATTGAAAAAACCGCATTTCTCGAAATACTGCACCGGCGTAAGACCTCCGCGTCTGTTCCTGCATTCAATGTGCTCCGATTTTGTTTCCGAAACATGGACATGGATAATAAGCCCTCTCTCAGCCGCAAATTCGGCAACCTCAACAACAGGTCTCTCGCTGTTGTTGGCATACTCGGAATGAGCAGATGCGTCTGCTTTGATTCTGTCGTCCTCAAGGGACTCTGTCCAGTCGAGAAGCTCCAGCGTATCAAAGTAAGATCTGTCCAAATAATATGATGCATTATCATCAAAGGAAACCACTCCATTGCACAGATTTGCCTTGAGCCCGGCCTCATGAATTCCCCTGCCGTAGGCCACAAGGTGAAAGTACATGTCTGTTATGGATACACAGCCGGATTTCATCAGCTCAATCGCTCCAAGCTTTGCTCCCCAGTATTTTGCTTCGGGGGTAAACTTGGCCTCAAAGGGATATATTTTTTCGTGAAGCCATCTCTGAAGGGGCAATCCCTCTCCATATCCTCTCATGAGGGTCATGGGCACGTGACAGTGGGTATTGTAAAATGCCGGCATGAGAAATTTACCTTTACCGGAGATTATCTCATGGCCCTCAAAATCAGGTTTCTCACTGCCCACATATGTTATTCTGGTTCCCTCGGTAACAACATACATGTTATCCCTGACAATGAAATCCTCATCAAGAATTTTTATGCTGTCAAATATCATGCAGGTTTCCTTTCTGTTATTATCTCAGATAACTTCCATCGCATTATATGATAAAATATTTGCATATCATATGGTAATATCATCTTTCAGCTTTTCGAAGGTTTTGTCCCCGATTCCGGAAACATTCTTCAGATCCTCAGGTTTCCTGAAGCTGCCGTTATCACTTCGGTAGTCTATAATCTTCTCAGCAGTTGCAGGCCCAACGCCATTCAAAGTCTGAAGTGCAGTTGAATCTGCCGTGTTTATGTTCACCTTACCTGTGGAGCTTTCCCACTGAGATACCTCTGCCCCGGCCTCGGAATCTGCGGAGAGGAATGGTATGTAAACCTTCTGTCCGTCCTCAAGGAATTCCGCCCTGTTTACTGTGGAAAGATCTGCATCCTCCGTAAGCCCGCCTGCAGCTGTAATGGCATCCTCCACTCTGCTTTCCTGGGGGAGTTCCGCCAGCATCGGCGTTTTCACAGCACCACCGATATCTACAAAAATAGTGGCTGTTTCCTGCTGCCGGGATGTACTGACTGTATCTTCCTCCACAGCCTCTGCTCCATCGCTGCTTCCGTTAAATGCAAAGGCAGCAAATCCTGCCACCACCAGCAGGGCTGCAATGCATATTCGTTTCAGCTGAACCTCGTTTTCTCTGATAAACCTGGTCAGATTATCTCTGTTCCTTATAATCTCCACTAATCTCTTCATCATAAAATACCTCCAATACCAGTAGCATTATACAGTAATTGGAAGTATTTGTCAATTATTCCTTGAATTGTATATTGGTTCTGCTCACCTGTATGTCGGCCTTATCCACATTGAATCCGAAGCATTCAATAACAGAGTCAATAACAAGTTCCGGACTGAGATTTGACTCGCTGCCTGCATCGAGACAGCAGTCAATCCGAATGCCATCGTCAGATTTGCAGAAATCTATCTTTCGAATTTTTGGCTTGATGTTAACAAGTACAGGTTCTTTTTTCTTCTTTTGTCTTTTTAGAACCATGATTTCCGGCTGATTCATGTATTTTTCGCCGAATTCCTTTTCCTTCAAATTCGTTTCCACGGGAATAATAATGCTGTAATATGCAGCAACCGTAAGTGACGCCAGCGTTTTTTTCAGTTCAGGAACCTTTTTAATGGAGAGAAGGTTTAACCCCTCAGGCATTATGGCTCTCATAAGGCTTAATATTTCCTCCGGGGATTTCGATTCATCAATAGTTTCAAATTCAAGATACTCGCAGTATCCGCTGTACCCCAGAGAGAGAGGCTGTGCAAAGCCCATTTTGGGATGGGGATTGAACCCCTTGGAATAATCAAGTCGAATACCTGCCCTCTTGAAGGATCTTTTGAAAACCTTAAGTATGTCAAGGTGAGATGTATAGCAAATCACACCTGTCTTTTCAAATTTAATTACATATTTCATTTCGCGTCACAATTTACAAAGCACTTTGCATATCTGTTTACTCCGCATCCGGTGCAGCCTTCCCTGCAGTCAGGAGTAACAGTGCAGCTTTCAGCTTTTCTCTTTTCTGAAATAAGGAATTCCCTGTCAATAAAGGAATCGATTGTATCCCATGGGAGAATTTCCTCCGGTGTTCGCATCCTGCAGTTATAAAATTTCTCCAGTGCATCACCGCTTTCAAAGCCCAGCTCCTCTGCCGTATCATTAAATGCGGATTTCCACACTTCAGGCTTGAAATGTTCGGTCCACCCGTCAAATTTGCATCCGTCTCTCCAGGCTCTTTCCAGTATCCTGCCGCACCTTCTGTCCCCTCTGGCGAATACGGCTTCAAGGTTGCTTGTTGCCGTCTCGTGATAGTTGAAGGTTACGCCCTTGATTCTAAGCTTTCCGGAAAGATAATTGTGCTTTTCTACGAATTCCTCCGGCGTGTTCTGGGCTTCCCACTGGAATGGTGTATGAGGTTTAGGAACAAAATTTGAAACGCTGACAGTTACTCTGAATCTGCCTCCCTTCCTGCCTCGAACATCATAATTTATTTCCATTATTCTTCTTGCTATCTCTGCTATGCCGTCAAGGTCCTCTGTTGTTTCAGTGGGAAGACCTATCATGAAATAAAGCTTGATATGTTCCCATCCCAGCTCAATCGCCTGCCGGGCTGCACTGTAAATGTCATCCTCTGTTATGTTCTTGTTTATAACATCTCTAAGCCTCTGGGTTCCAGCTTCAGGTGCGAAGGTCAATCCTGACTTCCGATAGCCCTGAATTTCCTCCAGCACTCTGAAAGAGAAGGAATCAAGTCTCAGAGACGGCAATGACAGAGAAACATTCCGGCTCCTGCAAAGTCCCATAAGTTCAGTGGCAACAGACTCAAACCCGGAATAATCGCTTGTGGAGAGTGACAGCAGGGATAGTTCCTCATGTCCGGTGTTTTTCAACTGCTCCATGGCAAGCTCTTTGATTGTTTCGGGGAGTCTTTCTCTGACAGGTCTGTAAATCATTCCCGCCTGACAGAATCTGCAGCCTCTTGTGCATCCCCTGAAGGTTTCAACCACCGCTCTGTCATGAACTGTATCAATGAACGGAACGATACTTGATACAGGAAACTCTGCAGAGTCTATATCCTCAACGATGGCCCTCCTGACTTTCTCCGGAGCACAGCTGTTAAGTCTGCTCACGGATTTTATCGCTCCGCCCGGTTCATACTCAACATCATAAAACTCGGGAACATAGACACCGTCAAATCCTGCAGCCTGCTCCAGAAATGCTTTTCTGTCAAGCTTATTTGCTTTTGCATCTGCAAAGGCAATGCAAACCTTTTCAAGCAGCTCCTCACCGTCACCCACAAGAAACATATCCACGAAATCAGCCAGTGGTTCCGGATTGAATGCACAGGGACCTCCAGCAATGATAAGCGGAAGGCTGTACATGGAATCAGCCCTGTCCTCTCTTCGGACAGGTATTCCTGCGAGATCCATCATGTTAAGAATATTTGAGTATGACATTTCATACTGAAGGGTGAATCCGAGAATATCCAGCTCGTCAGCAGGAGTGAAGGTTTCAAGGGTAAAGAGTTTAATGTTTCCCTCTCTCATCAGCGCTTCCATATCTCCTGCAGGAGCGAAGAGTCTCTCACAGTATATCTTCTCGTTTCTGTTAAGAATATTGTACAGAATCTGCATTCCCATATATGACATGCCTATTTCATATGTGTCCGGAAACGCGAATCCGATACGAAGAGAAACATCATCAGTATTTTTTCTGATCATGTTTACTTCTCCTCCTGTATATCTGGCGGGCTTCTCTACTCTTTTCAGTATTCTCTCAAGTTTCTTGTCAATTTTCATAATCAATGTCTTTCATAAGCTCGTCTATTGTCATACCGATTCTGTTTTCTATCGATTCAAGAAGTTTTCTGGTTTCTTCTTTCTTTTTGAGGATTGCCTCTCGGGCTCCGGGCGCTCCGTGCCTTTCGACTTTCTTTATTATGTAATCCATCCTAAGGTCAAGACCCGCATAATGATCTTCCAGGCTCAAACGATCACCTAAACTTACAAGGTCAGCTTCGGTGAGATGATCCGCGTCATTAGTATACTGATACATCATGTGAACTCGTATTACCTGTTCCTCTTCAGGGTATCCCATGTCCCTGCACCAGTCAGCACATACATCCCAGTGTCTTTCTTCAACTCTTGCCATATCGTGAAGCAATCCCGAAGCTCGAATCAGCTCAATATCAAACAGTCTGTATTCTGTGCTGCAGATGTCAAAGCTGTGATCCTGAACATATGCAGTTCTGCCGTCCTCCCGAACAAATTCCTTCATTCTTATCGTTTCAAATTCCCCTGCCAGGGTTCCCCCGGCTTTATTAAGGGCTTCCCCCAGTCTGCAGGCCACAGCAGCAACAGACTTACAGTGCCCAATAACGTGTGGAGGTGTTCCGTACGCCTCCAGGTATTCCATGCATTTATTTCTGTCAGGATGATTTCCTTTAGCCATTTTCAATCCTCAAAAACGCTGTAATCTTCTTCGTAGTACTCAAATTCCATATCAAAAAGCCTGATGGTATCTCCCTCATCAAGTCCCATTTCCTTCAGCACATCGTATACACCGCTGTCTTCGATATATTTAAACAGATATCGTCTGGAACCATGATCGTTGAAGTTTGTTGAATTGAAAATCTTCTCAAGCTGTTTGCCGGAGATAATATAGTTCTCTCCGTCAAAATCACCTGTTACCTTCCTGTAGTCCGGATCGTAATCATCGGTTTCGAAATCGAAGTACTCATACTCATCGTCCTCCTCCGGCGGGTTTGCCTCAACCTCAAGAAGCAGTTTGTAGGCTTCCTCAAGCACCTCCCTAACTCCGATGCCTGCAGCCGCAGACATTGGAAACAGCCTGTATCCTCTGGCTTCAACATGTTCTCTAAGCTGCAGGTACTCTTCGCATATTTCAAGATCCTCCGGATCACTGCTGCATCCAAGAACATCTATCTTGTTTGCAACAACAATCTGAGGCTTCTTGAGAAGTCTCTCGCTGTAACGGGAAAGTTCAGTGATTATTTTATCGAAATCCTCTTCCGGACTTCTTCCCTCACTGCCTGAAACATCCACAATGTGGATAAGAACTTTAGTTCTTTCTATATGCTTCAGGAAATAATGTCCCAGCCCGGCTCCCTCATGGGCTCCTTCAATTATTCCGGCAATATCCGCCATTACGAAACTTGAATCGTATATGCTGACAACACCAAGATTGGGGTCTATAGTTGTGAAGTGATAGTTTGCTATTTTAGGTTTAGCACTTGTTGCCACGGCCAGAAGGGAGGATTTTCCCACATTAGGGAAGCCCACAAGCCCCACGTCTGCTATCAGCTTCATTTCAAGAATAATATTTCGTTCTTTGGCGAAGCCCCCGGCTTCAGCGAAATTAGGCGCCTGTCTTGTTGGTGTCTTGAATCTGACATTGCCCTTGCCCCCCTTACCGCCCTTAGCGGCAATAAAAGACTGGCCGTGCTCGGTCATGTCCATCATGACCTTGCCGGACTCCTCATCTATTACCATGGTTCCAACCGGAACCTTGATAATAAGATCTTCACCGTTTTTGCCGAAGCGATTCTTCTTCATTCCGTTCTGACCGTTTTCCGCCTCGTACTTTCTCTTATATCTGAAGTCCATAAGAGTTCTGAGATTCTCATCTGCAAGAAACACGACATCTCCGCCCTTGCCGCCGTCTCCGCCGTCAGGTCCTCCTTCCGGAACGAATGGTTCTCTTCTGAAAGTAACGGCTCCATTGCCGCCCTTTCCTGATTTAATTGTTATTTTCGCTCTATCTACAAACATAATACAAAAAACAAAAGCCCCTAAAATAGGGGCCATGATAGTTTACGCTTCCTTAGGATATACACTTACCTGCTTTCTCTTCTTGTCGTATCTTTCGAACTTTACAGCTCCGTCAATCTTTGCAAATAATGTATCATCTCCACCGATGCCAACATTGTTACCAGGGTGGAACTTTGTTCCTCTCTGTCTAACCAGAATGCTGCCGGCACTAACGAACTGACCATCACCGGTCTTAACGCCTAAACGTTTGGACTCGGAATCACGACCGTTCTTCGAGCTACCTACACCTTTCTTACTTGCCATGGTATACCTCCTTGTATATTCAATCTAAAACTCTAATTTCAAATCCTTAATGCTATTTAGCTGCTTCGATTGTTTCGATGATTACAGCCTTTGTTGCCTTCTCATCGATTTCGATTCCCTGCTCCTTAGCATATTCAATCAGTTCAGCCTTCAGCATCTTTGCCAGCGGCTTTGCTTCTGCCTTTGCCTCTGCAGGTGCTTCCTCTGCTGCAGGAGCCGGCTTGGCTGCTGCCTTCTCGCCTGCTACTGAAGTAATTTCAACCAGTGTATACGGCTGTCTGTGTCCCTGCTTCTTTCTGTAATCCTTCTTGGCCTTGTACTTGAAGATGATAACCTTATCACCCTTGCCTGATTCAACTGCTGTACCTTCAACAGTTACTCCCTCCAGGTAAGGTGCACCGATCTTGATGTCAGCACCCTCGCCGGCAGCGAGAACCTTGTCAAACACTACAGCTCCGCCGTCTGCTACATTCAGCTTTTCAACTCTGATCTGATCACCGGCCTGAACCTTGTACTGCTTTCCGCCTGTTTCAATAATTGCGTACATTAATTTATTTCCTCCTCTATCCAGTCTCGCCTACCGGGGCAGCCTGCAGGATGCAGACGTTTAATCGGCCCTGTTCGAGCGGCTCATACCCTGTTATGATACTACATAAAAAATCCCTTGTAAAGGGATTTTTCAGTGTTTCCAATGGTTTTCGGATTTTATTCGATAATAACTCCGTCCTCGTCAATAAGCATTCCGTCAGTTACATCGTTTACATCCACATCATTGTTTTCTCTGGATTTTTCTCTCTTCTCTCTCAAATTATCAAGAAGCTGACCTTCGATTCTCTCGAGAATTTCTGAATTGTTTTCCAGGAATTCCTTCACGTTCTCACGCCCCTGACCGATTCTTTCGCCGTTGTAACTGTACCATGAACCTGCCTTGTCGATTATCTTGGCCTCTACAGCACAGTCGAGAACATCTCCGGATCTTGAAATCCCCTTGCCGTACATGATATCAAACTCAGCCTGCTTAAACGGCGGAGCAACCTTGTTCTTCACAATCTTGGCTCTCGTTCTGTTGCCCAGAACCTGATCGCCTGTTTTGATACTCTCTATTCTTCTTACATCTATCCTCATTGATGCGAAGAATTTCAGTGCACGTCCCCCTGTTGTTGTCTCTGGATTTCCGAACATTACACCTATTTTCTCTCTAAGCTGGTTAATGAAAATAATTGTGGTATTTGTCTTGTTTATTACACCTGCCAGCTTTCTCAGCGCCTGAGACATAAGTCTTGCCTGAAGACCTACAGTAGTATCTCCCATGGCCCCATCTATTTCATGCTTCGGAACCAGTGCCGCTACAGAGTCCACAACTATAACATCCAGTGCGCCGCTTCGAACAAGTGTATCAGCAATTTCCAGAGCCTGTTCGCCATAGTCAGGCTGAGACACGAGAAGCTCGTCAACATCAACTCCCAGATTTGCTGCATACTCGGGATCAAGCGCATGCTCGGCATCAATAAAAGCTGCTCGGCCGCCTTTCTTCTGAGCTTCAGCGATAATATGAAGTGTCAGCGTTGTTTTTCCTGATGATTCAGGCCCGTATATTTCAACAATTCTTCCACGGGGAACTCCGCCTATTCCTGTTGCAAGATCCAGGCTCATAGAACCTGTGGAAATAGCTTCAATATTCAGTCTGGCGCTGTCATCTCCCAGTTTCATTACGGCTCCCTTACCGTACTGTTTCTGAATCTGGGCCATGGCGCTGGCCAGAGCCTTATCTCTCTCTTCGCTGCTTGAAAACTGCGTTCCTCTCATGCTGTCATTCTTTGCCATATGATTACCTCCAATAATCAGTGAACATTCGTTCTATTACCATAATACCCCATGGGCGAAGAAATGTCAATGATTATTTGAACATTTGTTCGCGCTTTGGCGAACCGAGTGTTTATCTGCCATATATTTCCATATTACCATATTTTTCCTATATGTCAACCGGAAAATGAGTACTGTCCTATTAAGTTAACATAAAATGTTTCTGTATATCATATCGAACATGGACAGCATTGCATTGGTTCTGTTCCTGTTTCTGTCCTTGATATTTCTGCTGATCTTGCGGCATATTACATCATCGCCGTACGCCAGTCCGATGTACACCAGACCAACAGGCTTTTCCTCTGTTCCACCATCAGGGCCAGCAATTCCCGTAACTGAAATGCCGATATCGCTTCCGCTGACTTTCCTGATACCGAGGGCCATCTCTTTTGCCGTTTCTTCACTTACTGCTCCGTGCTCGGCCAGAGTTTCTGCTTTCACACCCAGCTCTTGAATTTTGGCCTGATTGCTATAGGTTACAATTCCCCGGTCAAAAACCTGTGATATTCCCGGAATGTCTGTAAGGGCTGCAGCAAACCTTCCACCTGTACAGGATTCTGCGCAGGAAATGGTAAGCCCTCTCTCAATGAGGAGTCTGCCCACTACCGAAGGATAATCCTCTCCGTCTGTACTGTAAACATATTCCCCCACAAGCTCCATGACCCTGTCAATCATTTTCTCAACAGCTGCCTTTGCCTCTTCTCCGGTCTTTCTCTTAGAAGCAATCCTGACGGAGGATTCTCCTGTCTTTGCATATGTTGCTACTGTGGGATCCGTCTGCCCGTCAATTACAGGAAGCAGGCTTGTCTCCAGAGCTGACTCGCCTATTCCGAAGGTTCTCAGTTCTCTGTAGTACAGTGCACCTTCAGAAAGCTCCTCCAGCCATGGTGTAACAGATTTCTCGAACATCCTCATCATTTCTCCCGGAGGTCCCGGCATGCAGGCAATCCATTGCTTTTTATCAGGGCAATTGGGGTTAACCCTGTCAAGAGCAAACCCCGGAGCTGTACCTGCGTCATTGTAGAATACTCTGCATCTTGAAGGCATTTCCGCCTGTTTCCTGTTGTTCTCCGTCATGACAGTTCTGTAGCACAGCACTCTCTTTTCGATGCTTTCCAGGATGTCAGGATGCATTACCAGTCTGTCCCCCATGACGCTGCAGGCAGTCTCCTTTGTTAAATCATCCTGTGTTGGCCCCAGCCCTCCGGTTGTAATTACGATATCACAATCCCGGAATGAGATTTCTATCATTTCAGCAAGCCGCTGGGGATTGTCCCCAACGGTGAAATGATACATCACATCTATTCCCATTGAATTGAGTTTCTGTGATAGATATACCGTATTTGTATTTGTAATCTGTCCGAACAGTATCTCTGTTCCTACACTTAATAACGCTGCCTTCACTGTGAAAATACCTGCCTGTTTCTCATAATGTATTCGATTCCTGAAATAACTGTCATAATAAGGGATGCCCACAGGAAGACCTGGCCTGCAGTCATTATAAAGCCATATGACGGAAGCCCCTGTGCAAGAATAAGAATAGGCACGGCAATCATCTGGAGCACAGTTTTCGCCTTGCCGCTGTTTCCTGCAGCCACAACAATTCCCTCGCTGGCAGCAACTGTTCTCATTCCCGAAACAGCGAATTCTCTCGCCAGTATTACGATAAACATCCACCCCGGAACTGTTCCGTCAGCAACCATCAGACAAAATGCCGAGTAAACGAGAATCTTGTCCGCCAGGGGATCCATTATCTTTCCGAAATTTGTAACCAGATTGTGCTTTCTGGCAATCCTGCCGTCAAGCATATCCGTAAGTGACGCTGCAATAAAGAGACCCAAAGCTATGAAAAACCACCAGGCTCCAATCGCTCCAAGCATATAGGCCGCCACAAAGAAGGGTACGGCAATAACTCTGATAACTGTCAGTTTGTTTGGCAAATTCATTTTTTTAACCTCTCCTATCCGCATACTGTACCGGTTAAATCATAATCAAAGGCGTCTGTAATTCTCACCTTAACCATGTCCCCCGGCCTGTAAACTCTATCGTCATCTCCACTGAATATCACGGTATTGTCTATTTCAGGAGCATCATACACTGTTCTTCCCAGGTATGCTCCATCCGCATCCACGCCGTCAACAATGACTTCAAAGACCTTCCCGATTTTTTTCATGTTGTTTCTGCGGGAAATGTCTATCTGAAGTCTCATTATTGAATCAGCTCTCTCATCCTTTATTTCTTCATCTATCTGACATTCCATATCACCGGCGGGAGTCCCCTCTTCTCTTGAATAGGCAAATACCCCCAGACGTTCAAACTCCGTTTCCTCTGCAAAGGCTGCAAGCTTCTCGAAGTCCTCCTCAGTTTCCCCCGGAAAACCTGTAATAAATGTTGTTCTGATGTGAATATCAGGAATAGCCCGTCGCAGGGCACCTATGGTATCTCTGATGCTTCTTTCTGTGGATCTCCGTCTCATTGCCTTAAGTACGGAATCGGAAATATGCTGAAGAGGTATATCAATGTAATTGCATATTTTCTCCTCCTCCGCCATTGTCTTTATCAGTTCCTCGGTAATCTTATCCTCGTAGCAGTACATAAGCCTTATCCATCTTATGCCCTCCACCCTGCAAAGACGGCGAAGAAGAGCAGGAAGCCTCAGCTCCCCATATATATCGCGGCCGTACTCCGTTACATCCTGAGCGATAAGAATAAGTTCCTTTGTTCCTGCCTTTGCCAGAACCTCCGCTTCCTCAATTATGCTTTCCATGGGCCTGCTTCTGTAACCGCCTCTGATTTGAGGTATAACGCAATAGGCACAGCAGTTGTTACAGCCCTCTGCAATTCTCAATGTTGCCACGTATGGGTTTGTGTCAAGCTTTCGTGAGCTGAATTCCATGAATTTGTCCGTTGCCGGGCTGCAGTAGAGTTTATTCCTTTCAGCTTCAATGGCAGGCAGCTTTTCGTAATCGTTCACCCCCATGAAAATATCTACCTCGGGGATTTCCTTCACAAGCTCACTGCCGTATCGCTGTCCCAGACATCCTGCCACTATCAGAAGTGGCCTGCTAAGACCTGATTCCTCCTTTTCCTTAGCGAGCCTTACCATATCAAATATGGTATTGATAGACTCCGTTTTAGCATCGTTTATGAATGCACAGGTGTTAACCAGAATCACATCCGCATCCCAGGGGTCATCGGTTACTGTCTGTCCGCTCTTTTCCCATATTCCCCCGATTCCCTCGGAATCGTTTGAGTTTTTAAGACATCCCAGTGTCTCTATATAAAGTTTCATATTCCGCTTTCCTTCATGTTCTCCAGATCCTCCTCTGAAATGAGGACAGCCCTTGGCCTGCTTCCATCTGGAGGCCCTACAATCTGTCTGTCCTCCATCATGTCAATTATGCGAGCAGCACGGTTATATCCGATTCTGAATCTCCGCTGCAGCATTGAAACTGAGGCGTTTCCCGCACCTACAACAAGTTCAATTGCATCAGGCAGGAGATCGTCCTCCAGATCTCTGTTACCCTTTTCGGCATCCGGCATATTAGCCCGTTCAATTGTGTCCAGCACATCAGCCTCTGCAGCCTCATCAGCCGTTCCCTGCTGCTTCACGAATTCGATAATGCGCTTTACTTCCTCGTCGGAGATAAAAGAGCCCTGTACACGGGTTGGTTTGCTGCTGCCGATAGGAGCAAACAGCATGTCACCTTTGCCCACGAGACGTTCTGCTCCCACTGTATCAAGAATTGTTCTGGAGTCAACATTTGATGTTACCGCAAAGGCAATTCTTGAAGGAATGTTCGCCTTGATAAGACCGGTAACCACATTAACAGATGGTCTCTGTGTGGCTACAATAAGATGCATTCCCGCTGCTCTGGCCTTCTGGGCAAGTCTGCATATTGACTCCTCAACCTGGGAGGATGCCACCATCATCAGATCCGCCAGCTCGTCTATTATTATCACAATCTGAGGAATAGGACCATCTATTTCCCCGTCCTTTACTTTGTTCTTTTCCTTCCTCTTCAGCTTGTTGTAGGAAGCGAAGTCTCTAACGCCGTTTTCGGCGAATTTCTTGTAACGGTCATCCATCTCCGCAACAGCCCAGTTCAAAGCTGCCGCCGCCTTCTGGGCATCGGTTACTACGGGAATAAGAAGGTGAGGTATACCATTGTAATCGGAAAGTTCAACAACCTTAGGGTCAATAAGAACCATCTTAACCTCATCGGGACTCGCCTTGTACAGCAGACTGGCGATTATTCCGTTTATGCATACCGACTTGCCGGATCCGGTGGAGCCCGCAATAAGCAAATGAGGCATTGTTGCCAGATCCGCAACTATAGGATTGCCTCCGATATCCTTGCCCACCGCGAAGGTGAGCTTCGACTTCCCGTTTCTGAAAGCATCGGAAGAGATTATTTCCCGAAGCATTACAGGGTTGGTCTTCTCATTCTGTATTTCTATGCCCACTGCTCTTTTGCCCGGAATAGGAGCTTCAATTCTGATGCTCTTTGCCTCCATGTTCAGGGCAATATCGTCAATAAGATTCTTTATTTTTGATACCTTAACGCCGCTGCTTGGGTGAACCTCATACCTGGTTACAGTAGGACCCTGAATAACATTTGTAACTGTGGCATCGATGCCGAAGCTTCCCAGAGTTTCCTCCAGAAGTCCAGCTTTGTCCCTCAGTTCTCCCTCGCTTGCCATTGATGCAGTCCTTGAAGGCGGATTCAGCAGATTTAATGAAGGAAACTCATATTCCCTCTCGCTGTCATTTTTGATAAAATCCTCCGATTCCAGCATACTCTCGGCAGCTTCCTGTCTGCTTAACTTCTTTGGAGGCACAAGGGTCTCCGGTTCCACAGCCGCATTGTCGTTCTTTCCCGTTCCCTTGATTTCCAGCTTCCGGGCTTTAGAGTTTCTTTCGGTTTTTTTCGGATTTACCTGAGACTCCGTCGAAGGTTCCGAAATATTTTCCGACATGTATCCCATTATCTTCCTCTGGCTCTCACTCATTGTCGGGCTTGAATCTGGCGATGCGTCCCGGACTGATTTGTCGGCCTGAGCCTGCAGTCGTTGTCTCTCCTTAGCCCTTTCTTCTCTTTCCAGAACACGTCTCTGCTTTCTCATCTTAATGCTTTCGAAGAACCTGGATACCGGAGTGTTAACCAGCAAAAGCAGGAAAACAAATATTACAACAAATGAGAATATGTACAGACCCGGAATACCTGTAAGATTTACGATTATGCTTCCAATACCCATTCCGAAGACACCTCCGCCGGTAAGAGCTGTGCCGTTCGCAAAGCTTTCGCCGAAACCGCCCCAGCTTCCACCATTAGCAATAGGTTCCATGAATCTGCCTGCGTTTACCAGATCGATTGCCAGATAGATTATCACCAGATAAACAGCTGATTTAATGCCTATATGAATAGTCTTTTTCAAAAACAGAAGAAGTCCGTATATAATGAAGTAATAAGGCATGAAAAAAGCGACGAAACCAAACATTCCCTTAAGAACACGGGATATTCCCTCTCCCGCAATTCCGGCAGCATGAGTCTGCAAAGCAATAATGAGAAAAACACCCAGCGCCATAAGAACAATTCCCAGAATTTCATCCTTCAGCTGAGCTTTAGCTTCAATTCGCATTTCCTGTTTCCTTACATTTCGCTGACCCTCTCTGGAAATGCTGCTTCTGCTTCCGTTTTTTTTCTTGCTTCCCGGCGGTCTTCCCGGTCCTCTTTTTTTATCAGCCATTATACCTTCCTCTATATGCCGGAAATCAGCGCATATCCCAGTACGGCTGCAGCCACAAGCCATACATATACGGTGAATCCGATAAGCTTCCTGCCTGTAACAATTTTTATCATGACTTTAATTGCTGCAATTCCGGAAATGATTGCAGCGACAACCCCTGCAATTACAGGTCCAAGTAATGTCATGTCCAGACCCTCTGCAAAGGCGTCGGGAGCCTCCATAACAACTGAACCGAGAATTGACGGAATGGAAATGAGAAATGCGAATTTTACTGCAAAAGCTCTCCCCAGTCCGGCCACAAGACCTCCGAACAGGGTTGATCCTGAGCGTGAAACTCCCGGAGCAATAGCTATACCCTGCATACATCCGATAAATACAGCATGTCGCCATTTCATTGTCATGACATCCTTATCGCTTTTATTGAGTTTTTCTGCAACGAAAAGAATTATTCCGGTAAATATCAAACCGATTGAAATGGAAACAATCGATGAATACAATCCTCCGAAGAAATCTTCAAACAGCAGCCCTATTGCAGCCGTTGGGATAGATGCAACTATAATCATAAACCCCAGCCTTCTTGTAGGGCTTGAATTAATTCTCAGTCCCTTTCCCGTGAAGATATCCTTTATCGTCCTGCCAAGCTCAGCAATAAGCTCTGCAATGTCTTTTCTGTAAATAATAAATACGGAAACCAGCGTTCCCACATGCATCAGCACGGTAAACATCAGTACGCTGTCGGCCTCCACGCCGAAAAAATACTGCAGAAGTGCCAGATGCCCTGAGCTGCTGATAGGCAGAAATTCCGCAAGTCCCTGAACAAGTCCCAAAATGATTGCCTGTAAATAAGTCATCATAATCTCCTTTTAATAATTCATGCAATCCTGCACGTTTTTTCTCAGTTTATATGATAGCACAAAGCCACAACAATTGGTAGTATCAGCTTTCCCATAACACATTATTTGGAGACTTTGACAGTGCTTATTTGCCGTTGTATAATGACCAATAGACGATATTACTATAGGAGGTCAGTATAATGAAAAGAAAACCAAACATTGCAGTAGTAGGAGCAACGGGAGTTGTAGGATCAACTTTCCTGAAGGTTCTGGAAGAAAGGAATTTTCCTTTTGAAAACATCTATCTTATGGCATCGGCCAAATCAGCCGGCAAAAAGATAACCTTTAAGGGAAAAGAATACACCGTTGAAGAGCTGACCGAGCATTCATTTGATAAACCGATTGACATCGCCCTGTTTTCCGCAGGCGGCGGTACGAGTGCCAAGTTCGCACCTATTGCTGCGCAGCACGGAACAACAGTAGTAGATAATTCCAGCCAGTGGAGAATGGACAAGGATGTTCCCCTTGTTGTTCCTGAAGTTAATCCTGAAGATATCGCAGTAAACAAGGGCATTATTGCCAACCCTAACTGCTCAACAATTCAGGCTGTTGTAGCTCTTAAGCCGCTCCAGGACAAGTACGGAATCAAGAGAGTTGTATATTCAACATATCAGGCAGTAGCAGGCTCCGGTCTCAAGGGAATAAACGATCTCAAGAATGGAATTGAGGGAAATGATGAGCCGCTGCAGGCATATGCTCATCAGATAGCATACAATTGTCTGCCTCATATCGATGTATTTCTCGAGAACGGCTATTCCAAGGAAGAAATGAAGATGGTTAACGAAACCCACAAGATTCTCCACGATGAGAACATAGGCGTTACGGCTACCACAGTAAGAGTTCCTGTATATTACGGTCACAGTGAATCAATAAACATCGAACTCGAGAAGCCGTTTGAACTTGAGGACATCTTCGAGCTCTTCAGAAATGCCCCCGGAATAGTCCTTCAGGATGATCTTGAAAACAATATCTATCCTCTGGCTACTGAGGCAGCAGGAACAGATCCCGTTTATGTAGGTCGTATCAGAAGAGACTTCTCGGTAGAAAACGGCATTAATCTCTGGTGCGTGGCAGATAATGTCAGAAAAGGTGCTGCAACAAATGCCATCCAGATTGCCGAAAAGCTTCTGGAAGTTCTTCCCGACTAAGTTATTTCAGTAACTCGGTTAATGTGAAAATGTTACTAAAAAAGCGACAGCACAGCTGTCGCTTTTGTCTTGTCTTCATTTCTTCATTAAAGCAGATTATGCTTCCATGATGTCTTTGCCATCATAGTAGTTGCAGTTAGGGCAAACTCTGTGAGGAAGCTTAGGTTCGTGGCACTGCGGACAAATTGAAACGCCAGGAGCCTTCTTCTTCATGTTTGCTGCCTTTCTCTGATGAGTTACTGCCTTTGAAGTTTTTCTCTTAGGTACTGCCATTGTTACACCTCCTTCGTGCCGATTATGTGAGCACGCCTCGCCGACCGGCATCGGCGCAGAAATTCTCAGTTTATGGCATATGGTAATTCCATATGTCGCAACATTGAAAGTATACACGCCATATGCGGTATTTGTCAATATCTTTTTTATCCTATAAACGGCCTTCTACGATGTCTCTCGTGTCTCTGGCAATCATAAGCTCTTCGTTTGTAGGGATAAGTATAAGCTTAACTCTGGAATCGTCTCTGGAGATAATGCATTCTCTGCCCTTTATCCTGTTCTTAACAACGTCAAGCTTGATTCCCAGGTTACCCAGGTCGTTACAGATAATGTCTCTCATTCCTATATCATTTTCACCAACGCCTGCTGTGAATATGATGGCATCGCAGCCGTTCATTTCGGCAATGTATGCACCAATATAGAATCTTACCTTGTGTGCGAAAACCTTCAGAGCCAGCTGTGCTCTTTCGTTTCCTTCTTCAGCTGCAGTTTCAAGATCTCTGAAGTCGCTTGAAACACCTGAGATTCCCAGTACGCCTGACTTCTTGTTCAGAATCTCATTGGCAACACCCTGGTCAAGGTTCTCAACCTGTCTCATATAAGTAACGATAGCCGGGTCGATATCACCAGATCTTGTTCCCATAACAAGGCCCTCCAGCGGAGTGAAGCCCATAGATGTATCGATGCACTTTCCTCTCTTGATTGCTGAAACAGAAGCACCATTTCCAAGGTGGCACGTAATCAGCTTCAAATCGTCCAGATTAACATTGAGAATGTCGGCAGCTCTTTCTGCAACATACTTGTGTGAGGTTCCGTGGAATCCATATCTTCTTATACCGTGCTTTTCGTAGAATTCATAAGGTATAGCATAAATGTATGATTCAGGAGGCATTGTCTGATGAAATGCAGTATCGAATACAGCAACCATAGGTGTTCCCGGCATAAGCTCCTTACATGCGTCAATACCAAGAAGGTTTGGTGGATTGTGCAGCGGTGCCAGTGCAGTACATTCTTCGAGTACCTTGATAACATCATCAGTAATGAGAACCGATGATGAATATTTTTCACCTGCATGAACAACTCTGTGTCCAACAGCACCGATTTCATTCATTTCCTTTACTACACCGTGCTCGGCATCCTGAATAGCCTCAAGAACATGACCGATGGCGTCCTTATGATCAGCCATAGGTGCTTCCAGAACAAACTTGTCCATTCCGATTTTCTCGTGCTTGATTACAGAACCCTCCATTCCGATTCTCTCAACAAGACCCTTGCAAAGAAGTACTTCATTTGTCATATCAAGAACCTGATACTTAAGTGAAGAGCTTCCACAGTTAATTACTAATACTTTCATCTGTAGTTTCCTCCTGCTATTAATTGTAGCGCAACGCGCCTGATAAACAATATGCATTAAAATTATACAGCCCTGCCCCTGGTTTTTCAAGGCATTACTGCCCTGC